>CBDAFL010000169.1:0-10726 GCA_965195225.1 uncultured Thermoguttaceae bacterium
TAAAAAACTCTACCCCTTTGGCCCCCCGCCCGAGAAAAGGCGGCATAAAGGCATCCTTTGCTACAAGTATAGGGCCTCAGAGGCCGGTTGAGAAGGAGCAGCTACCAGTCCGTTGAAAAAGTCGGTTTTCGAGAGTTCGGGCGCCACTGCTGGCTTGTCCAGCAGTGTTTTCCCGGGTGTTTCTCCCCGCACTGCTGGGCAAGCCAGCAGTGGCACCCTTTTTCAACGGACTGCTAAAAGAACTATCCCAGAACACGCTCCAAGCCTCCTGGTGTAGTCATTGTGATTCGCTAGTAGTCGCAATGACTACGCGACGTCGCTTTCCGGTTGCCTGGAAAACCAGCCACAAACAGCGGCTTCGGAAACCACCGTCATGGCGAAATACCCGGGATTTCAGGGGTATTCGTCGTGTAAGCGTACTTCGGGACGGAACGCTCCGACCCGCTCGGGCGAGTATTTCATCGATTGGCACGGAGATCGCGTCATAAAAATCTGGTTCTCGAAACTTGTGATGCGTGAAAGGAGAAAGCCATGATGGATATTCACATTAAGACGTTCGGTAAGATGCTCATCGTCGCGATGGGTATGTGGATGATCGTCGCGGGACCGGCATGGGCCGCCCAGCGACACGCAGGCGCCGGAAACCATTCGGCGAGAAATCGCAACGCCGGCGCCTCCTCGCGCGCCGGCCACTCTCGGGCACAAGCCGACCGGAGCAGGCCGCCTCACGCCCGATCCGCAACACGTCAACGGCAGTCGGCCCCGCCCCGGAAGAGGTCGTCCGCCAGTTCAACAAAAAGCCAGCCGAACCGCCACAAAAGCTATTCGGGGGCAAACAGAAATCGATCGACCGCGGACGATCGACGGAAGGCGCCGGCGTCCACCCGCAAGCAGCCGAGGATGTCGGACGCCAGACAACATCTCGGGGGCACGGAAAGAGGCAAAATATCCAGCCCCAAACACGCGCCCCGGCGGATAAGTCCTCAAACACCACGCAAGAAAGCCGGACCAAACTCGAATCAACAGCGGTTCCGGCCACATCATCAAGCAACCACGCAACGGAAGACAGGTCCGCAGTTCGGCAAGGGGCCGAAGAAAAAACAGCACGCCAATCGCCAGAGTTCCCCGAAACACGGAGGCCGTTCAAACATCGGCAAGAAACCGATCCCGAAGACTCACGCCGGAAAAGGCGTCCCCAAGCACGGCAAACACAACCGCTCAAAGATCGGGGACGTTCACAAGCGGCTGGTCCCGCAAAAACACGCAAATTCGCGAGCGGTTCCCCGCTCCGGCCGCAATACGTCAATGACGCGGCATCACAATCGGCTGAAAAAAGGCGAGTTGGCCCGTCTGACCGCGGGCAAGACGGCCCGATCGCTCAGACTGGCCGATCAGTACCGCATGGTCCGGCACGGCGACGTGGCACGTCGGATGGGGTTCTACAATCACGGTCCTCGACCGAACTTCCACCGTGGCCACGTCAGTCCGAAATACACGCACCACTGTTTCAAGCACCGGTATTGGGGGCCGTCGCTGTTCGCTGGCGTGCACTGGTATCCGAGGTGGAGTCCGTGGGTTCAATGGTCGTGGGGATACGTTTGCAATCCCTATTGGGATCCGCGGCCGATCTACTGCCGGCCGGTAGTTTATGCACCGGCTCCGGCGTGGGTCTATTGGGAAACTCCGATCTGGATTCCGCTGCCGGTGGTGGCTTGCGGCACGTGGGTCGATCTGCCGCCGGTGAGGATTTCCGATCCGCGCTCCGATCTGCAACTGGTGGCCGTGCGGTTCGTCGATCCCGGACACATGGATAAAAAACTTGGGCCGCGATACCGCGTCTGGTTCCGCAACAACGGCAACCGGCCGATCTCGCGTCCGTTCGACGTAATGCTTTTCGCGGGCAACGAGGAGCGGCTAGCGGCGGACGTGCCGCAGGCCGGCGTGCGGGTCACGGCCATCGAAGCGGGCGAGGTGCAAAGCGTCGACATCCGGCTTCCGATTGAGGTCTACGCAACCGGACGCGACGCGCAAGGCAATCCGACGCCGTTCTCCGTGCTCCAAGTGTTGGTCGATGCCGCCGAGGAGATTGCGGAGACCACGAAGGCCAACAACGGCGCGAGCCTGCCGCCGGCCGACATCTTGCCGATCGATCCAGCGGCCTTCGAGTTGGAGCCTATCGTCGCGAAATCAGGCGGCGAAGTCCTCCTGGCGGGCGAGGGGTTTGGGCCTCAACCAGGACGGGTTCTGCTGATCGTCGGCAGAGAGGAAATCGACGCCGAGATTCTTGGCTGGTACGACTTGGGCGTCCGCTTCACAATGCCAAAACTCATGCCGGCCAGAATGGCGGAAGCCGAGGTAATCGTGGTCCGGGGCGACGGCGCGGCCGCCAACCCGCTGAAAATCACCGTTCTGCCGAATTGAGTTCCGCGGGCAGTTCCGGAATTCCGGTACGCTTCACGTCCTCACGGCGCCGGGCGCTCCGCCCGAAGAGTGACCACTTCCCAAGCCGCCACGCTGATCGGACCGGTAACGGCCATTATTCGTTCCTCGGCAAGATTGCTCAGCCAGACGGCTTTTGGCGTGGCATCGCCCCAACGCAGACCAACCTCGGCCGGCCGGCCGGCGGCGCCGAAGAGGCGAATAATCCAGGCCTTGCGGTCCGTGCTGGGTTTGATCGAAGCCACGATCACGTCCGGGGTGTCCAGTTCCAGGAAAGGGCGTCCGCTGGGCGCCGGGCCGCGCGCCGGCACGGCCACCAGCGGCTGGCTACACTCGATACCAAACCGCTGCGCCGCCACCGGGTCGTACTGCTTGTGCGGCTGCAAGGCGTAGCGGAACGTCGTCGGTCCTTCCTGCTCGGCCCTGTAGTTCGTAAACCAATGGTTGTTCATCACCCAGGAATAGAGGGTTTGCGATGGTTCCAGTTTGTCGAGCCACACGTTGGGGTTGCCCGCCTCCCCGATCTTGTCGGCGGTGATCGCGCCGACTTCCACCAACGGAGCGTCGAGGGTGGCCCAGGTCACGCCGTACTCCTGGTTCGACACGTCCACCCAACGCCCTACGGTGAACCAGTTTTTGCAGGCTCCGGGAAGCTGGTCCACTTCGGGCTGGATGACGGCCCAGGGGATGTTCATCCGCATCACGCCCTCCGGCACGTTGAAGGCGAAGCCCAGATGCACGCCTTCTTTCCGCCGCACGGCCTTCTTGTCGAGCACGTTTACAATGTCCACGCGGTCCAGACCGTCTACGACGCGGTACTCGCGGGTGAACTTCGCGCAGCCCGGCGCGTCGGACTCGACCAGCAGCGAGGCCACTAGTGGGCCGGATTCCTTGACGGAGACCTTTGCCGGCCCCGCCTGTTGTGCCTCCTTCACCTTGTCGCCGAGCACGTAGTAGTAGCGGTTCAGAGCCACGCCCGAGGCGGTGTCGCTTAGTTCGGCGTCGATCGCGTTACCGCGGAGACTGACGATTGCGCCCGAGAGTGGATCGACTTGGAGCGTGACGGTCGGGCTGCTGAGCCTTGTTCCTTCGGCCTTGGCTTTGCCTTCCGCCGGGGCTTTGCCGGGAACGATCGAGAACCGCTTGCTCGCCAGCGGCGGAACGTCCTTGGCCAGAAAGGCCAATTCGCCGGTGGAAAGGCGTTGCGAGGGAACGGGCCGGCCATCGGGTCCGAGCACGACCTCACCCGGCTTCTTGTCGCCCTTTTGCAGCACCACCAAGTCGGTGCGGGGCCAGGAGGATGTGTTGAATACGTCGACGCCGGCCGCCCATTTCTGTTTCCTCCATACGTTTGGTTCCGTGCCGCGGCCGGCCGTGGCGGAAATTAGCAGTTCCCGCGACTGGGCGTCGCCGTCGATGGCGAACGCCTGCTTGATCTTCCACTGATCCTTGACGAACGGTGCGTCGGGCTGCCTGATGCTGTTGTAGGCGCCCCAGGTGTGTTCGTTATAAAGGATCACATTGCGCCACGCGGCGGAGAACCGGTCGACGGGATACCAGGCCGGGGCAAGCATCGCCCAAAGGGCTTCGGCCTGCACGAGCCGTTCGGCGGCCGTGCGGTTCAGGGCGGTCTCCCGCGCCGACGAGCCTGCGCCGTCCTCCCAGTACGGCGTCCAGTCGCCGCGGAAGCTGGGAATCTTGTCGCCATACCGCTTCTCGAATTCGCGGAACATCTCCGAGGCGGTGGCGATGACCATCTTCGGATATTCGTGCTTTGCGTTCCAGTTCTTCACCACCTCAGGCAGCGAGACGTCGGGCGGACCGTTGTCGTCGCCGATGCTCCAACGCAGTTGCACGATGTCGTAGGGGTAGTTGGCCCGATCGAGTTGCGCAAGTCGCTCGGGCAAATCTTGGTCAAACTTGAATTTGGTGTGGCCCAGAGCGTAGCCCATGTAAGGTACCCAGCAGAGAACCTTCTGCCGGCCGTCTGGGGCAATCCAGTAGAACGGCTTGTCGGCCCACTCGCTCAACGTCCGGCCGATGCGAGCGATATAGTTCGGGCCAATGGAGAAATATTTCACGCCGGCCTGTGCCAGTGTGGGCACGATCCCCCACGTGTAACCTGGCACGTCGCTGATAAGCGCCGTATCGATCTTCACCCCGCAACGTTTCGAGAGTCGTTGGGCACACTCGCACAGCCGCAGCAGTTCTTCCGGGCGGCACAGCCCGGTCAACTCGTTGCCGTAAAGCGCTTGCAGTTCGATCTGTCCGGCGCGGATGGCTTCGATCAGTTGTTGCTGTTTCTTCGGTGGGGCCTCACGCAGATAGCTTTCAACCGCCCACAGGACCTCGGTGTTCCATTTGAACCGCGCTCCGTCCGGATAGTCTGCCGTCTTGCGGCAAAGGTCCAGCGCCAAGTCGATGTTCCGCCATTGCGTGCGCTCGACCTCCGGTTGCAGGCACGTGTAACCGATGTCGACGTGTGAGTGTGGCAAGATGTAGACGACCCACTGGCGAGTTGGTTGCCGCGGTTTGTCGTCACGATCGGCCGCCATTGCGGAACAGCAGAGGACAAGGCCCGACGCTACGACAACGTGCAGCATCACGACGGTGGCTTTGCACGACATTTTTAAGCTCTCTGTTATCAGAAAAAGGCGGGGTAGACCGAGCGCGGTGAGTCCCACCAATAGAACAGATTCAAGGCGGTAGGGCTACGCCGTTCGTCAAAAAGTGTCCGATTTCTCAGAACTTCTTGCCGTCGATCGCCAGGCCGTCGTTGCGGCTGCTCAGGTAGCTGTGGACTTCGGGGTTGATCGAGTAGTTGATCATCTGCACCGAGCCGTCGCAGAAGGCCATCTGAAAGCCGTTGGCGTGGGCGCTGCCGAAGTTGTAATAGTCGCCGCGCCCCGGCGTGTCTTGGGCGGGCGGAAAGAGCGGGGACGCGAATCGCACGGTGTCGGGATCCCAGCCCTGGTACATCGTCTGATTGTCGGCGCTGTCCACGCCGTTGAAGTAGTTTTCGGGCATCAGGTACTTCTCGACGAGGTGCATCATCGGCCCGGCGTCGGGCTTCGACCAGGAAAACTTCGGCCACAACGAGAATCCCAACACCGGCAACGCCAACACCAACACCAGCGCAACCAGCAGCTTGCGGATCGACAACCCGCGGCGCATCGGGACGGTGGGCGTGGCTCGATACATGGCGACATTTCCTCAACCATCCATTCATATCCACCGGAAGAGTGATTGTCACTCAAGTTCCCACGCGGAGCATGGAAACAAGAAAGGGCCGTCAAATCGTCCACGGGACACGCATCGGACGGCCGAGCATTTCGGCGGCCTGGGGGTCGTCGATAACTTGCTCCCGCTTCGGATCCCAACGGATTTTTCGCCCCAACTTCATGGCGATGTTGCCTAGGTGGCACAGACTGGCCGTGCGATGGCCGGCCTCGACCGGTTCGACCGGGTCCTCGCGCGACTTGACGCAATCCATGAAGTTCCGCACGTGGAGGTACGTTTTCAGACGTCTTACTCGCTGTTTCGGAAGCTTCGGCAAGTCGGCGTATAGACGAACGTCTTTCGGACCGGGTTTTTCATCCTTCAACGACTCGGGTGAGGTCCGCAATCCGGCGAAGGAGTAATCGACCCAACCTTCGGTCCCCTCGAACCGGACGCCGAATCCCCGTTTTGTGGTCAGACAGTGCAGCTCGACGCCGTTGGCGTATCGGGCACGGAAATCGACCTTCGTGGGCGTGGTGAACAGGTCGCCGGCCGGGGGCCACTCCGCGCCGAGGTCCTCGAACTCGACCGGCCCGCCACCGTCGCCGCCCAAGGCCCACTGGACCAATCCATTGCTGTGGCAGCCAAAGTTCGTAGTCTGGCCGCCGGAATAGTCGAGAATGAAACGGAAGCGATAGAAGCAGCGGTCCTTGTGATACGGGGCCAGCGGCGCGGGGCCTAGCCAGAAGTCGTAATCGAACCCCTCGGGGATTGGCATGGGCTTCCAACCCGGCCCGGGACTTGTTGCGTTGTTCGCGGCAATATCGCTGAGGACGCGCTTCACCCGGCCGATCCGTCCGTTGCGGACCAGTTCGCAGGCGCGGCGGGCGACGGGGTCCGAGCGGAACTTGCTTCCGGTTTGCAACACCCGCTTGTGCCGGCGGACCGCCTCGACCATCTTTTGTCCTTGCCGGACGCAGAGCGAGAGCGGTTTTTCGCAGTAGATGTCCTTACCCGCACGGGCCGCCGCGATGGTCATGATCGCGTGCCAGTGGTCGGGCACGATGATCGCCACGGCGTCCACGTCGCCCCGGCCGATCACGTCGCGGAAATCGGTGTAGGCGTCGCACCCTTTGTATTGGCCGACGCCGGTTTTCTTCGCGTAGTAGGCGTTGACCGTATCCCGCCCCGGCTTGCGGCCGAGGAATTGTTTGGGGTTCGCGTATCCGTGGCTGGCGGTGTTAACGTCGCAGACGGCCACCACTTGCACGTCGGACTGTTCCAGGAAGGCCGGCGTCAGGACGGTGCTCTGGTTGCCCTGGCCGATCATTCCGACGTTGATCCGGTTGCTCGGGGCCTCGGCGCCGAGGACCGACGCCGGCACGATCGACGGCGCCAGACATACCCCCGCCGCCGTGCATGCCGCGCGTCCCAAGAATCCCCGACGAGTAACTCTCGAGGCATTTGACTTCTCACGATTTTTCATTGCACTCTCCCGGTGACTTGATAACTACCTCTTCCTTACTTTTTACCATAATCTCCGGGCGTTGGAAAGAGTTAGTGAGAGTAGACCGGTTCCGGCTCGGCGAACTCACCCTGCATGTCGTAGGGCAAACGCCACACGCGATCGCCAGAGCGATTGCAGAAGTAGAAGTGAGACTTGGAACACTTCCGCGTGTCGCCGTCGGCCCAGAAGGCGTAAAAATCGGGATGGGCATGCAGCGGGCGACGAACGTAGGTGTGGTTAAACTCGCTGTCATGCGTCGCGTCGCGGTCTTTATGCCAGGTCTTGCCTTCGTTGCGGCTGGTCCACACGGCCACCTCGCCGCCGCAGCCTAGCGGTTGCGGACCCGGTTCGGTCGGTCCGATGATCCGCCAAAGATCGTCCTCGACGTAGATCGAACCGGTGGTGTAGTTGTGCTTGGCGCGGGTGACCTCGGCGTACTGCCACTGCTTCCCGTTCCAATGAGCGACGGTCCACCAGCGCGGATCGCCCGGCGGGCCGGCGGCGTAGTTCGCGCTGGTCGTGTAAAGGATCAGCGGACGGCCTTGCCGGTCGAGGTTGAGATCGTGGATATAGACCAGCCGTTTTTCGGCTTGGTAATCGCGGACCAGGGCCGGGTTGTCGATCCTATCGAGCGGTGTTTTGATCGTTTCGTCCCGATAGTTCTTCCAAGTGCGGCCGGCGTCGTCGGTTCGCATGTAGTAGAGGTTGGTCCGTCTGTCGCCCACTCCGTCGGGGTGCATGTTGAACGCGGTTATCACGCTGTTGCCCACCTGGCTGCTGGTCTGATAATGGCCGCCGAAACCGGCGAAGCGATTGTCGTTGCCCCAGCGAGTGCCTTTGCGGCTGGTAATCCAATACAGTTCCCGGCCGGAGGTGTACTTCGTGAACAGGTGCAAAAATCCCTTGCCCTTGATCCACCACGATTGTGGATAGGTCATTTCCCATACGCGGACCAACTCGAACTGTTCGATGCCGTACGGCTCCGTGCTTCGGTAAACCAGACCGGGGCGGAAACTCCCTCTTCCGCTGACGAAGACCCAAAGATGCCCCTTCCCGTCGATGCAGAGGCTAGGGTTGTCGTGCGGATCGTTGACGTTTTGCTCTCGGATTGCCGGGTCGGCGGTTTGCCAGTCGTGGACGATCGTGGGGCGCGGAACGACGCGGCGCTTGTGATCGTAGTATGAGATCATCGCCAGCAACGGTTTATTGCCACCTTTCGCGCCGCCGTAGACGAAGAAGGTTTTGTCGGCCTTTTCGGCGTAAATGGCCATCGGCACGTGATTGGCCGTATAGGTTCCCAGTCCGCCGGAATACTTGTCGCCGTACTGGTTGATCGTCCGCTTCGTGCCCAGGGTAAACCAAATACCACGGTATCCGTAGTTGAGATCGTTTTATTCATGGGAAACTCTCGTGGAACGAAGGGGGGGATTGCCGGGTGTCGGTTCATGAATCTTAGTGCAATGAGGTATAACATTCCAGCTGACTTGAAACCAGTCGATCGGCGATGAAAGTACGCCGCATTATGGGCGGGCATACAAAGCAGACGAGCAGACTAAATGGCCTTGCTTCCCGCGACCACAGTTGCGGGGCGTTCATTTTCCGCTCCTATCCCCTGGCCTTTGGTCCCTTCCCCTTTAGTAATCCACACCCGAGACTAACTCTTCGCCGTCGATTGTACTCAATGCTTGGTACAAGTTGAGGTTGATCGTGTCGTTGATGAAAGAGACGTGGCCGTCGGCGAAGACGAAGTTTGTCCCTCCGGCGTGAAAACTTCCGAAGGGGACTTCGTTCTCCACGTTGCAAGACTGGCTGCCGGGGGAGCAAGGGAAGGGCAAAAGGCTTAAGTTGATTGGGTTCATGGTGCTGCGGCAGCATCGGCCGAGGTCCTGATAGCGCGGTCCGCAATTATCTACTTCCATGCAACTGCTTCCGCCGAACCACGGCTGCGGGGCCCCTGTTTCTGGGACACCGTAACCCGAAGCGGGACTCACTCCGCCTGCCGATATTGAATATGCAAAACCCAAGAAAGCGGAATGCACACTCTCGCCCATGGCAAACGTGGAGGAACTGCCGTCGCGGATGTCGGCAAAACGCCGCCAGCGATTCATGGCGAACAGGCCGTCGGTGAATACGTCGCCCCAGATACCGCCGTGTTCGATGCTGCTGTTGCTCTTTCCGCCGACGACGCCATAGTACACGCGCATATTGGGATACGACGATGGGCGATCGTCGCTGGGACATTGGTAGATCGGCAACCGCAATTTCGCCAACGGGTTCCAACCGTCGGGGTCGGGGTTTTGGCGCGACCACGCAATCCATCCCTGAGCGCAGTTGGAGTCGAACTTTTCCGACAGATTTAGGGTTTCGATGAACGGCATTATGGAGACGTACAGTGGCGTACCGCGGCAATCAGCACTGCACTGATCGGGAATGGTGACTGAATCGGCGGCCGGGAAGCAGTTGTGCGCCGAGTGGTAGTTTTGCAAGGCCAGCCCGAGTTGTTTGAGTTTGTTCTGGCACTCTGCCCGACGAGCCGCTTCGCGCGCCGCCTGCACCGCCGGCAGCAGAAGCGCGATCAAAATGCCGATAATCGTAATCACCACCAAAAGCTCCACCAGGGTAAAGGCTGATTTCTGATTTCTGATTTCTGATTTTTGATTGCTTGGGTGCATTATTCGTCTCCTGACGTGAAAGTGTAGGGTAGGTTGCGATCCACCCGACGTTCTCTTCCACACTCCTCGAACGCATGGTATAATTCATGTGCGCCCAGTTTCCTTGCACATCCACGAGAATGCTCATGAGCTACACGGTAATTTTTCAGCAGGAACCCGATGGTGGATTTGTCGCCGTCGTTCCGGCGCTGCCCGGCTGTGTCAGCCAAGGGGACACGCGGGGCGAGGCGTTGGCGAACATCCGCGAGGCCATGTCCGTCTATTTGGAGGACTGCGTCGAGTCGGGCGACCCGATTCCCACGGAAGCCGGACGCGAGATTGTTGAAGTGGAAAGTCCGGCGTAATGGCAAGGATTCCAACGGATTTGTCTGGGCAAGAGGTCCGGCACGCATTACAGCGCGCCGGTTTCGTGTTCCGCCGCCAGCGCGGCAGCCACATGGTGCTTCGCCGCGATCAACCTCCGGCGCGCGTAGTGGTGCCCAACCATCGGCGGATACGCAAGGGCACCTTGAACCAGATACTCCGCGATGCCGACCTGACGGTCGAAGAACTGCTCGACTTACTCTAGCCATCATCCATCCTCTTTTGTGGGGGGCGCTCTGTCGGGGTGGCAGTTAAACTGCCACCCCAACAAGTCACATCCGCCATCCATTGGTTCCCTCTACCCGCGGGAGAGGATTAGGGTGAGTGCGGCGTAACCGCTGGTGCAGCAGTTTAACTGCCGCACCAACATCGGCTAGCGCCGCCAACCGCCCTCACCCCCGGCCTGGTCTGATTAAAACGCTAAGTTATTGCGGCTGTTTTTGTTGCGCCTCGGAATTCTTTATACGTAGCGAGACGTTTGGAGGTCAAGGTATCGCCAAGGTTCTTGCGAACCCAATTGTGAACA
>CBDAFL010000170.1:0-2013 GCA_965195225.1 uncultured Thermoguttaceae bacterium
TGTCTTGGTTCAGCGTGAAATGGAAGCGTCGATTGGCGGGTTAGGATCGTTAAGGTGTTGAAGTTGTTTGGTAGTGCTTGGATTTTCCGCATTGGTGTTGTAAGCGAGGGAGGTGGACGGCAGCGTTGCCGCCGCCCGACCCTCGCTCACAACCCCTGAGTCGGCGCTCGGGTCGGTTCCCACCGGAGCCCTATCCTCCGCCCAGGTCGTCGTTGATGATAGCATGTTTGCTTCGATTAGGCAAGTGCCTGAAGCCGCGTGGCTTCCCGTTGAGCTTTTCTCCTTTCCCGCGCCTCGGCCAGTTCGCGGTCACGCGCGGCGAAGATTTCTCCCTCGCGGCCGGCCAACTTGTCTGCCGGCGCCACGTAGCCGATCGCGCTGTGCAATCGCACCTGGTTGTAGTGTTCCACGTACTGAGTCACGATGCGAATCGCGTCTTCCAACGAAATCGGCGTGCCCGGCCGGATGCACTCGCCCTTGATGCTGCCGTGGAATCGCTCCAGCTTGCCGTTGCTTTGCGGATAGTAGGGACTCGTGCGCACGTGCGTCATCCCGCAGATGCGGATGAACTCCTTGAAGTCCTTGGCCAAAAACTGCGCCCCGTTGTCGCTGATGATCCGCGGCGTCTCATTCGGGAATTTCTCCCGCGCCCGTTGCAAGACCACCAGTTCGTCTTGCTCGGTCATCGAGCGGCGAATCTCCCAATGCACGATGTAGCGGCTGTAGCCGTCGAGAATCGTCGTCAGGTAGTAAAACGTGCCGTGGATGTTGATGTAGCTGATGTCGATATGCCAGTGTTCGTGGGGTTTTTGCGGCTGATGGAAGCCCGTGCCTTTCTTCGAGGGCTTGTTCGTCGATCGTCCGATGCGGCCTGCCGCCTTCAGAACGCGATACACGCTCGACGGACTGACGGCCACCACGTCGCGGTCGAGCATCATGAACGCTAGCCGTCGATAGCCCTCCAACGGGTACTCGAAGGAGAAGCGGATGATGGCTTGCTTCTCCCAATCGTTGAGCCACCCGTCGCGCGGGATCCAGGCGTTGTGTTCGTTGGCCTTGCCGTAGCGCCGACGCCAGTCGTGGAACTTGCTGAGCGTGATGCCCAGCCACAGTACCAGCGAGCAAACGGCAATTTCCGTCCGCGCGTTCCAACGGCGCACGTAGTCCACCACCTCGTCCCGTGTGTCGCGGGGAACCCAACGTCCTTTCAGAGTTCCCCAATGGCTTTTTTTGCGCGGACATTCTCCTCCATCAGTTCGGAGATGACCTCGTTCTTCTGCTGGAGCTTGGCCTCCAGGCGAACCATCTTCTCTTTCTGAGCAGCCACCTCGCCGCGAGTCCGCCCGCCGGCCTGCTCGAAGGCGGCGTCGCCGTGGCCAAACAGAACCTTCTGCCAGGCGTAGATCTGGTTGGGCTTGATGCCGTACTCGTCGCACAGGTCAGAGATGGGGACCTTGTCGACCAAATACCTCTTCAGGATGGCTACCTTCTGGCCGAAACCAAAGCTTCGTCGTGTCTTGGGCATGGAATCCCCCTCGTTTGGGATGTGATTCTAACCCAAACGACCGAGAAATTCCATTTCCGACTGAGGCAAGACAGTTTGATCTCCGTATGGCAGTCTGGCATCACGGTATCGACGGACCGCCATACCGTACCGATTACATGGATGTTGATATT
Organism: uncultured Thermoguttaceae bacterium; assembly: GCA_965195225.1. Taxonomy (GTDB): domain Bacteria; phylum Planctomycetota; class Planctomycetia; order Pirellulales; family Thermoguttaceae; genus JAHIKV01. The sequence continues at coordinate 1,678 of CBDAFL010000170.1, forward strand.
GTACGCGGCATGATCGGGCGCGGCTTTCGCCTTGGACTCTACGGACATCAGCATAAGACACAGGTTGCGCCGCATCAGGTCTGGCTTCCCGACCAAGAAAGAATGGCAGTCATAAGTGCCGGTTCGCTCTGTGCCGGCGCGAACGAACGCCCGACCGGCGTTCATCGCCAATACAACGTTCTCGAAATTGCCGATGATTTCAGGAGTGTGCGTGTTCATGTGCGCGCTATGGCCGTCGCGAATCTGTTCTCGCGCGGGCAGTTGATGGATTTTGGCGGGGTGAGTTTTGCTGACCTCGACTGGGAACCGCCGCGAAACGCCGTTGGATCGATTGTC
>CBDAFL010000171.1:0-120503 GCA_965195225.1 uncultured Thermoguttaceae bacterium
GCGAGTGGTGGTCATTGGTAATTCCGATTAGCGGCCGCCGATGGTGGCCGAGTTTGTCCCGTTTAGCGGTCGCCGGCACGGCGACCAGTATGATTCATTCCCCTGGCCGCCGTACCGGCGGCCGCTAAACGCCCGTGTTAATCTGCGTGTTCTCCAAGCTCTGCGCAATTCATCCGCAAACCCTTCCTATACGACGCCGTCGGAATAATCGGCAAAGTTGAGCGTGGACTTGCCCCGTTTTGGGGAAAAGGGGAAGAAATGGTCGCGGCGGGGTGGCACGAGCATCTTGCCCGTGTTCCCGCCAGCACTGGCGAAACGCCAGTGCCACCCCACCACTACGAAAAAAGAAAAGCCCACGGGTTATAACATGTGGGTTAGTACCTGCTCGACCGTCAATCTCGTGCTATAATTGGCGTGTCGTTTATTTCGAGGGGCAGTCAAAAATTTCCCTAGAGAGAGGACCGTTCCGTGGCAAAGTCCGACAAGCCAGAAGAAACCCCCGCTCTCCCGCCTACTCCCGAAAAGGGTGACGGACCGGGTGCGCAAACGCCTCCACAACAGCGGGTCCAGGTGGAGATTGACGATTCCAAGGCGATGGCGCTGTACGCCAACTTCTGCCGGGTCACCGGCACGCCGGAAGAATTGATAATTGACTTCGGTCTGAATCCGCAGCCGTTCGGTATGCCCACGCATCCGATTCCGGTAACGCAGCGGATCATCACGAATTTTTACACCGCCAAGCGGATGCTTCATGCCTTGCAGTTGACCATTCAGCGGCACGAAGCCACCTTTGGTGTGTTGGAAACGGACGTGCAGAAGCGGGTCCGACAAGCTCCTCCGGGCCAGCAGCAGGCTCGCGGCGGGTAAGCTGAGGCCAGCGAAAAAGGGAGCAGGGAGAAGAGGGAGGAGAGAAGAGGGAGGAGGGAAGCGTGTCGTACGATTTCCCAAATCACTCCTCACTCCTCACTCTTCTCTCCTCCCCTTTTTCCCCGTGGCGTTTATTTCCGCCGGTCTCTCTTCGGCCGGTACAGGTCGGTGGCCACTCCGAGATTCACCTCGGCCGCGGCGCCGAGCGTTTCGCTTAGCGTCGGATGGGGATGGATAGTCTCGGTCAGGTCTCGGACCGAGCATCCCATTTCGATCGCCAAGACGGCCTCGCCGATCATCTCTCCGGCGTCACATCCGACGATGCCGCATCCGAGGACGCGCTCCGTTTGCGGATCGACGATCCATTTGGTCAGGCCCTCGGTTCGTCCGATCGCCTGAGCACGACCGCTGGCCACCCAGGGGAACTGGGCCGCCTCGACCTGTCGCCCCTCGGCTTTCGCCTCGGTCTCGGTCAGCCCGGCCCAGGCGATCTCGGGGTCGGTGAACACAACCGCCGGGATGGCTAGTGGCTCGAAGGCGGCCGTTTTTCCGGCCAGCGCTTCGACGACCGTTTTGCCTTCGTGCGCCGCCTTGTGGGCCAACATTGGCTCTCCGGCCACGTCGCCGATGGCCAGGATGTGCGGATCGGCCGTGCGCCGTTGCGGATCGACGACGATGAATCCATGCGAGTCAATTTCGACTTGGGTCTTTTCCAAACCGATTCCCGTGCTGTTTGGACGCCGTCCAACACAGAGCAGCACGCGGCTGAACCGCTGCACCCGCTCGGGCACGTCTCCCTCAAAGACAACTTCGATCGAGTCCTTTTTGTCGATCATCGAGGCAACCTTGGCGTTCAGGTAGATCGCCTTGAATGCTCCCTGAAGCTTCTTTTGCAGCGGCCTGACCAGATCGCGGTCGGCACCGGGCAAAAGGCCGTCGGTCATTTCAACCACCGAGACGGCAGTACCCAGCGCGGCGTAGATCGTGCCCATTTCCAATCCGATGTACCCGCCGCCGACCACCAGCAACGACTCGGGTACGTCGGGCAACTCCAACGCACCGGTCGAATCCATCACGCGCGGCGTGGGCAGATCGAACGCCGGAATCCGCGTCGGGCTGGAGCCGGTGGCCACAATGCAGTGGTCAAACGTAATCCGGTCGTCGGCCAAAGGATTGCCGTCGACCGGTTCGAGCTTGAGCGTTTGCGAATTCTCGAACGCGGCCCGGGCGCGGACCAGATTTACTTTGCGTTTGGCGGCGAGTTGTTTCAGACCGCCGGTCAGCGTGGCGATGACCTTTTCCTTTCGCGCCCGCAATGCGTCGATATCGATCTTCGGATCGGAGAACGTAACGCCCCACTGGCCGAGGTGCTTGGCCTCGTCGATGGTTTTTGCGACGTGGAGCAGGGTTTTCGACGGAATGCATCCTCGCAACAGGCAGACGCCGCCCAATCGCGATTCGATATCGACCAGGGCAACGTTCAGCCCCAGGTCGGCGGCGCGAAACGCGGCGGCGTATCCGCCCGGCCCGCCGCCGAGTATACAAAGTTGAGTCTGCATGGGAACAAAAGGGATTAGGGGTCAGGGATTAATCGAGGGTGTCCGGGAATAATTCCATTTAGCCCGCCGTGAATACCATTTAGCCCGCCGTGAATACCATTTAGCCCGCCGTGAATACACGGCGGGGAGGAGTGGTTTTTCGCACCAGACCGTGCCCCGGGTGTATTCACCCGGGGGTAAATAACATTTTTTGCGGCCAATTCCCGGACACTCTCGGGTTAGTTTAATGGAACCAACGGCGGATGGCCAGGATCCGTGCGGTCGAGCGGACGAGGCTCGAACACGACGACAAAATAACCCGCCGATCGGGGGGGCACGAAGAGGTGGCCAAACAATTTTTTGGGACCCGGTTGACGTCCCGGTTACCGTGGTATAATTTCCCCAATCGACACCCCCACTAGAGGCAAGCCAAAACTGCCAAAATCCTCGTTCCTAATGGGCAAGCCAAACTTGTTACTCCCATGACGTCTCGCGAACTGGTCGTAAAGACCCTCAACCACGAACCCGTCCCCCGCGTTCCACGAGACCTTTGGATACCGACCGGCGTCGAGTCGTTGCATGCGGATGAGGTGACGGAGATGTCCGTCCGCTATCCGAGCGACGTCCGTACCGCGTCGACCGGCGGCAAGCGGTCGGCCGCCAAGTTGGGAAAGCAAAACGAATGGACCGACGTTTGGGGTTGCGTGTGGCGCGACTCCGGCAACGGCGATCCGCCGGCGTTGAAGCATTCTCCGTTGGCCGAAGCGGGCCGGATCGCTTCCTTCCAGCCGCCGGCCGAACTGCTTGATCGCTCGCGGTTCAATCGGGCGAACAAGCTGTGTCCCGAGACCAGCCGGTTCGTGCTGGCATGGTCCGAGGTGCGGCCGTTCGACCGGCTTCAATTCCTCCGCGGCGACGAGAAGGCCTTGATGGACCTTGCCCGCGGCCACAAGGGTATCCGCGGCCTACTCGCCATGCTCCACGACGCCGCCTGCCGGGAACTCGAGCGCTGGGCGGAGACCGAGGTGGACGGGGTAGTCTTTCGCGACGATTGGGGTACGCCCGACGGGATGCTGATCGCCCCGGAAATGTGGCGCGAAATCTTTCGGCCGTTCTATCTGGAATACTGCAAAATCCTCCACGCCAAGGACAAGTTCGTCTTCTTCCATTCGGACGGCAACATCCGCGACATCTTCGGCGATCTGGTGAAAGTCGGCATCGACGCGATTCACGCCCAATTGCATTTGATGAAGTTCGAGCGGTTGGTCAAGCGCTATCGCGGCCGGGTGACGTTTTGGGGCCAACCCGACGGCCGGCGGATGCTCACCCCGGGCACGACGGAGGAGTTCCGCGAGACGGTCCTTTCCGTCCGCCGCGAGTTGGACTTCGGCTCCGGCGGCGTGATTGCCCAATGCCGCTGGTGCCCCGGCGTGAAGCTGCAAACGATGGCCGCGTTCTTCGAGCAGTGGCTCGTCCCCCTGCCGATGCATGCATAAGTCCCCCTTATCTCCGCGGCCGGTGCGGGTTACAATGGGAAGGCAGTGGCTATTGTTCACGATATAGTCTCGAAAGTTCGCCCGTGCCGGAAAACATCGAACAAACCGACTCCCCACCGATCAACCTGAAAGACCCGGCGCTGGCCGCCTTTCTGGCCTGGCTGATTCCGGGCCTGGGGCACCTTTATCAAGGGCGTCGGGCAAAGGCCGCGCTGTTTTTCGTCTGCATCATGGGCCTGTTCGTCTTCGGACTCTACCTCGGCAGCAGCAACGAGCAGTGTAAAGACAGCAAAGGCAAGATCGGCTACGGCCGGGCGGTCTACTTCTCCTGGAAAAAAGGGGAGCGGACCTGGCCCTATGTGTGCCAGGTTTGCGTTGGCCTGCCGGCCCTGCCCGCGATGATACAGGCCAGCCGAATGAGCCACAACAAAGAGGTCTTGTGGGGCGGATTCATGGCCCCGCCGCGGCCGAAGGGAGACGACCAAGGCCCGAACAAGCTACAGCCAACACTACACGACCTGCACCGGGTGTTGAACCGATACTTCGAGTTGGCGTGGGTCTTTACGGCCATCGCCGGACTGTTGAATGTGTTGGCCATCTACGACGCCTGGGCCGGACCGATGATGATCGCCCCCGGCGGGAAGAAAGAAGAATCGCCGGAGTCCGATAATTAAACAACAGAATGACAATGTTGCTTGATCCCCCCGCGACCGCAGTCACGGGGCGTTTGTCTTGTGTCGCATTGGATTTCTGATAGTCAAGCATCACCCCATGTTCAACTTGCTGTTTGCCGATGGCTCTCGACTTTGGAACAACGACCTATGGTACGCGTTGCCGGCGATCATCGCGGTCAGCCTGGTCTACGCCGCCACCCGCCACGAGCGGATGCGTCCGATCTGGCTTCACGCCGGCCGGGTGACCGGGTGGATCGTAGGTTTCATGTCCATCGTGTGCATCGTGCTGATGTTTTTTTCCTGGCTGACGTAATCCCGTCGCTATCTTTTTGTAGCACAGCCGCCCCCGGCTGTGCTACGTTTTCCTGGTTCCCATGCTCTGCGTGGGAACCCACGCTTTCCGACGCTCCGCGTCGGCGGCTGGGTTGATCGCGGCTTTATGATTTCCGGCCGATCTGCAACAACACGCTCTGCGAATCGGTATCCGGCAGCGGATAGCTTTCCAGCTTCCGTAGGGCGAGATCGCGGAGCAGACCGTAATGGCGCGCTTCGCCCCGCTCCCCTACCCATGCCGGTCCCTTTATCACCAGCATCCGATCAAACGCTTTCCAATGGGGCCGAAACCACTCCAACAGCTTCCGCAGCCGCGCCACCGCGCGGACCGTGAGCGTATTGAAACGCTGCTCGGCCAATACGTTTTCGGCTCGGGCGTGGAACACCGGCGCCGACAGCCCGAGCCGCTCGACGATGTCGGCCAGCGCCGTGGCCTTCTTGCCTACCGATTCGCAGAGCGAGACGTGCAGGTCGTCCCGCAGGACGGCCAGGACCACGCCGGGGGTGCCGCCGCCGCTACCCACGTCGAGCACCCGCTCGCCCGGCTCGAGAAACCGGGCCAGAGTAAGGCTATCTACCAGGTCGCGGACGACGAACTTCTCGTAATCGTCGTGGCGGGTCAGATTCAGTTTCGAGTTCCAGTCCCAGAGCAGTTCGCAGTATCGCTCGAGCAGAACGATTTGCGGCTCGGGCAGTTCGATCTCGTGCCGGGCCAACGCCGCGGCCAGATTGTCGTTGGGGGGATTCACGGCGGATGTTACTTGAGGTTAGAATGGTGGAAGTGAAACTTACACGGAGGCTTGCGGTGCAACGGCAGAAGAGAGAAGAGGGAGGAGAGAAGAGAGAATCATCGCGCGATCGAATCGTCTCTCCCCTCTCTCTTCTCCCCTCTCTCCTCTCCCTTCTTTCTGGGGCTCCGTGGTGTTTTCCTTTACTGAATATACTGGATAATCCATTCCTGCGGGAGGCCTGAATGCCCTTGGACCGTGAGGAATACGTCGAGCAGGCATACCTGTTCCAGACCCTGCGCGAGCGGATGCAGCAGGAGATGTCTACGCAAGACCTGCTGGAAGCGGTCCGCCAAGAGATTTTGGCGACCACGATGCTTCCGTTCGCGGTGGATTACATGGTCAGCGAGCTACGGTTGACCGGCGGTTTCGCCACGGCCATGGCCCGGCTGCCCCACTATTTCACCACCTTCCAGACTTACGTGGTCCACGAGGCGGAGAAGGCCGAGGGGCAGTTCGATTTCCGCGTCGCACTGGAGATTATGCAGCGAGAGGTCGAATATCGAGCCACCGGCGCATCGCCGCAAGGCATCTTTCTCTACCAGTTCGAGACCCTCTGCCGCAACCGGTTGGGCTACGACCGCGGGCTGGATGCCGTCGCCGGAGACCCGATCTACGACGAAAACTGGCGCGAGTGGATACTGACCGTCCGCCGTCAGGTCGGCCTGGTCGATTTCGCCGACATGATCTACGTCCGTAGCGAGCAATACCGCAAGACTCGCGGGAAGGCCGAGAAACCGATCCTCTTCGGCGAGAAGGAGGGACGGATCGCGCTGGCCAACCGCCGCAAGGATCCGTTGTATCTGTTCTCGGCGTTGCAGCGTCACCTGGGCTACCCGACCGTGCCGCGACCTCGGCCCGAGGACACGCATCGTTACGTGTTGCCCGCCTTGCAGCGCCGCGTCGAGCGGATGGAGACCCGCTTGAAGCTGATGGAGGAAGAGCTTCGCGGCGGGATCAACCTATCGCGGTTTTACGAGAGGGGCGAGGGGCGGGGGGCGGGGGGCGGGGGATGAAGGATGAAGGATGAAGGATAAACGCCCCGCAATTGCCGGCTTGTCCAGCAGTGGCGCCCTCAGCCATAACGCGATTCCAGTGTTATACACAACCACGACACTTTTTTGTAGAATAAAAAGCAAGACCAGATTGGAGAATCAAATGAAAACGAGCGTCATGATCCTGTTTTGTGTTCTCTGTTTGCCGTTCACGGTTTGCCTTGGCGCGGATCAGAACAGCAAAGCCTTGCTTGGCGAGTCCGTAGACTGGCTGCAGAAGGAATCGCACCGTCTCATTCGGGCTTCCATGCGAAGTATGAAGGATGGCACTAAGGCATTTCCCCCACAGGTCGGCATCGGATACCACGCGTTCTGGTTGCGAGACTATGAGTACACTATCGAGGGAGACATCGACGCCTATTCAACCGAGGAACTTTTGGCCTCTTGCAGGCTCTTTACAAGCAGCCTGCGTACGGATGGAGCCGGGGTGGACTGCGTGAAGTTCGACGGCAATCCGATTTACAAGCCTGGTTACGGCAGCATGGGCAAAAATCCCGTGGCCGATGGATCTCAGTTCACGGTGGGAGTTGCTTGGCATACCTACCAAAAGACCAAGGATGCGGCGCTCCTTCGCGAAATTCTCGACCCTCTCATCAAGACAATGCAGGCCGTGCCGCGTAACCCCAAAACCAAGCTGGTCCACATCGTGCCGGGAAAGGAATGGGATCGCTGCCCGTATGGTTTTACAGATACCACACGCAAGCAAGGCGATGTACTCTTCTGCTCGCTCCTCTTCGTCCAGGGCTGTCGTCAACTGTCCGATCTATTGAATGAGGGAGGACGAAAGAACGAAGCCCAGAAGTGGATTCAGGAAGGTAAACTTGTGGAACAAAGCGTACGGGATATTTTCTGGGATCCGAAAGTCGGACTGTTCCGTGCCGCGACAGTGCAGTGCCGTGAACACGATATCTGGGGGTCGGCATTCGCGGTTTATCTGGGTGTGGCCGACGTCGCACAGTCCACGTCAATCGCCAACTACTTCAAGGCGCACTATGCGGAAATCGTGCAGCACGGTCAGATTCGACATCTTCCCGGTGGCGTATATTGGGAACGGGGTTGCGCAAAGGACTCGTATCAGAACGGCGCCTACTGGGCCACTCCGACCGGATGGTTTGTATATACACTTGACCTTGTTGATCCCGCGCTGGCAGACAAGACCGTAGTTGACATGGTGCGCCATTTCCAGAAATACGGCGCGTGCGAGTGGATTTTTGGCGAGAAACGTAAGCTGCCAAACTATCTCGCGAGCGCATCGCTTCCCCTGGCGGGGATTCGAGCCATGCTTGAACGAAGAGCTGCTTTAGCCGGAGGGCCTAACAAGTCGGATGCAGGCGACGGCAAATAGCCGCTTGCGGCTTCGCAAGAAAACCACCGTGACGGCCGTCTTCACCCCTCCGCCCTCACCCGCTCGGCACTTGGCGTAAAGTGGGGAGATTGGCCGCGGGTGAGGTCCGTTCGCGGCGCTTGGGCGAACGACTGGTGCCGGCCAGGTAGTTGTCCACCGTGGCCGCTCTCTGAAGTTTCTCGAAGTATTTGGCCATCGCCAGCCGGAGCTTCTTTTCGTGCAGGTCGCGATAGATTTCGCCGCGGACCTCGGCGAATTGAACGCTTATCGGCTTGGTGTATCCCTCGCAGCGGAGGATGATGAATTTGTCGCCCACCTGGATGACGCCGGAGATTTCGCCCGGCCGCAGCATGAAGGCTTCCTCCTCCAGCCTCGGCTGTCCGCCGTGTCTTTTTATCGGCGGAATCTCGCCGCGCAGCGCCTGGCTACCCGCCTCGACCGAATACTCGCCGGCCAGATCGCCGAAATGTTCGGAGGTGTTTTTCCGCCGGGCCATCTCGAACACCTGCTGGGCGCGGCGGAGGTTGTCGAGCACGATCGCCAGGCAACGCACGCGCGGCCCGTAGTTGGCCTCGAAGCCTTTGCGGAGGTCTTTCTCTGTGACTTGGATCTTTTCGCCGACGAGCTTTTTCAGCGCCACCGTGGGCCAGACCGCGTCGCGGCGGTATACCTCCAGCGAAATGCCTTGATTTTTCTTCACCAATTTCAGCCAGGCTTCGACGTCCGGCGAGCCATCCGGCTTGGGCGTGATTCCGGCCAGCGCGGCGCGGGCGATTTCCGCGTCAACGTCCGCGTCGGTCACGGCGATACCCCGTTTATTGCAGGCCTGTTCGAGAATCTCGCGGCTGATCATCCCATCCAGGGTTTCCAGGCCGTGCCGCGCGACGCACTCATCGGCCAACTCGCCGATTGCGAGTTGCGCGCCGTTGACCACGGCCGCCACGCCCGGCATCCGCTCCCGCTTCGCCCGATCGTTCCAGACGATTTCGATCCTGGCGGAATCTTGCAACTGCTTGAATACATCCTGGGCGACGGAACGCATTTTGCGGTCGCGGATGATCTCTTCCAACTGCGGCGCGATCCGCTCAAACTTCACCTGTCGGGCCGGAATGACCCCTTCACGCTTCAGGATCAGGTATTGCCCCCCGGCTTGGATCACCGGCGATATTTCGCCGTCGGCCATGTTGAAAACCGCTTCCTCAATCTCCTTGTAGCTGCCGTGCCTGCGGATCGGATGGATCACCCCCTTCACGCTGGCACTGGGGGCATCCTCCGAGTAATCCTTGGCGAGGTTGCCAAAATCGTCCGGGTTGGCCACCGCTTGGGCGCGCAGCTTTTTCGCTTTTTCCATTCTGCTCACCGCGATCAGCCGGGCACGGACCGCCTCGCCGTAGCGGGTCTCGAACTCCTTGACCAACTCCTCGCGGGTGATCGTCAACTGGTTGCCCGCCAGCTTGCGCAACGCAAGCGTGGGCCAGATGATGTCGTCGGCGTATTGCGCGGCCGTGACGTTCCGCTCCTGCTCGAGCATCGTCAGCCACTGATCGACCGGTATGTTGAATCGCTTGGCCATCCGCTCGATCTCCGCGTTCACCTCGTCGCGCGTCACGCTGATCCCCCGACGGCTACACTCGTCGGCAATCAATTTTTTATTGAACATGCTTTCGAGCACGTCCTCGCCGTAATGCATGAGGCACTCGCGGGCGAGATCCTTGCGGGTAATCCGCCGGGAGTTCACCGCGGCCACTACTTCCGGGATCGTGGGTTTTGCGTCCCGCTTGGGCTTCACCCGGGGTTCGACGGACCGGGAACGATTGACCGATGAAGGCCGCACCTTCAAGGTCGCGTCCGCGCTGGCCGGCGGGGTGCCCCAGTAGTAGCGGATCGCCACGCAGAGGGCCACCATAAACAGGCCGCCAAGGATAATTGCGATCCGTCTTCGGCCGGCTTTGCTCCGAACGCCGGTTTCAATCCTTTGCTCCGATGTCTCGCGGGTCATCTCGGTTCCTCCTTAAGCCGTGGTCGCACCAATCACTTGTGCACGTGGAAGTCCATCCATGCACAGAAACATATCAGCGGGTGCGGCAGTATAAGCCCTCCCTTTCGATCAAGACAAGCCCGAAATTCACGTATAATGCGGCGGCAATCTCCCGAACACAATGAGTAGTGGTGTGCAGCGGGTGTAGGCCACCAAGTGGACTCGGGCGCCATGGGTAAGCGCAGCTTACCCGTATGTCCCAACGTCGCGCCACGGGCAAGCTGCGCTTGCCGCATGGCATCCCTTACGAGCAATCCGGGCTAAACGGCGGCGATTTACCCCCCCGCACTGCCGGAAAATCCGTATTGTGCCGCGCGGGCCGAATGATGTAAGATCACGCTCCGCAATACTTTGCGCTAACTTGCACGGACGCTAGGGTGGGCCAATGAACACGACGGACAAGGCACCGGTAAACTCTCGCCCCTGGTGGGAAGACTACTTCGCCAATCAGTGGGACGCCGACAACGGACGCGGCCAGACTACGTACTTTATGCAGCGGCTGGTAGAGAATCTGCCGCCGGCCGAGCACGAATACCTTGCGTCTCGAGAAACGTCGATCCTGGACTGGGGCTGCGCGTTCGGCGACGGGGTCGAGGTGTTGGCCGAGGCGTTCCCACGCTGCCGCGTGGCGGGTTTGGACTTCGCCGAGCGAGCCGTGGCCGAGGCACGCCGCTGTTTTCCGCAACACGAGTTCCACCACACGCCGGACGGCTCCATCGGCAACCACTTCGACGCGATCGCGGCCGTATCCTGCTTGGAACATTTCCCCGATCCGTTGGAGGTGATGCGCGGACACCTACGGTGCTGCCGCGGCTTTTACGCGGCGATGGTTCCCTACCGCGAGACGCCGTTGCATTCCAGCCACCTCTCGCAGTTCCGCGAGGAGTGTTTTCCCGAGCGGCTGGACGGGTTCACCCGCGTCGCCGCCAAGGTCGTGGACTGCGAGTTCCGAGACCGGCGGGGGAAGTGGATTCTGGTCGTCTACGTATCGGCGTCCTACCTTCGCGAGCGCGACGGCCGCGACCTCCAAATCCGCGAGCGGCAGAAGTGGGACAACTATTACGCAACGCTGCCGATGCTGGAGATCGACGACGCCACGCAGGACTTCGGCGATGATCTGGCCGAGCGGATCGGCGAGTTGCTGCCTCGCGGCGGCAAGGTGTTGGAAGCCGGGTGCGGCGCTGGGTGGCAAAGCCTTGCGCTGGCGCAAAAGGGGCGGTTCCAGCTTACACTGATGGATTTTTCCTCCGAGGCCCTCGGCTACGCCGAACGCATTTTCACCCAACACCAACTGTCGGCCGAGTTCGTCGACGGAGACGTATTTTCGTGCGGCAAGCCGGAATATGACTTGGTGTTCAACGCCGGTGTGTTGGAGCATTACACCTTCGACCAACAAGCCGCATTCTTGCGCGGTATGGCCAGCCGGAGCACGAAGTACGTCCTGGCTCTGGTGCCAAACCGGATGTGTTACTGGTATTGGCTGTGGCGGATGCAACGTTCGGCACGGGGCGGTTGGCCATTCGGCAAGGAGATGCCGATGACCGACATGTCCGCCGCCTTCGAGGCCGCCGGACTGCGGTTTCTCGGCCATTGGTTTGGCGGCGCCACCTGGAGCGAGTTCTTCATCAAAGACCTGGAAGGCCTCGACGACCGGTTGCGCGACGAAATCATGGCGGTGCATCGCTCGTCGGTCGTGCCGGAGAAACAACGGGCCTATCTGGTGGCAGCGCTGGGGTGCAAAGAAAACGTCGCCAGTGTCCCTTCTTGCTGGGATACGTCGAGCGGTTCGAGCGACTTCGCCTTGGATCAACTAACCGCGTCGCTGGCCGACTCGCTGGCCGTCGTCGTCGCGACCGGGCATCGCTGCAAACAATTAAACGCCGTGGCGACCGAAAAAGACAAACTCATCGCCGACGGACAAAATGCCTGCGAATCGCTCCGCGGGGAACTGCGCGGCGGCTCCAAAGAAATCGTCCGCCTCTGCGGGGAACTCGCCGACGTGGAGTCTCGTTCGGAGGCGGCCAAGGAGTTGGCCGCGCTGAAACGGACCAGTGGTTATCAATTGCTGTTGCGGTTTTGGCGGATCAGGACGTTGTTTGCCCCGCCGGGTAGCCGCCGGGCAAAAATAGGCCGGGTCGCTTGGAAACCGTTCTCTTGGGCCGCAAGCCTTGCGCCGCGGACGCACCGGGTCATCGACCGACACTGGAAAAACGTTCTCTCCCGGCTCGTCCCGGAAGGAACCTTCCGCGAACAATGCGCGCGAACGACCGTGCGAAACGTCCGCCGGCTGCAACGCCGCGTCGCCGGCCGGCCGGGCCTCGATCTGGATCAGGTGCTCGATCAAAATCGGGGGCACAAAGGGATCGTCGTCTATCCGCCGTTTATCGACTGGAGCTGGATGCGGCAACGCCCGCACCAACTGATGGCTCAGTTCGCCAAGGCCGGATACCTGTCGCTGTTCTGCTCGCCGCGCAAGCGGACGGACTCGTTCGAGGGCTTCTCCCGCGTCGCCGAGCGTCTCTATCTTTGCGAATCCGTCGATCTGGTCCGCCGCGTCCCCAATCCGATCCTGCTTATCGGTTGGACCGGCCAATGGGAGACGATCAAGCAGTTCCGCTCGCCGTTGGTGATTTACGATTATCTGGACAGTCTGAGCGTGTCTTCCCGTAGCGGCGTTCCCAACCGGCGCAAGCTTGAGTTGCACCGCAAACTGGCGACCCGGTCGGAGGTCGTCCTAGCCACGGCGAGGCAGCTTTACGACGAGGTACAGCAGCTTCGCCCAGACGCGATATATTGTCCGAACGGGGTGGACTACGATCATTTTAGATTATCATCCCCTCCGCCCGTGCCGGCGGATATTGCCGATCTGGTCGGCGCGGGGCGGCCGATAATCGGCTATTACGGCGCGTTGGCCCACTGGTTCGACTACGAAATGGTAGCCCACGCCGCCAAGGCCCGCAACGATTGCGAGTTCCTGCTGATCGGCCCGGATTTCGACGGCAGTCTGGCAGCCAGTCACATTTCGCGATTGCCCAACGTCCACTGGCTAGGCGAGAAGAAATACGAGGAGTTGCCCGCGTATCTTCACTACTTCTCCGTCGCCACGATCCCCTTCCTGATAAACAACATCACCAAGGCCACTTCGCCGGTGAAGCTCTTCGAGTACATGGCGGCGACGAAGCCGATCGTGACCACGGATATGCCGGAGTGTCGCTCGCAGCCCTGCGTGATCGTGGCCCGCAACGCGGTAGAGTACGCGACGATGCTGGAGGAGGCCATGCATCGCGGCAAGTTGGAGTCTTACCGCCGGACGCTTGATCAAACGGCGCGGGCCAACACCTGGGAGACGCGGATGAAACAAATCATTAACCAACTTGATGCACTCGACACGGAAGAATGTCTGCAATTCGCTTAGCAGCGAGGAGTTCGGTTCATGGAACCAAGACGACACACCCTGGAAAATCGCTTGGAATACGCCCAAAAACGCATAAAGGCGTTGGAGTCCGAGTTGCTTTCTCTGCGATCACAGGTGGACTGGATTACTTCCAGGAAGGCGTGGTTGCTTGTGCGTTTCGTGCATCATACGGGCCGGCGGTGGAGGCACTTCCTGTTTGATGTCTGCCTGTTTGATGTCTGCCTGCGACGGGGCAAAAAATGCGCCGCGGCCGCGCTGCGGTCGGTCGGACTGTATCCTTTGGCGGCGTGGGCGTGGCGGCAGGGCCGTCGGATTAAGCGCGGTTTGACGCGACGCATCACCGCGTTGGGTAAACCGCCGCCGGCGGAGTCGCAGTGCGCCCTCTCGCCCGACGCCGAACCAACCGGCGGTTACGACGTTATATGCCTGCCGGTGATTTTGTGGAACTCCCGCTTCCAACGGCCGCAACAGATGGCCCGGCAACAGACGGCAGCCGGCCATCGAGTGTTCTACGCCTCCTTTGGCTTCCATGACGACAGAACCGCCCGGCTCGCGACGCTGGAACCGAACGTATACGAAATGGGCCTTCCGGGCACCGCCGGAATGAACGTCTATCAGCAATTGCCCTCCGACGACGACGTGCGGCGGATGGTCTCGGCCATCGACCAACTCCGCTGCAAGTGGCGAATCACTTCCGCGGTGGTCGTGGTGCAATTGCCCTTCTGGACCGCGCTGGCCGAGAAGCTCCGCGAGAAGTTCGACTGGCCGATCGTCTACGATTGCATGGACGACCATTCGGGGTTCTCCACCAATTGCGAGTCGATGTTGGACGTGGAAGAACGGACCATCTCCGAGGCCGATCTGGTAGTGGTCACTTCCGACGCGCTCGAGGCGAAAGTCAGGCCGAAGGCCCGCCGCACGGCACTGATCCGCAACGCCTGCGATTACGAGCATTTTGCCCCAGCCTCCCCTCCCCCTTTGGGAGAGGGGCCGGAGGTGAGGACTGTTTTCGACGACGTGCCGTCGGCCGCTAAACATATCACCATCGGCTTCTACGGCGCAATCGCCGAATGGTTCGACGCCGATCTGGTCGCCGATTTGGCCGAGTTGCGTCCTCGGTGGCGGTTCGAGTTGATCGGCAGCACCTTTACCGGCGACGTCGCGCGGCTGGAAAAGTTGCCCAACGTGAAGCTGTTGGGAGAGAAACCGTACGCCGACCTGCCGCAGTTTGTGGCCGAGTGGGACGCCTTCATTATCCCCTTCAAGCGGATTCCGCTGACCGAGGCCACCAATCCGGTGAAGGCCTACGAGATGCTGGCCACGGGCAAACCGGTGGCGGCGGTCGATCTGCCGGAGTTGCGGCCGATGGCCCGCGACGGGCTGCTCTCGCTGGCCGACGATGCCCGGGGGTTCGCCGAAGCTATCGAGCGGGAATTGGCCGAGGACTGCGACCAGCGGCGGCAACAACGCCAGGCTTTCGCCGCTCGCAACACCTGGAAGGACCGCTGCGAGGCGCTCGATCGGGAAATACGTCGCCTGTTTCCGCCGGCGTCGATCATAATCGTCACGTACAACAACCTCCACCTGAATCAGGGTTGCCTGGAAAGCGTTTTCCGCGACACCGACTGGCCGAACTTCGAGGTGCTCGTGGTGGACAACGCCTCGAGCGACGGTACGGCCGAGTGGCTCGCCGAAGAGGAGGCCCGGCATCCTGATCTGCGCGTGATCCTCAACAAGGAGAACCTCGGCTTCGCGGCGGCAAACAACCAAGGGCTGCGGGCGGCCCGCGGCGAGTTCCTCTGCCTGCTAAACAACGACACGGTGGTCGCTCGCGGTTGGCTCTCGACGATGATCGGCCACCTGCGCACAATGCCCGAGACGGGGATGATCGGACCGGTCAGCAACATGGTGGGCAACGAAGCGAAGGTGCCGGTCGGCTACTCGACGATCGGCGAGATGCCACGCTGGGCCACGGACTACTGCCGACGGCACGACGGCGAAACCTTCCCGATGAAAATGTTGGGCTTCTTCTGTGTGATGTTCCGTCGGGAAGTGTACGAGAAGATCGGCGAGTTGGACGAGCAGTTCGGCGTCGGTTACTTCGAGGACACCGACTACTGCCACCGTGCCCGGCGAGAGGGTTACGAGCTTCGCTGTGCCCGCGACGCCTTTGTCCATCACTGGCAAGGCGCGTCGTTCCGCCTGCTGGACGAGGAAGCTTTTGCCGGTATATATCGGGAAAATCAGCAACTGTTCGAGAGCAAATGGGACACCGAGTGCATGGCCGGCGCATATTGAACAACACGCATATTCCCGCAAGACACCATGGCATGGGACAAGTTGATTTTTCCAGGAACTAAAACTCGCGTCCGTCTCGGCCGTTTGGCCTGCGCGCTGGCAGCGGCGTGGTTTCTGTTTTGCATTGCGTTCTACGTCGGTCGGACATACTGCCTCGATCTTGAGTTGTTTGGCCAGATTAACCTCTGCGCGGGGCGTTTTTTCGCTTGGCAAGCGGGCGGTTTCTTCGGTCTGGCGATTCTGGCGGGGATTTTTCGGCCGACAGCCGTCGCCGGCGCGCTTGGCGTTTGTCTGATTCTGTCCACGGCGTGGCTGTTGGCGATGCCGTGCGACGCCGTTTTTCTTGTCAAGTTTGCGCTGGTCCTGATTTGGATGATTTGCGCGGTCAACGGCGTGCGACGATTGATTGCGCGAGCCGCTGGACCGCGCTACGCCACTTGGGGCGTAGCCGCCGCCGCCACCTATGCCGCTCTGGTTCCAATCTGTTTCTTCTTGGGATTATTCCGGGTAATCACGCCCGGGATCGTAGGGCCATTGGCGCTCGCCACGGCGCTGCCCGGAGCGCTGATGGATTGGCGCCGGCTGCCGGTGCTTTCCCGCGATTTCGCGCGGCGATTCAGCCGATTGCAGTTCTTCGATCTGTGCCTGCTGGAAGTGATTTGGGTAATCTTGGCGCTGACCTTCGTCGGTGCCAGCACGAGCGAACTCCGCTCTGACGCCGTGCGGGTGCATCTGCCGTATATCCATCAGGTCGTGCAAGATCAGGGCATCTCACACCAGTACGCCTGTTGGCATCGGCTCCAACCGATGGGGATGCAGACCTGTTGCGCCGCGGTGGCCGCCTTGGGGGCCGACGCGGCGGCAAAATGGTTTTCCTGGCTCGTGCTGCCGGCGTTGACATTGTTGGTGGGGGAGGAAGTTCGCCGTCGTTCCGGTTCCGGGCGGCTGGGCCTCTTCGCTGCTGCCGCGGTCCTTGGTTGTCCGATACTGGTGGAACTTGCCACATCGATCTACGTGGTCCACTTGATGACATTGCTCTGCACAGCCGGATTTGTGGTGTTGTTTCGCGCATTGCGTCCTCCCTGCCCGCGTGGAATTCTACTCTCCGCGATAATCATGGCCTCGATGGCACAGGTCAAGTACACGGGGTTGGTGTTTTGCGTCGTGTGGGGACTTGTTCTGTGTATCGGTCTACTGTGGCAATGCCGTTGGCGCGTCGCGGTGTTATGGTCGATCGCCGGAGGGGCATTTCTGGCGGCGGTCGCTTCGCCCTGGTACGTTCACGTGTACGCTGGCACAGGCAATCCTTTCTATCCTTATCTGCACAATTGGTTTCCTTCGCCATATTGGGTAGATGGATTCACGCTCCAGCAGGTGTTTGAGAAGTCCTTCAAGCTGGACCCGGGGATCGGCGGTGTGTTCCGGTTTCCCTGGAATGCCACCTTCGATACCCATCGTTTCGCGGAAAGAAGCGACGGGTATCTAGGCTTTTGGGTTCTCGCACTGGCGCCTTGCCTGTTGCTTGCGCGGCCGCGCAAGGCCGGATTATATTGGGGAATGGCGCTGGCCGGCGTCGCCATGATCGCGGGCATCGTCAGCTACACGCCATATATCCGCTATTGGCTGCCGGCCTATTCCTTGCTGCTGACCGCGTGCGTCTTGGCGGCGGGGGCGCTGATCCGCTCGATCCCTTGGCGGCCGCAAAAAGCCTTCTGGCCGCCGCTGACGGGAATCGCCTTGGCCGGGCTATTGCTCCTGCCCTCGCCGCTCTTGTTCGTAAGTCTGCCTTGGGAAGAGTATGCCGGGCACATTAGCACGGAAGAGCGGCTAACGCGGCGTTTTTATGGATATCCGGCGGTAAAACAACTTAACCGGATTCTCTCGCCGGACGAGGGTGTGATAAGCACTTTGTTCGACGGCGTCCATTTGATCGGCGGGCGGTCCTTCGAGTTCAGGTTCTGGTGGAACAAGCTGCACGGCATCCACAGCGTCGAATTGTTCACCGACTTCTGTCAGCGCCACGGCATCCGCTACTGGATCGTCAATCGATTTGCGCTACCCAAACTTCACGATTACATTGCGGCGGACGCCATAGCTGCGGAGTATTGGATCGATGAGAGGCTGGTGACGGCATGGGGAACGGTGGCGATCTATGACGTGTCCGAGAAGCCTACTCATCTCTGGAAAAAAACTCGGCGATACGATTGGCCGGCCGTGCTCGAAAAATCGGAGAAGAGGTGGGCGGTTTCCAACGCATCCATCAATTGGATCAATCTAAAAAGAGATTCGGCGGTGAGACAGACCGACGGGGGTATATTACTAACAGGCCGGGGGCGGGTCATTCATCGCCTCCAGCCCGAGTTCGAGAACGGCCTGTGCAAGGTGGAACTCGACGTCCGGTCGGACGAGTTCACGTATCCCTTGCTGGAGATCGTCTGGTACGACGCCAATGGCGAGATCCTGAGCCGCACGTTGGGCGACGCCCACAAAGAGTCGGACCACGTGGTGTGGTTGTATTCGTCGGTCCCGCCGGGCGCCGAAGTCGGGTGGGTCTCATTCTGGGAGTGGAAGGGCGCGCCCATCCAACTCAAACGGGGAACGGTGATTTTCTGGCCCCCGCTTATTCCGCCGGGTCGCGATTGTAAAACGCATTAGGAGGTGTGTTCAGTGAAATCCGTTATCGCCATCCCTGAAGCACGAATCGCCGTGGTGATCCCGGCATACCGCGTCGAGGCGCAGATCGCCGAAGTGCTCCGCGGCATGCCGGAGTTTGTTTCCTGGATCGTGGTGGTAGATGATTGCAGTCCGGACGACACCGGTGCGATCGTGGAAGCGGAGGCCCAGCGAGATCCGCGCATTCGTCTGTTGCGGCACGAGGTGAATCGAGGGGTCGGCGACGCGACATTGACCGGCTATGAGGAAGCCCGCCGTCTGGGCGCCGACGTCGTGGTGAAAATGGACGGCGACGGGCAAATGGACCCCCGCCATTTGCCAGCGCTGGTCAATCCCATTGCCCGCGGCCAAGCCGATTACACCAAGGGAAACCGTTTCCTCCACGCCCGAGAACTTTATTCCATGCCTCTGGCGCGGCGGGTGGGAAACCTCGGCCTGTCATTCCTGACCAAGCTGGCCTCGGGATATTGGAGTCTCTTCGACCCAACCAATGGCTACACGGCGATTCATGCCGCGCTGATCCCGTTGTTGAGTGCGAAAGGAATTGCCCGGCGATACTTTTTCGAAAGCAGCATGTTGTTGGAGTTGAGCCTGTTGCGGGCGGTGGTCCGCGACGTTTACATCCCGGCTAGGTATGGCGATGAAACCAGCCATCTTTCGCCGCTCAAGACACTTTGCCGGTTTCCGACGGCCTTGTTGAAGGGTTTTCTGCGCCGATTGTGGATACAACATTTCGTGCGCGACTTCAGCATCGCCTCGTTGTACCTGATTGCGGGACTGGTCCTTCTCTTTTCGGGTACGACCTTCGGCGCGGTCCATTGGTACATTTCGGCATGGTTCCATACGGCCACTCCCACGGGTACCGTCATGTTGGCCACCCTGGCAGTGATGCTGGGGGTCCAATTCCTGCTCCACGCGATTGGCCTGGACATTCAAGCTCAGCCCACGCGATGCTTGCACTGCGATCTAGATTTGGATCAATGCAATCGGGAGACGGCTTTTTCGTCGCATAGCTCTGTGGTCGCCGAAATTCCGGAGAGGCCGCTTTCACGGCACCGGGCAGCGTAACAATCCGAGAAAAAATCGAGAGAAACGTTCATGCGAGTCCTACTGATTTATCCGCCGATTTCCAAGGAGGAACGTTATTCCTCCGCCATCGGCAACGCAGGCGGCCGGCAAATGCCCCTGGGAGTGTTCTACCTGGCGTCCTACCTGCGAAGACGAGGGCACCGGATCGAGGTGATCGACGGGGAAGCGGAGAACCTTTCGACCGATGATATTCTGGAGCGCGCCGAGCGTTTCCAGCCGGAATTGGTGGGCATTAGCTCCACAACTGTGGCTTTTCATAGAGCGGTGGAGGTAGGAAGAGAGATCAAATCTCGCCGACCCGAATGGCCGATCGTGCTGGGCGGACCTCACGTCTCTTCAAATCCGACACACGCCATGTCATTTTCGACGTTCGACTATGCCATTGTCGGCGAGGGCGAGAGACCGCTGTCCCGGCTGGTCGAAGCACTGGAACGGGACGAGGATTTGGCGTCGGTCGACGGCCTGATTTGGCGTCGGGGGGAAAAATCGTTCGTCAACCCGCCCGCGCCGCAAATTGAAGACCTGGACTCCATCCCCTTTCCCGCCTACGACCTGTCCGCCGGTCTATCGCTGTACGCTCCGCCGCCGTGCAACTACAAGAAACTTCCTGTGGCCAATGTCATCACCAGCCGGGGATGCCCTAACCAATGCACCTTCTGCGACCGTTCCGTGTTCGGCCGGACGTTGCGGCAGCGAAGCGCCGAAAACGTGGCCGCGGAAATCGAATATCTCTGGCACAAGCATAACGTCCGGGAAATTGCCTTCGTCGACGACACGTTCACGCTCCGACCGCAAAGAATAAGGGAATTGTTTCAAATCCTTGACCGCAAGGGTATATCTTTCCCCTGGACTTGCATGAGCCGGATCAACACGGTTGACGAGGAATTGCTGAGACTGATGCGCGACCGCGGATGTTGGCATATTTCTTTCGGCATCGAGTCGGGAAGTGAAGATATCCTCCGCCGTATCAAAAAAAATATCTCTCTCGAACGCGCGCGGCAAGTCGTCCAATGTTGCGCGAAACTAGGCATTCGCACAAAGGGGTTCTTTATCGTGGGCCATCCGGGAGAAACGCTGGAAACCATCGAGCAAACGATCGACTTGGCGCTCGAGATGAAGCTGGACGACATGGTGGCCACGATAAACACCCCCATTCCAGGCTCTCAACAATTTCGAGAGGCGGCTCAATACGGCTCGCTGGACGAAAGCGATTGGAGCAAATTTAATTATTGGCGTCCCGTCTTCGTACCCCACGGGCTGACGCGGGACCAACTGCTGGCCAAGCACCGGAAATTTTATCGTCGCTTCTACTTCCGCCCACGAATACTGTGGCGGTATATGCTAAGTTTCATTTCACCCAGCGGTCCGCGGCGGTTGTGGGCGTTGTTGCGCAGTCTTCCTTATGTTCTCTTTTGTGAGAAATCGATGCCCACGGACGGCAGCGACGCACAAAAAGCCAATCATCACCCACCGATCGGAAAACCGCATTTCCAGACGGTCGTTACCTCAAAAAAAGATGACGTTGCCGTCGGTGGGACAAGTACGCTATTATAATGCCTCCCAATAAATCGATTCACTGCAATATGTTTTCCAAAATAGGAAACCGGAAATATGGTTAGCGTTAGCGGTTTCGTGAAGCGGGCCAAGACTTGCTTTGGAATTAAGCGGAGCACCGTCCCATCACCTGCGCCCGCCGAGCCGCAGCAATTGACGTCGTTCCTGTGCAATGTTTGCGGAACGCCGAACTGTCTGCCGCAACAGCGGTTGACTCGCGAGGACGGGCGTTGCATGAACTGCGAATGCTACGGCCGCCTGCGTTCGATGATGTACGCCGTGACCGCCCGCTTCTCACCCGACGAGATCATCCTGACGCGGATGGCGCCGCGGAAGGAGATACGCGGATTGGGTTGCTCCGACTGGGGCTACGCCGACCTGTTGACCGAGAAGTTCGATTACGTCAATACTTTCTGCGACCACGATCCGCAGCTTGACTTGCGCGACGTGGATTGGTCGCGTTGGCAGCCGGAGAGCTTCGACTTCATCACTTGCACGGACGTGCTGGAACACATCGAGCCGCCGATCGACAAGACCTTCGAGAACATGTATCGGTTGCTGAAGCCGGGCGGCGCGGCCATTATCACCGTACCCGCCACCCTGAATACTGTCACCCGTGAGCATTTTCCAAATCTGAACGACTGGGAAATCACGACTGAGGACGAGAATCGGGTACTGGTGAACCGCCGATCCGATGGCACGGTCGAGCGGTTCGACGATCTCTGTTTCCACGGCGGCGAGGGAATGACCCTCGAATTCCGCTACTTTACCCGACAAGGTCTGATCGACTGCGTCCAGCGGGCTGGGCTGCGCGTGGCGGAGATCTACGAAAAGTCGCTCGACGCCTACGCGATCCCGCTCGGAAGCGATAACTTCGTGCTGGTAGCCCATAAGGAGATTGATCCATGAGCAAGCTGCTTGCACGTTTGCCGTTCTTCGCGTCAAGGATAAAGCAACCCTCAATCACGACTCCCTCAATCACGGTTCCGTTGTTTTACGACGATGTGGTCCGCCGCATCAAGGTTCCGCGGGTCTATCGCGCCATCGAGGCAATGTTGTCGGCCGACGACGAAAAATACGCCAGACTCTTGCGCGGCTTGTCGCGCTACACCGAAATGCTGTTTCGCATATCGCTCGCGCCGCCAGAAGACGCCCGCGAGCCTCACTTCGAGGACTGCGCCTTCTTCAGCGACATGGATGCCGTGATCCTCTATCTGCTGGTGGCCGACTGCCGGCCGCTACGGATCATCGAAATCGGCAGCGGCAGCTCGACAAAGTACATGCGGCGGGCGGTCCGGGATTGGGGGCTGCCCACGCGGATCACCTCCATTGATCCCGCCCCTCGCAAAGAGATTGACACAATCTGCGACCAAGTGGTGCGAAAAAATGTCTTGGACGTTCCCGCGGATTTCTTCCGCTCGCTGGAAAACAACGACATCCTCTTTATTGATGGAAGCCACCTGGTCTTCTCGGGCACGGACGTCCCCTACGTTTTCTTCGAGATTCTGCCCCTGCTTGCGCCGGGCGTACTGGTTCACTTCCATGACATCTTCCTGCCGCAGGACTATCCGGCGGAGCCGCGCTGGCAAAATCTGTATTGGAACGAGCAATACTGCCTGGCCGCTTTCTTGAGCCACAACAACGATTATTCAATCGTGCTTCCGAACTACTACCTGGCGATGTTCCGGCCGGAATTGATTGCGGAAAACCTCGATCTGTCGAAAGCGCCGCCAACCGACAAGGTGAACTTCCGATACGGAGGCAGCTTCTGGATACAAAAACTTCCGAGGGCCGCGTGATGACAAGGCAGCCTGATTTCTTTCTGGTCGGAGCGCCCAAGTGCGGGACCACGGCGATGCACGCCTACCTGCGGATGCATCCCGAGATATTCATGCCCCACGACCTGATGCACCGGGTGGGGCAAGGTGTTGACCAAACCACGGGCAAAATGCCCGTGCCACATAATCCATCAAACGTGGAGCGACGAGCGGCATGAACAAACTTAGAGCGCTGCTGACTTTCGGCACCAGACCCGAGGCGATAAAGATGGCCCCGGTGGTCCACGAGTGCCGCCGTCAAGACGAAAGTATCGAAACGATTGTCTGCCTGACCGGCCAGCACCGCGAGATGCTCGATCAGGTGACGGACTATTTCGGTATCGAGGCCGACTGCGATCTGGCGCTGATGACGCCCAATCAGACGTTGGCCGAGGTGACTGCCCGATGCTTGACTGGTTTGGACGCCGTCTTGGCCGAGTATCGGCCCCATTGCGTGGTTGCCCAGGGCGACACGACCACGGTTATGGCGGCCGCGCTGGCGGCGTTCTACCGCCGATTGCCCTTCGTCCACGTCGAAGCCGGATTGCGGACCGGAAACCTCCAGGCACCCTGGCCCGAGGAACTGAACCGCCGCATCGCCGGACTGGCCACCTCGCTGCACTGCGCGCCGACCGGTCGGGCGGCGGACAACCTGCTGCGGGAAGGCACACCGCCCGAGTCGGTCCACGTGACTGGCAACACGGTGATCGACGCCCTATTGTGGACCGCCCAGCGGGAACGCGGCCACGACCGTCCCTGGCAGGAAAAATACGCCGCGCTGGAAGAACGTCGGATGGTGCTGGTCACCGGCCACCGACGCGAGAACTTCGGCGGCGGAATGGAGCAAATCTGCGAGGCGATCGCCCAACTGGCGGAACGTTTTCCGCAAGTCGAGTTTCTCTACCCGGTGCATCTTAATCCGCAGGTTCGCGAGCCGGTGGGCCGCTTGCTCTCGGGCCGGACCAACGTGCATCTCTGCGAACCGGCGCCCTATCCCGAGTTCGTTTGGCTGATGGACCGCGCGACCTTGATTTTGACCGACTCCGGCGGGGTTCAAGAGGAGGCCCCCTCGCTGCGCAAGCCCGTGCTGGTGATGCGCGAGACCACCGAGCGGCCCGAGGCCGTCGAGGCCGGCGCCGTCGAACTGGTCGGGACCGACGTGCGGCGGATCGTCGATCGGGTGAACTTGCTGTTGACCGACCAGGCGGCGTACCGCTCCCGTCAGATAGACAGCAGTCCCTACGGCGACGGCCGATCCGCCGCGCGGATCGTCGAGCTGATGCTCCGCCAAGGCTGGCAAGCGGAATCGACACCCGAAAGCGGCGCCGGGGAAAAGCTCCGCGAGGCGGCGTGAGGTTTTGCTATCGAGCGGGCGATTGTTTCGCCGGCGGCCCGTCGTGGAGATTCTTCCATTCCGCCTGCTGCTCGGGCGTGAGAAGATCGAGGGCGCGGTGAAAAAAGTCGTCGTGCAGCTTGTCGCGAAGCTGCTTGATCTGCCGTCGCTCGGCCCCACGTAACAGCGGGTCGAGATCGAGTTTCCGCGTGGCTTCGACCATCGCGTCGATGAGTTGATGGATCAGCTCGTGCTGCTTTTCGGTCAGCCGCAACCGCCGGACGACTTCCGGCAAGGCCATCGCCGTGGGGCCGGGCAACCGCCGTACCAGATTATGCAAGTCTCCCTCGGACTTAAGCCCGAAGGCGTTCGGTTCACCCGTCTGATCGCCGGAAAAATCCAACAGCGAGCGGGCGATGTCACCAAAATCGGAGTCGTTCTTATCGAAGCCGGGCGAGACGGGCTGGAAACCGCCGCCGAAGCCCTCTGCCGGTGGCCGGCTATCGCTCGACTCCCGCTCCGAAAACGAGGCCCGTGGTTCATTCACCGAGACCGCATCTCCGTCTTCCGAGTGCCGCGCGTTCAACAACATACTCGCCAATCCCAGCGGAACGGATATGGCGACTATCGCCAGCAACACGCCGGAGGCCGACATCCATCCATTCGATGGGGACAATTGCCGCAGCCGAAAACGAAAGTCCTCGGCAAACGGCGAGACCGACGGCTCGTCGAGCGGCACGGCGTCGCCCAGTCGTTGCAGCCCCAGCCGGAACCACTCGGTCGGTTCCACGACGTCGCAGTCCTCCGGCGGTGGAACCTCCACGGCGGACGTAACTCGGACATTGAACCATCCGCTGTCGGTTTGCAGAAGGACTGTTTGCTCGGTCTCCAGATTCAGCGGCCGGTCGACCAACACCGAAAATCCGCCGGCCGACTCGTCGATCAACCACGCCGGCAACGTTTCCTCGCCGATCCGCAACGCGCACTGCCGACGCGATTCCGCCACCAGGCAGCGGAACGAACTCCGTTGATCGCAAAGCAAGTCGGGCGTACTCATGGAACGTCAACCCAGGTTTCGTGGGAGATGGATTATCGAAACTCTAGCTTACTACTGTGATATTGCGGGTGGCACCACCAAGAGGGGGCGTTGCATGTTTCCTGGGATTGGGGATATACATGCCTAAGTTTGATATTGGCATCAATGGGAAATAGCCGGGGGCTATTGGTTCTGAGGAAATCGTACCCGTGACATAGCGCATGAACGTATCCACCGTTACAATCGGTCGATCATACACGCGGATCGTGGTCGAGTGGGTGATGTGCGTGTTGGTGACTGTCCTGTTCGTCGAAACGTGGCTGGCCGAGGGGGTAGTGGCTCCCTGCCGGGTCGTCGGCGGCTCGATGGCGGAAACCATCCTCGGCGACCATCGGAACGTGGTTTGCGCCGATTGCGGATACCATTTCAACTGCGGCGTGGATCGACTGCCCAGACGGACGAGGGCCGTTTGTCCCAACTGCGGCTACGCCGAGAACGATCTTCAGACGCCGGTGGACGTTGAAGGCGAGCGGCTGTTGATCGACCGTGCGGCGTTTTCGCTACGACCGCCGCGGCGATGGGAGGTTGCGGCACTTCGCCAACCGACGCAGGCCGAGAAGATCGTGGTCAAGCGGATCGTCGGATTGCCCGGCGAGTCGATTGAAGTGCGCGGCGGCGACGTGTACGTCGATGGGCAAATCCAGCGCAAGAGTCTTGGTGAACAACGGGCCTTGGCCGTCCCGGTCCATACGGCCGCCTGCCGGCCGACGCTCGAACCGGCGCCCCCGCCGCGTTGGCGGGCGGAGAGCGGAGAGCGTGGCGCCGGCTCGGCCAGTGGCACACGGCGTGGGTGGGAATTCGCCCAAGGACGTTTCACGCACGCCGCCGGTTCCGAGAATGAGCCGATCGACTGGCTCGAATATCATCATGGACGACGCCGGGCGGACGGATTCGTCGAATCGCCGGTCACCGACCTTTACGGTTACAACCAGTCACGGCCGCGGCGCGAAGAAGACGTTCATGCCGTGGCCGACCTGATGCTGTCGTTCCGACTGACACGCGAATCGGGCCGGGGGACGTTCCATGTCCGCGCGACCGACGGCGGCGAACGGTTCGAGGCTCTGCTGCGGTTCGACGAAGACCGGATGTGGTACGAAGTGCTTCGAGGAGAGCGGCCGATCTCCGGTGCCGCCGGCGAGATACCCAATGCGGCCGGCCGGTGGCTGGTCGAGGTATCTCTGATCGACCGGCAGTTTTTGCTGGCCATCGACGGCCGGACGGTCGTCCGACGGCCTTACGACCGAATGGATTCGCCCCCCACGCCCGTCTCGACCCCGCTGGCGATCGGGATTCAAGGATTGGGGGCGTCGGTCGACCGTTTGCGGGTATATCGTGACGTTTACTACACGCGGCCGATTGGTTTGGGGCCGCGGGGCGTGGTGCGGCTCGGAATGGGCGAATACTATGTCCTCGGCGACAACAGCCCTGCCTCGGCGGACAGCCGCCACTGGCCCGACGGCGGGGCGGTCGAGGCCAACTTGTTGGTGGGAAAGCCTTTAGCGGCTATTTCCTCGGTCCAATTCGCCCCGTTGCCCATGTGGCGTTTTAGCGTTCCGAATCCGGCGGGAATCCGGTATATTCGATGATAGAACAAGTTAGCAATGTAGGCCGGGTTGCAACCTGGTGATCATTCTTGCCGGGTCACGACCCGGCCTACTACGACCAACTCGAATACTCCCCCCATGACAGCACGCAAGTTCCGAGGCAAATCCCGCGTTCCAGCCGCTCCTTCCTCCCGTCAGGAGAAATCGCCGTTGCCCGCCGCGCATGGTTATATTCCCTCCCCGGCTGCGATCCGCGAGACCGTCGAGTCGGTGGTCATCGCCTTCATACTGGCATTTTTGTTCCGCACGTTCGAGACCGAGGCGTTTGTGATCCCCACCGGCTCAATGGCGCCAACTCTAATGGGGCGTCACAAGGACCTGGAATGTCCGCAGTGCGGCTGCCCCTATCAACTCAGCGCCAGCAACGAAGTCACTTCGGAAGGCGCCTTGATCGTGGACGAAAACGGCAAACCGCTTCGCCCCACCACGGCCGGCACGTGCCCGATGTGTCGCTACACGGACGACGATTTGGCGTCTTCCACCTCGTACAGCGGCGATCGGATTCTGGTGGGCAAGCTCATCTACCAGTTCCGCGAACCCCAACGCTGGGACGTGATCGTGTTCAAATTCCCCGGCGACGGTCGGACCGATTCCCAGACGAACTTCATCAAGCGGCTGATCGGCTTGCCGGGCGAGACGGTCCGCATCCAGAACGGCGACATCTGGACCCGCCGCGGCGACAAAGCTGCCAATGACTTTCACATCGAGCGAAAACCGGCGGAAAAACTACTGGCCATGCTGCAACCGGTGTTCGACAACCGGTACATGCCGCCGATCGCGAATCTCGGTTGGCCCGAACGATGGCGGCCGGACGCCACGCAAGGCGATTGGAGCTGCGACGACTACGTTACGTTCCAAACCGACGGCACGACGGCCGACGAAAACTGGCTCCGCTACGAGCATCGCGTGCCGTCGTTCCGTCAGTGGCAAAGCTTTGTCGCTAACCGTGGGATCGTGGCGGGAGAAGTCAAGCCTCGATGGATCACCGATTTCGTGGCCTACGACACCAGCCGCTATCCGGGAGACATTTATCCGTTCTATCCCGAGCCGCCGCCGGACAGTCTAGGCCGCAATTGGGTCGGCGACTTGGCGCTCTGCTGCACGGTGGACGTGCGGGGGGAGACCGGCGAGTTGGTCTTCGAGCTGCGCAAAGGGGGACGGCGGTTCCAGTGCCGCATCGATGTATCGACGGGCCAAGCGACCCTCTCGGTCAGCGGGGATGACATGATGCAATTCCGCCCGACGGCGACGACCGCCGTCCGCGGCCCCGGCCGGCACGATATCCGCTTCAGCAATTGCGACAACCAGATGTTGCTCTGGGTAGACGGCCGACTCGTGTCGTTCGACTCGACGACCGCCTACGACAAAAACTTGGGAAACACTCGGCCCGACGAGAACGACAATCGCCCGGTCGGAGTGGCCTCGGTTGGCGTACCGGTGGAAATTAGCGGCCTGCGCGTCATGCGCGACATCTATTACATCGCCGACAAGGGAACCCCTCCCAATCAGACACACCATGACGTTTTATCCCTGCTCGGACGCGACGGACACTTTCGTGTGCGGGAGCCGTTCGGACTTCAGCCATACGTCGAGTTTCCGCTGGAGGCCGACCAGTTCTTCGTCCTCGGCGACAACAGCGCCTACAGCAAGGACGGCCGGCTGTGGGGGACAGGAAATAACTTTGTCCCCCGCGAATTGCTGATCGGCAAGGCACTGTTTATTTACTGGCCCCATTCGTGGGACCGGATTCCATACGTAAATGTTCCATTCCCGTTCTTTCCAAACTTCAAGGACATGGGGTTGGTTAGGTAAACGGCGAAGTGTGATCGACGAAATTATTGGTTGCGAAACCGCAAGCGGCTCTAATCCCGAATCCCGAACCCCCAACCCCAAATCCCGACTGCTCTGCAATGCTCGAAGCCAAAGGACTGGTGAAAATATACGGTGCCCGTCGCGTGGTCGATGGAGTGGACTTTCGTGTCGACAGCGGGGAGATCGTGGGCCTGTTGGGGCCTAACGGCGCCGGCAAGACCACCAGCTTCCGGATGACTTGCGGAATGATCGTACCCAACGCCGGCAAGGTCCGGCTGGACGGCAAGGACATCACCGGCTGGCCGATGTACCGCCGCGCCCGCGACGGCGGGATGGGCTATCTCGCCCAGGAATCGAGTGTCTTCCGCAAACTTTCTGTCGAGAAGAACCTGCTCTGCGTGATGGAACTGTTGGGTTTTGACCGCAAGGCCCGCACGCGCCGCTGCCGGGAACTGCTCGAACAGTTCGACATTACCAAGCTGCGGAAGGCGAAGGCGCTGTCGCTCTCCGGCGGCGAGCGGCGGCGGCTGGAGATCGCCCGCTGCCTGGTCTCAAATCCAAAGATCATCCTGCTGGACGAGCCGTTCACGGGCATCGATCCGGTCACCATCGCCAGCATCCAGAAGATCATTCGCCGGCTGCGCGAAGAGGGGATCGCCATTCTGATCACCGACCATCAGGTCCGCGAAACGCTGCAAATCACCGACCGCAGCTACGTGATCCGCGCCGGCAAAGTGCTTTGCCACGGCCAACCCAACGAGGTGCTGGCCAACGCCGAGGCCCGCAAACACTACTTCGGCGAAGAGATCGACATCGTACGGAACCCTCCCGCTTAGCGGCCTTGTTGGGGTGGCAGTTGTACTGCCACCCTCCCGGCAAGCCGCCATGCCGGCAACCGCTAAACAGGCTCGCACCAGCCGCTTTTGTCAAGAGCAATTCCGCCGCGAATTTTCCGAAGTCCAAATTCCGTCAAAGCGCCCTTTGCGCCGATCGCGCGAAGAACGTATAATGAGAGACGTCGCATGGATACGGTCGTCCCGTTCAGGGACATTTCGACAACAAGGAGGCGTCGGCGTGCTCACCGTTCGGCCGAAAGTCGCGGAATTGGCTTTTCAATTGTATGGGCGTCCTCTCCATCCGGAGTTGTTCGAGGTCTTCGAGACCTGTACGATCGAGCGCGGGCGGTACACCGCGAAAATCGACATTACCAGCGCGGGCCACGTGGTCGCGTGGCGCTATGCGGGCATAACGTTGACCGAGGTGGCGGCCTCGGCCCGCCAGCCGCTGCCAAAAACGCGGCGATTGCTCTCTTACGGCCTGAAAGGGCAACGGGCCGACCGCGTCGAGTGCCGCGGGGGAGTCTCCTACCGGATGAACTTCCAACTAGAGCCGACCAACCCCGAGGTCTTTTGGACCTTCCAGCAGGAATTGTCCGCCGCCGGGCAACGGCAAGGCATGTTGCACCACTTCAACTCCAGCGGCCGCATGCCGCTCGGCGCCTTGAGCTATCTGAACTTCGAGGCCCGCGACCGCAGCCTGTTCGTCCAGGCGTTTCACACCTTCCCAGACGACTACGCGGTGGTCAAAAGCGAGTCGCTCTTTAAGTTGCCGTGAGTAGTGGGCCGGGTCGTGACCCAGTGCGTTATGGACGGTAATTGCGCACAATCGCCGGGTTGCATCTCGGCCTACACTATGGGGTAGAGAGGGGGAAAGGGGGGGTTGCCGGTCGTTGTTGGATCGGAGACAATCAGATTATTGGCCCACCCAACTCGGAAACGATGGATAACCT
Source organism: uncultured Thermoguttaceae bacterium (assembly GCA_965195225.1). Classification (GTDB taxonomy): domain Bacteria; phylum Planctomycetota; class Planctomycetia; order Pirellulales; family Thermoguttaceae; genus JAHIKV01. The sequence goes on from CBDAFL010000171.1 coordinate 30,615, forward strand.
TTGCTCGTGCCGAGCGGGTTTCGTGTTGATCGTTTTCAGCCATGCCCCCATGCTTCTGCTCAGGAGTTCAGTATGACTAAACGCGTATTGTCCTCGGCGCTGTTTATCATCCTGTTTGCGTTTTGTGCGATTTCCCAACAGCCGGCAGCGGCTGATGACGCCCAGAACCTGGGGCTACGCAAGGCGCTGGACGCCTACATCGACGACCGGTGGCTACCGGAGGACAAAGCAAAGAAGGCCACCGAGGAATTCGTCGAGAAAATCAAAGATGCGGGCTATTCGATCGAGGACGTCGAGCGGTTGTTGCGGATGGGCCGGGTAAGTTACGGCAACGGAAAAGCCCAGGGCAAGATGGTGAAAGTTCAGTTCAAGGAAAAAGATGGAAAAGTGAAAAACACACTTCAACTCCCCTTGCTCGAGTTGCAGTGCGAACACGTCGATTACAAGACCTCTTTCTTCCTCTACGTTCCCAAGTCGTACAAGCCCGCCAGTGCAACGCCCTTGCTGGTGGTCGGCCACGGCGGCAACGGCGCGATGAGCGCCGCATACGCCACCAAGGCGTCGCTCAGCGGTATCATGCTCTGGCTGCCGATCGTCGAGAAAAAGGGGATGATCCTCGTCGCCCCGCTAAGCGAACGCGGCTGGGGCGCCATCGGAAACTCAATCATCTTATCGTTGATCTCCTGGACGCAACGCCAATTCAACATTGATCCCGACCGGATATACTTGACGGGCCATTCGATGGGCGGGCACTTGAGCCATCGCAGCGCCATCTTTCTCGGCGACCGCTGGGGCGCCGTCTCGCCGATGAGCGGCGGATACGATTACGTCGACGAGAAGCACCCCAAGGCCTCTCGGGGGATGATCAACGTCCCCGGCTACGCCACCTTCGGAAAGAAGGAACCGTACGACATCAACAAGTACAACCATAAAATCGACAAGTGGACGACCGAGAACAACTACGACTGGATACACGTCGAAAAACCGGGCGGGCACGAGATATACAGCGACGAGTTGCCCAAGGTGGCCAACTTCATGCTCGCCCGACCGCGCAATCTCTACCGCGACCGGGTGTATGGATACGCCAGCACAAGCGTCGTCTACGACAAGCCGGGAAAGAACCCGAAGTGGTCGAAACAGCACACCTGGAACGCCAACCGGCCCATCAAGCGATCCACGGCCCATTGGCTCCGCATGTACCCACTGCCGCAGAACACGCCGCAGGAGAAGCGTAAACAACGGGTGTGGGCCGAGAACGAAGGCAACAACCATTTCAAGCTGACTTCGGAGAACGCCCGTCGGGTGAGGCTCTATCTCCATCCGAAAATGGTCGATTTCTCCAAGCCGATCGTGGTGACGGCCAACGGCGCGGCGGTGTTCGACGCGAAGGTCGAACCGAACCTCGAGACAATGATCGAGTTGGTCCGCGAGTTCGACGACCGCAGCCGGATTTTCCACGCGGCCATCGACGTGGACATTTCGACCGACGCCGAAAACTTCCCCGAGCCGCGCGGCACGAGCGTCAAAAACGGCGGGTGATGCAGAGAGCGGTTATCGTAACCGTTTTCGTTTGCCCGGCGGACTTGTCCGCAGTGGGTTAGGTGGCAAGGGCATCTTGCCCGTGTTCCGGCCATCCCCTAATCCAGCCAGTCCTTGGCTTTCAACCGCGCGGGCGTATATTGCTCGGTGACGTAGCTGATATCCTTGCTAACCAAGGCTTCGACCTCCAGCTTGAAACCGTTGTCCAACATCCGCTTGATTTCCTTCTGCCACAGTTTCTTGTGCAGGAACCACGGATAATTGGCGATCTGCTTGGCCCGTTTGCGGTCCGTTTCGCTAAGTGTGATCTTCACGCTGTCGGATAGTTTGCACTCCTGGAAATCCTTTGACCGCAAGCCGAGAAACTTAGCGTCGGGAATCGCCATCCGCTGCGATTCGTAGGCCAGATTGATCGAGCCTTGCTTGATCACGCTGTAGATGTAGTATCCCCACGGATCGTTGTCCAACAGGCAGTAGACCGGCAGCTTCAGTTCGTCGTGCAGGCGGTGCAGCAGCCGGCGGACTCCGCGCGGTGGCTGGCCGCCGCCGTGGGTCAATATACACTTGTGCTTGCGCCAAAACTTGTCCTCGTTGAACCGCTGCCAGATGGTGTCTTTTTCGACGTGCAGGATGAACTTGGCCGTGCATCGCTTAAACTGAATCACTTCCGGCTCGACGATCGAGGGGATGCCGTATCCGCCGGAGCCCATCCGCGAGCAATCGATTTCGTCGCCCCGGTCGATCAGCGTGATCTCGCCGATCATGTCGCCCTTCTTCTGCGCGTAGAGATGCAATTCCTCGCGGAGACTGCTCAGCAGCACCTCGCAGTCCTCGATCACCGGGTCGCACTCGCCCTGGTCGGCGAATGTCTCTTCCTTGGTCCCTTCGATGGTGTGTTTCAGCAGGTAGTAGAGACCTCGGATGCTGGTGGTTTTGCCCTGTTCGATCAGTTGCGTGGCGCCGCTGGCGACCAACATAGTTTGCATGTAGGTCTTTGCCTGCGAGAGGTTGAACAGGTGTCGGCGGTTGGTGTTGCTGCCCATCTCGATAAACCGCCGCGTTTTGTTGTAGCGGACGTTCGACAGCGAACGAGTAGGCACGTCGACGTGCGGGTCGCGTTTGCGTCCGGCCGCCTCGGCCACGCCGTCGGCCAATTCGCGTAGTCGTTTGATGGTTTTCGCGTCGCGGGGGGTCAGTTTTTGAGCCATAGTCGTCAGTTGTCGGTTATCGGTTTGTCATGCCGGTGAGTTTCCATTTCAATCGCCAGTCGTTCGCGTTGCAGTTCGTCGGCCAATTCCTTCTCGGTGGGAAGGTAGAGCTTGTAGCGGGAAGCGAAAATCTGTTTGTTGTCCTCGGGCATTGTGTAGCGCACCACGGCATCATTCTTGTCGGCGCAAAGAACGATCCCGATCGGCGGATTCTCATCCGGGGCCGTTATCTCGCGCTGATAGTAGTTGACGTACATCTGCATCTGCCCCAGGTCTTGATGCGTAAGCGTTCCAACCTTCAGATCGATCAATACGAATGAGCGAGTGAGCCGATTGTAGAATACCAGATCAATCCAGTAGTGCTGACCGTCGAGCGTGATGCGTTGCTGCCGGGCCATGAAGGCAAAGCCCTTGCCCAGTTCCAAGAGAAACTCGCGAAGCCTGTCAATTAGCCCCTGTTCGAGGTCCGATTCGAGGTATCTCTCGTGTTGAGGAATACCGGCAAACTCCAGGACGTAAGGGTCTTTGACAAGGTCGCTGGGCTGTTGGATTTCATGGCCCTTTTGGGCCAAGGCCAATACGCCTTCACGGTCCCGGCTCAGGGCCAACCGCTCGAACAGCAGGGAGTGGATTTGCCGCTCGAGTTCGCGGGTAGACCAGCGGGAACCGATCGCTTCCTGTTCGTAAAAGCTTCGGGCGTCAGGGTTTTCGACTCGCAGAAGGAGGCGGTAGTGGGTCCAGCTCAATTCTCGACGCACTGCGTCGAGTTTTGGATAGGACAGGTAGAAGGACCGCATGTGCCATAGGTTGCTGCGGTCGAAGCCCTTGCCAAAATCGGCAAGAAGACGGCGAGCCAGATTTTTGATCACTTCCTGCCCGTAGTCGGCTCGCTGGCCCCCTCGCTGTTCTTCCTCGACAATCGTGCGCCCGACTTCCCAATACGCTACGACCATCGCCGAGTTGATGGCTCGGTAGGCGGTTTGACGGGCCTCGGCCAGGATCGACTTGATGCGTTCATACGTCTGATCGAACCCCGGTGTTGTCGGCAACTGGTCGCTCATGGTTGCTTGCCTTAAATCCTCTTGATGTCGCGCGCCGCACACCTTGACTTAATTCATGGCGATAGCCGATAATCTCTACGTTCCCCTCTGGGGGCTTGCAAGACTGTATCGCAAGGTACAGCAGGCAGCAGCGGAAGCGATTGCAAGCTGGCCGTTGCCTTGTTCCGAAGGCCCTGGATATTCCGGGGCCTTGTGCTTTTCTTGGGTCCATACGGTTGGATCCCGGGATGCCCCGTGGGCGTTTCGCCACCGGATGTAGCCGAGGCAATTGTTGTTTTATCCATTACGGGCTCCCATGTAACGCGATCTCCCAGATGGCGACCCGACCGTTGGCGTCACCGGTCGCAAGCCGGCTGCCGTCGGACGAAAAGGCCAACAAGACCGTTCGCCATCCGCCCCATGTTCTGAAGGCAGCGATGACTTTCTGCTGATTTACATCCACGAGTTTCGTCACTCCGTTGTTGCCGCCGCAGGCAATCGTCGCGCCGTCCGGCGAGAAGGCGATCGAATCCACGTCTCCTTTGTCAAAACATTCGATCTTACGGTCGATGCTTCCTCCATCGAGATCGAACATCTCAACCGATCCGCCTTCCATGCCGCAGGCAAGAGCAAGTCCGTCCGGCGAGAAAGCCATGCACAAGACATCATTCTCTACGTCAAAGGTTTTCTGCCGTCGAGAGTCAGCAAGGTTCCATATTTCCAGTTGTCCATTGAAGGTTGCGCACGCCAACACGTCGCAGGCAGGAGTCAAGGCAAGACATCGAACACTGCTACCATCACGGGCAAGCTTGATGTCAACCTTACCTTTTTGAAGATCGAACAGCCGGACGTTTTGCTTTTCATTGGCATAAGCGAACAATCGCCCGTCGCGCGAAAAGATGGGTTGGCGTATAGAAAGCTCGTCGTCCCACTGAAAACGATGCTGAGCTTCTCTCGTAGCTACATTCCAGATTTGAACGACGATTATTTTGGGAGAATAATAACCGCTCCAACTGGACGAAACTGCCAACAATGGAGGATTGCCGGCAAACCGCATTGCAGCAATTTCGAGTCCGTTGTTGGCTCCATCCTTTGTAAAATATCCTTTGGCTTTTCCGGTGGCGGCATCCCATAGCCGAACGGTTTTTCCTTCTTCGCCAATGCCTCCCAGCGTGGCAAGACTTTTTCCGTCTGGAGAAAACGTCAGGGCTTGCAGATGGTATGTTTTCCACGAATTAAAGATCAAGATCGGTTGTTTTTCGGACGTTAGAAGGTGTGCAAAGCAGCTCGCCAGCAGGGTGCCGGCGACGAGTGTTACGATCATTGCAACGCGCGTGGTGCGTTTGCCCGGCGGCGTAGTGTCGCGTTTATGGGAAAACAACATCAGGCCGCCTAGCACGGCAAAAAACATCCACGGCCAAAAAAACGCCAGGAAAAACCATGAGCCGCAAATAAAAGCGCTGTAACTCACCGATCCACAGAGATGTCCATGCCAAAGAGCGAAAATGCATATTTCATAGTTGAATAGTGAGGCAACTCTCGATTCCGACCAAAATAAGGCGATGATTCCTATCGAGGCCGCAGCCAAAGCCAGCAGCGGCCCAAACCCCGTCATATCCGTTGCAAGATTGTACAAGCCGAAGAAATACGCCACCGTGCCGATTGCAATCGCCCAGAGCATCCCACGGCCGAGTGAAATCAGAGTTTTCATGGGCCTATTTTTCCATGAGCTGTTGGTGGGCCGCCGTGCCGGCGGCCGCTAAACGGGCCAACCGATTTCCAATCCCTAATCCCCCGTCCCCCGCCCCTCGTCCCCCGCCCCTACAATTATCACGTTATCGCCGAAATCCGCCTCTTCAATCGCCTTGCCGCGATCGTTTAGTTTCACGTCGGCCTCGGCGGTACGCCGCGTGGCAACCACGAGAAGCTGCTCGTGGAGCTTGTCGCGGTTGGTTGAGTTGATGCGGCTGACGGCCGTGGCCACCTCGCCGATGTAGCGGAGAAAGATGTTGCGGCGCTGTCCCTCGTGGCGGACGCGCATCCGACGGCGGAGGTACATTCCCAACTTGCGCCCGACCGCTTGCAACGCCAAGCGCAGTTCCTTCTGAATCTCGGGATACGAGGCGATGGCCTCCTTCGATTCGTTGGTGAACGGAACCCAGACGCTGGCGATATGGATCATCACAGTGACCGGTCCGTTGGGCAACGAGCCGCGCGACTGGCTCAGCCCGTACGACCGCCAGTTGGTCGCCATCACGGTTTGCGTGATTGCGCAGGCGCCGGCCTGAAACTGGAGCGGGGCGCGGTTGGCGTAGCGTAGCACGTTCATCGACTGCCCCTCGCTGAGGTTCACCTCTTGCAGGGCCTGATGCAGGCGATCCGTCTCGGCCAGTTTGAGCCGGCCGGGCGAAACACGGGTGCCGGCCTTGGCCGCGGCGAGGATTTTATCGGCCCCATCCGGCCCCATGCCTTGGAAGGTGGTGATGAGAAACTGCCGCAGCGTGCGGGCGTCGCTCTCATCGAGCAACTCGCCGAGCGCCTCGCGCGTGACTCGATTGACCGACGACGTGCCGCCGTAGGCCAGCCCGACCTCGATCTGAAACGGGTTGCCGCGATAGACCGCCGGCGGCCGGGTGGCCGCCGTGAAAAACTCGCCCGGAACCACCTGACGCAATCCCTTGAGGATCGACTCCTCGCCGATCGGCACCACGCAGTCGCTTGCCGGGGGAGGAATCTTTGTCGCCTGAATCGCTTTGTGCAGCAGGTCGGCCTCGCTGCGGTCGATCTTCCGCGGGTTTGACCGGGTGCTGATCTTGGCCGTCGAGCAAATCCGCCGCGCCACGCCCGCGCCGACCCGCGAAAACGAGTGGCTGAAAAATTGCGAGACGGTCGGCGCTTCGGTCTGCTGGAGCATGGCCACCAGCCGGCCCAACTCGACGCCATAAGGATGCGGCTTGATCTCCTTCGGCTCCGGCGGCAAGCGATCCAATACCCGGGCGTATTCCTTCTGGTTGTCGTCCGCGTCGACGTAGTGGATCGTAACGTGCGGGTTGGCGATGGCGGTTTGTTCGAGATATTCGTCGACGCTGCCGCGTCCGCGCTGGTATCGGGCCTCCAACTCGATGGTTACCCGCGTGCCGTGGTTCTGCTCGATCCACTCGATGCCATGCTTCTTGATGGCCTTCTGGCCGAGGTGGTTGGGCGGAACCTCGACGCCCGCGCCGCGTCCGTTGAGAATCTCGGGAACGTTCTGTTTTGTGTTGATCTGAATTTCGTAGTAATGGGCCGGTTTGCGGCGCGAGACCTTCGACATGATCTTCACCGGCTTGCCGGTGGTCAGCACACCGTGCATTCCCGCCGCGCTGATGCCGATTCCCTGTTGCCCTCGGCTCATCCTCAGCCGGTGGAACTTCGATCCGTAGAGCAGCTTGCCGAAGATCAGCGGGATTTGCTTTCTGAGGATTCCTGGACCGTTGTCTTGCACCCCGACTTTGTATCGGTCTGGCCCGACCCGTTGGATGTGGACCCAGATTTCCGGCAGGATTCCGGCCTCCTCGCAGGCGTCGAGTCCATTGTCCATCGCTTCCTTGACGGTGGTCAGCAGCGCCTTTCGCGGATTGTCGAAACCGAGCAGGTGGCGATTCTTGGCAAAAAACTCGCTGACCGAGATGTCGCGTTGTCCGGCGGCCATCGATTTGGCCGTGGCGCGTCGTCGTCGTGGGCGAGTGCCACTGGCTAAGCCAGTGCCACCCTCCGCCGATGCTTCGCCGTTGGCGCCGGCCCGTGTGGCCAATTTTGACTTGGTGGTGGTGATACGCACGCTCAATCCAATAGCTCCTCGAACGGGGTGTAATGTATGGTGATGACGGTCTGAACTGGCGGTTGGGTGGCACTGGCGTCTCGCCAGTGCTGGCGGCAAGAGCACTGGCGGGACGCCAGTGCCACCCAGTTGTGCCGACAGCGCGAACCTAATGGATTATAGCGGTTTTCCCGCCTGTGTCCCACACGGCTTTTGCCGGATTCTCGGCACATTGCGGGCCTTTTTCCCACCCCGCACACAAAGACTCACCCCTAATACCGGCGCCTGCCGAGATTGATAATAAGCGTAAAGCCGTTGAGTTTCGGCTGGTCGCGTTGATTAACCGCCGCGCCCACGCGGCGTTTCCCCCCGCCGGAAAGCGGGGGCTAGCCCATGAAGGATCACGTCATGAACACAACTTTCCCTCGCGCGATGATATTTTTCGCCGTCGGCGCGTTGATCGCCGGCGGGCTGCTGTTGGGTACGACCGACCAGACCGAAGCGGCGCTGGCCCGTCACAGCACGAGCGGCGATTTGTTCTACAACTTCTACGTCCCGCCGGTAGGTTATGGAAGCGTCGGCGCCCAGTTGTATCTTAGCCCGCGCCCGACGCCGCCGTGGGTCGGACACACCTACGTCACCTACCAGCCGTTGATGCCGCACGAGTTCCTCTACAAGCATCGCCGCGTTTACAAGACCAAACACCTCGACGCTCCGAATACCCGCACCCGCGTGCGCTGGAGATAAGGAGTTGTTAGCAGTAGGGTGGGACAAGCGAAGCGCAGTCCCACCAACAACGTCCATAACCGTGGCGGGACTACAAACCGACAACCGTAAACTAATCGCAAGGAGCGATGCCAGATGAAACGTTTCCTCATGTTCGCCGCCGCCGTCGCGTTGTTGGCCGTCTGGGGATGGCCGCAAGACGCCACTGCGGGCTACCGCACGATCAAGGGCCGCGTGGCATACTGCCAAGCGCAAACGTATCCCTGGCACGGCGGATACTACGATGTCGCCTGGGGGACACCGGTCGCACTCGTCGTGCCGCCAACTGCCGAGAGTCAAACCCATTGGGGCTGGGGCGTCGGCGCCACCCGCGTCACGCCGATCCAACACCAGTTCCACCGCAACTATCCCGGCCCGAGCGTGTACAAGCGCTCTCGGTTCCGCCCGACACCGCCGTGGCCGAGCAGCACAGATCAGTTTGGCGACTACTACATCCGCGGCCCGTGGTAAAGTTCGTGATCCGTGCTCCTTTGTCGACCAAGGCAGCCCGACCCTTCGGGCTGTCTTGTTTTACATCATGATTATTCAACCCCAAAAAACCCGCATCGGCTGGATCGGCGCCGGCGTAATGGGCGCCAGCATGTGCGGACATCTGATCCGCGAGGGCTTCGCCGCCACCGTCTTTAATCGCACCAAATCCAAGGCCGAACCGCTCCTGAAAGCCGGCGCCGCCTGGGCCGAAAACCCACGGGCCGTGGCCGAAGCCTCGGACGTGATCTTCACCATCGTCGGATACCCGGCCGACGTTCGACAGGTGATCCTCAGTCCCGACGGCGTGCTGGTCGGATGCAAGCCGGGCAACGTCATCGTGGACATGACCACCAGCCAGCCGTCATTGGCGGTGGAGATCGCCCAAGCGGCGGCGCAGAGAAAAGTCGCGGCCGTCGACGCGCCGGTCTCCGGCGGAGACGTGGGGGCCCGCGAGGCAAGCCTCTCAATCATGATCGGCGGCGATGCCCAGACGATCGAATCGCTGCGCCCTTGCTGGGAGACGATGGGAAAAACCTTCGTCCGCCAAGGCGGCCCCGGCGCGGGTCAACACGCCAAAATGGTCAACCAAATACTGATCGCCGACAACATGCTCGGCGTCTGCGAGGGCTTGATCTACGCCTACAAAGCCGGCCTGGACCTGGAGACCGTAATGCAGTCGGTCGCCAGCGGAGCGGCGGGGAGTTGGTCGCTGTCGAACCTCGGCACGCGGATCATCGACGACAATTTCGCCCCCGGATTCTTCGTCGAACATTTTGTCAAGGACCTGGGTATCGCGCTGGACGAGGCCAAACGGATGAAGCTTTCGCTGCCGGGGCTTGCCCTGGCCAATCAGTTGTACTTGTCGCTGGTTGCCCACGGCCACGGCCGCTCGGGCACCCAGGCCCTGCAACTTGCCCTGGCCGAGATGTCGAACATCGATTGGCGGAAACGCTGACTTTTTCCTGCCGGGATTTGTCAATATCGTATAATTACACTACGGTATTCCCTGCGGCACGTAAGCTCCCCTCTCCCTTTGGGAGAGGGGCAGGGGGTGAGGGCCAGGACGTTTTCTCGCAAACCGCCCTCACCCTAACCCTCTCCCAAAGGGAGAGGGGACCAATTTATCGACACGCTCTAAGACCGAAAAGAGGTACCGGATATGTTTCGCGGCGGATTGGCATTTCTCGGAATCGGATTGATCGGTCTGGCCCTCGGCGGTTGTTCGGGGAAGTCGGATTCGGCCTCGGGCAAACTCTCTTTCCAGGAGCAGATCGCCCGGGCGCAAAGCGAAACCGACCCCGCATATCGCGCCAGGCGGTTGATCGTAATCGGCTACCGGCAGGGCAAGGCGGCGGATCGGGCAGGCGCCGTCGAAACGTTGAAGTCGGCATGGAAAGACTGCGGGATGATCTCCGACGCGGCTGCCCGATCGAACGTTTGGGCGCTGATGGCCGAAGCCCACGCCGGGCTACGCAACCGTTCGGAGGCACGGAGGGCGGTCGCCGAAGCGCTGACCGCCGCCGAGAAGATTGAGTCGGCCGAGGGCAAAGTCGTGGCAATGGCCAGAGCGGCCGAGGTCCAATATCTGGCCGTCGATCGCGCGTCGGCCGAGGCCACGCTACGGTCGACCGAGAAACTAGCCGAGAAGATCGACGACCCGCAAGGTACGCCACTCGCGATGTGCGCGATAGCCGAGGCGTATTGGAACATCGACCAAAAGGATCAGGCGAAGCGGGTACTCGGCGCGGCGTTGGACTTCGCCAATTCGCTCACCGCACCCCGGAAACGCTGTCTGGCCTTGGCCGAGATCGCGGCGGCAGAGGCCAACTTGGGCCGGCGCAAGGCGGCGACAAAGACTTTCGAGTTGAGCCTGGAGTCCACCCGCGGCATCGAGGATCTCTACGCCAGGGTTTACGCGATGGACAAATTAGCCAAGAAGCTTTCCGCCGCCGGCTTTCACGCAATGGCCCATGAAGTGCTCGATCAAGCGGAGTCGGAAGCCGCGAAGATACCTCAACCCGATCTGCAACGTCAGGCGTTGGAAAAGATCCGCGTGCTGATGGGTGAATTGCCCAAGGGATAAGTTGTCAGTTTGCAGCACTCAGACGCACTCTCAATCGGCGACCAGCCAGTCGTATTTCCAGACGGGGTTTCCGCATTGCCGGCACTGCTTTCCGGTGGCCAGGAGTTGGCCGCGGCAGACGGTGCAGTCGCCCAACGCCGGTTGGAGGTCCAATTGTTTTTTGCGGAGTTCCGCGGCGCGGACCCGATCGCCCAAGGCGATTGCCGTGGCGATCCACACTGAAATTGGAAACAGGTTGAACAACACCAGGGGCGCCTGCCGCGATTCCGGCAGAACCCGGGCCAGCACGTCGGTGAATACCAGCATCCGCTCGCGGGGCGATTTCGATCCGTATTCGTCCAGTCGGGCCAAGGTATCGGCGTCGACCGGCTCACCCAGCAGCAGCCGCACGAGCCATCGCGAGTACCAATCGTCGGCCGTCGCGTCAATACCCAGTTCGACGACGGCCGCCTGCGACTCCACGATCTGATACAGCGAAATATCCGTCTTCGCCGCCAGTTGGGTCTTCAGCTCCGAGACCGGTATCAACATCGAGTCCATGCCGATCGTCTGTTGCACGTCGCTGTGCAGTCGGCTGTAGAGCAAGTCTTGCAGCAAGACGAGCCGTTGGTCGAGTTTTTCGGCCACGCTTCGACCGTTATCTCGTCCGGTGCAAGCGTTAAACTCTTTTGCGGCCGTCGCGTACGCGCTCTCGCGATGTTCGGGGTTCATCCTTGCGCTCCGTTTTCCTTGGTATCGTTCTTCTCGGTAATGTTGATAAACGAAATCACCAACATCATCAAGAAGAACAGCGTGATCATCAGCAACCCGATGTCCACGATATGCGTCTCGGAGAAACAGCAAATCCCGACGGTCAGACCTCCGAACAGCAGGCAGATCGGCACGAGAAACACTCGCACCCACACAGCGCCGTGCGTATTGAGAGAATGGTTTGGGTCCGCGTCGGCCCGTCTACAGACGTAAGTGTAGGCGGCTAAAGCAAGCATCGAAGCCAGCCCGATCCCCCCAAGCAACATCCATATCCAATACGGCTTGTAAGTGTCCCACAGCAGGCTGCGCGCCCCCCACTGGTCGACATCCATGACTTTCTCGAAATAGGGCATCAGGTCGGCCTTGGGGATGGCGTCGACCTTGTCTTTGGCAAGATGCATGGTGTTGACGAGGTAATCTCGGGTGAGGACCGCTTTGTCGCCGTAGTATTCGTAGAGATATCCGGCCAGTATGCTCCCGGTGGCCCATCCGATTCCGACGGTGAAGTTGGCGTATCCCATGTACTGACCTTCCTTGCCCGGCGGGGCGATTCCAGCCAGATAGCGGAGCTTGGTGGGGCTGGCCATCATCTCGCCAAACGAGAAGAGAGCGATCGCGGCAAGTATCCACCAAGCGCTCATGCTCAGCCCTAGCACGCAAATGGCCACGGCCGACAAGGTAATGCCGATTATGATCGCGGTCAGCGATCGCATTTTCCCCGTGAAATAAGCCACGGCAAACGCCAACAGGCAGATGAGCATGGCGTTGAAGTTGAGTATCCACTCCTGGGTGATGTTGCCGTTTGGGAGGACCGGCACGAAACTAGCTGCCGGATCTCCAAATATGCCGAACACCTTGACCAGCATGTCGGCCACGCCGCGTGAATCGATCCAGTCGTTGATGAAGTTCGGCAACAGATCAAAAAGTTGCATGAACATCAACCAGAAACCGGCGAAGGTAATCGTAAAGAAGAAAAGTCTCGGTTCGAGCAGCCCCCGAAAGGCATTGTAGAGCAACAACACTGGATCGGAACTCGATTCCCGCTCGGGATGGCGCGGCTCGCGAAAGAAGAGCAACGGAACCAGGTTGAACAAAGCCGCGACCGCACAGGCTATGAACACGTACTCCCATTCCAGCACTCGCAGGCTGCCGGCCACCAGCGGACCGATGAATCCTCCCACATTGACCACCTGATAAAAAACACCCCAACCAAGTGAAGCCGCACTCTTGGAAATCTGGTTTGCGATCAGTCCCTGAACGCCGGGCTTGAAGATTCCGGTGCCGATGGCCACCAAGATGGCGCCGGTGAAAATACTTGCGAAAACCCAATCCTTTTCATGCAATCTCGCTTCGGCCAGCGGCATTCCGGAAAGATAATTGGAAATATAAATGCAAAAACCCATTACTAAAAAGCCCGTGCTGGTTATGAACGTATAAACAGCGATGCAGACTTTGTAGCCGAATCGGTCGGCAAAACCACCGGAGAGCACGGGCACGAAACACTGGACCACGGCCCAAACGGCGAAGATCGTCCCCTTCTGAATCTGTGTCAGTTCCGGGCCACCTTCGCCGATAGCCAAAACCATGAAGACCGGCAGTCCGACCCGCACACCGTAATAGGCGAAGCGCTCGACCAACTCGATCCAGTTGGCCACCCAGTAAATGTAACCAAACGAAGAAAACTGCTTTCCAAAGGAGTCTTTCGACAGGTCGGATTGGCTGTTCGGTGTGTTGCTCACGGGGACTGTTTTCCCTCCGGTGTGTTCGGCCAAGCGGTGTTCGTCGCGGAGCGATCCGCTGCACGTTCCTGGGAGTTTCTACACGAGCGTATTCTTAGGCCACAGTGTACCGGCCGGCAAGGAAACCGGCAACACGTACGAAAATCATGTCGCGTCGTGGCGAGAAATGCGGATCGGAACTAAGGAGGGCCGTTCTTACCACCCGAGATGGTTGCGGACGGCAGTGGCGGCGGTTAGAATGACCCCCATTATAGAATCGGCACTTAGGCCGCGACTTGCTCGCGGTCGAGTGATTTGTTCCTGCATCCAACCGTGGAAACCAACATGAGCGAAGCAGATACGAACTCGACCCCCTCGGAAGCCGCGCCAAAGAAGGCCCGTTTTACCCGCACTTTTTGGACGTTGAACTCCATTGAGATGTTCGAGCGGTTGGCGTTCTTCAATCTACGCGTGATGGCCCCGATTTACATCATGCAGGCGGACAACCCCGGTGGACTGCATCTAACCGCCACCGACAAGGGATTTATCTACGCATGGTGGGCCGTGTTTCAGTCGTTCCTGCCGATCATAACCGGTGGTTTAGCCGACCGCTTCGGATATAAGCGCACAATGTTTTTCTCCGTCTGCCTGATGGTAAGCGGCTATCTGATGATGGCGTTCCTGCGCGGACTAGAGTTCCTGAACAATGCCGCCGATTCGCTCGCCGGCTTTGTCGAACCTCTGACGAACACCGACATCGGATCAAACTGGTTCGCGAACGTCATCGACGGATTACTCCATGCGATAGGCGGATCATTTACCGGGTCGGGAGACTTTTGGGGATTTTTCTTGGGTATTTTAGTGCTGGCCACCGGAACGGCTTTTTTCAAACCTAGTCTCCAAGGCTCCTTGGCCCACCAATTGACCAAAGAAAATTCTTCAGTCGGCTGGGGGATATTCTACTGGGTGGTCAACGTCGGCTCTTTCATTTCCCACTACATACCCACGCTTATCCTGGTCGCGCTTTCCCTGCGTTTTTACGGAGAGGAATACTCGGCGACTGCTTGGCGAAATCTGTTTATAATCTCCGCCGTGTTCAGCTCTTTCAACTTGCTGATAATGTTGACGTTTCGCGACACCCCCTCGGGCGCGTCGAAAACCGAAACCGTATTCCAGGTTCTCAAACGCACGATCGTAAATATTTTTGAAATCCGTTTGCTCTGCTGGATGGCCATCATGTCCTGCTTCTGGCTGATGATGTACCAGCTTTGGGACTTGTTGCCGAATTATATCTCCGATTGGGTGAACAGCACTCCGGTCGCCCAACGATTAGCTTGGTTGCCGAAAGATGTTTACAATAGTTTCGTTGAGCAAACGCCGCGCGGTCCGATGATTCCGCAGAATATCCTTATCAGCTTCAACTCGATATTCATCATCATCGGCGTGGTGGGCGTGGCTTGGTTGACTCGAAAAATGCGCACCCTCACGGCGATGTTTTTCGGAATGGTTATGGCAACCATCGGAGTCCTTGTCGCCGGATGGACTCAAGGCACGTACGTTCTGATTTTCGGCATCCTCTTCTTCTCGTTGGGAGAGATGATGACCGGACCGAAGAAGAACGAATACCTGGCGCTAATCGCTCCTCCCGGAAAAAAAGGGTTGTATCTCGGATACGTCAACATCCCCGTCGGCGTGGGACAATTCTTCGGGGCGTTTCTTGCCGGATGGATTTACAACGACTACGGCGAAAAGGCCAACCTCGCCCTGCGCTATCTCGCCGAAAAAACGCCTTTCGGCGTCGACAAAAACTGGGACGGCAAAATGTCCACCCTGGAAACCGCCCTCGGCGTGCCGCGAACCGAAGCCATGCTCAAGCTGCAAGAGGTCACCGGCTGGGACGCGACGGCCGCCACCCAGATGCTTTGGAACACCTACTCGCCCCAATACATCTGGATACCGTTCGCCTTGATCGGCGTGGTCGCGGCCATCGGGCTGTTGATCTTCGGCCAACTCGCCAAACGCTGGAGCGACATGAACGCCTGATGTTGAACAATCGGGTGGCACGACCAGAACGAAGTGATGGGCGTGGCCCCAGGAAACACGCCCTTCGTTGCACTCAGGGACGTGCCACCCAGTTCTAAATTCGACCAACTTGTTCTATTGCAAAGCAGATCATTTAATCAACACCGCAAGGAGAATTTCATGGACACACTGGAAGCCATTCATGGCCGCCGCAGCGTTCGTCGGTATCAAGACAAGCCGGTGCCGGAAGAACTGGTGCGGAAACTACTGGCCGCGGGGATGAGCGCCCCCAGCGCCCGAGACGCCCAGGAATGGAAATTCGTGGTGATCGACGACAAGGCCATGCTGACGGAAATCGGGGATATCAATCCGAACGCCAAGATGGCCCAGCACGCGCCGATGGCGATCCTCGTCTGCGCCGATCTCAGTCTGGAGAAATCGGTCGGCTATTGGGTCGTCGATTGCGCGGCGACGGTCGAGAATATCTTGCTGGCGGCCCACGCCCTGGGCTTGGGCGCGGTCTGGACCGGCGTATATCCGCGTCAGGAACGGATGGACGGGCTGAAAAAGTTGGTCGGACTGCCCGAGGGGGTCATGGCCCACAGTTTGATTGTATTGGGCTATCCGGCCGAGCAGCCGACGCCGCAAGACCGCTATCAATCCGACCGGGTGCGACGCAACCACTGGTAAACAATTGCTGGAGGACGCTAAGCGTCCGGGCGGTGCGTTCCCACGTAGAGCATGGGAACGAGATTACGCAAGAAAAAATATTGGGGCGGCAGTGTTAAAATCACTGCCGCCCCAACTGCGGTTAGGCAAGAGGGAAGTTCCCTGGGATTTCTAGTCTAATACCCGAGCAGTCACTCCCTGATCGACCAGGAAGGTGCTGTTGTTGGCTACCGGCATGTAGGGGAGCCAGCACTTTCCGTTGATCTTGTCGCTGCGTGCATGACCACCGAAGTACCACACGATGCCCGCACCGATGTTCCAAGCTTCCTCGGTGGAGGCGAGCAATCCGTTCACGGCACTGGGGTTCATGTACTGGGCGTTGCCGTACAGCGACAACCGGTCACCGATCGGCACTTGGAGATTGGCGCCTACGATTAAGTCGCCCAAGCTTCCCGGAGCATTGAGGCGAACGTTTTCGGGCGCCCCGACCCACAACCAGCTATCGGCCCCGGAGACGAACTTGTGGTGCCAGAACAGGTTCACTTGAGTCAGCGACTGGTTCCGCACGTTGACGTTAAACTGGCCACCCGTGTAGTTCTGCACGGAGAAGAGGTCGCGGAGGCACCCGTAGACGCCAAAGGCATTGCTGCCGCTGACGGCCCACTCGGCTTGGCCTCGCCATTGCCCCATCGTGGGATTTACACCCCAGATACCCCAGTTGTTGTTGGCCATCCAGTCGTAGACGATGCCGAAGCTCAACCGCTGGTCTCCGGCAGCCTTACGGAAGAAGCCGGTGGTGACAAAGACTTGCTGTTGGTCATCGGTCGGCCTGACCCCCGCGCCACCGTTCCAGTCGTAGACGCCATAGCTCATCCCCAACTGCCAACCGATGCCGTAGTCGGCCAACCCGAACGCCCCGATGGCGGAGTTCAAGCCAGCCACGGCGCCGAAGTTGCTTCCTAGGAATGAATCGCTTACGCCCTTGAAGGAGTCCACGCCGGCGAACCCTACAATGCCTCGGCACGGGCAGCAGTCGCAACCGAGATACGGACCGCAGCACGATCCGCACGTCGCCTCGGGGCAACAGCTTGCCTGATCAACAGCGGCGCATGATTGTCCCTGGCCCGCGACTTTCTCATCGCCGACCAACGTTGCCGTCCGATTACCACCATCAACCCAGTAGTAATCGTCGGCCAGAGCGAAACTTGACTGACACACGACAGTGATCGCAACTAGCGCCACTGCATGTCGTACGAACGTCTTCATGACGTGTCCCCCTTGTCTGAAGGAAATAGGCGTTCTGATCATATTTGTAATGAATCGGCGGAAATAATGTGAAATTTGACAATCTCGTCACAAAGGCAAAAACTCTCGCCATCGCCCCAAAGCTACGTGGACCGCGCATCTTACCGACAACGCAAACTTTACCGGCAGCGGGAGGGATTCTGGGCTCGCCATCCGGTGGATCACCACTCTACGAAGACGAGTTGGCGCCCCTTATGAATAATCCCGGATAACGCGTCGGGCTACTACCGCGCGATCATGTATGCGGCGATCAGCAGGCCAATCGCAAGAAGAGTCCCGCCGGCCGCCAACAGCCAGAGCCACCTGGGAGTGCCTTTGCGGCGGGCCAAGTAGGTCTCGATGTCGCCCCCCTTTAGCGCCCCATGCTGCCGACTCCAAAGAGGCAACGGCGGCATTTCGGCGTCCAGAACGAACTCCGAGGCGGAACCTTTGTCGAGCGGCCGGGCCACGGGCAGGCGCCTCTTATCGCCGACGTGGGAACCTCCTGCCTTTGTCGCCGAAGACGAAGGCTGTGTGGGAAGGGGGGGCGGAAGCGCATCCTCGCCCGAATTACGCCGCGGCCCATCGGCGCCCTTGGCCGGCTTGCGTTGCTGCGAGGGGATCGGTTCCCGCGCCGACGATTTGCCCGATACGTCCCCCGTCAGATTCGCCGATGAAATCCCGCCGCTGCTACCCGACTCAATCGTCTGACCGTGCGCGATCAGCCATTTCGCCAAGGCGTCGGCCGTCTCGGCGGCCGATTGGTATCGGTCCCCGGGCTTTTTGGCCATCATCTTCAAGCAGATGTCGATCAGGTCTTGCGGCGCGTCGGGACGATCGAGTTGAATATCCGGCGGAGGTTGCTTCTGATGCATCATCAGCCGCTGCGGCAGCGTGCCGCCGACAAACGGCGGATGGCCGGTAAGCAAAAAGTAGAACGAGCAACCGAGTCCGTAGATATCTGCCCGCGAGTCCACCCCATGGCTGTCCAGCGCCTGCTCGGGGGCCAGATAGTCGGCGGTACCCAACACGTTTTCGTCGTATGCCACGGTCAGCGAGGCCTTGTCCTCTCCGGTGAATCGCGCCAGGCCGAGGTCCAACAGTTTAACCACGTTCTTTGGAGTCACCAACAAATTGGCCGGTTTCACGTCGCGGTGGATCAATCCGGCCAGATGAGCGTGGGCAAGTCCTTCGGCCGCTTGGCGGGCATACTCGGCAGCGACTACGTATTCCAAAGGGCCGTCCTTCTGGACAATCTGCTGGAGGTCGCGCCCCTCGACGTATTCCATCACCAGATAATGGATGCTCCCCTCGCTGTCCACGTCGTACGCCCGGACGATGTTGCGGTGGTCCAGCGAGGCGGAGGCCTGGGCCTCGCGGTGGAAGCGGGCAAGATACGAAGTGTCCTCGACGCGGTCTTGCGGCAGAACCTTGATCGCCACCTGCCGCTGCATCAACACGTGTTCGGCCAGATACACGCTGCTCATTCCGCCCGTGCCGAGATGGCCCAGCAGCTTGTATTTGCCCAGGAAAAAACCCTTGTGACGCCCTTCCAGCAGTTTATCGACCTGCCAGCGGGTGAGCAGTCCGGCCTCGACGATCCGCCCGGCGACGAAGTCGGTGTCGGTGATCGAGTGGCCGTCAGACTCGCGTTTCAGCTCGCGCAGCAGGGCAATCAGGCGGTCTTTCTCGACCAACCCGCTCCGCCGCACAAGGTCAAGAAACGCGTCTACATGCAGTCTGGCCATGGTTGCCCCAATCCCCTGTAGCCGTTTACGGGTTGGGAAAACATCGTCATTCTGAGCGTAGCGAAGAATCTCGCCTGCGCCGCGATCTCACACAAGATTCTTCGCTACGCTCAGAATGACGGGTGCCCCGTAAACGGTTGCCAATCCTCTCCCCCCCCATTGTATCAATAATAACATAGGCCAAAGGCCAAGACTATAAGGCGCATTGGCGTTTTCGGCGTCGAAACAGCTTTATCTCAGCCGGGCTATGGCGACATTTGTTTTCTGAGAGTCAATAAACAGCAAAATCCGGCGATGCCGACAACCAATGGCCCTAATAGCCGCAACCAGATATAATCGCCGCTTAACTCGATTCCTTCATTCCCCTGCAGGTAGAACCAGTGGCAGACATCGTCAGCATAGACGAAGCCCGGCAGGCCGATTCGGTCGGCCGTGAGGTCGTCGTTCAGGGTTGGGTTCGCACGCGGCGCGACTCGAAGGCCGGATTCAGCTTCATCGAGGTCAACGACGGTTCCTGCTTCGGCAACATCCAGATCCTCGCCGAGGCGGCGTTGCCCAACTACGAGTCGGAAATCAAGCGGCTCTCGCCCGGCTGCTGCGTCGGCGTCACAGGATTGGTGAAGGCGTCGCCGGGCAAAGGACAGGCCACCGAGATTCAGGCCGCCGCCGTCGTGGTCCACGGCCTGGCCGACGTGGAATCGTATCCCTTGCAGAAGAAGGGGCACTCCTTCGAGTTTCTCCGCACGATCGCCCACCTGCGGCCACGGACCAACACCTTCGGGGCCATCGCCCGAGTGCGAAACCGCGCATGCAACTCGATCCACCAATTCTTCCAGGAGCGCGGGTTCCTCTACGTCCACACCCCGATTATCACCGCCAGCGATTGCGAGGGGGCCGGGGCAATGTTCCAGGTCACCGCGCTCGATCTGGCCGCCGAGAAAGAAAAGGACGCGAAGGGTGAGAAGGGATCGGGGATCGACTTCTCGAAGGATTTCTTCAACCGGCCGGCGTATCTGACCGTCAGCGGACAACTCGAGGCCGAGACGTTCGCCTGCGGGCTAGGTAAGACATACACGTTCGGCCCGACCTTCCGCGCCGAGAACAGCAACACGCCCCGCCACCTGGCCGAGTTCTGGATGGTCGAACCGGAGGCCGCCTTTTTCGACCTCCAGGACGACATGGAACTGGCCGAAGGGTTGTTGAAACGCATCTTCCGCGACGTGTTGCAAGAATGTCCCGAGGACATGCAGTTCTTCAACCAGCGGATCGACAAGACCGTCATCGAAACGCTCGAACACATCGTCGAGAGCGAATTCCTCCGCGTTTCATATTCCGACGCCATCGACATTCTGCAGAAGTCGGGGCAACAGTTCGAGTTCCCCACCGCCTGGGGCAACGATCTTCAGGTAGAGCACGAACGCTTCCTGACAGAGACGCACTTCCGCCGGCCGGTGATCCTTTACGACTACCCTCGCGAGATCAAGCCGTTCTACATGCGCGTGAACGACGACGGGCGGACGGTCCGGGCGATGGACGTGCTGGTGCCGAAGGTGGGCGAGATCGTCGGCGGCAGCCAGCGCGAGGAGCGACTCGACCTGCTCGAACAGCGCATGCGCGAACAGGGCCTCGATCCGGAAAGCTATTGGTGGTATCTCGATCTGCGCCGCTTCGGCACCGTGCCGCACTCCGGATTCGGACTGGGGCTGGAACGGGCGATACAGTTCGTCACCGGAATGTCGAACATCCGCGACGTAATCCCCTTCCCCCGCACGCCGGGCAACGCGGAATTTTAGCGAGTTTACCATTAATATGTGTCGGGCTTGCCCACCCGCTACATATTATGCGGAAAAATGACGGGGTGCGGCCATTTCCGCCACCTTGCCCACCGGGGGGTTATCGAGCATAATACATTGTATCCTTGTGGTGTTAAATTGTTGCCCAACGCGCAGCCTTTATGGCATCAGATAATTCCGCCGATTCGTTCCTGGATCTCCTACGACAGAGTGGTCTGGTTTCAGACGACCAGATGCTGGCATTGCAGGAGGAGTTTGGCGGAGATGGCGCCAAGCCCGATGATTCACGCGAACTGGCCGATGAGCTGGTAAAGCGTGAGATTCTGACCCGCTGGCAGGCGGACATGCTTCTGAAGGGCAAGCATCGCGGCTTCCATCTCGGCCCCCATCGCATTCTCAGGCCCCTGGGCCAGGGTGGGATGAGCAAGGTGTTTCTGGCCGAGCACGAAATGATGCGCCGCCGCTGCGCGATCAAGGTCTTGCCCAGCAAGTACCAAGCGGACCCCGATCTGTTGGCCCGGTTCCACATCGAGGCGCGGGCCATCGCCGCGCTCGACCACCCCCACATCGTCCGCGCCTACGACTTCAACAAAAGCGTCCGATACGGCAAGGAAATACACTATCTGGTGATGGAGTACATCGAGGGGCCGGACTTGCGGCGGCTGGTCGACGAGCAAGGCCCGTTGGACTTCCGCAAGGCCGCCGATTTCATCGCCCAAGCCGCCGATGGACTCGTCCATGCACATCAGGCCGGTTTTGTCCATCGCGACATCAAGCCGGCGAATCTGCTGGTCGACGACAACGGAATACTGAAAATTCTCGACCTGGGGCTTGCACGAGTCACCTTCGAGGGAGAGCAACCTTGGCAGACGTCCGAGGGCGAGCCGTCGGCGGTGGGAACGGCCGACTACGTCGCCCCGGAACAAGTGGCCGACAGCCGCAACGTCGACGGCCGGGCAGACATATACGGTCTCGGCCACACGTTCTACTTCCTGCTGACCGGCCGTCGGCCGTTTCCCAAGTCCACGCTGGTGGAATTGCTGATGGCGCACCGGCGCGAGCAGCCCGAGCCGATCGGCAAGTTCCGCCCCGACGTCCCGCTCGAACTGATCGAGATCGTCGAGCGGATGACCGCCAAGGAACCCATCCATCGTTTCCAAACCGCCCAGGAAGTGGCCGATAAGCTCCAGGCATGGCTGGACGAGTCGGCCGGCGGCAGCGATTACTCGCGAATTTCGGCACTGATGGCCGCGGCCATGCGGTCCAGGCAACCCTCGGAGCAAGACTCAGCGAAGGCCGGTCCCAAAGAGACCGAGGCTTCCGTGCTTGAATTGGCGGCGCTCGAGGACGAGCCTCGTCCACCGGCCAAGCCCAATATCGCCGACAGCGAAAAAGTGGAAACCACCAAGCCCTCTCCCGCCAAAGAGCAGCCCCCCAGCCTGAAACGGGCCGTCCAAAGCGACGGCAAAGGGTCGGCCCACGGCGACAGCAAGCCGTCGCTGGCCAACCTGCGCGCCGACGTGCTGGCGGAACTTCTCCCCGGCGATTCGATCTCGGCGTCTCAGTCCGATCCGCTGATGATGCCCGCCGATGAAGGCCGGCTCCAATATCCGACCCCGCCAAGATCCAAGCATCAAGGCGGCCTGCTCGACATATTGAAATCGCCTTGGTTTTGGACGGCGTTGGTGTGGTTGGTTTTTGCGGTGTTGTTGCTGTTCCTGCTGTTTGGTTCTCCGTCGTCGGATAAGCCCCACGAACCGCGCCCCGTCGACAGCGAGAAACAGAATGGCTCGGACACACCCGCCGAGCTTCCCGCGTCTCCCGCTCCATCCCAGCAGACGCCCGACGAGGAGCAAACTGAAACGCCTCCTTTGCCACCGCCGCCGGATGATACGCCCTCGCCGGAGGCCGCCGAACTATCGCCGTCTCCGGTCGAGACACCGCCGCCCCAAGAGGAGCCTACGCCCGAACCGCCGCCCCAAGAGGAGCCTACGCCCGAACCGCCACCCCAAGAATGGCCTACGCCCGAACTGCCGACGACGCCCGAGGAGCCGGTTCCGCCGAAACCGGAAACGGACGAAACGCAACCGAAGCCGGCAACACCACCCACCACGAAGACAATCAGCGCCAGCGAGTTGCTCGCCAGCGTCAAAAAACTCTCGTTGCGATTTCGATCGTCTGACCGCGATCCCAAAAGCACCCTGAACTTGACCATCAAACGCCAAGCGTTGGACGCGGTCAAGCAGCTCGGCATCAAGGTCGAGGAAAAAGACCCGCCTGTGTTGATAATCAACATTAAGGCATCCAAGACCGCCGATCTGTTCACCGTGGTGATCTCCGCGGACGTGGGGTATCCTCTCCCAGACGGCAGACTTGGCCGCGTGTGGACGCAAAGCAGGCAGGTCGTTTCCTTGCCCACGCAAAGGCTGCGTCAGGACCAAATATTGCGGATGCTGAGGATCGGAGCGAAAGGCTTTTTCGAGCAGTTCGTCGACGACGTTCGCAAGGCCCGGGCAAAGGTCAAATCCAAGGAGTCGGCCGACGTAAAGTAGGGTGGGTCAAGCGAAGCGCAGCCCCGCCACGGTTTCTTTTCTCACGCGCGCGGGCGGATATTCGCGTCCGCAGCGGCAATCGGTCGGACCGGCACGTCCGGCGATCCCGCCGCCTCTTCTCCCACGAATCTGGCTCACGTCATTGGTCGGATCGACCGATGTTAAGCTATGTCGGTCAAGGACTCTGCGTAGTATGCGCAGTAACGGCAACAAAGGGAAGACCGGCCCCTTGTTTCGGGTTGTGCTGATTCGGCCAGAGCCGCCGATTGCAACGAATAATTTGGCCACGGATGGGTCACCTGAACGCCTACCTTAATCATCAAAAAAATCGTGGCCAATTCCGCATCGAAGTCAAAACATCTGAAGCTTTATACCGAACAGCCGCCCAAGCCGATCCGACCCCAGATCGAATCCCTCGGGTGTATGCCTGAATTGCTGCGGGCGTTCCAAACGGCCACCGGCTGGTCAATGCAATATAAAGGGCTGGCCACTTCAGCGGCCAGTGAATCCAAAAGCTCAAATCTCCAAATCTCCAAATCTCCAAATCCCAAATCCCTTCCCTCCACGCCGATCGACCGCGACGCCGCCCATCAGCTCGCCGGTTCGATTGCCAACCTGCTCGACGAGTTGTTCGACACCCGTAAATCGCTTCACCGGCGCGAGGCCGAGTTGGCGGCAGGCGTGCCGCTGGTGCCGCATCGCCGGGAGGAAAAACACCTGGCCATGCGGTTGGAGTCGGTGTTGCGGGCAGGCGTGGAGTCCGTCGGCTGCGCTGCCGCCGCCCTCTACATGCTCGACGAAGCCACCTCCGAATTAAAAATGCGCAGCTCGTGGGGGTTGCCCTTCGACCGGCTTACCGCTCCGTCCCGGCCGCTTGAAGGGGCTTTGGCCGATCTCGAAGCGCTGCTCGGCCACGCCGTGGTGCTCGACGACAGCGCCGCGATGCGGACGTGGAACATGCCCGAGGATTTTCCCGCCGCCGTGTGCGTGCCGGTATCCACGCCCACTACGCTGTTGGGAACGCTGTGGGTTTTCGCCAACCAGCCGCGCGACTTCAACGACCGCGAAACGAACCTGCTGGAGGTGATCGCCGGCCGGCTGGCCGCGGACCTGGAGCGCGAGATGCTGCTCCGCACCGGAGTAGACGGGGCAAAGTTGCAGCAACAGGTCGCCGCCGCCGAACGGCTGCAATGCAACGAACTGCCGGCGATCGCCCCGATGCTGGATGGCTGGGATCTGGCCGGCCGCACAATTCAGTCGGACAACGTCGGCGGAGCGTTCCACGACTGGTTCTCTCTACCCGACGGTTTGATGGCCGTTGCGGTCGGTCGCGCCGCAGAGCAGGGCGTGGCCGGGGCACTGACGGCCGGCGGTGTAAAAACGGCTCTGCGCAGTCATGCAAAATACCAACGCCAGGTAGAACCCGTCATGCAACAGGTCAACCTGACGCTTTGGACCGGCTCGGCCGGAGATCGACACGCCGGCTTGCTGTTCGGGTTGATAGAGACGGCCACCGGCCGAGTATCCTGCGCATCGGCCGGACAGCCGTCCGCCATTCTGCTCAGCGGCGAAGGCTGGCAGTCGCTCGGCAGAAGTTCCGTCATGCTGGGCGAAAGTCCCGAGACCCGGTTTGAACCGTTCGACCACGAGTTGCAACCGGGCGAGGCGCTGGTCTTCTGCACCGACGGCGCGTTGGACGTCGCCGACGCCGACGGCCGCATTCTGGGCGAAGCCGGTCTGGCCGATGCCTTGCGGGGCAAGCTCGAACTGGCCGCCGAGGAACTGGCCGCCGCTGCCCAAGCCACCCTCGACAATCACACCATCGCCGAAACCCGAGATCATTCGATCCTGGTGGTCAAACGGACCAAGGCTTGACGCTCGACGGGAGTCGGGTAGACTGAAGGGTCCGCGGGAATGGCGGAATTGGCAGACGCGCTAGGTTGAGGGCCTAGTGGGATAATATCCCGTGCAGGTTCAAGTCCTGTTTCCCGCACTTACCTAAATGGTTACGCTACGAGGGTTTGCGCCAATCGCCGCAAGCCCTTCTTTGTTGCGCTACGCCAAAACGATGACACAAGTGTGACGCACTATGTTGCAAGATGTTGTTATGTGTTGCAGAGGTTACCTAATGCCGCCAGAGAATCCGCCAACAGCCATCGTTGCCCTCGACGGATTTGATCTGGCCAGATAGCCCCCAAAACGCTCTGAGACAACGTCTGGCCGCTGCGCAATCCAGTGGCCCAAAAAGCCGACTTGAATAGATCGGCCGATCTGCTATAGTATACGCCGGTTCACATAATGGCTGGGTTGTGCGCAGCGTCCATGAGACGGAAGTGGCGCGATGTTCGTAATTTGCGAGTGTTACGAAGACCATCTGCCGCGCCCCGCGAGGCAGTTTCGGTCCCCCTGGATCGTGCTGGCAAAGGTCTAACGTCGTCATGTGCATACATCACCATTTTTCTATCGCGTTGGGTTGAGCACCATGGTGCAAGTGATCCCCATAGAACGAAAATCGGCAGTGCTCACACCTTCCAGCCTAGCCTGCCTGTCGCACGTTCCGACGGTCAACCTGACGGCAGGTTGCGCCCATGAGTGCCGCTATTGTTACGCCCGCGGCTACATGACGCACCCTGGCGAAGGCAAGGTCGCGTTTTACACCAATACGCTTGCTAGGCTGCGGGAGGAATTACGCCGCAAGCGCAAAAAGCCGACCACCGTGTATTTCAGTCCATCGAGCGACACCTTCCAGCCGGTTCCTGAAGTTCTGAACATGGCTTATGACGTGTTCAGATTTCTCTTGGAGTCGGGGATTGGCGTAACCTTCGTCACCAAGGGGCGGATTCCCGACCGGCACTGCGACCTGTTGGCCGCCCATGCACCGCTGGTTCAGGGGCGGATCGGACTGACTACTCTTGATCCAGCCGTCGCCGCCGCGTTTGAACCCCATGCGGCGTCGCCGGAAGTCCGGCTCGCGCAAGCGGCCGAACTGATCGGCGCCGGTGTCTCGGTCGACGCAAGACTCGACCCGATCTTGCCGGGCGTGACCGACGGCGCGGACTGTCTGGAGCCGCTTTGCGTGGCATTGGCTCGAATCGGCGTGCGAACCATTGCCGCCAGTGTGCTCTTTCTTCGGCCGGCAGTGACCGGATCGTTGCGACGGTGCGTGGAGGACAAGCAAATGCTCAATAGGATGTTAGACCTCTTCGCCAACGGCGAGCGTCTAGCGATCCATGCGGGCAACAGCCGGGTGTTGGCGCTTCCGGCCTCGGCGCGTCTTGAGATCATGGAGCGTCTGAAAACCATTGCGCACCGTTACGGCCTGGATATCCTCGTCTGTGCCTGTAAGAACCCGGACATCTCCAGCAGCTCTTGCCACATTTCAGGCCGCTGGCCGCCTGTGGTTCGAGGGGGCAGCCAATTGGGACTGTTCCAATCGTAGCAGCCGCGCAAAAAGTCGCACCGTGGATCACACTCAAAGGTACAACCAGCGTCTGCTACGGAATGCTTTGAGGAAAACGCGACTCATAACGTCTCTCGACGTGATCGCAGGCCGCCGAATTTGCGTTACCAGTGTGACCTGGGATGAGTATTGGGGACACTGCGATCCCTTGGCGAGAGAAATCGCACAACTGAAGGCAACTTGGACCACGCTGATCGCCGAAAACTCTACAAGTGGCCTGCGGCGCGACTTTGTCCGCACATATTTTCTGTTGCTCCGCACGTGTCTGGATCGCCATGCTTGCGGTCAAAACGTGCTTTCTGCACTGAGGAAGATTGTCGGCTTTGAGACCTTTCGCGTGTCCGGGGACTGTGGTGGCTCGGCTGCGGCCATAATCAGCGCAAGACACCCCGTATATCTGCTGAGCAAATTGGCACACCCCCACGCACCAGAGAATCCGAAGTACCTGCCGCTGATATGCCCATGTAGGAAGTTGCCTGGAGCAGAGGCGCTATATTGGCATTATAGACGCATTCCGCTGATGCGGACCGACGGAATCCAGCTATTTGTCTATCCACCGACGGAGGTCTGCAATCGCCCCTTAAGTCATGCGCTCATTGGCCAGTTATTCGCGTGCCTCACACCAAGAAGCGATCCGTGGATTCGGGAACGAAGCCAATCGTTATATGAGGGTGTATTTGCCTCCTTGGTTGCTCGCTCCGCGTCACCCCGGCTTCACCTGCTGGACATGGCGTGCGGTTCTGCCAAGATAACAATGACGTTGTGCAGAAAAGCATTTGCCGCGCACCGAAAATCGTTCGACTTGACATTGGTTGACGTGGTTCGGGGAAGCCGCTCGATCGCCAATGCCTTCTATCGGAATCCCAAAGTCTTTGGCAACGTGGTGTTCCGCCGGGAGAGCTTGTTCGATTGGGTAGACAAGAACGCCGACAAGCCGCAACTGCGTTTCGATGTTGCGTTATTACTGAGGGCATGTAATCTTTTCAGTCGCTTTTCCATCGAGCAAATGTCGTATCGTGAGGCAAATGCACTGATCGGCCAAGACAAAACGCATGAACCCCTCGATTCCCAGACGCTGCGTCCGGCGGAACTGATCGGGGACAATAACCTTGGTAGAATAGAACACGGGATCGGCCGGTTCACCTTCCAGAATGGCTGGGTGTTTCGACAGTTCTCTTCGTCGGACTACTTCAAGGCAATTCACGTTGTCATGGGCGGCAGGTTGTCTGACGATGAGGACATCCTTTACGTGCCGCTTCGTGTATTCGACGACAATATTCTCGTGCTGCCGAGCGGTCGTTCTCTCATTGCTCAGTTGTTGACAATGGCGAACCACCTTGTAATTGAGGACGCGGACTTGTTCCCCTATCATCTCGAACGCCACTTCAAGCAATTCGCCTTGGGCGACCTGTCTGTCACCGATTTGACCGACCGGGCGAAAAGGCGCGGGGCTGCCGTCTACCTCGTGGAGAGAACACCAGCACGTTGACAATAACAAGGGCCTTCCAACCAAACGTGGGTTGCATGGTAATCTGCCTGCAAAGCACCCCTGTCAGGGATTGTTGGTTGAGGCAGAGGCGGGTAAAATCAGCCTTGGGTTTCTAAACGCCTCCCCGGTGGTCTACCCTCTATCGCCCATTCCTTTTGTCCCGACAAGCACGACACCCATGCCAGACGAAGACCTCGACACGCCACCCGAAGTAGACGCCAACACATCTTCGCCCGCGAATGATTTCGAGTTGCCGATAGCCGGTTTCCAGGGCACGCCCGAGGAGATCGAGCGGCAGTGGTTCGAGCAGGTCTACAAAGGCCGCGGCGACTCCATGGCCCAATTGACCTGGCGGGCGGTGCTGATGGGGTCGGTTCTTGGCGGCGTGTTGTCGCTTACTAATCTCTACATCGGCTTGAAGACCGGCTGGGGCTTCGGCGTGGCCATCACCGCCTGCATCCTCTCCTATTCGATTTGGACTATTTTTTACAAACTCGGGCTGGCCAAGACCAGGATGACCATTCTGGAAAACAACTGCATGCAATCGACGGCCAGTTCGGCGGGCTACTCGACCGGCGGCACACTGGTCTCGGTGTTCGCCGCCTACATCATTTTGAATGGTCCGGAGCTGTCTTTGCCGGTCATGTTCGGTTGGATATTTTTCCTTGCGGTCCTCGGTGTGACGATGGCCATTCCGATGAAGCGGCAGATGATCAACATCGAGCAGCTCCGCTTCCCCAGCGGCATCGCCGCGGCCGAAACGCTCCAAGCGCTGCACTCGCACGGCGAGCGGGCCATGCGCGCGGCCAAGGCCCTGGCCATCGCCGGCATTCTGGCCGCCACCAGTCAATTCTGGGCCGAAGGGATGGCATTGTTCGACAAATGGTTCAAGATCACCGAAAAGGCCGATATGTGGAATCGCTTTTCGCTGACCTCCTTGTTGGAGAAAATAAATCAGAAGTTCCCCGGCCAGGATTAGATTGACCGCACGGTGCAATTCGGTTGGGAGCCGATCTTCCTGGCCGCCGGCGCCATGGTCGGCCTGCGAACGTCGATCAGCATCATGCTCGGCGGAACCCTCTGCTGGGCGGTCTACGTGCCGATCCTCCAACACTACGGCGTCATAGCGCCGGACGTGGTAGGTTACCGGGAATTAGTGAAATGGACCCTTTGGGGTGGCGCCTCCTGCATGGTCACTTCCGGTCTATTCTCGTTCGCCTTGCAATGGCGGAGCATGGTTCGGGCCGTCTCCAATCTGAAAAAGTTGTTCGCCAGCGACAAGTCACATCGCGTCCAGGAAATGGACGCCATCGAAACGCCGATCTCCTGGTTCATCGGCGGGCAAGTCGTCGCCTTGGTCGCCCTGATGTGGTTGGCGAAAGTGACCTTTCAGATGCCCCTCTGGCAGAGCGCGATCGCCGTGCCGTTCGCCTTCCTGATGGCGCTGGTGGCCTGCCGGGTTACCGGCGAAACCGACGCTACGCCGGTCGGTGCAATGGGCCAGATCACGCAATTCACATTTTCGTTCGTCAACCCGGGCCAAATGTACCTCAATTTGATGAGCGCTAACATAACGGCGGGCGCGGCCGGTTCGTCGGCCGATTTGCTAACCGACCTAAAGAGCGGATATCTGCTCGGCGCAAATCCACGCAAGCAGTTCATCGCCCAGTTCGCCGGTATTTTCATGGGCACATTGGTCACCGTTCTCTGTTTTCGGATGCTGGTTCCGAGCGCCGACTCGATCGGAACGGCCCAGTTTCCCGCGCCGTCGGCACAAATATGGTCCGCCGTGGCGACGGTGCTGAAAGATGGAATTTCCAATCTTGAACCGCAGAAATCTTGGTGCATGGCCGCCGGCGCCGTAATCGGCATCTTATTGCCGCTCTTGGCGGTGCTCTTCCCCAAGCGGCAGAAGTGGATTCCCTCGGCCGCCGGCATCGGCCTGGCGTGGACGTTCTCTTGGCACCTCAGCCTGCTGTTTTTCCTCGGCGCGATCATCGGCTACACATTCGAGAAGTCCTCGCCCGAAAAATCCAAGGAGTTTTTATTCCCCATTGCCTCGGGCGTCATCGCCGGCGGCTCGCTGATGGGCGTGGCGATAGCCTTGTTGTTGTCTTTATAGCCATCTTGTAGGTCGAGCTGTGCCTGATGGCCGTGGACAATCGCGCGATATGTCAGGCACAGCCTGACCTACTGCTACTTCGCCGTCATCAACTCGATGATCTCGCCGAACACCGCCCCCGGTTGCGAAAAAATGAGGTAGTGGTCGTCGTCGTAGACCTTCAGCCGCACGTCGCAGCCGAGGCTCTTAATGCGAGCAACGGTCCCCTCGACAAAGCCGAGCGGAATCCGCGTGTCGCGACGGCCGTGGAGGAAGATAATTCTGCGGTCTTTGGCGCGGGCCAAAAACTCCTTGGCCGAAAACAGTTCGTCCTCGGTCACCGGCGAAAGATAGACGAGGCCCGCAAACAGCGCCGGATCTCGGATCGCCGCTCGGGTAACGCCCATCGCGCCGTTCGAGTATCCCATCAGAAAAATCCTGTTCGGGTCGATCGGCAGCGTGCCGATCGCTTCCCGGGCAACATCGACGACCAGTTCCGCGCCACCCGGCTTGTCCCAGTTGCCGATCCCAAAGGTCGGAGCAATGACCGCGCATTTCATCTCGCTCGACAACTTCGATAGGAGCCGGAAGCACGGTTTGATGTTGCCGCCCATCCCGTGCAGGAAAATCAGGCACGGCAGCCGTTCTCCGTCGCCGACGTCCGGCATGAAGAGGTAGTAGTGGCCCGTGCGAAACTCCATGCGCACTAGATCGCGGTAGGCCGCGCCCATCGCCGAACCAAGCTCGCGGAAATCGGCGTCCCGGTCCATTTCGGCATAGATCGGCATCACCAGCGACCGCATCCGCGCGGCCTCCGAATAATTCACGACCCCGAGCGAGAGCAGGTGCATACCAACCTTGATCTGGTCGATTTCCGGGATGACGTTCCAGGGCGAACAGCGGGGAAAGCATCCTTCGCCGCGGAGGAATCGGTTGCAAACGCGCCCGTCGGGCGTCACGCCGCTGGGGGCAAGCATCATCGGCACGACGTACAGCAGCAGCCCGAGGGGGACAAGCGTCGCATAGAACCGGAGGCGGATTTCCCGAAACCAGTTCCGCCGCCAGTATCCGATCGAGCAGAACAGAACGGTTCCGAGAATGGCGAAGCTCAATCCGACGCATCTTCCTCTCGGCGTAGCGCCCAGCAGCAACAACAGCAGTCCGCCGACCGTCAGGCCGACGATAGGCACGCCCGCCGCGATCCGCAGCAGACTTGCGAGTGTCCTTTTCAAAATCGGCATTTCTTTCTCGGCTGATGTTCGGGAAACGCGCCGGAAGAGGAGTATAATGACTTCGGGCGTGTCCGTAAATTGAATCAACCGAATTGCAGCTACTCTCGCTTGCACTGGCGAGACGCCAGTGCCACCCTGCCACCCGGCTACGGACTTTGCGCTTTCTTCCCTTTCGCCACCGCCTCGGCCAAACGGCGGGAAAGCATCTCCAAACGCCCCAACTCCACGCGACGCGACGCCTCGGTCCCCTTGAACTCCTCAGATGAGGCCGCACACCGAGCCTCGAATATCCGCGCGCCAAGCTGAGACACCGCCGACTTCGACCTCTCCAGCTTTGCAACCGTGGACCGCTTGTCGGCGGGCAATAATTCCCGAAACAGATCGAGGTCGCCGCGGCGGATCACCAGTATCTTCAGCCGATTTACCAACGGTTCGAGCCGCGCCGCGTCCCAAGTCCCCTTTTCGTCAAGTTCGGACTCCAACGCGCGAAACGACATGTTGCAGCCGGCGATACGAACCGCCAACTCGTCGGCGTTCACTCGCACCGAGCCGGCGGGCAATTCGCCGGTCGGTTCGGCCGGCTTCTCGGGCTTAACCGGCGACGGCGGCGGAACTTGAGTTTCCGTCGGCAAGGCAAGCGGGACACGCTCCGGCCGGCACGGCGGCGCCGGCTTTTTGGACGCTACGGCCTCGGCCGGAGGCAAAGGCTGCTCGACCGGCCGCGGCGGCGACAGCTTGGATGGTTCTTCGACCGGCTTCTCGGGCAACTTCGGCGTTGGCTTTGGAATTGGCTTCGGGACCGGTTTTGGAGTCGGTTTCGGCGGCCGTGGTTTGACCGCTTCAGCAGGCACTTGCGGCGCCGTTTCCGCCGGTGGTTGTTGCTCTTCAACCATTGGTTTCTCGGGAATCTGACCGATCGTCTTCGTATCGACGTTGTTGATCGACGACTCCAGCCAATCAATCAGCCGGTCTTGCTGCTCGAAACTTTTGCCCGCGTTCTTCCATTCCCAAAGCGTCGTTTCCCAAGCCTTCGCTCTTCGGCCGGCTTCGACGGGCCACTCGCGGAATACTTCCGAAACCTTGTTTCGATAGCGCTCGGCCAATCGGTCGACGGCTTTCCGTTCCAGCGAGTCGGTCTTTTGGATCGCTTCCCGCAACACCTGCCAAGTGATCATTTTCCGGTGCAATAGCGAACGGACGAGGGCCTGCTGCCGGTCGGACTGTTCGGGGTTCAGCGACAGTCGCGCCGCGCGGGCCGACCGATCTTCCAGCCGCCGCAGCCACGCCTGCTGCTCGGCAAAATCCATCTTCGCCAGCCGGTCGAGTATCGGCTGAACGGGATCGGGGTCGGATTTTGCGATTTCCTCGCCCGCGACGGCGAGCGAACACAAGCACGACGCGGCCAGTACGAGTGCAAACAGGTGGGTTGTGACGTTTTTCATGTTCGTTTAAGCGGATTCAGTCAGTATATCGCGGCGTCCAAAAGTCGCGGCCTTTTGCGCAACCCCTCAACAGTAGGATGCTGGGGGGCGAAGTCAATCGCCGCCTGCCAGATTGGCAGCCGAAATGCGGTTTGCGGAACCGTTTTGCCCGTCTTGGCGGATGACATCAGGAAAAGATATTGGACAATTACCCTAAGTCATTCTGTATCTAGGGCTTCGGTTGCATCCGTTTCTTTGGCGCGCCGATTGCTTCCTCTGATGCCTCAGTATCGGCTGCGCGCCGCTTTGGCAGATTGAAGACCCCACTACCGAGCAGTTTTGGAGACAACCTAGCATGGCAAAGAAGAAAGCCCCTTGCTCTTGTGATTCGAGTAAAATCAAGCTCCAACCGTTGGGCGACCGCGTGGTCATCGAGCGCGACGAATCCGAATCGGTTACCGCCGGCGGCATCGTCCTGCCCGACACGGCAAAGGACAAACCGGCACGCGGCAAAGTGGTCAGCGTCGGCGACGGCCAACTCCTGGACGACGGCAGCCGAAGCCCCTTGCAGGTGAAGGTCGGCGATCACGTCCTGTTCACCTCCTACGCCGGCGACACCTTCAAGCTCTGCACGCGCGAACTGCTGCTGCTCAGCGAAAGCGACATTCTCGCCGTTATTGGATAATCCATATCGGGATTCGGGGTTCGGGGTTGGGGACTCGGGGTTGAGACAACGCGAAAATGTTGACCTCAAACGCCAAGCCCCATAACGCCCGAACCCCCAGTCCCGAACCCCGAACTTACACAGCCAAACTAAAAATCGTTAAGGAGTACCCGTTCCATGGCAAAGATGATTGCATTTGACCAGGAAGCCCGCGACGCACTGAAGCGAGGCATTTCCAAGCTGGCCCAGGCCGTCCGCGTTACACTTGGGCCGCGCGGCCGAAACGTGATCCTGCAAAAGAGCTTCGGCTCGCCGACCGTCACCAAGGACGGCGTCACCGTGGCCAAGGAGATCGACCTCGAAGACGTTTACGAGAACATTGGCGCCCAGATGGTCCGCGAAGTGGCCAGCAAGACCAGCGACGTGGCCGGCGACGGAACCACCACCGCAACCATACTGGCCGAAGCCATCTTCAACGAGGGACTCCGCGCCGTGGTCGCCGGAGTGAACCCCATCCATCTGAAACAAGGCATCGAGCGGGCGGTGGCCGATATCACCGCCAAACTCAAGAGCATGTCGATCTCGGTCAAGAATAAGAAGGAAGAGATCGCACAGGTCGGTTGCGTCGCCGCCAACAACGACGTCGAAATCGGTCGGCTGCTGGCCGACGCGATGGAAAAGGTCGGCAAGGATGGAGTGATTACCGTCGACGAAGGCAACAGCCTTGACACCGAGATCGAGTGGGTCGAGGGAATGCAGTTCGACCGCGGATACCTCTCGCCCTACTTCGTCACCGACCCGCAGAAAATGGAGTGCGTGCTCGATGACGCCTATATTCTGATCCACGAGAAGAAAATCTCCAACATCAAGGACCTGGTTCCGCTGTTGGAGAAGTTGGTCAACTCGGGCAAGCCGCTGTTGATCGTCGCCGAGGACGTTGACGGCGAGGCGCTGACCACGCTGGTAATCAACCGCCTGCGCGGCACCCTGAAGGTTTGCGCAATCAAGGCGCCCGGCTACGGCGACCGCCGCAAGGCGATGCTCGAGGACATCGGCGTACTGACCAACGGCCAGCCGCTGTTCGAGAGCCTCGGCAAGAAGCTCGAAAACATTACCCTGGCCGAGCTTGGCCGGGCCAAGAAGATCATCATCGACAAGGACAACACGACGGTCATCGAAGGCGCCGGAAAAAGCTCGGACATCAAGGGCCGCATCGACCAGCTCCGCCACGAGATCGAGAACACCTCCAGCGACTACGATCGCGAGAAGCTCGAAGAGCGTTTGGCCAAGCTGGCCGGCGGCGTGGCGAAGATCAACGTCGGCGCCGCGACCGAGACCGAGATGAAGGAGCGCAAGGCGCGTGTCGAGGACGCGTTGCACGCCACTCGCGCGGCCGTCGAGGAAGGCATTTTGGCCGGCGGCGGCGTGGCCCTGCTGCGTGCCGCTACTTCCGTCAAGCCCGAGGGTCTGAACCAAGACGAGGAGATCGGCTACAAGATCGTGCTTCGTTCCTGCCGCGCCCCGTTGACTCAGATCGCGGCCAACGCCGGCCAGGACGGCGGCATCGTCTGCGAGAAGGTTTCCGAGGGCAAGGGCACGTTCGGCTACAACGCCCTGACCGACACGTACGAAGACCTGATAAAGGCCGGCGTGCTCGACCCGACGAAGGTCACTCGCACGGCGCTTCAGAACGCCACTTCGGTTGCCACGTTGTTATTGACCAGCGACGCGTTGGTAGCCGAGAAGCCGAAGAAGGACAAGGCCCCGGCAATGCCCGGCGGCGAAGAAGATATGTACTAAAGAGGGATTAGGGGTCAGTTCACTCTCTCCCCTCTCCCTTTGGGAGAGGGGCCGGGGGTGAGGGCGGCACTAGGCCGCCGCACTTTGCGAGAGCATTCTATTGCGTAGAGTTTTTCGATCTGTTTCAACACTGTAACAATCTGGAGATTTGTCATGGCAAAGCAACCTGCAAATCATGGGAATCAGTGGACACGACAAGATGTGTCGCAACTCAAGAGACTCATCAAAGAAAACACTCCAACGCGCGTCATGGGCCTGAAGCTCGAACGCACCCCAGAGGCAGTTCAGGGAAAGGCAAACAACCTGGGATTATCCACAAAGCCGGTCAACCAATCACCATATAATAGGCAGAAGAAGTCCTAAAGGCCGACACTGGGCCATCTTCGTTGGGCCGGCAGTTGCACTGCCGCCCCTGCGACTTACAACATCATCATTGATAAGCACCTTGAAACGCCCCGAGGCTTCGGTCTCCGGGCGTTTTTTCGTGCAGAAGGGGCTTCATTGCCGACTTGTTCAGCAGTGGTGTTTGTCGTAGGATGATCGGCACGCTAGAAGTGTAGCAATCGTCAACAAGAGAGTGGTAGGACGCTTTGATACAATCGTGATACCAAGGAGATATTCTGTGGAAATTGGCAAACGTTATGCAATCATAGTTGGGGTATCCGAGTACGAAGACGAAATAGCAGGTCTTCCGAACACTACAGACGATGTGATGCGTTTGCGGTCGGCCCTACAAGATAAGTGTTCATTTTCGGCGGATAGGGTGTATTTGTTGACAAACGGCATTGATAAATCTGCCAATGGTAACTTGGACTTGCCCACAAGAGCAAATGTCTTACAGAAGTTGCAATATGTTTGCAACTCGGCTGGCCCTGATGATCTCATATTGCTTTATTTTGCGGGACACGGCGCCGAGATATCGAAAACGCCATACTTGCTGGTCAGCGACACCAAGATGGATGTTCTCCACCAAACGGCACTATGTGTTAATACGATCAACGAGATGCTTGAAGCATCAAAGGCAAAATGTGTCGTACGCTTCTTCGATGCCTGCCGCTCTACGTTTGCGGAAGGCAGGAGTATTTCCGGCCGAATGACCCGGGGGTTTGAGGAAGCCCTGTTGAAGCTTGCTACCGGCTGGGCAAGTTTCTCGTCATGTTCCAGTGGAGAAACGGCATTTGATTCACCAGAGTTCAACCAGGGGGTCTTCACGTATTATCTTTGCCAAGGCCTTGCAGGGAGTGCATCAAATTCTGAGGGGAACGTGACTTTGGAAAGTCTTGTTGATTATGTGAAAACAAGCGTTACAAACTGGTGCGATAGGCAGACACTGAGACAAACGCCTCACTTCCAATCTGATATTTCAGGTTCCTTAGTGTTTTCCGTGTCAACTCGAAGTTCTGTTGAATCTACATCCACTCAAACCAACCCATTTGCCGAACTGTTTTTGGGGCTTGACGAGCATTTGTCGCGGAGCGCAGGCGATACGCGGCGGCTTACATTTACGTCCGAGGATGAATTCGATGCAATAGCCACTACCGTTTTCGATTGCCTAAAGGAACAACTTGATCATCTTTCCCATTCGGCACTGACACCCAGTATCACTGAGGGAAAGCAAATCCATGTATTGGATGGTCGGTCCTGGAAATTGTTGCAGCGAGATATGAATGACTGTGGGGTTCACGGGGAGTACGCGAGCCAGACAATCGCCTTCAGAATTGATTTTTGCTCACAAGAAGTACTTGTGCCAAGCACTGCTTTGTACGTCGGACTGATTCGGTTCAAGTTCTTTTATTGGATCTGGTATCAACACGTCTGTCCTCAGCGGCAACTTCAAGGAAACTTCACGCCAGACCCCGCGCTCACGAAGGGTTTCTTTACGTTCAAGTCAACGGGCATAAGAGACACACTCAAAGTCAAACGCAGTTTGTCTGAGCTATTCTCTAGAGTTTCACATGATATTGTTATATGGGCAAAACAACTCGGTGCGTATGTTGAATCTCGGGTGGATCCACTACGAAAAGTCGGCTCGATCATCGAATGACACGGAGACGTGAAACGGTGTCGGGAGTCTTTTACTAGGGCCCTACCGTAAGGTCTGAATCATGGATATTGCAGTTTTCGCACAATTGATGGCTCAGCTATGTCTGCCGCGTTTTGCGGAATTGATACTTCAAGTTCCTGTTCGCCATGTTGGAAAAGATGAGTTATCGCGTAAACTTATTAACACCATTTCACATGCAGACAAGATGGCAGCCATGCCCAGTTCGGCACAGGCGAAAGAGATGATATATACAGTTGCCGAAAAAGCATTTAATACAGCCGTTTCCAGTACGTATGATTTGCAGAGTGAAGGGGCACGAGTTGTGATTGCACTCATCGCCCATGCCGATGGGATGGGGCGAATTGTTAGCGAAGCATCCGGTGAAATATTTGATGTTGTTCGTCCAATTGTCAAACAACCTTTGCCAGCGCAACAGCAAGATTTGGATGCGCTAATGGCCCAAAGTAATGCAATTACTTCGCAAATTAGTCGCATATCACATCGAGTGAACATGGATCGGATGGTACGGAGAGGGACTGAAAGCGGGGTCGGTAGTCTTTGATTAGCGAGGGCCGTTTACGGTCCTTTCCGCCGAAGGCGGTATTAGGCCCGGCGTTTACGCCGGGTGGGGATGGAGAAGAAATATTTCTGCTGTCAGGCCCGTTCACGGGCCTCCTGGACGTTTCAGGGGATTATGAAGGACGCCCGTGAACGGGCATGACAACGCGAAAATCAAGAGCAACAGTCGTGACGAACGTTTCGCCAACCCGGCGTGAACGCCGGGCCTAATACCGCTTACGCGGGAAGGACCGTACACGGCCCTGCGACTTACCCGTGGGCCGGAAAACGGGGACGGTAGTCTTTGATTTGTAATACAGTATGGCCCCCTGCAAATTT
The DNA here is from genome assembly GCA_965195225.1 of uncultured Thermoguttaceae bacterium. Classification (GTDB taxonomy): domain Bacteria; phylum Planctomycetota; class Planctomycetia; order Pirellulales; family Thermoguttaceae; genus JAHIKV01. Next base: position 69,185 of record CBDAFL010000171.1, read on the forward strand.
TGGGGAACACAAATAAACGCTACTTCACGCTGATTGTTTTCATTAGCGTCGATCGGCGCGGATCGGCGTTCCCGCCGGCTTCGTGTTGAAGCATGTTGATTGCCGGCCCGATTTTGGGCACTGGACAACGCCCGCCGAAGAGCGCATCATGGCATTGTTCCGTGGGATGGATTTCCCGATCCGTCCTACATGCATACAACTTAATCATTTCCAGCCCTTGTCCCCGGCGAAAGCCCCCCCAAACGCGGAACGGCTGGCATCCGAACTTGAGCAACACCAGCGGAAAGAGAAGGAAAAAGTGCCTGAATTCGACCCCGTTGTATGGGAATGGATAGTATTCTCCGTCCTGGTCATAGTCCTGCTGACCCTGGACTTGCTGGTCTTCCACCGCCACGACCACGTCCCCACGCTGCGCGAATCGGTCTGGTGGACCATCTTCTGGGTCGGCACGGGCCTAACGTTTAACGCGGCGATCTGGTGGTGGAAGGGGTACGAGGAGGGCGTGACATTTCTCACCGCCTTTCTGATCGAAAAATCGCTCTCGATGGACAACATCTTCGTCTTCGTGGTGATCTTCCGCTTCTTCGCCATCCCGCTGATGTATCAATACCGCGTGCTCTTCTGGGGCATCTTGGGGGCGATCGTGATGCGGCTGGCCTTCATTCTGGCCGGGGTCGAACTGATCCACCGCTTCGATTGGGTCATTCCGATCTTTGGAGCGTTCCTGGTCTATACCGCCTATAAACTGGCGCGGCACAGCGGCGTGGAGGTCCACCCGGAAAACAACCCCGTCCTGCGGCTGGCCCGGCGCTTCCTGCGAACCACCCACGGCGACCACCGTCAATACGGCCACGACTTCTTCGCCCGCGAGAACGGTCTCTTGTGCATCACGCCGATGTTCCTCGCCCTGCTGGTGATCGAAAGCACCGACGTGGTCTTCGCCGTCGATAGCGTACCGGCCGTTATCGGCGTCATTCCCAATACGTTTACTCCCTCGCAGACGATGTTCATCGCCTTCAGTTCCAACGTGTTCGCCATCCTTGGGCTTCGGGCGTTGTTCTTCCTGCTGGCCGGCATGGTCGACCGCTTCCGCTACCTGCACTACGGACTGGCGGCGGTGCTGGGTTTCGTGGGTCTGAAAATGATCGCCGAGCATTGGCGCATTGTTCACATGCCCCACTGGGTATCGTTGCTGGTGGTCGCCGGCTTGCTGGCCGTGTCGATCGTGGTCTCGCTCCTGGTAAAGCCGGAGGCGGAAGATGGCGGGCCGGCGGAGGGGGATTAGCAGCCAGTTGAAAAAGTCGGATTTCGGGAGTTTGGGTGCCACTGCTGGCTCGTTGTCCAGCAGTGGCACCTTTTTTCAACAGGCTGTTAGGCCCAAACAGACCGGGGCATGCTTTTTTCTCGTTTTGGCACACCGTTCGCAGTATGTGAGGCCGAATAGCGATCATCTCTTCCGGGGCGAAACGGAAGAGATCGAGCAGTGGAACGAGAAGAGCGAGTGGGGCCGGAACAGAGAAGAGACAGTGGCGGTGGCCGGAACAGAGAAGAGGCGCCGTTGAGGCCATCGGAACGTGTTAGCTGTAAACAGGTTACCTCCCTCCTGTAGAGCAGAGAAGAAAGGCACCCCCGACGGATCGGAAGCTGTGGCTTCCGGTTACCACAGGCGAGTTGATGGTTGGTCGCCCGAGCCTCCATCAGCCCGCCTGTTTTATTTTGCTGCAGCAGAATTGAACAGGTGTAGCGTAACGAGACACTAATTCTCTGGTATGTTGCTGGCTGCGTACCCGCCTAATCACTCCCTCTATCCAGTATTCCAGTTCTTCGATACTGGCTTTACTTGGTTCCTGGCCATGTTTGACGGGCGTCCCGATTCCTGGTCCATGCGGCAGGTGAGATTTTCGGCTATCTTACACCTTTCGGAGGAGGAGCAGATCGTCTTTGCCCCGCGGCAAGCGGGATCGGGAAGGGCGGTGCTAAACCAGCCACGATTATGGATGCCGACAATAATAAATACTCTGTCTTTCATCCACGACAACTGGCCGCTGAAGCGGCCAGCCCTCCGGCTTTTGTCTTTCGCACACGACAACTGGCCGCTGAAGCGGCCAGCCCTCCGGCTTTTGCCTTTCATCCACGACAACTGGCCGCTGAAGCGGCCAGCCCTCCGGCTTTTGTCTTTCGCACACGACAACTGGCCGCTGAAGCGGCCAGCCCTCCGGCTTTTGCCTTTACGTTAGTGGAACTGTTGGTCGTCATCACGATCATTGGCATCCTGATCGCGCTATTGCTGCCGGCGGTGCAATCGGCACGCGAGGCCGCCAGACGCATGCAGTGTATGAACAACCTCAAGCAAATCGGACTCGCGCTGCACAGCTACGTCGCCGCCAACGGCGTGTTTCCCCCCAGCTTTTGCATCCAGCCGGGCACGACTCTCACCGGCAACAACGGTTCCTGGTCCGTTCATGGTCGAATACTCCCCTACCTGGAACAAGGCAACGTTTACGATTTGGTGCGACTCGACGTTGCCTGGGACGCGCAGCTATCGACCGGGGTACCGACAATGCGGATGCCGATGTATCTTTGCCCCAGCGAAGTCAACGATCGGGTGCGGGTAAAATACGGCGTTCCTTATACATATCCACAAAACTATGGTTTTAATTTCGGCACTTGGTTGGTCTGGGATCCCGCGGCCAGGCAAGGCGGGGACGGCCTGTTCCATGTTAATGGCCAGTTGACGACGGCCGCTATTTCCGATGGGACAAGCCACACGCTGGCGGCGGCAGAGGTCAAGGCGTTCACGTCCTATTTCCGCAACACGGCCGACCCGGGACCAGAGGTTCCGTCGTCGCCCGCGGCGCTGGCAGCGCTTGCCGGCGGAGCCGGCTTCAAGCTCGGGCCAAACATCAACGACAACACGGGCCATACTGAATGGGCCGACGGTCGAGTCCATCACAGCGGCGTCACCACCGTCTTCACGCCGAACACGCTGGTAGCCTACGTCCACACGGACGGACACGAGTACGACGTCGATTTCAACTCGCTCCAGGAAGGAAAAAGCATCACGCAGCGAACTTACGCCGCCGTGACAGCCCGAAGCTATCACCCCGGTGTCATAAATGCGCTGCTGGCGGACGGATCGGCACGGACGATCAGCGATTCCGTTGCGTTGCCGGTGTGGAGAGCGCTGGGCACACGGGCCGGAGACGAAGTTATCCCCAGTTCCGGCTTTTAGGTCGCAGTAACGATTTCGACGGAAATGGGGCTTTGGCGACAGGCGACGGGCTGCTATAATCTTTCCTTTGATCATACCACTGGCGGGCAGGCCGGTTGGTTCCCGCCTAAATCACGCAGCAGGAGCGACTTACGATGACCCAACAGCAAGGCCCCGCGATGATCGAGGCCCAAGGGCTGTCGAAATACTACGGTGATTTCGCCGCTATCAAGGACATTTCTTTCCAGGTCCATCAGGGCGAGGTGGTGGCCTTTCTTGGCCCGAACGGGGCCGGCAAGAGCACGACCATGAAGCTGCTGACCGGCTATCTGGCCCCCTCGGCCGGCACGGCCCAGATCGCGGGGCACGACATGTCGTCCGACCGGCTGGCCGGTTCCACCCGGCTCGGCTACTTGCCCGAGAACGGCCCCCTGTACGCCGACATGACGCCCCGCGCCCTGTTGAGTTTCTTTGCCGACGCCCGAGGGATGTCGCGGCAGCGGAAACGGGAACGGATCGACGCGGTGGTCGAACTCTGCTCGTTGGGTAGCGTGATCGGCAAACCGATCGGAAAGCTCTCGCGCGGCTATCGCCAGCGGGCGGGTATGGCACAGGTGCTCCTGCACGAGCCGGACGTGTTGATCCTCGACGAGCCGACCGCCGGATTGGACCCCAACCAGATTCACGAGGTCCGCGAGACGATCCGCAAGCTGGGCCGGAGCAAAACCATCTTGCTCTCGACCCACATCTTGCAGGAGGTCGAGGCGATGGCCGGCCGGGTGTTGTTCATCAACGAGGGCCGCTTGACCTTCGACGGTCCGATCGAAGATTTCACCAAGGGCGGCCGTCCGTTGGACGAGCGCTTCCGCGAGTTGACCGCCGTGTGAGAAAGTTTTCAGTTATCAGAGCGTGTGAATTTTTGTAGGGTGCGTGAAACGCACCATAACCGGTAGTGCACGGTGCGTTTCACGCACCCTACCCACTACCCACTATCCACTATCCACTGCCCACTGCTTCCAATGAACATCAACGTGCTGTTTGCCGTTTTTCGACGAAACTTCGTCAGTTACTTTGCCAACCCGACGGGCTACGTGTTCATCTGCCTGTTCGTGCTGCTCGGTGCGATAGCCGCCTTCTGGGTGCCGGCGTTCTTCGGCAACAATCTGGCGAACCTCGACCAACTCAGCTTCTGGCTGCCGTTCATCATGCTGGTCTACATCCCCTCGATCACGATGGGCGTGTGGGCCGATGAGCGCAAGCAGGGGACCGACGAGTTGCTGCTGACCATCCCGGCCGGCGATTTCGAGATCGTGTTGGGTAAGTATCTGGCCGCGGTCGCCATCTTCACCGTCTCCCTGATCTTTTCGCTGGTCTGCAACCTCGCCGTGCTGGAGTGGCTGGGCAATCCGGACGTGGGCCTATTCGTCGGCACTTACGTCGGCTACTGGTTCGTGGGGCTGGCGATGCTCTCGATCGGCGTGGTGGCTTCCTTCCTCACCAGCAACATTACCATCAGTTTCGTGCTGGGTGTGCTGCTGAACCTGCCGCTGGTGTTTCTCGCCTGGGCCGACGCGATCCTCGGCGGATTGGGACGCCAACAAATCATGGCCGTCAAAAGTTGGAGCATCGGCAACCGGCTGGACGACTTCAGCCACGGTGTGCTGAGCCTGTCCGGGGTGGCCTACTTCCTGATGATCGTCGTCGTCATGCTCTACCTGAGCATGGTGTTGATCGGCCGCCGACATTGGTTCAGCGGCCGGTTCCGCTGGTCGCTGGCCGGCCACTACCTCGTGCGGACGCTGGCCCTGGGGACGATAGCCGTCGGCGCGGTGGTCCTTTTCCGCCACCACGACCTGCGGCTCGACGTGACCAGCGAGCAACTCAGTTCGATCTCGCCGCAAACACGCGAGTTGATCCGCAACCTGAAGGTGGAGCGGCCCGTGCGGATCGAGGCCTTCATCAGCCCCAGCGTACCGGAATCCTCCGTACAAACCCGATTGAATCTCTTGGCCGCGCTGCGGGAATTGCAGGCCCTGGGGGGCGACAGGCTGGAAGTGGAAATCCACAGTACCGAACGCTTCAGCAAGGAGGCCGCCCTGGCCGAGGACCGCTACGGCATCGAGCCGCATCAGGTCACCACCCTCAACCACGGGGCGATGGCCGTCGATTACATCTTTCTGGACGTGGCGGTAAAGTGCGGATCGGGCGAGCCGCTGATTACCTTCATCGACCGCGGCATACCCGTCGAATACGAACTGGTCCGCTCGATATGCACCGTCGGCCAACAGCAACGGAAGAAGGTGGGTGTGCTCGAAACCGACGCCAAGCTGTTTGGCGGCTTCAACATGCAAAGCATGTCGGCCAACCCCGACTGGCCGATTATCGACGAATTGAAGAAACAATACGAGGTCGTCCGCGTCGATCCGACCAAGCCGATCGTCGAGCGGTACGACGTGCTGCTGGCCGTTCAGGCCTCGTCGCTGGGACCGCAAGAGATGAACAACTTCATCGCGGCGGTCCGCGCCGGCCAACCGACGGCGATCTTCGAGGATCCCGCCCCGATGTTTTGCCCGGGCGTACCCGCCACCAGCGCGCCGCGCCAACCGCCGGGCGGAATGAACGCCATGTTCATGCGGCAGCAACCCGTGCCGAAGGGCGACATCAGGCCGCTCTGGAGCTTGCTCGGCATCGATTTCCCCGCCGATCAGGTCGTCTGGCAAGACTACAATCCGTATCCTAGGTTCAGTCAGTTCCCGGTCGAGTTCGTGTTCGTCGATGACGCTTGCGGCAACGATCGGCCCTTCAGCCCGAAAGACCCGATCAGCGCCGGGTTGCAGCACATGCTCTTCCCGTTCCCGGGCCACTTTTCCAAGTTGAACTCGTCGAAGTTCGATTTTGTTCCTTTGGTTAAAACCGGCGAGGAAACCGGCACGGTCCTCTACCGCGATCTGATGCAGATGACTCCCTACGGACCGCGCGGCGGCTTGAACCCCAACCGCCGGAAAACCCCCACGGGCGTGTCGTATATCGAGGCCGCGCATATCCGGGGTAAAATCTCGCTCGATCCGCCGGTCGCCGATCCCGAGAAAAAAGACGCGGAGAATAAACCCCGCGAATCGCAAATCGACGTCGTGCTGGTGCCCGACATCGACATGCTTTCGCGAGATTTCTTCCGGCTCCGCGAGCAGGGCAACGTGCCCGAGGCCGGCGGCAATTTCAACTTCGACAACGTCACCTTCGTGCTCAACGCGCTCGATGAGTTGGCCGGCGATCGGCGATTCATCGATATCCGCAAGCGGCGTCCGGCCCATCGCACGCTGGCGCGCATCGAGGAGCGGACCAAGGAGGCCCGGCAAAAAGCCACCGACGCCCAAGACCAGTTCACCAAGGAATACGAGATTCTGCAACTGCAGGAAGAGGAGGCGATGCAAAGAAAACTCGCCGAACTGAAACAACGCAAGAATATCGACCTGCAACAAATGGCCATCGAGTTGGGAATGATGCAACGAAACCTCGAACGCATCAAAGAGGCCAAGCTCGAACAAGCCCGCCAGGATAAGGACCGCGACATCAACAAAAGCGAGACCGAGTTGAACCTGGAGGTCAATCGCGTTCAGGACCAATACAAGTTGTGGGCGGTGTTGTTGCCGCCCATCCCACCGCTGCTGGTGGCGCTGATCGTGTTTTTCACCCGCCGCGCCCGCGAGCGGGAAGGCGTTTCCCGGTCGCGATTGCGATGAGATAGTGGGTAGTGGATAGTGAAAGTAAACCAACCGCTTGCGGTTTCGCACGCCAATTGTTCTGAAAACTGATAACTGACAACTGAAAACTTTCCCATGAACGAAATCTCGAAAACACTGACATTCGTGTCCGTGGCCGCCGCGGTGGTGCTGCTGGCCGTATTTACCCGGCCGGTGTTGCACACGGTGAACCCCGACGATCTGCGCGGGCAACCGCTGTACCCCGACTTCAAGGATCCGTTGGCGGTGACCAGTCTGGAGATCGTCGAGTTCGACGACGAGACCGCCACGGTGCATCCGTTCCTGGTCAAGCAGGTGGAGGTGAAGGGCGTAACCCGCTGGGTGATCCCCTCGCACGACAACTATCCGGCCGACGCCAAGGATCAGGTGGCATCGGCGGCCGCCGGGATGATGGGCCTGAAAATCCTCGAAGTGGCCGGCGACCAGCGGAGAGATCAGCGCGAATACGGCGTTATCGACCCCGACCCGAAGGCGCTTCGAGTCGGCGCCACCGGCGTGGGCGAGCGGATCGTTATGCAAGACAAGGACGGCAAGGAACTGCTGGCACTGGTGATCGGCAAGGAAGTGCCCGACCGGCCGGGGTTGCGCTACGTCCGCAAGGTCGGCGAGAACCCGGTCTGCGTCGTCGAGATAAACACGTCTAAACTCTCCACGAAGTTCGACGATTGGATCGAGCGAAACCTGCTGGGGATAACAACCTGGGACATGCGCCGCTTGTGGTTTCGCGACTACTCGGTCGACGAGCTGAACGCGGCCCTGATCCAACGCGGCGACATGCGAATCGCCTACGACGACGACGGCCAGCAGCACTGGAAACTGATCGAGGACCGGAAGTACGAGGCCGGCAAGTGGACCACGGTGAAACTGGCCGAAGACGATGAGTTGAACGCAGCCAAGCTGGGCGAGATGAAGACCGCCCTGGACGATCTGAAGATCGTCGATGTCAGACTCAAGCCGGCCGGTCTGAGCGCCGACTTGAAGGCGGCCGCCGATTTCGCCGATCAGCAGGAGGCCGTCCAGTCGCTGGCCCGCAAGGGATTCTTCGTGGCCAAGCTCGACAAGCGGGTGGAATTATTCTCCAACGAGGGCGAGGTCCGCGTAACGATGAAGGACGGCGTCGAGTACGTCCTTCGGTTCGGCGAGATCGCCGTCGGCAGTGCGGTTAAGAAGGACAAGCCGAAGGAGGGTGAAGAAGCCAAGCAGCCCGACAATGGAGTGAACCGCTACCTGTTCGTCATGGCCGAGTTCAACCCGGACATCATCCCCAAGCCGCAATTCGAGCCGTTGCCCGAGATAAAGCAGGAAGGCGACGCGAAGCAGCCGGAAGACAAGAAAGCCGAAGAGAAAAAGCCGGACGAGCAGAAACCCGAGGCGGAAAAGGCCGACGAAGACCAGCCACCCAAGCCCGTCGAGAAAACCGAAGCGGAACTGAAGGCCGAACGCGAGCGGATCGAGCGTGACAACCAGCGGAAGCAGGACGAATACGATCGGCTTGTATCCGATGGGAAGAAGCGTATGGCCGACCTGAACGCCCGCTTCGCCGACTGGTACTACATCATCTCCAACGACGTCTTCCAGAAAATCCATCTAACCCGCGACGAGCTAATCAAGAAGAAGGAGAAGCCGGCCGAAGGCGAACAGGGCAAAGCCGGTCCTTTAGGTGCGCCCAGCGACGTAGCCTTTCCCGCCGAGGTGTTGGACAAGCTCAAGGCCCAGCGACCGGCCGGGGAGAAATAAAGCCGCTTGGAGGTGGTCGCGATCAACGCCAACAGTGATGGACAGGTCGACGATAATGAAATGAAAAAGCCTCTGCGGTGCATTGTTGACGCAGTCGGCGGCGCCGTTTTCACGAGCGTGGTTGCCGTAGTTTTCATTGGCGCTTTGGCATTGATCGCCATTCACTTCGGCAACACACATCCTGTCGATCGGGCAAGTGATTTGCGACGCCTGCCAGACCACTTGTTGTTCGCCGCCGTTGCCGGCCTTGTTATCGGCGCGTTCGCCGGCTTATCGTCACGGCTGATTGACGGACGTGTTTCATTCTTGCGCAGTCTCCCTATCATAGCGATCTGTATGGTCGTCGCCCGGCTGTATACTTTTCCTTCATACAAAACTTTTGACCCGACGGCGGCATATATTTCCTACGCGGCCACCATTTCGGCGGCAGTGGTCGGCGCGGTTATCGTTGTGGTTTGGGGGCTCCTGCTGAAGCGGTCCGACGCCCGACTCCACAAACCTGCAAACGATATTCACAATTAACGGAGCCCCGTTTTCTCGCCGAAAACGGAAGGTGTCTATATGGATTACTCCTTTTTCGCCAACCCTCCGCCGCGTCAATTCTTCACGGGCGTCGGCGTGGGCATTTTCTTGTCCGCGATTCTGATCGTCGCTTTTCTCCGACGGTCCAATCGCGGCAGTTCGACCCGACCCAACGCTTTGGTCGTTCTAGCATTGATCACCGGTCCGCTGCTCGGGGCCGGAATCGCCGGATTAATGATCCTCTTCGGAGCCATTTATCATATGGAGAGGTTGTATTATCTCAAGTCTTTTGTGGTCGTGGGCGCGATCGCAGGCGTAATCGGTTCAATCCTGATCGGCCTGTTGGCCAAACCAGGTCGCGATAACGCCTCGAAATCAGCGAAGCCCGACGATGTCACGAAGTCCTCCTGACAATCACGTGGTTGCTTATAACGCGAAGGGAGAACAATACAATGCCCCCGACTTCAAATCCGATCCGTTGGCACGGAAACAAATCCTGCTGGAGACGGTCAGGACTGCGAACGCTGTCGATTTTGATTGCTTTCTTGATCGGCAGCCCCGATCTTGCTTTGTGTAAGGAGAGACCGGAATATCCGGTCGTATGTATTGCATCTCTCGCCGTGTCGCCATCCGGGGATAGCGTGGTTTTCGTCGTCGCGCGCGCCGATCCAAAGATGTATCAGGGACTTTTCAGCGAGAAAACCACTCCTACCGAACGGGCTCGTACGGTTCAGGAGTATAGTGCGACTTTTTCCTCTCGGCTTTGGGTGCTTTCGCTGAAAGACGGAAAAACACGCGAGACCAAAACGGAGGTAATGCCGTGCAGCAGTAGTCTTGCATGGAGTCCGGACGGTTCGTACGTCGCGTTTGTATCGGCACCGATTGAAAAGGACGCAAAGGGGAATCCCTCTCACAACAAGGATAACATTGGGTGTTTCCCTTTGCGCAGCGGCAAGGTTACAGCGTGGTATGGGACTTCCAATTGCCGCTCTCCAAAGTATAGCGCCGACGGACAATTCCTCGCATTCGTCCAAGACAACGATCTGGTCGCCGTCAACCTTTCCAACAATCAAACAAAAACGCTGCAAGACTCGGTATGGCGCTGGCAGTTGTACTGGAATCCAAAAAGTCCTCAATTGTATTACATCCGAAAAGGATCGGTGTGCGAATACAACCTGAGCAATAATAAACAGAGGGTTCTTTTTTCTGCGAACACTGAAGAGGATCAGTTTGCCAGCTTTCCGATCTGTTCGCCTGACGGCAAGCAAGTAGGGTTCCATCTCAACGATAAATGGTTCCACACTATTAATCTGGCGTCCCTTGAAGTCGAGCGTCGTTTCAAATGCGACCATTATTTCGTTGACTTCGACTGGAATTCCTCGGGAATCTGCTATCTCGATACGGCAGACGGCGAGTATAAGAGCAAAGCCCGGCTGTTGGTATTTGATCCCAACACGGGTCAGTCGTCGTTGGTTGCCACGGGACCGTTCGCAATGCCTCGGTGGCTGAATAAATCTGAAATTCTAGTGCGACGCGGAAACGTCGAGTTGTGGACTTATCCCGTCGCGGGCGGACAAGGCAAGCGAGTGTTTTCCGGTGAGACCGTTCAGCGGTAACACGACGCCGACAAGGGAGGCATGGCTTTATGAATCGCGGGTGGCCCCGATAGCTTGGCTATCGGGGTGCCGCAGGCACGAGAGGAACTCCGCATAACACGAAAACCTCCTGCGGCTTCGCCGCCCCGATAGACGAGCTATCGGGGCTACCCACTTAATGTTTATGGCTGAAAATACGTCGGCTCCGTGATCCGTGTGCCGGGGGGGAGCTTTTCCGAGAGTTGCTCGGAATCCAGCGCAAATAGCGGGCTGATCTCCACCTGCACGTCGTTGCCCACCTCCGCGCCGGCCTGACGTAGCCAATTGCGGTGCAACGCCATCAACTGGTCGCGGACTATCTCCGGTGTGTCCTGCTCAGCGCCCGAGGCATTCTTTAACGGAGCAAACGCCAGCCGACGATCCACCTCCATCACAATCGCATTGCGGGCTTGCGGCATCAGGTCGAAGATGAACCGCTCGAACTTCACCGCATTCGGCTCCAACGGCTCGACGCGCCGGCCGGAGTGGTCGAGATGGGCAACCGCCTTCCGCGCCACGTGGAACGGAAGCGCGTCGGCCGATTCGACGGAGCGCCGCAGCAACTCGGCGGAGATTACATGCACGGCGATGCTGCCGGCCCAAATGGTCAGCGATCCGTCCGGGTTGCGAAGGTTTGCCGCCTTGTCGGGTAAGTCGCTGTATTCGATCACATACAGCCGTCCGTCAACCTGCACGACGTTCCCCACCCGCTCCAACGGATCCCGCTTGGCGATGACTTGCGTGGTCAGTTCCGAATCGGCCAGCAGGTGGTGGCCGATCACCTCCAGCCCGCAGATATCGACCAGCGGATTGTCCACCTGAAAGTAGAACAGGTGTTCGACGCCGCGCCGCTGGATGTCGTCCAGCGCGCCGCCGTGGAGCAACGCGGCCGACATGCCGCCGTGTCCGTCGGGGCTGGCGGCGATTTGCCCGTGTTCCTCCAGCAACACGCGGCCGGTTTCGGCGTCTACCGCGGGCATGGTGCCCTGGCAGAAAATCAGCAGGTCGTCGGCCGGCAGCCCGAACCGCTCGTGGGCGGCGAAAAACTCGACCGTTTGCCGATGCGTGGCGGGGCTGGTCATCAGATAGAGCGGAATCCGCGCGCCGTAACGCCGGGCCGCGGCGACGATTTTCTCGACGTGAACCTGGAACAGTGTTTTGTCCGAAAGCGGCCCGATGGGAAACATCCCTTTTGGCCGATCGAATCCCAGCCGCGTCCCTTGTCCGCCGGCCACCAGGATTGTGCCGATCCGTCCGGCGTGGATCGCCTCCGCGCCGCGTCGCCGGGCTTTGCTTTGTTCGGCGGTCGCTACACTGTTCAAGCGAATCGCCGGCGGCGGCTCGGCCCGCGCGATCAACTCATGCACGTTGCTCTGCCGATCGCGGTCGGCGTGGAGCCGGCGGATCAGCTCGAAATCGATCCGGTCGATCTGCTCCGCCAGCGACCGGCGCTGTTGCGGATCGAGCCGGTCCCAGAAGGCCAACAGGTGTTCCTGGCCGTGCGGGCCAAGGACAGCGTGGAGTCGTTCTTTTGGCATGGTAGAATTCGTCGCCCCGCTTATTCGTGGCGATTGAACCAAGCGCGTTGCTGGAAGGGGAGTTTTTCCCGCTGTACGCCCGGCTGTTCGGCAACCCCGATGGGCAACAGTATGCGGACGGTCCGATCCGGTGGAACGTCCAACAGCCGGCCGATTCGGCCCGCGCGGTCCTCGCTGCGCAGCGCCCCGTCGAGCCACACGCTGGAATAGCCCAACGCGGTAATTGCCAGGAGCATGTTTTCGACCGCCGCCGCACAATCCTCGACGGCAAACGAGATTTCGGAAAAGACCGGCCGCGGATCGGTAATGCAAGCGATTATCGCCTTGGCCGAGCGGCAGACCGGCTTGTCGACGATCTCGGCGATCTGGCCGAGCAGCGCCGGATCGTCGACGATAACGAACGTGGCGACCTGCTCGTTCTTCGCCGAGGGGGCCTGGATGCCGGCCTGAACGATCCGCTCCAAGTCCTCGCGCGGCACGGGCGCGTCGGTGAACCGGTCGCGATAGCTGTATCGTTTGGCAATGGTTTCAAATAGCTCCATAACAATTGTTCCGATAGACGATCTTCCGGTGAAATCAGACTATTCCCAGTGTGAACAACAGGCGACTTTCCACGTCGTCAATCGTTTGCCGACTCACTAAGCCAAGTTTACGATAGAGGCGGCTTTTATCGAGTACTCGCAACTGATGACACAAAACAACTGAATCGTTTGCTAGACCTCCTTCGCCTCGATCAACACGAACGCATGATGGCAAGGTTGCGCGTCGGAGGTTCGTAGTAAGGGGAACGGCGATCAACGTGCTGGTAAAAGCGTTAATGGCATCGTTCTGAAGGATCAGCACAGGCCGGGAACCCGCCTGCTCGGAACCTCGTGTAGGGTTTAGGTCGGCCAACCAGATTTCCCCGCGAGCGACTTTCACTGCCTGTCCTCCACGGCTAGCCCTTGGGCGTATTCTTCCATCCCTTCTTCGGCCATACTGCGGTCCTCTGTTGCAAATTCAGCGTACAAGGATGCAAGCTGCGCTGCGTCCAATGAAGGAGTTGTAGGCACACGGGCGCGGAACCTTAAAAAAGAGACGTATTCGGCGACTTTAGCCAACTCCGCTTCGTCCAAATTTTCCAGGGTCTGATCCACGTATTCCTTGAGGGTCATGATTTGCCTCCGATAAAAAACTCGCCTCGCTACCGTTTCTCCGCCGCCGGTTTGCAGTAGGAAAGCGTTAACAACACGTAGCCGGTAACCAAGCTTGGCTCGCCCTCGAGCCAGCGGGCGTTTTCGTTCACCCACGAGCCGTCGGGGCGCTGACGCTTGAGCAGTTCGGCGAGCAGTTCCCGGCGCCAATCGTGCCGATTCCCCTCGGCGTCGACGAGTTGTTCCATGCCGGCGGCGTCGAGCGCCTTGGCCAGGGTGTGATAGTAGTAATAGAGACCGGCCTGACCCATGCCTGGATTGCTGGCGAGATCGTAGTTCCGGCCGATCCATTTGACGGCTGCTTTTACCCGCTGATCGTCCGACTTTACGCCGGCGTAGATCATGCTCTTCAATCCGGCGTAGGTCATCGAGCCGTAGCTGCGCAATCCGCCGTTGGGGGTTTCTCCGGCCTGGCTCTGGCCTCCGCCGGCGGGTGTGTAGTAGAAACCGCCGTCCGGATTCTTCGCCGGAAAGGCGAGCGTGTTGTGCTCGCTCTCCAGGTTTTGGCAGCGGGAGACGAACGCCAGGGCCTTCTGCATGGCCTCGTCGTCCGGCCCCGCGCCGGCCGCGCGCAGCGCGTCGATCAGAAATTGCGTATTCGACAGGTCCGGCCGCTTGTGCTTTCCGTAACCGGCGCCGCCGTAGCTGGGGCTGGACTTGTCCAGACCCTGGTTCTCGGTCCACTGGTCAGCCTTGAGAAACCGCTCGGCATTTCCGATCAGCTTCTTGTACCGTCCGTCGCGATTGGCCTCGGCGAAACAGACCAGCGCCAAACTGGTTTCGTAGTTGCGGTAGAGGCTGGCTTTCAAGGAGATGGCGCCGTCGGGCTGAACGAAGCCTTCGAGATACTTGAGGCTCCTTGCCACCGTCGGATCGTCCGGCGAGCGACCGTGGCGGAGCACCGCGGCGGCGACCAAGGCCGTCGCACCCGGCCCGGCGTAGGCCGCGTATGAACCGTCGGTCGCTTGGGCCTTGGTCCGCAAAAAGTCGATTGCCCGATCCACGGCCTTGGCGTAAGCGACGGCATCGGCGTCGGGCGAAGCCGGCTCCTCGGCCGCTTGGACCGTCCCAAACGAAAGCAAGAATAGCACTCCGGCGCAGCCGAACAATCGGCGTCTCATCTCTCGCCTCCTTTACGGCAAAATGGCCAGAATCTCATCCTCGCTCATAATGAGCAATTCGTCGTCGTCGACCACGACTTCCGTGCCGGCATAGCTGCCGAACAAAACGCGGTCGCCTTCGCCGACCTGCGGTTGGGCATGCGAGCCGTCCGGCAACCTCCGGCCATCGCCGACCGACAACACCCGTCCTTGCCGAGGTTTCTCCTTGGCGCCGTCGGGCAGTACGATGCCGCCGGCGGTAGCCTCTTCGGCCGGCAGACGTTTGATAACAACGTTGGCATTCAAGGGCACGATTTTCATGGACGTCTAATCCTCTCACAGGTTAATACCAGCCTTTATTCTTGCACGCATGGCCTTTTCAGGCAAGGCACCCACCATACGGTGGGGAGTCTGTCGCTGATATTCGCGCCGTCGTGCTTGAAATCGCGCGCAACTATAATGAATGCAACGCGATACCGGCCCGCCAAACGTCATCGCCGCTTCCTGTACGTCCAGTCCGCTTCGACCAACCCCAGCCGGGCCAACCAGCGTCCACCGACGGATTGCTCGACTTTTTCGGCCGCGTTAGCCTCCTCGCCAGCCTCCGGGGAAGTCTCCGCCGCACCGGCCTTGGCGCGCTCTTCCAATTCGACGTGCCGACGGGCAAGCTTCGCTCGCTCCACCGACAACTCGACTTCCGCTTTGCGCAATTTTTCCCGCCATTGCTCCTGCAATTGTTCGAGCCGCTCCCGCTCCCGCTGGATCACGGCGTCGCCGTCGATGGACCGATCTGTTGCGGCCGACCGCTCGGTTTCGATCTTAGCGTCGCCGTCTTGCTGCTGCAACCGCCGCCGCAGTTCCTCGATCTCCCGGTCCTTTTCGGCAATCACCTTTTCCGTGGCTTTGAGCACGTCCTCGATCTTCAGGCGTTCGGCCTGCTGTTGATGGTCGCTCTTGTCGAAATCGGTTTCCAGCGTGTCCAGAATGCGGCGTTTCTCCGCTTCCCAGTCGAGGGTTTTGTTTTGGGTCGGTTCCCCGTCGGCGAGATTTGCCGTATTCGATTGGGTCTGGTCCAGTTGCTGCTGAAGTTCGGCGTGCTTCGCCTTCAGATCGCGGAGATCGTCCAGAGCCATTTCGTAGCGGCGCCGGTAGCCTTCGCCGTTGCAGTACTCGGCCAGCCCACCTGCCGCCGCGGCAGGCTCCTCTTCCGGCCGCTGAAGATGCCGCTCGATCGCGTCCTCGGCACGTTTTATACGCGCCTGATGTGCGTCGAGAAATTCTCGCGCGCGGTCGCGCTGGACATGAAGTGACGCGGCAAACTGTTCGGCCCAGTTTTCCGATTCGGATGTCGGCAGAGGCAATGGATCCATGGCCGTCGTTTCTTACAATCGACTGCGACGCGAAAAACGTCGATACCCTCGGCACATTCGGAATATTCGTCCCGAAGGCGGCGAGGCGACAACGCCCCAATACATCTATACGTCACACCGAGGCCAACGGCGGAAAGAGTTTTTTGATGGGACTGCGTTTCGCTTGTCCCACCCTACCACCCTACCACCCTACCACACTACTTCACCCCCGCCATGAACCGTAAAAACCGGGCCTCGATCATCCGCCAATCGTCGCCGAAAACGGACGTGAAATCGGCCGTCCGCTCCGCGGCCGTGTAATCCTGAAACGGCGGGCGCGAGGCGGTCAGCTTCAGATACCGCATGTACTTGCTCGATTCGGTCTCGGCAAGGAAAAAACTCATCGCCCAGGCTTCGGCGTAGGCCGCCGCCGGAGTAACGCGGAACAACTCGTCGGACGCGACCATCAGCGAGAGCATTTCCGGCCGGTGGCGCGGGGCAACGATCCGCCGAAACGTTTTCAGCCGGTCGCGGTTCACCCGATCGGCCGGCCGCGTCCAATTGCGCGGGTCATGCACTCCGGGCGCCTCGAAGAGCATCGCCAAACCCTCGACCACCCAGGTCGGCGGTGGGCTATAGCGGCTGTGGACACCCGTGTTGAACGCCGTCTGGTGCGTGGCCTCGTGGATCAACACCGAGGCGTTCCGTTGCCAGTCCGGCGAGTCGCCCCGGCCGCCATTGTCGTGGATTGCGATCCGATTCGAGTTCAGATTGTAGAATCCTTCGACGCTGCTGAATACGTTGGCGTCGGCCGCCGCGCTGCGGTTGAAGTCGTCGCGGTCCTTGCAAACGATGCCCACCAGCGGAAACATCGGCCGGTGAATATCGAAACCGCGCACGGAGAAAAAATGGACGAACGAGCGATAGAGGTTCTCGAACCGCTTGGCCCATCGGTCGCGCCCGCCGCGGGGATGTGCCACCAGATAGTGGCCCGTACCGCTAACCTCGTAGCCGTCGCCCAACTCGCGCAGCAGCGCCGCGCGGAACTCCGAGGGCGAATATGCCCGGAACCGGGAGGCCGTCTTCTTGAAACCGATTACTTCGTCGGGGTCGAATGTCCACAGCCGTCCGTCGCGGCCCAGCAAATGGACCATCCGGCTGTTCCAACCGAGCGGCTCTCCTTCGACGCGCAGTCCCGGCAGCGTCACTTCGACCATCCCCTCGCCGGCGCACAGACGCGCAGGACAACCGCAGAAAGCAACGGCGATCGCCAGCACCAGAGCATTTAGCCCCGGGACATTTAGCCCCGGGTGAATACACCCGGGGGAGATCAAGAAGCGAATCTTTTTCATCAAATTTGACATAAAGGAACCTCTAGGAACTATACTACGAGAAAATCGTGACTTGTCGGGGGCTGTCTATTATGCGCGGCTCGCGGTAAAATGAGATGTAAACACGACTCGCGCCGACGGATGGAACAATGGACGAGTTGGAAATCCGCGATCTGATCGACCAGGCGGTTGCCGCGCTCAACAACGGCGATTACGTCCGCGCGGTGGGCATCGGCGATCAACTCGCATCGGTCGCGCCGGATCGTGCGGTGGTCAGCGCAATCCGTGCCCAGGCGTTGCTCGGCGCCAACGCACCGGATGAATCGTTCGACGAGGCCCGCCGGGCGGTCGAACTTGCCCCCCGCGACCACCATGCACACCAACTGCTGGCAATGGCCGCCTGGCGCACCGAGCGGCTGCGCGTGGCACAAGAGGCGTTTCAGCGGGCGATTGTCCTCTCCGACCGCCGGCCGGAGCTGTTGAGCGAGTACGCCTGGTTCATGGCCACCGAGCGCGGCCCGAAATTGGGTGAGCAGGCTGCCCGCGAGGCGGTCGATGCCGACGCCGAATCGTCCACTGCTTGGGCGGCGTTGGGCCTGGCGCAGTTCCGCCTACACCGACGCAACGACGCCGAAAGCAGCCTCCAGCAGGCGCTCCGGCTCAACCCAAACGACATCTACGCCCAGTCGGCGATGGTCACTCTGCTGCAAGACCAGCACAAGGACGGCAAGGCCGAGGCGCTGGCCGGCCTGCTGGAAGAACACGCCGGCGCGGAGGAACTGGTCGTCGCCGTGCGACGCGAGGCAAAGCTGCGGCGGGTCGAACGAATGTTGGTCGAACGCAAGGTCGATCCCGACGAAGTTTCAACCGAGCCGCGCACTTTCTCTTGGATGTGGCTGTTGATCGGCGTCGCGGCAGTCGCCCCGTTCCTCTATTTAATCGATCCTTGGTTGTCGCTCGCGGTTGTGGTGTTGGCCATAGTTCTGCTGGCGATGCTGCGAAAATGGTTGGATTGAAAGGCTCGATATTGAACCGCTGTTGTCAAGCGCTGCTGGTTCTCTCCACGGTCGGCCTCTCCTGGCTGTTAATGATGGCGCTGCACGAGTGCGGCCACGTGCTGCACGGGTGGCTTAGCGGCGCAAAACTGGACGGCGTTTATCTGCCGCTTATCGGTTTTTCTCGAACAGATTTCGCCGCCAATCCACATCCGTTGTTTGTCGTCTGGGGCGGGCCGCTGTGGGGATGCCTGCTGCCGCTGGCAATTCTTGCCGGCGTTCGATTGCTGGGCGCGACTACCGCTTGCGGCTTCGCAACGAGTGTGGCAAAACGATACGGCTATCTCGTAACGTGGTTCGCCGGATTCTGTCTGATCGCCAACGGTGCATACTTGGCAGGCGGGGCCTTTTGCGGCGGTGGCGGGGCCGACGACCCAGGTGTGATCCTGCAACACGGCGGCGCCCGATGGCAGTTGCTCGCCTTCGGACTGCCTACAATCGCCGCCGGACTTTTTCTCTGGAACGGTCTCGGGCCATATTTCGGACTCGGACCAAGCCACGGCAAGGTAGATCGCAAGGCGGCCGTCGGCGTGACGATCGCCTTGCTGTTGGTTGCGTGTGCGGCGGTCTTGATAGGAAACCGCTAAGGTGCGGCCGCCGCTTGCGGCTTCGCATGGAAGCGGCTTTACGACACCTTGAGCTTCGCCAACTCGGACTCGGCGGCGGAGAGTTGCCGCTCGAGCGATGTCAACTCCTCGGGGTCGTCCATCTGCTTCTTCACGCCGGACAACTGCTGCTGGAGCGATTTAATCCGCTGTTGGAGAACGTGTGTCTTTTTCTTGATCTTTTTGTCCATGAGAATGTCTGTTCACGTGAAACAAGTCCGAGTTCTTTGCTTGCGAAGCCGCAAGCGGCTTGACAATCACTACCCACTATCCACTACCCACTATCCACTATCTTCCCCACCATCGCCAGCGCTTCCTCCTTGGTGTGAAGCGTCCGGTCCAATTGTGCGTCGCGGACTCGCTGCAAGAGGATTTTGTACCGCGGACCAGCCGGGATGCCGTGGGCCAACAGGTCGTCGCCGGTCAGCAGTGGCGGCGGATCGAGCACCTCCGGCGGCTGCGCCAAGAGCCGGCGACAATGGGTCGCCGCCACGGCGCCCGCCGGCGACGCGGCCTCGGTAAGCATCAGCAGATCGCCGATTCCCTCGGCCACCAGCAGCGGTTGGAGCTTCGACCAGGGCATTTCCGCGGCTTCCAGCAGGGCATCGCGGTGCTTCACGAGCCAGCAGACCCGGCTTCGTTCGTCGTTCGACAGCCGCCACCGCCGACAGACCTTTGCCGCCATCGCCGAATCGACCCACGGAGCCAACAGCGCGGCCAGCGCGGCCGGAAATCCGCGCCCGTCGCCCAGCCGCGAGAGCAACTTCTCCGTCTCGTCGAATCTTTGCCGCCCGGCGTCATCGCGGGGTACGATCTCCGGCAACAGTTCCGCGGCCAGTCCGATCTCAAACAACAGCCGCACGCCGACCGCGCGGTTTCGGTCGGCCAACAGACGCCGCATCTCGACGGCGATCCGCTCGGGGCTAACCACGTGAATCTCGGCGGCCATTTCGGCGACGGCCCGACGGGCTTCCGCGTCGAGCGTGAAATCGAACGCGGCCGTAAACCGGACCGCGCGAAGCATCCGCAGCTTGTCCTCGGCGAACCGGTCGCGGGCGCTGCCGATCGCGCGGACCAATCGGGCGGCGAGGTCTTTCTGTCCGCCGACGAAGTCGATCACCTGCTGCCCGATCGGATCGTAAAAAAGCCCGTTGATCGTGAAGTCGCGGCGCGAGGCGTCCTCGGCGGCGGTGCTGAAGGCGACGCTGTCCGGATGCCGGCCGTCGCTGTAGGCGGCGTCGCGGCGGAACGTGGTCACCTCGACCAACCCCGCCGGCTTCGGACCGATCACCGAAATCACTCCGAAGGCGGCGCCAAGGGCCAACGTGCGACGGCGGCCGAACAACGCGCGAATCCGCTCCGGCTCGGCGTCGGTAGCCACGTCGTAATCGGCTGGCGTGCGGCCGATCAATTGATCGCGGACGCAACCGCCGGCCCAATACGCCTCGAAGCCCGCGGCGCGCAGACGGCGGACCACTTCCAAAGCGAATCGGCGTTGTTCTTCGGGAACTAGAGTCGGCATAAACGTGTATTGTGAACGTTGGGCGTTCAATTTACAAGCGCTCGGCATGATAACAGCTTACCATCGACCAACTCGATCACGCGCCGCCGGGCGTCCGAGTCCCATGAGAAACGGTGTTCAATCCCCGGGCGGAGGAAACATAGCGTCAACTCGTCCGGGGGCGATCCGAGTATCTTCTCGGCGGCCAGGGCGTAGAGCAACATCTGCATTTCGTACCCCGCCGCGACAGACGCCATATTTTCCGCCGTCACTTGGTTCGTCTTGAAGTCAATCAGCCGCCAGCGACCGGCGCCGTCGCGGTAAATACAGTCGATGAACCCTTGCAAGTATCGGCCGCCGCTTGCGGTTTCGCACGCGGCGTTATGATCCGGCGGCCATGCCAGCAAAAACTCCAACTCTCGATACAGTTCCTTGGCGGCGGCCAGTTCCGCGGCACGCGGCGAGTGGAGAAACCGCCCGATCATATCAATCGGCTCGCCCAGATCGAGTCCTTCCGCCGGGAGGTGCTCGGAGGCCAGACGCTCGACGAGTTTTTGCACGTCCCCGGGCTTGGCAAAATCTATCTGCTCCAACACGGCGTGGACCAGAGTACCCAAACCGCGCGGGTCCAATTGCGGCTCGGGCGAAGCGGTTTCATCCAATCGGTCGGCGGCGGGAACGTTCGCGCCGGCATGAAGCTCACCGCTAAGACGCGAGAAAGAAAATTGCCGTCGCGCGGTCCGATCCACCTCCAGCGGTGCAAGGTATCGCGGCTGCCGGCCCGCGCCGTCGGCGGCCATTTGCCCCGCCTTTTCCACGATCTTTTCCAAGTCGCGGCGCAGACGGAGATCGACCGGCTTGGATTGGATCGGCGGCGGCTCGGTGGTTACGGTGACTAGACAATCGGGGTTCGGGATTCGGGATTCGGGGTTCGGGATTCGAGGACGGCCTGTAAGTAAGTCGAAGCGTCTTGCGATCATCTCCATCCACGGGCCGGCGGCCTCGCCCGGCCGCTCGACGCCCGAGGAGAGAATCAAATAGTCGGCGGCCCGCGTGGCGGCGACGTAGAGCAGCCGGCTGTGTTCCGCCGCGTCCTCGTCGTTTTCGGCGGCCATGAAAAGATCGTAGCCGGTCGTCGCGTCGGGATCCTTCAACATCGGACCGAGTTGCGGCGTGAAGGCGACCGGCGGCCCCATGATCCTGCGCGAGCGGCCCACGTCCGGCACGATCACCACCGGAAACTCCAACCCCTTCGATTGATGGATCGACATCAGCTTCACCACGTCGGTCGATTCCGGGCAGGTGGCGGCCAGCGGCTCGTCTGGCTGCCGAGCGACAAACTCCGCAAGTTGCGTGATGAAATCCGACAACGCGAACACCCCGGAATGGTCGAAACTCCGCGCCTGTTCGATCAGCTTGTGCAGGTTGGCCAGTTTTCGCTCGCCGAGGAACTCGGCCAGCAGGACCGCGTCGTAGCCGGTCCGGTCCAAAACCGCCTGGATCAGCCGGGCAACGGGCAGCCGGTCCTTCATTGCCCGTAGATCGCGGATCGTCGCCGCCGCGAACTCCGCTTGTTCTCGTTGATCGGCGTCGAGTTCCGCCGGCAGCACGTCGGCGAACAACCCGGCGGCAAGCCCTTGTGGATGCCGCGCGAGCCAGAACAACGTCTCGTCGTGCAGGCTGAACAACGGACTTCGCAACGCGCCGGCCAGGCTTACTTCATCGCAACGTCCGTCGAGCGTCCGCAGCAGATTCAGCAGGTCGTAGATTTCCTGCTGGGCGTAAAATGCCCGACCGCCGACTAGATAATAGTCAATCCCGTACCGCTGCAAAGCGTCCTCATAGTATTCGGCGTTCGTCATGGCGCGGAACAACAAGGCAACGTCGCCGGGGCGGACCGCGCGAACCGACGGCTCCGAGGCTTCATTGTCCCAGACGATTTTTTCGCCCGAATCGAGCATGGCGCGGATGCGTCGGGCAATCCATTCGGCCTCGCGCCGCCGCAGCCGTTCGCGGGGGCCCATGTCTTCGAGGAACGAGGGGAGAGGGGCAAGGGGCGAGGGGAGAGAGGTGGAATCATTGCCGGAATCGTCTTCCGTTGGAGCGTCACAAGCCCACAAAAACTCCACGGCCGGCGCGGGACCAACCTGCGGCCGGGCAGCGCGAAGCGGCTCGTATTCCGGCCCCAACTCCTCGGCGAACAGGGCGTTGACAAAATCCAACACCGCCGGCTGGCTGCGGAAGTTTAGCGAGAGCGGCAACCGCCCGGCCGCCGAAAACTCCTCGCGCAAGCGGCCGAAGACGCGCGGATCGGCCCCGCGAAATCGGTAGATCGACTGCTTGTAGTCGCCCACCAGAAACAACTTGCCGCGAAGATGCTCGTTGTCGCAGAGCGCCTTGACCAACTCGACCTGCAAGGGATCGGTGTCCTGGAACTCATCGACCAGCAGCAGGCGGATTTGCGCGGCCAGCCGTTTGCGCAGCCCGCCTTGTTCGGGACCGACCAACAAACGCCGGGCATGGATTAAGAGGTCGTTGAAATCCAACACGGCCAGTTCCCGCTTGCGCCGCTCGTATTGTTCGGCCACGTCGGCGGCCAGACCAATCGCTTGCAAAGCGGCCTCGGCGGCGGGACGGGCGGCCGTGGCATCGAAACTCGCGCGTTTCTCCACGCCCTTGACCTCATCGCGCAACGTCGCCGCGGCGTCCTTGAACCGTTCGTAGTCGTCTTCACTCGCCCAATTTTTTTTCGTCCCGCCGCCTTGAACGCGGGCAGCGTCACGAATCTCGGCCAGTTCCGACATGATGTTATCGTTGGAAGTCCCAAGCTTGGACAACCGCTCCACGAGCGCCGCGAATCGCTCCCGCATCTTCGGATTGTCCGACGGCCGGCGCGAAGCCAACTCCAGCAAAGTTCGCGCGGCGGCGGACGTGCCAAGTCGGCGCAGCAGCCGCGGCAGCGTGTCGCACCGCCAGAATTCCTCCCAACGCGCAAGCAAAGATTCGGCGCTCTCGTTCCGCCAGGCGGGCCAGTCGATCTCCTGCCTGACGGCCAACAGACGGGCGATCATTTCGCGAAGCCGGTCCAACCCGAATCGGGCAACCAGTGTCAATATCGTCTCCTGCCGGTCGGCCAGCCGGTCGCGGAGCGCGTCGTCGGTCAACTCGAACAATAGCGTACCGGCCTGCGCGCCGTCGAGCACGCGGAACCGCGGATCGAGCCGCGCCTCTACCGCGTGGGCACGGAGCAGCGACGCGCAAAACGAGTGGATCGTGCTGATCCGCGCCGAGTCCAACTCGCGGACCAATTCCATCCAATAGTCCGCCTGATCGTCGGGACATTCGCGGAGCCGGCGGTTGCAGGCCGAGCGAATCCGCTCGCGCATCTCCCGCGCGGCCCGCTCGGTAAAGGTGATCGCCGCCACCTGGCCGAGGCGCGATCGCCGATCGCGGCCATGCGGACCGTCCGGTTCCAGTTCGGCCAGAAACCGCTCGGTCAGCACGAAAGTCTTGCCGCATCCGGCCCCCGCCGAGACGGCCACCGAAGTGCCCCGCGCGTCGAGCGCCCGGCGCTGCTGCTCGGTCAGGCCCGAGTAGTTCAGTCGTTGTCCGTCGGCCGGCATGTCTTCTCCAGAGAGCGAATATGGTTGACGCGGCAGACTGTGCCGTAGGGGCATCGGCCGGTGCAGCGGTCGTCGGCGCAGCAGACGGGAAAGCATCCGCGCCGCATGGCGTGGACCAGTTCCGCGACGGTGTCGCCCAACCCGGCGCGAAGTTCTTCCCACGTCGGGTCCAACTCGATGCGTCCGTCATCGTCGAAATACATCCGCAGTGCTTGCCTCGGCTTATATCCGTCGTCGCGGACGTACCAGTATCCGGCCCGCCACGGCAGCATGTCGCGGTCGGCCAGCAGCAGTTCCATCGCGGCCAGCGAGTAGAGCGGCAATTGCAGGGTCGTGCCCGCCCTGACGCTCTCGGGCTTAACGCGGACCGATCCGCCCGTCTTGTAGTCGAGCACATTGAAGACGCCGCGTCCGGCCACCACACCAACGTCAACACGGTCGATTCGGCCCGAAATGCGAATCGTTTCTCCCTCACGGAGAAACTCCAACGGTTTGTCGGTCGAAGGCGGACCTTCATTGCCGCGTCCAAACGCCACCTCGAACAACTCGGGCACCGGCGGGGTATCGAAACCTTTCCATTGAGCGTCGTACTTTTCGACCTGCTCGCGGTAGCGCGACATCCACTCGACGACCAGCCGGCGGTCGATTTCCCGCATCGCGGCCTTAACCGGATTGCTCGGCTCCGGCGGCAACGAGTTCTGGACGGCTTCGGCCACCAGGGCGTCGAACTCTTCCGTATCGAGTTCGAGCGGCGAGGCGGGCCTGCCCAGCCGTCTATTTACCCGTCGGTGGAAGTCGGCCAACACTTCGTGCGCCACGCGGCCGCGGCCGAGCACGTCGAACTCCAAGGCCAAGTCCTCGACCGGCTCGATCTTCAGAATCCGCTCCATGAAGAATCGGAACGGGCAGTAGGCGTAGCGCTCCAATTCGGTGGCGGAGTAGGTGCGTTGGGCGGAGAACTCGGCCGCCAATTCCCGACGTGCCGTGGCGCCGCGCAACACGCCCTCGGTCGGGCCGAACCGCTCGCGGTCCTGGCGCGAGTAGAGCAATTTCAATCCGGCCGCAATCCGGCTACTGGCCGCTGAAGCGGCCAGCCCTCCACCACCCATCAGCCCGGCCAGCAGCGCCACGTTCCCCTCCAACGCCGTGGCGACGGCCTTCACGCGGAACTCCGCCGCCGAGAGCGGTTCGTCGTCACGAGGAACAGGGCTGAGGTCCGTCTGCTCGACACGCGTAATTTGCCCCGGCCCGAACGCCTGCTCGAGCTGGCCGAGAAACGGACTGGGTAACAGCGGTTGCGCCGCTTCGTCCAACGCCGGATAGCTCAGATACAACCGCTCGGTCGCCCGAGTGACCGCTTCGTAGAACAACAGCATTTCATCGCGGGTGCGTTCGGTGCGGGCAACCAACGGCAGGCCGGCGTCGATCAGCCGCAAGCACTCCTGCTCGCCGTAAAGCCGGTCCTCGCGGTCGGGCGGCGGAAAGACCTTTTCCGATAGCCCGGCGAGAAACAAATGCGGAATGCGAAGCGAGCGGACGCTTGTTGCCGAGAGGACTCGCACCCGCCCCGACTCGTCGTCCGAACTGTCCAACAGATCGCTGCCGAGAATGTCCAACAACGTCTCGAAGGCAGTACGGCGATCCATTTCCGTCGGGCTGCAATGGAGCCAGCCGGCGAGCTTGCCGCTGTCCGCGAGGACTTTCATCAACCGCTGCCAGGCAACAATATCTTGATCGACAGCCCGGAGCAGGCCGGTTTCTTTTGCCAAACGCTCCCACGCTTCTGCCCAATCGGGCAACGTGGCCCGTTGGGGTAGAGCATCCAGCGCCACGGCCAGACGATTTACCACGGCCAACGTTGTACTGTAAGAGGCGTCTCCCGCAGGAGCCAATTGCTCGATCAGCCGCGCCCGGCCGCGAGGGATTTGCAGTTTGCGGATCGCCCGCTCCACCTCGTCGGCCCCGGCGGCCTGCCAGTCGGGTTGGAAATAGTTGCTCCCCAACACTGCCAGCAGCCGGTCGAACGGCCAATCTTCCAGGTCCAACTGGAGCAGATTGGCCAGTGCCCTTAGCGCCGGCCGGCGCTCGAGCGCCTGGCCCGACTCGAACGCCGCGGGAATCTCCAGCCGCTCGAACGCCTCGCGGACCAGTTCGGCCGTCTCTTGCGGCGAGCGGAAGACGACGGCGATTTCGTCCGGGCTGGCCCGACGGTCGATCAGCAGCCGCTTGATCCGCGCGGCGATCATTTCGATCTCGCCGATTTGCCGGGCGGCGGCGAGGATTTCGATGCCAAGTGGGGGTTCAGTATCCCGAGGGCTGGCCGCTTTAGCGGCCAGTGATATGGCCCCTCTTGGATTCTCAAACAGCGCTGGCTCCAAGCGGGCCATTGCCGGCCATGCGGTTTTCGTGGGCCGCTCCAACTGCTCGACCACGACGTTGGAACGTCGGCGTCGCAGCGCGTCGAGCGTCTTCAGCGGTTTGGCGAACATATCCGCCCGCCGCGGTTCCCCTTCCAGCGGCAGCGTGATGAACATCTCCTCCGCACGCGCCGCCAGACTGTCGAGTATCTCGTGCTGCGTTCGGGTGAAGTCGGTGAATCCGTCGGCGACGACCAGCAAGTGGCTCCCGCAACTGGCCGCTGAAGCGGCCAGCCCTTCGTCTTCCGCCTTTCGCAACTCGTCCCGGGCCGACCAGAAGCGGCCTTCGGCGTCGAACAGCCCGTGCTCGCGGAGCGCTTGTTGGTATTCCTGATAAAACTCGAACAGTTCCGTGTCCTTGTCGGTCAGGCCACGTTGCTCGCAGGCGCGTTGGAAATCTTCGGGCCAAATCTCCAGCCGCTTCAACTCGCCGATGAACTCGCAAACCAGGTCGATCAGGCCGGCGGTCTTGGCGATCGGCAGAAAATGTTTCAGCCGCTGCCGCGACGCCTGTTGGTCGATGATCCGGCGAAGCAACTCGCGTTTCATCAGTGGAGTGACCTGTCGGATCGGCTTTCCGGCCTTGCGGAGCACCTCGACGGCGAACTTGTCGAAGGTGGTTACTCCCGGCGCGAAGCAGCCCGGCAGCTCGCCGTCGAGTAGCCGGTCGCGGATTTCCGTCGCGGCCCGCCACGTCGGGGCCAGCCAGAGCGTCGATTCGGGCGGTCGCCGGCGGAGCGCGTCGCGGTAGAGCGCGAGCAACCGTTCGGTCTTGCCGCTTCGTGCAGGGCCACAGATGATGGTAACAAGTGCGGACATTTATGTCAAAAACAAACGGCTGCCATTTGCTTTTCATGCCACCAATTGGTCTCGGACGGCATCGCGTTTACTCCAAGGAACCGGAGTTACACCATAGTTTTGAAGCGAGTCAGAAACCGCAACTGGGACTTCTTGTTCATCGTTAAGAAGAGCATATGCTTGGGCATCTTGTGGACGCACTTCTTTGGTGTCAATCCAGGCAAAGACGACGGATTGTGCTTGGGCTCGATTGGGGTGATTGATCGTTCGGAGTATCCGTTCGGGTTGACGACGAGATTTCGGAATGACGAAATCGAATAAATGATCGTATCCGGTTTTTCCCATAAACCTAACTTTCGGAGTATACCTAACTTCGATAATGTCCAGCCACGAAACAACGTCCTCATAGAAAACGCTGGCAACCGTAGGCGAAGCAAGATAGAACATATCATTCACCGCGAGCATAGCCTGGATTAGGTTGTGCTTGCGCAAAGCGAAATTTTCTTTTGATGCCTTTACTTCCATCGCGGTTTTATTGAGACGAACACCAAAACCATTAAGTGTTGTATTCAGAAGGTCTCGTCGTTTGAGGCTCTCCAGTTTGCAACCAGATTGTTCGAGATCCTCGATCGTGTATCCATCATCGGTCAGAACATATCCACCGTTCTTGCGTTGAGCGTAGATTTGGAGATAGTCGTTGTGGCGGTCTAGGTATGGGGTAGTAATTTCAACCCAATCATCGACTTGCCGCAAAGTAGTCTTGTCTTTCAACCACGCTATGTATTGGTCGAGAAGACTCTGGATATCTTGTATCACGTGAATACTCCTCTGCGGAAAATCGGTGGCTTGGTGATGTTGCAGAATCGCATGAAATCCTGGAGTAGCTGCCACAGGTCACTGGTATTTGGAAAGTGATCCG
This sequence comes from uncultured Thermoguttaceae bacterium, assembly GCA_965195225.1. GTDB lineage: Bacteria > Planctomycetota > Planctomycetia > Pirellulales > Thermoguttaceae > JAHIKV01. The sequence continues at coordinate 97,479 of CBDAFL010000171.1, forward strand.
GCAGCACCAGCGTTGCCCATTTATCGCCGAAGCCGTGACGATACATATGGAGGTGGGGACCGGTGATTTCCTCTCCATCTGGGTTCCGATGCGGAGCGCCCCCAAAGTCAAGTCGCACAAGAACAATTACATTGCGTCCACGTTCCTGATACTTACCCTTAAGCAGATCGATTCTTCCGCGGCTCACGTCCAACAGAAAACGCTCTTTCTTATCAACCGAAACTAGAGTAACACAAACGTTCCCGCCCAAACCGGGGTAATCTACGGCATCATTGTTCTCACGTACCTTCTCCAATGAGATCAGTAAGTCGGCCTCAGCCTGGGTTAACTCGATGTCTGCCATCGTGTGTTCTCCTTGCTTCTCTTCAAGACGGTCTCGGCCAAAGCCGGAGATAGATAGAGCGATTCGTAAGTGTTGCTATCCCGACCCAACAATGTCTCTTGAGTCGAACGCCCCGCATGCACTTCGATATGAAGCAACTTCAGTCGCTTGGGCAGGGGCTCCCCGTAGATTTTCGAGCCCGTCCGGCCGTCATAGCTGACGAGATACATGCAACTCCGGTCGTTTAGCATGGCCAAATGGTCACAGAAGTCCGCATGTTTGATCTTCGGACAATATCGGTTGTCTCGATTCTTGCACACTCCCTGATATGGCGGATCCATGTAAATTAGGTCGCTCGAATCACATCTGGCAAGCACATCCGCGTAGTCGTACGCGCCAACCTCAGTTCGTCCGTGCAACAGTGCCGATGCCCCCATAATGCGTTTTCGCATCGTGCTCGGCCGCGCCCCTTTGCGTCGATTGTCGGGGCTGTTGTTGAAGTTGCCATCCCGGTTGTAACGAATGGCGGCTTTCACGCAACGCGCCAGCAAATAGAGAAAGTATTCGGGCTTGTGCGTTTTGTTGAACTTTCTGCGTACAATGTCGTAGTAATCCCGCTCTCGATCAAGCTGTGCCTGCCAGAGTCGTGCATATTTGCAGGCTAATTCTTCCGGCCGGTCAATGATTTCGCGCCAGAGTTCGATTAGCGGAGCGTGCGCGTCATTGAGAACAAACCGATCAGCCAGACGCCGATGAGCCGCGGCAAGTGATACGGCGGCAGAACCCGCGAAGGGTTCGACTAGACAGCGGAAATGTTCTGGAAAATAAGACAGTACAATCGGCGCAAGGCCGCGCTTGCTACCCTGGTATGGTATCGGGTGGGGAACGTCACAGCGACGGTACTCCGTTACACTCTCGGTTATTGTCGGCATGACACCAAATTCCTTGAACCAGCGTTACCGGCAACGCTTCAAGATCACTTACTTCGGCGCCAGCGTGCAGGTCATCCGACGGCCGCGATGCATCGGCGGCGACTCGACCTTCGAGACGTCGGCCAGTAGGGCGAGTATCTCTTCGACCACCTTGCGGCCCTCCTGGATGTGCGCCATCTCGCGGCCGCGAAACAGAACCGTGACGATCACCTTGTCTTTGTGGGCAAGGAACTCGCGGGCTTTGTTCACCTTCACCTGGATGTCGTGATCGCCGGTCTTCGGGCGGACGCGTATTTCCTTGATCTTGACCTGATGCGCGTGCCCCTTGTGCTGCCGTTTCTTCTGCTGGTACTTGAACTTTCCGTAGTCCATGATCCGGCAAACTGGCGGCCGCTCCTTGGGCGCCACTTCGACCAGGTCCAGCCCCGCCTCCTTGGCCTGGCGCAACGCGTCCTCGGTGGGGATGATACCCAACTGCGACCCGTCGGCGGCGATCACCCGGATGGGAGTGACGCGGATATGTTCGTTCATGCGCTGTTTGCCAGCCGTTGTCTGCAGCTTCCATTTACCCATAAGCAACTATCTCCGGGGATCAAAGGTTCAAGGTCAAAGGTTCAAGGTTCAAGGTCAAAGGAGGACATTGTTTCCTGAACCTTTGACCTTGAATCTTTGACCTTTTCGCCGTTTCATTTCTTCCTGACCGTTTTTTCGCTGATTTCCGCCTGGAACCGTTCAACGGCGACCTCCAGCGGCATGGCTCCGAGATCGCCTTCGATCCGGTCGCGGACGGCCACCTTGCCCTCCTCGACCTCGCGCGGACCGACGACGAGCATGTACGGAACCAACTCCAGTTGTGCATCGCGTATTTTGGCGCCGATTTTTTCGGCCCGATAATCGCCCGTGACCCGCAACCCGGCCGCGGCCAGTTGCCGCTCGACGTTTCTGCCGTATTCTTCGACTTTTTGGCTAACGACCATTACCCGCACTTGCTCCGGAGCAAGCCACAACGGAAACGCCCCGGCGTAGTGCTCGATCAACATCCCCACGAACCGCTCGAACGAACCGAACGGCGCCCGATGGATCATCACCGGCCGATGGGGCGTGTTGTCGGCGCCGATGTACTCGAGGTCGAAGCGTTGCGGACTGGGAAGGTTGTAATCTAGCTGCACGGTGCCGAGTTGCCACTGGCGGCCGAGGCAGTCGGCAACGATGAAATCGGCCTTCGGTCCGTAGAAGGCAGCCTCGCCGCGCTCGATATGCATGTCCGGCAGGTCCATCTCGCGGCAGACACCCTCGAGGGCCTCTTCGGCCCGTTGCCACGTCTCGGCGTCGCCCACGTACTTCTCCTCGGACGGGTCGCGAAACCCGAGTCGCACGCGGTAATCGTCCAGCCCGAGGGTCTTCAGCACGAACTGGGTCATTTCCAAACAACCGCGGAACTCGTCGGCGACCTGCTCCTCGGTACAAAACACATGAGCGTCGTCCTGGGTGAAGCCGCGGACGCGGATCATGCCGCTCAGTTCGCCCGACTGCTCGAAACGATGCACGGTGCCAAACTCCGCCAACCGCAACGGCAGTTCGCGGTAGCTCCGCGGCTTCAACTTGTAGATCGTAACGTGGTGCGGACAGTTCATCGGCCGCAGCAGGTAGCGGTCGCCGTCGTCCATCTCGATCGGCGGGAACTGCGTGTCCTTGTAGTACGGATAGTGGCCCGAGGTCTCGTACAAATGGACGTTGCCGATCACCGGGGTGTAGACGGGCTGGTAGCCGCGGCGGAGGAGTTCGCCGTGGAGGAAGTTTTCCAACTCGTGTCGGACCACCGCCCCCTTGGGCAACCAAAAGACCAACCCCGATCCGACCGCCGGATCGATCATGAACAATTCGAGTTGTTTACCCAGCACGCGGTGGTCGCGCCGTTTGGCTTCTTCGAGCCGTTTGAGGTGTTCTTCGAGTTGCTTCTTGGTGAAGAAGGCGGTGCCGTATAGCCGCTGCAATTGCTGCCGCGATGCGTCCCCTTTCCAATATGCCCCGGCCACCGACTGTAGCTTGAAGGCTCCGACCGCACCCGCGCCGGGTACGTGTGGACCGCGGCAGAGATCGACAAACTCGCCCTGCCGATAGAACGACACGGCCTGCTCCGTCGCCAGCGTGTCTTCCAGGTGCTCAACCTTCAACGACTGGTGCAGGTCGCGGCAGAACTGGACGGCCTCGGCGCGGTCCATCTCGACCCGCTCGAACGGCTCGTCCTCTTTGACGATCCGGGCCATCTCGGCCTCGATCTTCGGAAAATCCTCCTCCGAGAGCTTGTGCTTCATCTCGAAGTCGTAGTAGAAGCCGTCGTTCACCGTCGGGCCGAATGCCAATTGCACCCCGTCGAACAGCCGCATCACCGCCCGGGCCATCAAGTGCGCACACGAATGGCGAAGCAGGTCGAGGGCCTGAGGGTCTTTGTCGGTGATCAGATTCAGGGCCACCTGGCCGTCGGCCGGCAGGGAATCGTTTGCCCCCACCAACCGCCCGTCCACTTCGGCGGCCAAGGTGGCCTTGGCCAGCCGCGGTCCAATATCGGCGGCGACGTCCACAGGCCTAACGCGACGCGAGTAATCGCGGGATTTCCCGTCGGGCAGAGTAACAGTGAGCATGTGTCTCCAACGAGCCTTGGGCCGACCCCCCAGCGAGCGGGGCATCGGTACAAAGGATGCTCCGCGGACTGTCCGCACGGGGGATTCTGTAATCGGAGTATAGGTTGTAACGGTGAGTTGCCGCAAGGGGACGAAATGCCAATAACGGTCGTCTGCCTCCCATCATTTTCCCTCCAGAGAACATTCACCCGTTGACTGCCTTCGTTTGGGATGTCAGAATTAGCGTTCCGTTGTTTCCGCGGGCATACGCGGCAACACCGGGCCAGGGCGGTTAGCTCAGTTGGTTAGAGCACCAGCTCGACAAGCTGGGGGTCGGAGGTTCGAGCCCTCTACCGCCCACTGCAACGCGCGAAAACACTTGACAACAAGGGATTTGTTCGCCCGACGGGCCGAATCCCACGGCGGCGGAAATACCGCCGGCGTGGGGTGGGTGCCGTCGGCCGTATTCTGAGGCGGCCTCTCGGTCTCGCCGCCGCCATTCTCTTGTTTCCGTCCCTCGCGGCGTGTTTGTAACCGCGTTACCGTTGCATTTTGCGTTGCTCGCCCCACCCCCGCCAACAGGTGGGGCAAAATTCTGCCGTTGCCCCAGGTAACTCTTCTCGTTACCCTTCTCCCCCAAGCATTGTGAGGGTGCGTGGCTAGTACAAGCCTGCGGCATATTTCCGGCAACCTTTCGGCAAGGTTGAGACATCCTCTTCTGGGCAGATTGCGTATGAGACAGGCGTCCGTTTTCTCGCTATGCGATTATGGCTACTCGGCATTCCACTCCTCTGCGAGACATGCACATGCACCGCTGTCTTTGGAGGCAGTGGCAGGAGGATATCGGGAACGGCATTGTCGGGCAGTTCGTGAATATCGCGAGGAATTACGGCAGGCAGCGTAGTGACATGCCGCCGCACGAGCGGAACACGGGGGGGGATCGGGTAGGTTGTCGGCGACAGCCACCCACGGGAACGGAGTGCGCGCCAATTCAAGCATAGTCGTTCGAGGGCATCGCCCATTATGACAAAAAAACTGGAGGCAGCCGCCTCAGATGCCGATGGGAGGGCACGGACTCACCGATTGGCGACGTGAATCGCCGCATCGAACTGTGAGTTTTCCACAGCCTAGCTGAAGCGAATGGGAGAAAGAACGATGGTCCAATACGAATACCATCCATGGCAACAGCCGGTTCCGCTGCCGCCACTTGCCCCCAGTGAAATGTCGACAGAACGAGATGCGTTGCCTGCCGACGTAGATTCCGCGGCGGCGCTTCCGCCCGCGGGGCAGTCGTCCCCGTTGCCCCTGGATTCCCAGGACGACGAGTATCAGTGGCTCATCCTGCTATGAACTGGAGTTTTTTCCTCGACCTCTGGACGAAGGGCATGGGGTGGGGGTTTGTGTTAATCGGGGCGAAGCCTGCCCAGGTCGCAACTGTTTCTGCCTCCTCGAAAAATCCGTGACCTTCCTGCCTGCCGGAATAAATTGCTCCGACCCCATTTCCATCCCTTTTCCATCCCTTTTTTATCCCGGTCGGGGACTGGTCCATTTTTCGGCGAAAAAACGCATTTTGCCGACGAACCGTTGGCCGAAAACATGGGCCTGTCCCCTTCCCGCGGCGCCAGGGGGACCTACCTGGCAATATCAACGATAGGGTTTGAAACAGCATTTGGACATTATCTCGCCGGATTACGAGGGCTCATCATCCCGCTGCTTCTCTGCTTTTTCGTTTATAAAATGTTTCGCGGAAAAATGCAGCGTGTTTTGCGCGCGATCTTCCACAAGTCCCCATGAATGAAAATGGCGCATGTCGTGTGCTTGGGGGCCCTGATAAAATTGAATGGAGTCGGTAATGAAACGAACCGCGCTGATCACCGGGATTACCGGTCAAGATGGCTCGTATCTGTCTAAGTTGCTTCTCGAAAAAGATTATACGGTCTACGGGTTGTTGCCGCGCAGCACGCGTTATGCGTTCGCAAACCTGGACTATCTGGGCGTGACCGGCGACGTGGATATTGTTGACGGCGATCTGGCCGACGAGGCGTCTCTGATTAACGCGGTTCGCCGGACACGTCCCGATGAGGTGTACAATCTCGCGGCCCAGTCGTTTGTCGGCACTTCTTGGGACCAGCCGATGTGGACCACCGACGTGAACGCTTGTGGAACGCTCAGATTGCTCGAGGCGGTCAAAAACTTCGCGCCCCGAGCACGGTTTTACCAGGCATCCACCTCCGAGATGTTCGGCAATTGCCAAGAGAGCGGCATTCAGACGGAGGAGACGCCAATGCATCCTTGCAGTCCCTACGCGATCAGCAAGCTCTATGCCTACTGGATCGTGAACAACTATCGGACCAGCTACGGGATGTTCTGCGCAAATGGAATCATGTTCAATCATGAGTCGCCGAACCGCGGCAAGGAATTCGTCACTCGCAAGATCAGCTACAACGTGGCAAAAATTAAGCTGGGGCTTACCGATCGATTTGGTCTGGGAAACTTGGACAGCAAGCGGGATTGGGGGTTCGCCGGCGATTATGTCGAAGCAATGTATCTGATGTTGCAACAAGAGTCCGCGGACAACTTCATCGTCTCGACCGGGGAAACCCATTCGATTCGTGACTTTCTGGACGTGGCTTTTAATTACGTCGGCATCTCCGACTGGAATCGGCATGTCTATATCGATCCCGCATTCAAGCGTCCGGCGGAGTTGGTCGCATTGCAAGGATCTTCCAATAAGGCCAAGGAGAAGCTCGGCTGGCAACCCAAAGTGGGTTTTGAAGAATTGGTTCGCATGATGGTCGACGCTGACTTGAAACGTTTGCAGCCGAGCGGCGAACCCGGTCATGGCGACCAAACCCGTGAAAGGGGTTGAGCGGAGGTAATCGTTTACGGGGGACAGTCCCACCGTGCGTACAGAGAAGTTTATCGCCGCCGATGACGGAGGCACAAACCGCATGAGTACAACCGACGCCATCCGGGAAATGCTGCACGAAAGCGCCGAAACCAAACTTGCCGCGAAGGGTCTGGCGGACAAAATCGCCGCCTTCGCCGAGTGGATGAGGGAAACCTACCTGCACGGCGGAAAAGTGATCCTCTTCGGCAACGGCGGCTCCCTGTGCGACGCCGCTCACATCGCGGGCGAACTCGTCGGCCGCTTCAAACGCCAGCGGCGCGGTCTGCCGGCGGTGGCGCTGGCCGACCCGGCGATCCTGACCGCCGTGGGCAACGACTTCGATTTTTCCGCCGTTTTCGCCCGCCAGATGGAAACCTGGGCCATGCCCGGCGACCTCGCCGTCGGCATCAGCACCAGCGGAAAATCGCCCAACGTCCTTGCCGCATTGCACGCGGCCAGACAGCGCGGCGCTCGGACCGTGGCACTGACCGGGACGGCCGGCGAAAGCACAATGGCGAAAGCGGCCGACCTCGTGCTGGCGGCGCCATCCTCCAACACGCCGCGCATTCAGGAATGTCATATCACCATCGGACACATTGTCTGTGAAATCGTCGAACGATCCTTGGAACCATAAGTGACGCGAAAAAATCTGTTTCGATCTCGGCGGAGTCCTGTGTTCACAAACCGATGGACGGTACGAGAGCGGAGTGCGCCCCGAGCAGACCATGTTTGACAAAGATGATATGAACGATGCTGCGACAACGTCGCTTGTCGGCGACGGCCCAGAGGTCGCGCCGGTCGGCTCGATCCGGCGGAACATCGCCGCCATTTACGGGGCCTACGTCATCAACGGCGTATTGAGCATCGTTGTGATTCCGCTGGCGCTTAAGCAATTTGGCAGCGAAGGCTACGGATTGTATGCCATCTACGGCGTACTCGTGTTGTATTGCAACTTGCTTGGCACGGGGCTGCACAAGCACTTCACCCGCCTGCTGGCATCGGATCGAGAGCCGGCCTCGCAAACAGCCAACCTGCGGATCGTCTTGGCCCTGCGGCTGACGCTTTCGGCGGTGTTGTTGCTCTCGCTGCCAATACTCTGTCTGGTGGTGCCCGCGTTCCTCTTTCCCGTCGGCTCGCAGGACGTCCACCTGGTGCGCTGGTTGGTGGCGCTGGTGGTTGTCGAGTACTTGCTGGCCACGCCGACGGACATGATGACGGTCCACTGCATCGCCAACGAACGGATCGGTCGTTACTCCACCTTTGTCGTGGCGTCCGGGATGTACCGGTACGCCTTGATTTTCCTGGGAGTGCTGGTCTTCGCCGCGCCATTGCCGACCGTCGCGCTGTTGGTGTCTCGTCGGCTGATCGACCCGTGGGTGGCTCGTCGGCTGATGGGCGGGTGTCCAGCCGGCGCATGGTGGCCACGATTCGAGGCGGGCGCGTTTTGGGACGCTTGCCGTAACTCGACGCTGGTCTCGTTCTCGGAGGTCGGTCACGTCGTCATGCTCAGCCTTGGTGCGGTGTTGGCCAACGCGTTTTTCGGATTGGGCGGATTGGGGATATATCGGGCCGCCTTCGACTTGACCAGCCGGCTGTGGATGATTTCCAACGGTGTGGGGCTAGTAATCTTTCCCCGCTTCGCACATCTGTTGTCCGCCCGTGATCGTTCCGAGCCGTTGCTGAATCGCATAGGGGGCATCTTGGATGTAAGTTGGGCGGGGTATCTTGTCGTCTGCACCCTCGGTGTATGGGCGGCGCCGATAGTGCTTCCTCTGCTGGGGCTGCAGCCCGAAGCCGTCCAGCTTTTCATGCTGCTCTTGCTGGGCACCAGCATCAACGCCCACGGCACCCTTAGCTATCACTTCCTCCTGGCCGCCAAAAAATACCTCCAGGCCACGTTGGCCGTGGGGTTCGGCATCGTCGCCTTGGCGGCAACCTTCGCCGCACTGTACGTCCACCTGGGGATATTGGCCTTGGGCTGGGGTTGGATCGTCAGCCAATTCGCTTACGCGGTGACCGTTGACGTGGAAGCAAGGCGGTTCGCGGGAGACTCGCCGATAATGGTGATCAGACACGTGGCATTTTGGCTCATCGTGGCCTTGGCCGCGGCGGCGACGGGCGCCCATTTAATCGCGTCCGCCCCAGCAGCGGCCATGGCGCCGTCGCTGGTCTGCCTCATTGCCCTGGCCACAGCCATCCATCGTTTATACACTCCACGATCTCTTAGTTGGGAGGCTCAATAAACGTGACCGATATCAGCATCGTAACCGCAACCTATAACCGAACGGCCTTTCTTTCGCGCGTCTGGCAGAGCTTGTGCAACCAGCACGTAGACTTCGAGTGGGTGGTGGCAGATGACGGCTCGACCGATGACACCCCCAGCGTTGTCCAGGGATTTCACGACCCGCGCGTCGTTTACGTCCGTCTACCGGTCAACCGCGGTGCCAATACAGCGCGCAACGCCGGCGTCAGAGCAGCACACGGACGATACGTGGTCTTGCTCGACAACGATGATGAACTATATCCGGGGATATTGACGAGAATGCTGGAGGTCATGGATGCCGCCGACAAAAACGTCGGTGCCTGTGCCTTCGCCTGCGTGACGGCCACGGGACAGAGGATTTCTCGCGTAGCCCACAACAGTGTTTTCGATGAGCGGCAGGTCGTTTGTCGCGGTGCCCTGCGACAAGAATTAGTCTATATCTATCGACGAGAAGTGTTCACGCACTTTGAGCTACCCGAAGACTTGGTCAGTTGTGAATCAGTGTTCGTGTATCACGTGTCGCAACGATATCGATACCTGGCAATGGATGAACCGGGACGCATCATGCATTGGCATGGCAGCAACCTGTCGGGGGCCGACAGCCTGATTGGCCGTTCGCGCGATATTGCCGTCTCGTACGAACGGATCCTCGCAAACCACGCCGCCATTCTGGCTCAGGAAACCAAAGCCCGCAGCCGCTTCTTGCAGAAGGCCATGTACCGATACAACATTGCGGGGCTACGGCGCGACGCTTGGCGCGTCTATCGGCAACTGATTACCCGGAGTGCTCGCCCGATGCATTGGCTCTTCGCCAGCGCTTTGTTTCTGTTCAGTATGATGGTGCCCCGGCGGTTTGAACGATGGCGTATCTGCCATGCGCAGCGTGGGATGGCGCATACGGGGATTCGATGAGTATCATAGTCGCTCTTGTCATTTGCGCCTGCCTAGCGGTTGCCAACGCTCGGCTCAAAGGATGAGGATTGTGGCATGATCGACAAAAACTGCGAAAAAATCAACAACATGCCTGCTCCTCTTGATGCCAACAACCTTAACCTTTCTCGATCAGGTGGATCGGTTGCGTCCTTGGTGCCGTATAGCGATGCGTTCTCGGTCTTCTTGATCAAGTTGCCCGGCTGCGCATTGTTTTTCATGATCTTGTGTTTCCCTACAATATATCCTGAAGTCAAGCTATCCCTGCTCGTACCGACACTACTGATCTGTGCCGTTGCGGCGAGTACGCGGAGGGGATTCGGCCTGCATCCATCTGTCAGTTTGGCGATGTACATCATCGTATTGACAGGAATCGTGTTCGTGCTATTGGGAGCAGTTCACGACACCCCCGGCTGGCAACCGTGCAGCAAGGTTTACATCCTATGGCCCCTGGTATACGCGATCATTCTGGCTGGCGGCGTTCACGGCAGTGTAATCCGAGACCTTGCGCGAATACTCGTCATCGCCTTGATCCTTGTTGCCGGCTATTCGATCATTCACGTACTCCATTCGCTCGGCTATTACCCATCCCAGTGGTACTTTGAATTCGCGGATGTGCGTCAAACGGTCACACTCAATGATGGATACATCAAGCACGGCCTCCAATCCATCTCGTCGCTGATATTTCTCGTCCCTTTCGCCAGTTCTGCACTCATCGTCTGGCCTGCCGACCGCACCGCGCCCGTGGGCCGCAAGAGCCTGCTTCTGGCGACACTCCTGGGATTTGCCGCGGCGATTCTGACGGGACGCAGGATGTTGTGTCTGGTGATCTTGGCGACGCCCGTCCTCACGTTATTGGGGATGCGTTTCCTTCCCTCCTCTTCGATCGGCAAAAAGATGCGGAAACTGCTTTGGCTGGTCGTCGTGTTCTCTGGTTGTTCGGTCGTCTCGCTACTGGCCGCGCTGACTTACTCCGACGTCACTTCTACCGGATTGCAGGACGGTATCATCGACTCGCTGGTGGACATCGTCTGCGGGGAAAGCAACGATGTTCGGATCGACCAGTTTTGGGTCTTGCTGGAAGGCTGGGCCGAGAGTCCGCTGTTCGGCAACGGAATCGGCGCACAGGCCGATGCCATGATCCGCGACTCCGAGACGCCCTGGGGATACGAGTTGAGCTACCTTGTAATGCTCTTCAGCCTCGGACTCGTGGGTTTCGCGGTTTACGCACTCTTCGTTCGTTGGATTTACCGGAAGGGCATTGCGGTAATTCGCTCGGGAGGGACAAGGGGAATGTTGATGCTGCCCGTGCTTGTCGGCACAACCTCCTTCCTCCTTGCCAACGCGGTCGATCCGTATCTCGGGAAATTCGACGGCCTCTGGGTCATATTCCTACCGCTGGGAATTATCAACGATTGGCTCCTTCACCGGCAAGCCCCTCCTCGCAAACTGAGAAGGCAGTATTTGGGAACCAGAAATACCTTCTGATGCCGATCGTCTTGGATATTGTAATCGTAAACTGGAACGTCGGCGACCAACTCCGCGAGTGCCTTGCCTCGATCTCCCGGACCGCACCGCGACAACTACTCGGCCGCGTGGTGGTAGTGGACAACGCCTCCTCGGACGGCTCGCTCGCCGGATTGGAGGAGTCGGAGTTGCCGTTGACGGTGATTCGCAATCGCGAGAACCGCGGCTTCGCCGCCGCCTGCAACCAAGGCGCCGCCGTGGGCAACGCCGACTACTTGTTGTTTCTGAATCCCGACACCCGTCTGCAAGCCAATTCGCTAAGCGTCCCCCAGGCCTTCCTTTCCGACCCAGCCCACGCCGATGTAGGCATCTGCGGCATCCAACTGCTGGACGACCACGGGCAGGTGGCAAGGAACTGTTCACGCTTGCCAACGACCGGCATCCTACTCTCGCAAGCAACGGGGCTGAACCGCCTGTTTCCCCGCCGGTTTTCCGGCCAGGCGATGTCCAACTGGGACCATAGTACGACCCGCTCCGTGGATCAAGTGATCGGGGCGTTCTTCTTCACGCGACGTGCCGTCTTCGAGGCATTGGGCGGGTTCGACGAGCGGTTTTACGTCTACTTCGAGGAGGTTGATTTCTCCCTGCGCGCCAAAGGAGCAGGTTGGCAAACGATCTATCTCGCCGACGCCCGGGCCTATCACCGCGGCGGCGGCACTTCGGAACAGGTCAAGGCGCGGCGGCTGTTCTACTCGCTCCGCAGCCGAATGCTCTACGCCGCCAAGCACTTTTCCACGTTCGGCGCGGCGACAGTCATGGCCGCCACCCTCCTGGCGGAACCCTGGACGAGACTGGGCTGGTCGGCCGTGCGACTGGCGCCGCGCGAGGCGTGGCAAACCATCCACGGCTTCCTGCTGCTATGGGCAAACATGCCGCACATCTTGGCGGATGTTTGGCGGAATCCAACAGCCGCAGCGAAAGTGGCGTTACAAGAATGATTCCTCCAATCCCCGAAAAACCAATCCGCGTCCTCTGCTGTCCTAGATTGGACCGACAAGGCGCCAGCAGCCGGTATCGCAGCTTCCAGTACCTACCCTATCTCCGCGAACACGGCTTCCAAATCGACGTCGTACCGTTGTTCAGCGAAAAATATCTTCGGGTGCGATACGCCAAAGGGCATCGTTCTTTGGCCCACATGGCGCCGGCGTACGCGCGGCGATGGTTTCGTTTGCGGCAATGCAAGAAGTACGACCTAATCTGGACCGAGAAGGAACTTCTTCCCTGGATGCCGCGGTGGATCGAATCGCTGTCGTTGCCCCGAACGGTTCCCTACGTGGTGGACTACGACGACGCCGAGTTTCACCGCTACGACAATCACCGACTGGGGGCGATCCGTCTTCTGCTGGGTAAAAAGATCAACGAGGTGATGCGCGGCGCGGCGATGGTCATCGCCGGCAACGACTACATCGCCGAGCATGCCCGACGGGCCGGCGCGAGCCACGTGGAGTTGCTGCCGACCGTTGTCGATCTGGACCGTTATCCGCCGGCGCCGCCGCCGCGCAACGACGTGTTTACGATCGGCTGGATCGGTACGCCCATCACTGCCCGATTCCTGCAATTGGTGGCGCCGGTGCTGCGGGAGATTTGCCGCGGCGGGGCGGCCCGACTGGTGACGATCGGTTCGGGACCGCTCGATTTGCCGGGCGTACCCGTTGAGGTCAGGCCCTGGTCAGAAGAGACCGAGGTCCGCGACATCCGGCAATTCGACGTCGGAATCATGCCCCTGCCCGATAATCCGCACAACCGAGGCAAGTGCGGACTGAAACTGATCCAATACCTGGCGTGCGGACGCCCCGTGGTCGGTACGCCCATCGGAGTCAACACTGAGATCATCCGTCACGACGAGAACGGTTTTCAGGCCTCGACCGTCGAAGAGTGGACACAATCGCTGGAACGTTTGCGGGCAGACCCGACGTTACGGGAAACAATGGGCCGAAATGGACGGGAGCTTGTAGAACAACGCTATTCGTTGGCCGTCGCCGCGCCCCGATTGGCGGAAATGTTACGTGCGGCGGCTACGGGCAACGGAAATCATGCCCCCTCGTTATGTCCGAAAAAAACCTGCGGGGTAACCGTGACGGCGGCCAAGACGCGACTGGTCCACGTTGCAACGGTGCCGGGAACACTGTGGACGTTCCTGGACGGTCAAATCGGCTTCATGAAGCGGCATGGCATTGAAGTCGAGGCTGTCTCCTCGCCGGGCGATCGGCTCGACAAGTTCGCCGCCCGCGAGCAAGTGGCGGTCCACGGCGTCGAAATGCCGCGGAGAATCACCCCCTGGCAGGATTGCGCGTCGATAGTGAAGCTTTGGCGGTTGCTTCGTAATATCCGTCCAACTATCGTCCATTCCCACACTCCCAAAGGCGGACTGCTCGGCATGATCGCCGCCTGGGCCGCGCGAACTCCGGTACGAATCTACCACATCCGCGGCCTGCCGCTGATGACGGCCGCAGGCATAAAACGGCATATTCTGCGCTGCACCGAATGGACATCTTGCCGCCTGGCCCATCAGATCCTTTGTGTCAGCCCGTCGGTCGCGCACGAGGCGGTTGCGCTGGGTCTTTGCCCCGCCGAGAAAATCCACGTGTTGGGGTCCGGCGGCAACGGCGTCGACGCCCAAGGCAAGTTTAACCGCGAACGTTTGCCCGCGGGCGCTCGTCGGCGCATCAGAGCGGCCCACGACATTCCCGAGGACGCGCCGGTGATCGGCTTCGTCGGCAGAATCGTGCGCGACAAAGGTTGCGTGGAACTGGCCGAGGCGTGGCAATCGCTGCGCGAGTCGTTTCCGACGTCGCATCTGCTGATGGTTGGCCCTTTCGAGCCGCAAGACCCGCTGCCGGGCGAAGTTGAAACGCTGTTGCGGAATGACCGCCGCGTCCACTTGACCGGAAGAATCGCCGACACAAGCGAGTATTACAACGCGATGGATGTATTGGCGCTGCCGACTTACCGCGAGGGTTTCCCCAACGTGGCGGTCGAGGCGGCGGCGATGGAGTTGCCCGTAGTGGCCACGCGAATTCCAGGCTGCGTTGACGCCGTGGTGGACGGGGCGACCGGCGTTCTGGTCCCGCCCCGCGACGCCGCCGCGTTGAGCGAAGCCATCCGCGCATATTTCGCCGATCCCGAACTTCGTCGCCGTCACGGTCGGGCCGGTCGGCAACGAGTGTTGTCGGATTTTCGCCGCGAGGAAATCTGGCGTGAACTCCACGAATTGTACGTTGAACTATTGCAACGACAGGGCCTACAGACGCCGGCCGATCGCGCAAAGGCGACGATACCGGCGATTCCATCATGCCCCCCAAAGCGCCGCGCCGCATGAGAAACCGAACATTCCAGCAAACCGTCAAACGGGCAATCGACGTGGCGGCATCCGCCGTTGTTCTCTTGTCGTGCTTGCCGTTGTTGGGCTGCGTTGCGTTGCTGATCCGCTGGCGAATGGGCCGTCCGGTCCTTTTCCGCCAGCAGCGGCCTGGCCTGCGCGAACGTCCTTTCGTGCTTTACAAGTTCCGCACGATGAACGATGCCCGCGGAGAGGACGGCGAACTGCTCTCCGACGGCGAGCGGCTGACCCGGCTGGGCCGCTTTCTCCGCCACACCAGCTTGGACGAACTGCCGCAGTTGTGGAACGTGCTTCGCGGCGACATGAGTCTGATCGGCCCCCGGCCGTTGCTGATGGAGTATCTCGACCTGTACACGCCCGAACAGGACCGCCGCCATGACGTCAAACCCGGCATCACCGGCTGGGCGCAAATACGCGGCCGCAACGCGATTAGCTGGGAGGAGAAGTTCGCCTTGGATTGTTGGTACGTGGCGCACTGGAGCCTTTGGTTGGATCTGCGTATCCTCCTGGCGACCGTTTGGAAGGTTGTTCGTTGTCGCGGGATCAGCGCGGAGTCGAGCGCCACGATGTTCGAGTTTCGAGGATTGCCATCACCGCATTCGGAGAAAAATCCATGCTGAAACAACTCGTAATTGCAGGAGCCGGCGGTTTCGGACGCGAGGTGTTCGCGATGATTCAGGACATCAATCGGGTGCGGCAGACGTGGGATGTTCTCGGTTTTCTCGACGACAATCCCGAGGCGTTCAAAAGCTATGCGTTCTACCCTCCGATCCTGGGACCAATCGACCGCTACTGCGACCTCCGCTCTCCCCACGTCGTTTGCGCGGTGGGCAATCCGAAAATCCGCAAACGGATCGTACAACAACTTGGTGCCCAAGGCGCTCGCTGGGCAACGCTCATTCATCCTACGGCCGACGCCGGGTGGCAGTCAACGTGTGGAGAAGGGTGTATTCTCTGCGCTGGCTCGGGGATGACGGTGGACGTCCGCATCGGCGACCACGTTCACGTAAACCGTCTAGCCACCAGCGGTCACGACGCCCACATCAGCGACTTCTGCACCCTTTCCTGCCACGTCGACATCTGTGGCCATGCCGTTTTGGAGGAAGGAGTGTTTCTCGGCTCTCACGCCGCTGTTCTGCCGAGCGTTCGCATCGGGTCGTGGGCTCGCGTTGGCGCCGGGAGCGTGGTCATCAAAAACGTTTCGGCGGGAAAGACAGTGTTTGGCGCACCCGCCAGAGGAATCTATTCCCGTCACTCCGACTTGCCGGTCGATCGCCGTTCGCCTCCTCCGGCGATGATGTTGTTCGCGGATCAGCCTAATCAACACAAGGAGCTATGTAATGGACCATGCGACATTTCTTAGACACATCGAAGAGTCACTCTGCGCCGAATCGGACAACGCAACGATGGCCGACCGGCTCGAAGACCTGACAGGCTGGGACTCCATCGGCGCGCTGGCCGTGATCGCGGTTATCGACGAGCAGTATGGACTGCCGCTCGACGTCGGCGCATTGTTGGAATGCGTGACGGTAGGCGACTTGGCGTCACTGGTGGAAAAAGACTTGGTTAAAACGGCATAGCTGCCCGGCGCGGAAGAACGTTCCGTTCGATCCGAGGGCGACGAATATCATGATGTACAACCCGATGGACCTGACCGGCCGCGGTGTGCTGGTAACCGGGGCTTCCTCCGGTCTCGGTCGCGCGACGGCCGTATTGTTGTCGCGGCTGGGGGCTAAAGTCTGTTTGCTGGGGCGCGACGCCGGCCGGCTCCAGGAGACCCTCGATCGCATCGAGGGACATGGCCATGAATCTTGCTGTTTCGATCTCGACGAGTGCGACAAGCTGCCGGAGTTGCTCACCGACCTGGTTTCCCGGTTCGGCTGCCTCTCCGGGCTGGTGCATTCCGCCGGCGTCCTCCAAACCAAGCCGCTGCAGGTCAGTCGCGCGGCGGATTTCGAGGCTCTCTATCGCACCAACGTGGTGGCCGCGTCGCAGCTTCTTCGCGGGCTGACCCGTCGCGGCGTTGCCGACCCGCGGGGTTGCTCGGTGGTGCTGGTCGGGTCGGTAATGAGTAGCGTGGGCGCGGCCGGCAAATCGGCCTATGCCGCCTCCAAGGCGGCCGTTCTCGGGCTGGTCCGCTGTGCCGCGTTGGAACTGGCCAGACACGCCATCCGCGTCAACGCGGTGCTGCCCGGCTCTTTTGAATCGGCCATGACCCAACAGGACGCCAGACAACTGACCCCCGAGCAAATACGCGATGTTCAAAAGTTGCACCCGTTGGGATCGGGCAACGCCGAAGACGTCGGCCACGCGGTGGCGTTCTTGCTGGCCAACGCCAGCCGATGGATCACCGGCAGTAGTCTGACCGTCGACGGAGGATACACGGCACAATGAGCGAGCGGTTGCCGCAAAGCCTGCATCTATTGTCACCTCTCCCCAAGGGAGAAGGGAAACTTCTCGGATAGTTTTTTAAGGAGCAGTTTGTTGCAAGCGGCGATTGGCGCTATCGCGTATCATCTTCCCGCCAGGATGCTCTCTAACGACGACTTGGCGCGTGAGTTTCCCAACTGGAGCAGTGAGAAGATACTCTCGAAAACTGGGATTCGGCACCGCCATCTTACGCAGGAGACGGAGTACGCGTCGGACTTGGCCGTCGCCGCAGCGGAGAAGCTGCTGGCCAAGGGGGCCTGTACCACACAAAACATAGACTTCGTCGTCCTATGCACCCAGTCTCCCGACTATCTGCTCCCCGCGACCGCCTGTCTGGTGCAGCAACGGCTCGGCCTCCCCACGACCGTTGGCGCAATGGACGTGAATCTCGGCTGTTCGGGGTACGTATACGGGCTGTCCGTGGCCAAGGGACTAATCGAGACCGGCCAAGTCCGCAACGTCCTGCTGCTGACCTGTGAGACATACAGCAAGTTCATGGACCCTAGCGACTTCAACGTTCGCGCGTTGTTTGGCGACGGTGCCTCGGCAACCTTGCTTCAACCGCAGCGCGATCCTCCCGCAAGCGACAAGCATTGGATTGGTCCGTTCGTTTTCGGAACGGACGGACAGGGACGGGAGAATCTCATCCTTCGTCGCGGCGGTACGCGTGACCTGGAAGCCAGACGCGGTGCCGGCGACTCCGCGGCCCTGTTCATGAACGGGCCGGAGATATTTTCGTTCACCTTAAAAGCAGTTCCTGACGTCGTCGAGCGCCTCCTGACAAAGGCCGGCGCGACGATGGACGACATCGATCTCTTTGTCTTTCACCAAGCGAACGCTTTCGTGCTGGAGCATCTGCGAAAAAAACTGCGGATTCCCGCCGAGAAGTTCGTTTATGCTTTGGAGGACTGCGGCAACACCACGTCGTCGTCCATCCCAATCGCAATGTGCCAAGAGCTTGCCGGCGGTCGGATTCGACACGGCAACACGGTCATGCTGGTGAGCTTCGGCGTCGGCTATTCCTGGGCCGCGACTTTGCTGCAATGGCGTCGCCCCGGCACCATGAATCAAAAAGAGTGAATAATGAATACGAATCGCATTTACCTCTCCCCGCCACACATGTCCGGTCACGAGCGGGAGTTGTTGCTCGACGCCTTCGACTCGAACTGGATCGCCCCCTTGGGACCGCACGTCGATGCGCTGGAAAAAGAGTTCGCCGAGGCGGTTGGCGCTGAACAGGCCGTTGCCCTCTCCTCCGGCACCGCGGCGCTGCACCTGGCCCTGATCCTGCTGGGCGTTGGCGCCGGCGACGAGGTGCTGACATCCACTTTCACCTTCGCCGCCACGACCAACGCCATCACCTACGTCGGCGCCACGCCGGTGCTGATCGACAGCGAACCGACCACCTGGAACATGGACCCCGACCTGTTGGCCGACGAACTCCGCGACCGCGCACGCCGAAACCGACTGCCGAAGGCGGTGGTCGTCGTCGATCTCTACGGCCAGTGCGCCGACTACGGATCAATCCACCAAGCGTGCGCGCGGTACGACGTGCCGATCATCGAAGACGCCGCCGAGGCACTTGGCGCCACCTATGACGGACAGTCGGCGGGCACTTTCGGCGCCCTGGGCGTGTTTTCCTTCAACGGCAACAAGATCATCACCACCAGCGGCGGCGGAATGTTGGTCTGCGACAGCGCGTATCTGGCCGAGCGTGCCCGCTTCCTCGCCACCCAGGCCCGCGACCCGGCCCCACACTACCAGCACTCGCAAATCGGCTACAACTACCGCATGAGCAATCTGCTGGCGGCGGTCGGCCTGGGGCAGTTGCAGGTACTGGAAGACCGTGTGGCCGCGCGGCGGGCGAACTTCGAGTTCTACCGTAGCGAACTGGCCGACTTGCCGGGAATCGATTTCATGCCCGAACATCCCCGCGGCCGCTCCACCCGCTGGCTGACCTGCGTGACCATCGATCCGCGGCGGTTCGGTGCCACCAGCGAAGACATTCGCCTGACGTTGGAGGCCGCAAACATCGAGTCGCGGCCCACCTGGAAACCGATGCATCTACAGCCGGCATTCTCCACCTGTTGCGTCCGCGGCGGCGCCGTGGCGGAGCATATCTTTCAGCACGGACTCTGTCTGCCTAGCGGCTCGAACCTTACCGGCGAGGACTTGTCGAGAGTCACCAACATCGTCCGCGACATCGGCTGTCGCCGCCTGCCGAAACGCAAGGCGGCGTAACTCTGCCGCGCTGAACTCTCAAGCCGGCGATCACCCACCGTAACCGTTCACAGGGGACTGTCCCAATTTTCGCGGCGCGAGGGACATTGCCAGGTGAATTGACTTGACCGCCGCGAAAATGGGACTGTCCCCCTGGCGCCGCGGGAAGGGGACAGGTCCATGTTTTCGACCAACGGTTTGTCGGCAAAATACGTTTTGTCGCCGAAAAATGGACCAGTCCCCGGTGCCCCAGCCGGACGACTTCGGGTATCCAGGCCAGGGGATGGGAGCTGGAGTTTGATTCCTCCGGGGGCCGATCCATTTTCCAAAATCCTTCGCTAACTCAACCGATACGCAATCCTTCATTGTCCCACCAGTCACCCCATCCTGACAAGGGGTGCCACAATGGTGGTATGCGAGGTGGCGGCAATCAAACCCCGGGTAGCCGCTGCGCGACATCGCTGGGCTATTGTCAAACACTACTTGCCGTCGCCGGAAAATACCGGACAATATCAGGCACAGCCAGCTTCACACCGTGGACTGTTATCGGCGACACCGTTAATTCCAGACCCGGTAAAAGGAGAGAAGAAATGAGACTCAACGTATGTGCGTTCGCGCTGGCGTGCGGAATCCTTTGGGGATTCGGACTGTTCTTCATCACCTGGTGGATCATCGCCTTTGACGGCGCCGTCCATGAAGCAACCTTCATCGGCCGCATCTACCGAGGATACACTATCACGCCCATGGGAAGCCTCATCGGTTTGGCGTGGGCTTTTGGAGATGCTTTGATCGGTGGAGCGATCTTCGCCTGGCTCTACAACCTGTTCTCCACGTGCTGCACAACCAAGGAGACCTGAACGGTTGGCGGGTGGTGCTGACGAAAGGGACCAAGGGTGTGTGCCACTGGCTTTGCCAGTGCCCGGCGGGGTTTCCCCCCGGGGGCTGTTAGCCCCCGGCTATTGTTCACGACATTCCAACCGTCCCTACGGGACGGGCGTGGCGACGAACTCTCCTTCCCAGCGATAAAAAGACCGTCCGGTTTTTTGGGGAGTGTGGGCATTTCGGGAGTTTTTATCCCGAAGGGATTGTGCAGGACAGCCCAGGGTTGACGCGCAGCGGCTACCCTGGGTGAACGGGTTTGTCGTAACGTCTTACCCCGAAGGGGTTGCGGAATGGCGGCGTCGCTCCACAACCCTTTCAGGGTTGAACAAATCATCGGCCCCGCAACCCAGGGTAGCCGCCCAAGCGGCAACCCTGGGCTACCTTATGAAAGCCCTTCGGGCTATTCGGAAAACGTCGCAACCCTTCGCCAAATAACATCCTGAAAACTGGACGGGCTCTAAACTGCCGGGCTATTGTCAAACGACCCCATGGGTCGAAGTCTTCGCAATTGCCACTACCTGCTGCCTTTTTCACTCCGATTGGTATCGAGATTTAGACCAGTCAGCGATCAGTGTCAGTCGTGAAACCTGAAAACCATTCTTGGCCACGCACGTTGTCAAGATCGGAATCAGACGCAAGGTGAGCGGGCAACGGAAGAGTACCGCATGTGCGAGCCGTCTCAAGCCATTGCCGGCAAGTCTGGGGGTCATTCTGTAGAGAGCAGATGCAAGCAAGATTGTAAGCAGCAGCCCCTGGCATGAGGGACTCACAGATAGACAGTGTCTCGCCAGCCTGGGCGAAGAGCTTGTCGGCATCATCCCCCGACTTCGTCTTGGCCTGATCGAACAACGTAGCCCCCCAGTTATTGAGGGCTTCGTGGGAGTCTGGCTTGATCTTCAGGGCCGCGGCGTACTTCTCGCCGGACTGGGCGAAGAGCTTGTCGGCATCCTCCCCCGACTTCGTCTCGGCCTGAGCGGACAATTGATTGGCCTGGAGGATAAATGCCCACGCGACATTCTCAACCAGGCTGGGTGGCATGTCGTCCGACTGCAACTCGATCACGCGATCATACTCACCTGCAAGAAGGAAATGTTGGGCGAGCAACGTCTTACCCTGAATGCCCTCTTCTATATCTCGGATGGCGCCTTGAAGTAATGCTCGCGTTGCACCACACACGTCGATTTGAGACGTTTCGTTCGGAAGGCAATACGAGGTAAGGGTTTCAAGTTGCTGAAGTGAATGAGTGAAGGGCTTTTCGACGAACGCCGGGGGGAAAACCTTGAGTTCCTGGCCAAGGACTGCGAAAAAATCGTCTGCATCGTATCCCGTTACAAAGTAGGCAGACTTATCGGAGCCCAGTAGGTCATTAGCGACGTGAGTGGCGGGCGGATTCTCTTTGTAGCCGACCCAGTAGAGACGCTCGTCAAAACGTTTGACCTGGGCCAGATGTTTGAACACCGGGTCGCTTTCGCCACTGTAACCAACAACCAACCAAAGACGCCCACGACCGGCATCCTCGAACAGTGGGGCAATGGCCTCCGATAGCCGGTCAACTTCGCCTGGATCATGGAGCAAGACAAACCCTGTGTGCTGGCCGTGCAGGTGAAAGATGGCTTTTTGAGAAGTATATGCAGGCTTAAATCGCTGAGACGCGGCGAAGTCATATACGCCAGGAAAGACAGCAACGTGGGCGCAGGCCCTCAGAACGAGCGGATCAAAGTTTGTCGTGAGTACTCGGTCAACAATATCGTTCTTAATGAGTTGTGCGATTGCCAGATGCGCCCAGTTAACTTTCGCCTGCTCGACCTTCTCGGCAATCAAGTCACGACGCTCCCCGTCGGACAATTCAGCCATGCAATGAGGGTAATCCTTGGGGGTGGCTCGCTCGTACGCAACCGGCCAGCGCTCTTTTATGATGTTTACAAAACCTGCAGCCGTGGGAATGCCGGCTGTGACCGAGCAGCCTGCACCGATGAGCAAAGCCACTTTCTTCCCTCGGCGCTTGGCGTTTTTGACGGCTTCAACCAAGTCTCGGATATCGCGTTGGTAGTCTGCCATAGCGGCCTTCCTGGAGACGTGGAAGCGTGGACGACGTGAGGTGCTGGAACACAAGCAGGTGGTCCGAGTATACCGCGACGATCCCCTCTCACAAGGGGGGCATGCCGAATGGTTAGATTACAGAACGCAGACGGTCAGCAGAGTAGGTCAGGTACTCCGTACCTGACACCAAGCGGCAAACGGCGGGTGGCACACCACCTCAACTCTTTTCCTCAGTGCTACCCGCCGAAGGGCGTGGTCCAACGGCCAGCCACGCCCTTCGCTTCGCTCATGGACGTGCCACCCGGGCGGATTTTTGCGCGAACTTTCCAGAAAAGCGTCCAAACCGATTTTTGCGCGCTTAATTGGTTTTTCGGGGCCAATTCAACCTGGCGCATCCAGGTTGATTAACCCGGTATACCAGGTTGATCAACCTGAGGTTGAACTGGGGTTACGCCTAAAGCGCGGCCGCCAAAGCGAAATGAATAGCCCTGGTTTTAAGCGGTTTGAACGCATCGGCGGCCCTCGGCGAATCGACGTAAGAATTAGTTGGCGATTTCAGAAATTTTTTCCAGTTAATTCAGGTCGGAAAATCGACCTTAACTTGAATAACAACATCGGGTTGTAGCGA
>CBDAFL010000172.1:0-21862 GCA_965195225.1 uncultured Thermoguttaceae bacterium
AATTCCTCAGTCCTCACCCATCGGCTCGACGAATCCCGAGCCAAAGCCGCTCGCACCCGAGCCCGCCGCGCTCATCGCCGCGCCCACTGCAAGTGACGCCGGCTCCTCATGGTTCCTATCATGGATGGGCCGGACGCTTACCTCTCAGCTAGTTTACCGGCCTTCGGTATGTCAAGTTCCCTTGCGGTACAAGACAATTCGGGATAAGATATCTGTGTGGTATGAAAGTGTTTGCATTGTTGCTGGGAAAAACTCTGACAACCCCTCCCCAACATCAAAAGGGGCATTCTCGTGGATCGAAATTTGCTGTTGATCTTGGCGTTCGGTTTAGTCGCCGCCACGGGCCCGTGTGGCTTTGCGGCCCAGCTACAAACAGAACAAGAAAAGGCGATCGCCGAGATTAGAAGACTTGGCGGCGAATTCGAGGTTGACGAAACGAGGCCGGGCAAGCCTGTGATTGCGATTCGGATGTCGAGACCACATTACCCAAGTGCTACTACTAATGCCACTTTGGATATCCTGAAAAGTTTTCCTCAACTGCAAACGTTGTCTCTGACCTACTGCTATTGGATCAATGATGATGGGTTGAAGTACATAGCGGAATTGAGGGAACTCCGAACATTGAAATTGGACTATTGCGATATCACGGATACTGGGCTGAAGTATCTACGAGAACTATCTCAACTTCAAACTCTGGATCTACTAAGTAATACCCGGGTCACAGATGCTGGATTGGTATACCTCAAGAAAATGTCTCGGCTCCGCGCTCTGAAGTTGGAGGGAACCAACGTCACGGGCGTTGGGCTGAAGAACCTCAAGCAACTGCCCGAATTCCAGGAACTGGACCTTTCGCGCACGCCGATCACGGACGCAGGACTGGAACACCTCAAGGAGCTGCGCTCGCTCCAAATATTGCGCCTAAACATATGCTGCAAGCTCACAGATGCGGGATTGGAGCGTCTCAAAGGGTTGAGCAAGCTGAATACGTTGAGTCTCGATAGCGCCCTGATAACAGGCACCGGTCTACAGTACCTCAGCGAACTTACAAACTTCCGCGTGTTAAATCTAGCGGACGTGAAGATTACGGACGCTGCGCTGATCCACATTGGGAAACTGCGCCAACTTCAATCGCTAAACCTCTCGCACACCGGGTTGAGAGACGACGGACTGGCGCACCTCAAGGGGCTGTGCAAACTTCAAACATTGGACCTTTCCAGTTTACCGATTACAGATAGCGGGCTAAAAAATCTAAGAGGACTGTCCCGGCTCCAAACGTTAAATCTGTCGGGGACCCAGATCGCGGACGCCGGACTAGCGTGTCTCGAACAAATGACCGCCCTGCAAGAACTGAATCTTTGTGGTACTAAGGTCACCGACAAGGGCTTGCGACATCTTGAACAATTGCCTCAACTGAAAAAGCTTGACCTCAGGGTAAGCAAGATCACGGACGCCGGGCTGGTGCATCTCAAGGGGTTGACCCAACTCCAAGACCTATCCCTCCACGGGCGTGAAATCACGGACGCCGGACTGGAATCCATTGAGGGATGCCACCAACTTCAATCACTAACACTCGACTGTATCGGAGTCACGGATGCCGGATTGGAACACCTTGGCCGTTTTCCGAACCTTCGCCGGTTGCGCCTGTCCGGCGCCAAGGTCACGGGTGCTGGGCTAGTGCATCTCAAGGGATTGATCCAACTCCAAGAACTGACCATCGGAAGTCAAGGAATCACGGAAGCCGGACTGGAACACCTTGGCGCGTTTCCGCAACTTTCCCGGTTGGACCTGTCCAACACCGGCGTTACGGATGCTGGACTAGAACGCCTCAAGGGATTGGCACAACTCCAGGAGTTGATACTTTTTGATACCAACGTCACAAATGCTGGACTAGTACACCTCAAGGGGTTGACCCAACTTAAAACGCTGGACCTCACCGAAACCAAGGTCACGGACGCCGGCGTCGCAAACCTTCAGAAATCGCTGCCGACCGTTAAGATAACGTACGGCCCCATAGACTTCTGAAACGTACCGGATTCCCGCCGGAAACCCCACGACAGCACTTCGCCCAGGCTTGTCGTTCATGTATCATCCGCTTACTTGCCACGTCGGATCAAAGGTACCTCCACTTTCCGGATACCATCCCCGATTGACCTCGATGCCCGTGAACTGCACCCGATTGTCATGCTCCTGCAACATAATGGGGCCAACCGTCTGAACCCACTTTTTGCCTAGGCTAGTGTAGAGCTTGTCTCGTTTCCCTTTCTCCCAATACTTGTTCTCCGGCCATGAAGATCTGGTGTTGCCGGTGCCGCAGTTCAAACCGACTTTGTTATGTACCAACACATTGTTTAGTTTGACGCTAATGGTCGCTTTCTTCTGTCTGCTATTCCAGTTGGGATTGCCATTCGCGTCAGTTGCAAAACGGGGAGACATGAACCAGATTTGCATAGTGTTCCATGCCCCATCGGGTGATGGGTGTCCAGTTGCTTGCTTAACATTGTTGCTGACTGGTACATGCACACCGTAGATCGCGGCGCACAACTCGCCCATCTTGACTGGATTAGTCCCACTTGCTTGACAACCACCTAAGTTCGTCTTGTCGTTAGGATTGGTTGTTATCTCACCCGCGTCATAACTATCCCGGATTTGTACTTCATACAAGTTGAAAATATATATGCCACTGTTGCCCCAGTTCCGCGGCCCCTTGATGGCACTGTTGCAGTCTGTCCAGTTGGGTGGATTTCCCCGGTTGTTCGGACAGCGGAAGCTGAACTTCAAGCTGAAGTCGCCAAAATTACACGGGGTTTCAAAACATGCAATCGTGTTTTTGTTCCGCCAACCGGTGCCAGGCTCCGGTTCAGCATCGTTATTGCTGGCGGGCCGAGCTTCCCATATCCCGCCTCCCGGTCGATACCAGTTGAAGTCAGTAACCCAGTTGTCCGAGCCCTTCGGATACTCTTGCTTCCATTTTGTAGTCGTCATCAGGGAAGTCCATTGCGACGATTCCTGGGGACATCCGCTGCTGAACGATGGCTGGCTGATAAATGATGATTCGCTGCTCCGTGACGGCTCACTGCTAACCGATGTCTCGCTGGTCTGAGACGGCTCGCTGTTCCGCGATGGCTGGCTGCTCTGAGACGGCTCACTGCTCAGCGACGGCTGTGATGACTCGCTACTCAGTGACGACTCGCTACTCAGGGATGGCTTACTACTATGAGACGATTCGCTGCTCCGTGACGGCTCGCTGCTGAACGACGACACGCTACTCAGCGATGGCTTACTACTATGAGACGATTCGCTGCTCCGTGACGGCTCGCTGCTGATCGACCTCGCTTTGCGGCCGGTTGACCCAGTCGAGCCAGTCTTCGTTGCGGGGAATCGGACCAGGATGCAGCAACGCCGTACGCTTCCCGCCGACAAACGCCGCCGCCGAAGACCACGGCCAATCTTCCGCACGGCTCACGAGATTCGCCCGCAAAGCGTTTCGCTCCACGTAACGCAAAACCGTCCACAAATGCTCGTCTTCTTCGATCGGAAACGCCTTGAAACGCCCTTGCCAGACGTGCCCGCTCGAATGGTAGTGACGATGGTAACGCCGCACGTGCGAGGTCATCAACCATTGCATCCATCGACTCAAATCCCCGTCGCCGTGCGGCCACAGCACCAAATGGAAATGGTTGGGGGAATCAGGCGCCACGCAAGCACTCGCAAGGGCAAACGTTCTCCGGCCTCCTCGACCAAGTCAAGGAAAGCGGCGTAGTCCTCCTTACTTATGGAACACTTTCTCCCTCGCGTTGCCGCGATTGAGTACATGGTAGCAAATGTCACCTACCGATGCCCGTGCTGTTCGTGCCATGCGCCGATTTCATCGGCTCTTGTCAGCTCCTACAAGAGAATAAGTAGAATGTCCCCTTTTTATGCGGAGGGCATGGGGCTCGAACCCACAACCGGTTACCCGGCACCACATTTCCAGTGTGGCCGCTAGCCATTCGCTTACCCTCCATAAATCACACTACACAACAATAGCCTGCACTATGCACTTTTGGCTGTCAAGGGCCTTTTCGAGATCGTCTGCCTTTGGTGGAGGACAGGGCAAAAAACCCCTGCTCGCAACGGACACGCATAACCGAGATGAAAAAAAGCGGCAAACCTGTTCTGCTGAAAACCTTAATTTGCCGAATGAATTCAAACGGTAAGAGGATCATGGTGTTGTGGGTCGGCACCGTGAGCATGAGGCCGCGACGGCGGGACCAGTAGGTGTCCGTCCGATCGCCTGGCCTTCGACCCAGGCTTGATCAAACGGCACGGGGCGTATGAAGGCTCCGTGCCCGGGTGAATTACCAAGCATATTTTCACCGCAACGGTCCGGCGTTCTCGCGGGCAATATGGCTATA
Organism: uncultured Thermoguttaceae bacterium; assembly: GCA_965195225.1. Lineage (GTDB taxonomy): Bacteria > Planctomycetota > Planctomycetia > Pirellulales > Thermoguttaceae > JAHIKV01. The sequence continues at coordinate 4,395 of CBDAFL010000172.1, forward strand.
GATCGCGCCGCGGTAGAATTTTTCGCCTATCCCCGCCGTGTGCGATACACACCGATGTCCGTTGTGGTTGGTGCGTTTTGGCTTCTCCGCCACGCAAAAACCGGTCGTGACCACGGCGAACTTTTTCCCTTCGGAACGCAACGCTGGAGTAGAGAACTGGCCCCGAAATCTTGCTTATTGCGGAAAATACGGGGTAGCCCCCCCCTACCCCGTTGCAATCTGTCGGCGTTCATACGACACTTACCCGACATTTAAGATAGGGTTTGTGGTCGTTCGGCGCACCACTTCCCGTTCCCGTCGCGCGCCTTCTCTACCTCTTATTGGTTATGTTGACTTACTCCGCGTCCAGCGTATCATAGTATGTCGGTATAGTTCGACACCCCCTCCGACAAAGGGCTTTACCTTGGTTCCTCCGAATATCCAACAACGTCGCAATGGCGTCCAATCGACCGAAGGAGAACTTTCTCGTTCGGGTCGGCGACGGATACTGTTTTGTCTCCTCGTCGGACTTGTGGGCGTTGCGATTTCGCTGTTGTTGTCCCAGATGTTGCGGGATCAGGAACGGCGGTTCATCGCGATGCATTTCGAGCACGACGCCGAGAGACGCATCGGGATGATTCGACACGCGGTAATCAACCGATTGAGCATCGTTCACGTCATCGAAGCGTTCTATGCTGGCTCCGAACTGGTGGAGCGAAAGGAGTTCAGCACCTTCATTAAGCCGCTCTCACAAAGATTCCAAGGCGTTCGAGTTCTTGGGTGGGCGCCGTTGGTAGCCGATGAGGAACGCACGGCCCACGAACAAGCCGTCCGCGAGGACGGTTTTTCAAACTACGGAATCACGGAACGGGACGCCCGCGGGCGATACGTTCCCGCGGGCAAGCGAGCCGAATATTGCCCGATCCTCTTCGTCGAACCATTTGAAAAATACAAGTCGATGTTGGGGTTTGATCTCTACTCGTATCCGGCGTGCCGCGCCGCCACCGAGAGGGCGATGGCCACCGGTTGCCAGGCCACCGCCGTATACTCGCTGGCGGGAAAGGACACGCCGCACGACAAGCTGTTCTACGTTGTGGCGCCGATTCGGAACGTCGGCGCAAGCGCCGATCGCCCTCAAACAGCCGGCTTTGTCTTTGGGATTTTTGACATCAGCGCGATTGTGGAAGCGGCGATTCGCTCGTTTACTCCGGTGGGAATCGACGTGAGCATCCGCGATCTCTCGGACGCAGGCCGCGGACCACCCATCTACACACGACCTTCTCGGTTGCGCCTCCCCGGAAAGACAGCGGAGCCGGCGCCCGATTCGTCGGAGCTTTCCGCGGCCGGCATGCGCGTCACCGGCGTCATTGAGTCCGTCGACCGCACGAGAGAGATCGAGTGCGTTCCATCGGTGTATTATTTGGCGCAGCACCGGACATGGGGGCCAATCCTGGTGCTGCCGACGGGATTGTTGATTACCGCGCTGCTGGTGGGATTGCTTTTTTTGCTCACCGGGCGGACTGCCCGCGTCAGACGGCTGGCGGCCCAGCAGACGCAAGAACTGCGGGCCAGCGAGCAGCGTTTCCGCCGGTTGGTGGACAACGCCGGCGACGCCGTCTTTCTTTTCGACAAGAAGAGAAGGTTTTTAGACGTGAACAAACAGGCATGCGATAGCCTGGGGTACACGCGCGAAGAACTGTTGACAATGAGGGTTCCCGACATTGATGTTTATTTCACCACCGGCGACTTATCCCAACACGGGAATCGCTCGGACGACGAATACCCCGTAACTTTCGAGGGGATTCACCGCCGCAAGGACGGCACGACCTTTCCGGTCGAAATCCGGTTGACCTCATTGTACATGGGCAACGAGCGCCTCCTGTTCGGCTTGGCCCGCGACGTCACCGACCGCAAACTGGCGGAAGAAAAATTGCACGAGGAGCAACGGCTGTTGCGAGAAATGCTCGATCTGCAGGAACAGGACAGAAAGCTGGTGTCGTATGAGATTCACGACGGCCTGGCACAACAATTGACCGGCGCGTTGTATAAGTTTCAGTCCATCGAGAACTTGCAAGACCGCGATTCAGACGCCGCGCGGAAAATGTTCGACGCGGCCGTTCAACTGCTCCGCGAGGCCATGGCCGAGACCCGTCGGCTGATCGGCGGATTGCGGCCGCCGGTACTCGACGAGTCGGGGATCGTTGCCGCCGTTGAGGACTTGATTTCCGGGCATCGGCAACATGACGGTCCTGAAATCGAGTTTGTCCACAATCTGGAACCTCAACGATTCGCCCCGCCGCTGGAAAGCGCCGTATTCCGCATCGTCCAGGAATCGCTGACCAACGCCTGCCGGCACAGCCAGAGCGAAAAAGTCCGCATCGAGTTGGGCCTCTCCGGCGACCGCGTGCTGATCGATGTGCGCGACTGGGGCGTCGGCTTCGACACGGAGAAGGTCAAAAGCGGTCATTTCGGCCTGCGGGGCCTCCGCGAGCGGGCACGGCTGTTGGGCGGCTCGGCCGAGATCGAATCGTCACCCGAGCACGGAACGCACGTCCACGTCGAACTACCCTTGTTGCCGCCGGTCGAAAACGGGACCGCGCTCAACAACCGCCAAAACAACGCGTAGGCCGGGTTGCAACCCGGCGAATGTTCCGCCGGGTCGAGACCCGGCCTACTCCTACTCCGAAGTCCCTCTCCGCACCCACGGCCAGACGTGTTTATAGGCCAACACCGCCAAACGGCCCGCCAAACCTCGCGGCGCTACCGCCACCCGGCCGACCGCGTACCGCTCGGGCTGCCACGCGGCGTGGGCCTCGGTCATCGGTCCTTGAAAGTCCAGCGCCTTCCGCTCGGGATCGGCGAAGAACCGTTCCAGCAAGTAGTATCGCAGGAGTTGGCCCGGATGGTATTCGGCGTATTCGGGATCGTAGCCGACCTTAATCGAGTGGAAAACGCCCTTGGCCGAGAGCCCGTAGGAAAAAGCCGCGGGCCGGCCGTCGCAATGTAGCGTGACGATTTCGAGTTGGTTCCATCGAGCGGCCTGTTCCGCCTGACGAACGTAGAAGCCGGCCATACCCGGCGTGCGGAGCACGGATGTGCCCGCCGCGCCCTTCCAGCCGCGGTCTTCGATCTCGAAACATTGCCTCATCGCCGTCTCAACCTCGTGGGGCGCTAGTCGAGAGCGGACGTCCAACCGCACATCGCCCCGCTCGTCCAGCCGCCGCGCCGCCTGGGCCATTTTCTGACGGTGTTTGCGCGACCAGCGGGCCTTGTAGGCCGGCCAGTCGTGGTCGATCTCCACCCGCCCGACCAGCCAGCGTCGGCATCCCGCAACGGTCATCCCGCCGCGAGAAAGGGCCTGCTGAAATCGCCTCCAACGAACGGCGTCCAGCGTGGCCTCGTCGAGCCACAGCAGCGGAACGCCTGTTTCCCGAATCCCCGCCGCCAAGGCGCGTAGTGCTTCATCCGCGGCGTCGTCATCCAACAGCAGGTCGCCGCTGCCGGACCACTCGTTGCAGGGCATCACGGCGGCACGACGGAAAAAAGGGGTCAGACGGAAAATGCCCGGTGGGGCTGCGCTTTGCTTGACCCACCCTACGCGGCACAGCGGCAGGGCGACCGCCAGGCGCCCCTCCACCTCCACGGCAATCGCGCTGAAATCTTCCGGCCGCGAGAATTGTTCCACCCATTGAGCAAGCAGTTCGGCGCGAAGCGAGGGGAGCGTCGCCTCGCCGCGGCGCCAAAGGTCGTCCCACGCCCCGGCCGTCGCGCGCAGGGCGTCGAGCGATTCGATATGTATGATGCGCGGTTGGGTCACATCTGAAGTATCGGTTACGAATCGACTTCGGGGAAGATCATTGCCTCGGCAAACTCGCGGGAAAAATCCGTGTCGGTCGAGAGATCGACGTGTTCGGCGCGGCGGGCAAACTCCTCGGCCGCGTGTCGCGCCTGACGCGAAAGTGCCGCCAATCGGGCACCGGCCAACGAAGTGTTGCCCATGTAACGGATGCGGCGGCGCTCGATCTCGGTGGGCAAGAGTCCGATACGCTGGGCGTTGCCGCGGCGGATGAAATTGCCGAAACCGCCGCCGATCAACACCAACTCCAGGTCTTTCGGCTCCAGGCCGGCGCGTCGCAGCAGGATCGCAATGCCGGCGCGGATCGCGCCCGAGGCAAGTTGCAACTCGCGTATATCGCGCTGGGTCAGGACGATCGGCCGTCGGTCGGCCGTCTCGGCTTCGTCGGCCAGCAGGAACGAGACTTGCCCGTCGTGTAAGACGATTCTCTCGGCCAGGTCGGGTGGCACTGGCTCGGCCAGTGGTGCGCATTGGTCTGGCGTTCGCAGCCGGCCCTCGCAACTGAGCAACCGATGGCGGAGCAGTTCGGCCGCCGCGTCGATCAGTCCCGAGCCGCAGATGCCCGCCGGCGGCACGTCGCCGATTACGTTGATTCTCAGGCGTCCATCGACGACGACCTTTTCGATTGCGCCGGGGCCGCCGCGCATTCCTCGTGAGATTCTCGCGCCCTCGAAGGCGGGGCCGGCGGCGGTCGAGGCGGCCGAGAGTCGGCCGTCGGCCAGCAGCACGATCTCGCCGTTGGTGCCGATATCGACGAACAAGGCAGGCCCTTCGGTGTCGGCCAAGCCGGTGGCAAGCAATCCGGCCACGGTGTCGCCGCCGACGAATCCGCCGATCGCCGGCATCACGTAAACGCTTCCACGAGGATGAATGTGAACGCCGAGTTCCGCGGCGGGGCACGAAACGCCCCGGCCGCCGGTCGGCACGAAGGGCACTTCTCCCAACGGGCCGGGATCGACACCGCAGAGCAACTGCTGCATAGTTGTATTGCCGGCGACGGCCAACTCGTAGACGCGTTGGCGGGGTACGCCCGCCTGAAGGCACAACTCGCCGATCATCTCGTCGACGGCCGAAACGACGGCCTCCTGCAACCGCGCGAGTCCGTCCGGTTTTTCGCGCGAGTGCAGGATGCGCGAGAGCACGTCGTCGCCGAACCGCGTCTGGGGATTTAGCCTCGCGGTCGTCGCCCACTCGCTGCCCGTGCCCAGGTCCATTAATTCGCCGGCTAACGTCGTGGTTCCGAGGTCCACGGCCGCCGCAAAGGCGTCGGCTTCGGTGTTGCCGATCTCGAAGTCCAACAGCCGGTCTCCGGCCAGTACGGCGGTGCCGCGAAATCCGTCCTCCCGCAGCCGCTTGGAGAGTTCACGCAGCAACGAAACGTCCATTGTCAGCGGTCCAACGCCCAAAGCCCGTTCCAGCCGAAGCGCGTCGGGCAGATCGTCTCCGCGCGTGGGGGAGCGAAGCTCGACGTATTGCTTCCGCACGGGCGGATCGGAAAAAGGTGTCGGAACGCTTTTTTCGGAAAGGAGTTCTGACGCCTTTTTCTCGCGATAGCGGACGAGAATCTTCTGCTCGACCGTGGCAAGTGAGACCGAGGGGATATCGACTTCCGCCGGACGGTCGACGGCCGATTGACACGCCAGCCGCCACCCCGTCTGGAGTTCCTCGTCGGAGAACCACTTCCGCTCGATGGTCGTCGGTTCCGCGGCGCCCGAGGCAACGATGAGTCGGCACTTTCCGCAGGTGCCTTCTCCGCCGCAGGGGACGTCGATCAGAAGCCCGGCCTCGGCCGCCGCTTCGAGCAACCGCGTTCCGGGCAGCACGAATGCCTCCCGCCCCGACGGCCGGAAACGGACCAAGACTTCCCGTTCGCGCGTCATTGCTCCTCCGTGGCTTGGTTTTGCACTTGCTGGAGCAACTCGACGAACTTCGCAATGGTGGGTGTAAACACCCTGCGCTGACGGTGGATGATACCCAGCGGGCGGTGCATCTCTGGGGCGATCAACCGGACGGTCGCCAGCGAACCGTTGCGGACGTCATCGCGGACCGTCGGCTCGGGGAGGATGCTCACGCCCGCGCCGATCTCCACCGCCTCCTTGATGGTTTCGATGTTGTCAAACTCCATCGCCATGTGGATGTTAATCGAACGCTGCCGAAAGTATCGGTCGATTTCCTTGCGGATGCTCAAGTCTCGTTCGAAGCCGATAAAATCTATTCCCTGGAGGTGCTCCGCGGTGACGGCCTGATGCCTGGTCAAAGGATGTCCCGGCGGACAGACGACCACCATCCGCTCGGAGCGCAACGGGATGACGTTCAGGTCGGGAGTGGGCGACGGATAGGAAATGACCCCCAAATCGGCCTCGGCGCTCAACACGGCGTCGAAGACCTTGTTCGGACGCAGATACTCCAATCGCACCTTTGCCTTTGGGTAGCGGCGCATGAAGTCCTGCATACAGCGGCGCATGTCGTGTAGCCCCACGGAATAGATCGCCGCCACTCGCACCAATCCGCTGATCTCGCTCCGCAGAGAGTGTACCCGCGCCTCGACCGAATCGTACAATTCGAGCACTTCGCGGAACCCTTCGTAGCATGCCTGACCCTCTGGGGTCAGAACAAAGGGGCGCTTAGAGCGGTCGATCAACTGGACGCCGAAATGATGCTCGACCCGGTGGACCGACTGTGTGGCCGCCGACTGACTGACCTCGTTGATCTTAGCCCCGCGCGAAAAGCTATGGCACCGAACAACGTCGCAGAATACTCGTATCGTGCCAATATTCATAAGGAAGTGATACTACCATTAGCTGGGCTTATTTTCAATGGGGCTGTTACTGCAATGAAAATCGGCTGAAAACGTCCGGGGGGGCAGTACTTTGGCACTCTGGGAAGTCGTGTCGTGGAGAGTAGCCGGGGGCTAACAGCCCCCGGAGGGAGCTATTGGAAGACACATTCCGGGGGCTGTTAGCAGCCCGTTGAAAAAGGGTGCCACTGCTGGCTTGTCCAGCAGTGCAGGGAGAAATCCCCGGAAATTCACTGCTGGACAAGCCAGCAGTGGCACCCAAACTCCCGGAAACCGACTTTTTCAACAGGCTGTTGGCCCCCGGCTGCTGTAACTCAGAATTAAGAGCAGCCAATGAACTATCATCCCTTGTCTGAAGTCGATTATCTGGTAGACTATTGCGTTTGCTCTGTGTTTGCTCCGCGTCAGGGCAATGTTGGCGGCGTGGCCGGGGCGGATCGAACCAATGGATGTTTCGTTTACCAGGGATTCTTTATGGCAAGGCGATTACAAGTAAACAAGGTCAGCAAACGGCGGGCGAAAACAAAGGTCCGCGCGAAGAAGAAAGATCCGATCTTTGTCGACGGAAAGCGGCCTCGTCCGATGTACGTCGATTACAAGGACGTGGAATTGCTGAAAAAACTCACCAACCGGCAGGGAAAGATCATCAGCCGGCGGAAGAGCGGCTGCACGGCCGTCAGCCAACATGCCGCGACCAGGGCAATCAAACGAGCGCGTTTCATGGCGCTGCTCCCCTACACCGGCGAATAAGTTTCTGTTGCGGAAAGCGTCATTAGCTCTTTTGTCATTCTGAGCGAAGCGAAGAATCTCCGCACTCCGAGACCCTTCGCTTCGCTCAGGGTGGCGGAAATGGACCTTCCGCAACAGAAACAAATTACTGCTATCCTCGCCAAGGCCGTCCGGATAAATCGGAAATTATGTTGCGATACCACACCGCCGGCGAATCGCACGGCAAGGCACTGGTGGCCCTGATCGACGGGTTCCCTGCCGGAGTGGAAATCCGCCGGGAGCCGATCGACGCCGAGCTTCACCGTCGTCAGGGAGGATACGGCCGCGGCGGCCGGCAGCGGATCGAGGCCGACTGCGTCGAGATACTGAGCGGCCTTAGGCAAGGCAAAACCATCGGCAGCCCTATCGCTCTGATGGTTGCCAACCGGGATCACCGAATCGACCGGACTGAAGATATCACCTCTCCCCGGCCGGGACACGGAGACTTGAGCGGTTCGATCAAATACCTCGATTCGATTTGCGGGGTATTGGAGCGCGCCAGCGCGCGGGAGACCGCTGCCCGAGTGGCCGCCGGCGCGCTGGTCCGGCAATTGTTGACTCCCTTCGGCATCGACGTGTTCGGTTACGTCGTCCAAGTCGGTCCGATCGTCGTTAGTTCCCTGTCGGATGCTCTCGACCAGCAGCGCGCGGCGCGCGACCGGAGCGAACTGTATACTCTCAACCCGGAACAAGACGCGGAGATCAAGACGTCGATCGACCAGATCGAGAAGCGGGGGGACACGCTCGGCGGCGTGGTCGAGGTCCGCGTCGAGGGCGTCCCGTTCGGGCTTGGCTCGCACGCTCAATGGGATGAGCGGCTCGACGGCCGGCTTGCCCAGGCGGTAATGTCCGTTCAGTCGATCAAGGGGATCGATATCGGCCTGGGGTTCGAGGCGGCACGCCGCACCGGCTCCGAGGTCCACGATCCGATCCATTACGATCCCGCGCTGGCGGATACTCCCTCGTTGGGTTTCACCCGTCCGACGAACAACGCCGGCGGTTTGGAGGCGGGCATAAGCAATTCGCAGCCGATAGTCCTCCGCGCGGCCATGAAACCGATCTGCACGCTGGCCAACCCCATGGACTCCGTTGACCTTGAAACGCTGCGTTCCGCGCCGGCCTCTCACCAGCGGAGCGACGTCTGTGCGATAGCCGCGGCAAGTTGCATTGTCGAGAACGTCGTGGCTTTCGAGATAGCCCGGGCAATGGTCGACAAGTTTGGCGGCGACAGTTTGGCCGAGATACGGGCCAGATGGACGCTGTTCCACGACATGGCGCGGGAAAAACTCGGCAGCCGCGTCGGAACAGTCTGATGATTTTTGGGTGGCACGTCCCAGAACGAAGTGATGGGCGTGGTGCCCGAGGAAAGTAGGTCAGGTACCCCGCACCTGACATTCGATTCATTCTCGCTTTTGTCAGGTACGGTGTACCTGACCTACTTGGCTTCTTCCGGCCTCGGTAATAAGCGATTGCGCCGAATGGTCACCCACCGCACCCCTCTTGGGTGGGTGAGGGATAAGTAGGCGCACTCACCCCCCGCCGTGACCTAGACTTGTTATGTGAGCACCCGCGGAGGCAGGCCGTGATGAAGAGAATACTTATCTTAGACGACGACCAACGGATGTTGGACGCGCTGCGGCGTACTTTGCACCGGCAGACCGAAGACTGGGCCGTAACCTTCATGCGCCATCCGGAGGCGGCGTGGGAGGCGTTGCAGAAGACGCCGTACGACGCGGTGGTGACCGACGTCCGTTTGCCCGGCATCAGCGGGCTGGAACTGCTGGATAGAATTCGGCAATGCGAGCGGACCAAGGACATACCGGTCGTGGTTTTGACCGGATTGAACGACCGCGATCTGAAGGCAAAGGCCCTCGAGCACGGCGCCGCCGATCTGCTTAACAAGCCGGTCGAAGCCGGCCAGTTGATCGCCAGGTTGCGCAACGTGCTGGAAGCGAAAACATATCAGGACGATCTGCGGGCGACCAACACGTCGCTGACCGAAGAGGTCCGGCGGCAGGACGCCGACTTGGCGCAATCGCGGATGAGTATAGTCTGCCGTTTGGGGGTTGCGGCCGAGTTCCGCGACGAAGCCACGGGCAACCACGTGATTCGCGTGGGCTGCTACAGCCGTGCCATCGCGGCGGAGATGGGTATGCCGCGTTCTTTTCTGGAGATGCTGTTGTTGGCGGCCCCGCTGCACGACATCGGCAAGATCGGCGTCCCCGACGACGTGTTGTTGAAGCCCGGCCCCTTGAGCGACGACGAGTGGGTCATTATGAAGCGGCACTGCGAGATCGGCGAGTGCATCCTCCGCGAGCAATCCAAGGTCGTGGTGCCGTTGATCGACTGGTACGCCGTGGATTCAAACTCGATTAAGAGCGCGCTGGAGAACCGCGATCCGGTGTTGGACATGGCGGCCACGATCGCACTGACGCATCACGAGAAATGGGACGGCGGCGGTTATCCGCAGGGGCTGGTCGGCGAGGCGATCCCGTTCGAGTCGCGGATCGTGGCGGTGGCCGACGTGTTCGACGCCTTGACCTCGAATCGCCCCTACCGTTCGGCCCGGCCGGAGGAGGAGGCGCTGTCGATCATGGAGGATACGGTGGGTAGCCACTTGGACCCGCGAGTCCATGCCGCGTTTATTCGGGCGTTGCCCGAGGTCCACGCCGTCCGAGACCGTTTCGTCGACGATGTCGTTGTCTTTCCATATCCGGAAGGAGCGTCCCGTTGAGCGAAAAAGTATTGTACATGGAAGATGACGAGGCACAGGCGCGGCTGGTGCGGAAGTGCCTGGAGCGGGCAGGCTACGAGGTCGACGTGGCCGAAGACGGGGCCGCCGGCCTGGCCGCTTGCGAGGCGATCCGCTACGACGCGGTAATCGTCGATCAGACCATGCCCGAAATGAGCGGACTGGATGTGATCCGGGCGATGGCCGATCGTGGGCCGCTGCCGCCTACGATCATGGTCACGGGGACCGGCAACGAGCAGATCGCCGTCGAGGCGATGAAGCTGGGCGTAAGCGACTATTTGACGAAGGACCTCGAGGGAGGATTCGTGAACGTGTTGCCGCTGGTGGTGGGTCGGGCAATCCAACAGTGGCTGATGTTGCGGGAAAAACAACGGGTGGAAAAGGAATTGGCCCGCGTTCAGCGGTTGGAGTCGATCGGAAAGCTGGCCGCCGGCCTCGCCCATGAAATCAACACGCCCACTCAATACATCGGCGACAACACGCGTTTTCTCCAAGACGCCTTCAAGGACATTAGCGGTCTGCTGGACGCCTTCGATCGACTCTTGCAAGCCGCCCGGAACGATTCCGTCTCCGAGGATCTGATTAAGGAAATCGAGGCCGAACTCCGCAACGCCGACATGGGTTACTTGAACCGTGAAATCCCCCTGGCCATTGGGCAATCCTTGGAGGGAGTGGACTACGTGGCCAACATCGTCGACGCAATGAAGGAGTTCTCGCATCCGGCCAATGGGGAAAAACAACCGATCGACCTCAATCATGCCATCCTCGGCGCGACGACGCTCTGCTGCGGCGAATGGAAGCACCAGGCCGAGTTGGTCACCGACTTCGACACCAAATTGCCCCTGGTCTGCTGTCTGCCGACCGACATCAACCGCCTGGTGGTGAACCTGGTGGTGAACGCCGTCCACGCCATCGCCGACGCCGCCCGCGACGACGACGAAAGGAAGGGCACGATCACCATCCGAACGAAATACGACGATCCGTGGGCGGAAATCCGCGTGGAAGACAACGGCACGGGTATCCCCGACGAAATCCGCTCCCGCGTATTCGACCTCTTTTTCACCACGAAAGAGGTCGGACACGGCTCCGGACAGGGGCTGGCCATCGTGCATAACATCGTGGTCGATAAACACGGCGGCACTATCGACTTTCAGACAAAGGAGGGCGAGGGAACCACGGTTATCGTTCGCCTGCCGATCGACGAGTGTCCGACGCCGAGCGCCGTCGAACAGCCCGCCGAGGAGTTGGCCGTATGACAACGCACCACGGGTGGCCGCGATAGCTCTGCTATCGGGGCGGCGGAGCCGCAAGAGGTTTTTCACGCCGCGCGGAATCCTTCTCGTGCCTGCGGCACCCCGATAGCAGAGCTATCGGGGCCACCCGCACGCGCCGTCCAGATCGCGGATGTAGCTCAGTGCGTCGCACACTTCGGGCACGTTCATCCCCACCGCCCGACCTTGCCGGTCGCACTCGGCCAAGAGCATCAACTCGTCAAAACTCTCGGACGCCTCCAACCGGCGGCGGAGCCGCGCCCCGACCGAGCCATTGCGGAAAGACAGGGCCTCGACGTGGTGCTCGATCAACCATGCCGTGCGCGGGCTGATCGAGCCGCCCAGCGCCTCCAGACCGGCCGCCACGTGGTCGCGACGGTCGATCGCCTTGCCAACGTCGTGAAGCAACGCGGAGAGCAGAAAATCTTCGTCGTAGGGCAACCTCTCGCGGGACAACTCGAAAACCTGCAAACTGTGATATAGTACGTCTCCCTCGGGATGCTCGTCCGGCGATTGGGAGACGTGTTCCAGCGGCGCCAGCAACAACTCGTACGTACGGAACCGGTCGGCAACCGTAAAGCCACGACCGGCGGTCGCGCCGGCCGAATTGGTCAACAGCTCCCTTTGCTCATCCGGTCCGGCACGGTCGAATATCCGCAGGTGCCGGCGGACCTCCCGATTGTGTGGAAGGTCGTCCGGCTTGATCGCGCCGACGGCGAATCGTCGGGCGGCCTTCATTTTTGCCCGGGCATATTGCGTCTCCTCGCGGGCATAGATCAGCCGCGCCGCCTCGAAAGCCACTCGACGACGTAAACGTTCAGACGACATTTTCGGCACTGTATTCTTGTTCTTCCATCGTTTGCTGTAGTTTGCGAATCGCCCGCATCCACAGCATTTGCACCGCCGGACGGGAGCGGCCCATCCGCTCCGCCGCCTCGTTGAACGAGAGCCGCTGAAGGTTTCGGAGCATCACGACCTCCTGATAATCGGTCGGAAGCTCGGCCAGCGCCGCGGTTACACGCAGTTCGGTGTCCAGCCGCAAGAACTCCTGGCTGGGTGTGGGTTGCTCGGCGGCCGGCTCTGGCGCGCCGCGACGGAAGCTGTCGTCCGGGTCTTGGAAGGGCACCTCGCGGCCCGCCGCCCGTTTGGCCGTCAAGCGATAACGGCGCACGAAGTCGGCCGCGTTGTGGTTGAGAATCTTCCGCAGCCAGGCCAGCCATTCCTGCTCGCTATGTCCCCGAAATCGCTCGAAGTCGCGGTGGGCCTCGAGCATCGTTTCCTGAACCAGGTCCGAGGCGTCGACCTTCCGCCGCAACCAGGTTTCGATCTGCGATCGGGCGACGAAACCCAAATATGATCGGCACAGCGCAAAGAGCCGTTCCCGGCACTCGGCGTCTCCCCCTCGCGCGGCTTCGATCAGTCCCGAATATCGGACCGAATCGTTTTCAACCATAATATATAGTGTACCGCGGAACGGTGGGGTTCGCCAGTCCAAGACGCGAAGTCCGGTGATGATATGGTTGTCACCCGTGAACCCGGGGATGCGAAACCGCAAGCGGCAAATCCCAAATCCTCCGCCCCTCGCCCCTCGCCCCTCGCCCCTCGCCCCTCGCCCCTCGCCCCTCTTTCCTGTAACCTGTACCTCATGCTTTCTCACACTGAAATACTTGGTCCCGGCGGAAGGATTGCCGCCCGGTTGCCGAACTACGAACACCGCGACGAACAGCTCGCCATGGCCGAGGCCGTCGATCGGGCCATCCGGCGGCGACGCCACCTGGTCGTCGAGGCGGGGACCGGCGTGGGCAAGAGCTTCGCCTACCTCGTCCCCGCCATCCTCTCCGTCGCCGCCGATAAGGACCGGGGAGGGGGCAAGGGGGAGGGGGATAGTTCCATTGTCGAAGAGCGACAATCGGGACAGTCCTCGCGCCGCGTGGTCGTCTCCACGCACACCATCAGCCTGCAAGAGCAATTGATTGGCAAGGACATCCCGCTGTTGAATAGCGTGATTCCGCTGGAGTTCTCGGCCGTGTTGGTCAAGGGGCGAGGAAACTACCTGAGCCTGCGGCGGTTGGAGAACGCTCTGGGCCGCGCCGCCGGATTATTCGACGAGCCGGAAGAACTCGACCAACTCCGTCGGCTCCGCGACTGGGCAAAATGGACGGCCGACGGCTCGCTGGCCGACCTCGATTTTCGCCCCTTGCCGGCCGTCTGGGACGAGGTATCGAGCGACCACGGCAACTGCATGGGCCGCACCTGTCCGCACTACGCCAAATGTTTCTACTACAAAGCCAGGCGACGGATGCAGAACGCCCAAATCCTGGTCGTCAACCATGCCCTGTTCTTCACCGACTTGGCCTTGCGGCGCGAGCAGGTCAGCATCCTGCCCGATTATCAGACGGTCGTGCTCGACGAGGCACACACGATCGAGGCCGCCGCCGGCGAATACCTCGGCCTGAAAGTAACCAGCGGCCAGATCGAATACACATTGCGGAAGCTGTACAACGATCGGACCAACCGCGGGCTGTTGGTCCACCACAAGCTGTCTGACGCCCAGAAGGAGGTCTGGGAGTGTCGGGAGCGGGCGAGCGATTTCTTCGACTCGATCGCCCGATGGCTGGCCGAGGAGCCGGGAGGCAACGGGCGCGTCCGCCGGGCCGGCATCGTCTCGAACCCGCTCGGCGAGCGGCTGCGGAAGCTCGTCGCAACCCTGCGGCGACACGCCAACGACATTGAACAGCCCGAGCAGCGAATGGACTTCACCGCCGCGGCCGGCCGGTTGGACACGCTATGCCGAGGGATTTCCGACTGGCTCGGCCAGGACATTCCCGACTCGGTATATTGGGTCGAGCGGGGAGGAGGCCGCGGCCGATTGCGGATCACGCTGGCGGCTGCCCCGATCGACGTCGGACCGGTCATCCGCGAACACCTCTTCAACAAAGTGCCGACCGTCGTGATGACCAGCGCCACGCTGGCCACCGCCGGAGGGAACCACGAGCCGTCGTTCGAGTTTTTCCAGTCGCGGATCGGTCTGAAAGCGGAAAAAGGGGGCAGTCCCCATTTGTGCGACGACCATGCAGACATGGTGCCCGCCTCCGGGCCGTCCCGGCAAACGGGGACTGTCCCCTTTTTCCGAGTGGATACGCTCTGGCAAGGCAGCCCGTTCGACTACAGCCGTCAGGCGAAGCTGGTGCTGCTGGCCGACATGCCCGACCCCGGCGCCGACGCGGCGCGTTACGAGCGGGCTACGGTCGAGATGATCCGCCGCTACGTTGCCCGCAGCGACGGCCGGGCCTTCGTCCTCTTTACCAGCTACGAAATGATGAACCGTGTGGCAGCGGCCTTGACCGGCTGGCTGGCCGAGCAGGACCTCGCTCTCTACAACCAGGGCGAAGGGACGCCGCGGAGTAGAATGATCGAGCTGTTCAAGCGGAACCGCCGCTCGGTGCTGTTCGGCGTGGAGAGTTTTTGGCAGGGGGTGGACGTGCCGGGCGACGCGCTGCAGAACGTGATCATCACCCGGCTGCCGTTCAGCGTTCCCGACCGGCCGCTGTTGGAGGCCCGACTCGAGGCAATCCGCGCCGCCGGGGGCAATCCATTCCGCGACTACCAATTGCCCGAGGCGATACTGAAGCTCAAGCAGGGTTTCGGCCGTCTGATCCGCAATAAGCGCGACACGGGTATGGTGGTGATCCTCGATCCCCGGGTTCGGACGAAGTCCTACGGCCGGTTGTTTCTCGCCTCGTTGCCCCGCTGCCGCCAGACGACGGAGCGGGTTTCGTGCCCGTCGGCCGGTGATTTCGGGCAGTAAAACGGTTTTTGCACTCGTACATGGGGCACGGCACGTAGAATAATCTCCAAATTGCCCTTGTGCCGGGTGGCGGAAATCGCTGCCTGCTCGCCCAGCTACGAAATCGGCGGAAAGTCAGAGAACCGTCAGGTACGGGGTATCTGGCCTACGGCCGCGTGGACGCGACGGCTAAACGTCATTACCCCCGCGCTTTGCAGTCGCGGGGCGTTTTTTCCAATCCCCGAATCCCGAATCCCGAATCCCTAACCTCACCCCTTCCTCTTAATCTTCGCCCACGTATCGACCAGCGACACCGTGCGGTTGAAGACCGGGCGTTCGGCGGTGGAATCCGTGTCGACGCAAAAATAACCGAGCCGCTCAAATTGAAATCTGTCGCCCGACGCCGCGCCTTTCAGGCTCGGCTCGACGTAACAGGCGGTCAACCGCTCGAGAGAATTGGGGTTTAGGTTTGAACGATAATCCTCGCCCTCGGGTACGTCGCCCGGGTCGGGCTTGGTGAAGAGGTAGTCGTACAAACGCACCTCGGCCGGCGCCGCCCGCGCGGCAGATACCCAGTGGATCGTCCCCCGCACCTTCCGGCCGTCGGGCGTGTTGCCGCCGCGAGTTTCCGGATCGT
Source organism: uncultured Thermoguttaceae bacterium (assembly GCA_965195225.1). Taxonomy (GTDB): domain Bacteria; phylum Planctomycetota; class Planctomycetia; order Pirellulales; family Thermoguttaceae; genus JAHIKV01. The sequence continues at coordinate 20,242 of CBDAFL010000172.1, forward strand.
AAGTGCAATGTACCTCGACCGGCTCGCCGCTGGACGGGTCTTTCACTACGTTTACGCATTGAACCAGATACCCGTAACGGAGCCGTACCTCCTTGCCGGGCGAGAGACGATGATACTTCTTAGGCGGCACTTCGCGGAAGTCGTCCTGCTCGATCCACAACTCGCGGGAGAAGGGAACCATGCGCGTACCCATGCCCGCGTCCTCGGGATTGTTGATCGCTTCCAGTTCCTCGACCTGATCTTCCGGATAGTTGTCGATTACCAGCTTTAGCGGCCGCAGGACGCCCATCACCCGCGGTGTCCGGCGGTTGAGGTCCACGCGCAGACAATGCTCCAGCAGCGCGATGTCCACCGTGCTATCGACCTTCGACACACCGATCCGGGCGCAAAACTCGCGGATGCATTCGGGCGTGTAGCCGCGGCGGCGCAGCCCGCAGATGGTCGGCATCCGCGGGTCGTCCCAGCCGGCGACGTGCCCTTGCTGGACCAACTCCAGCAGCAGCCGCTTGCTCATCATCGTGTATGTCAAGTTCAGCCGGGCGAACTCGATTTGTTGCGGGGCGAAGATACCCAGCTCGCGGACGCACCAGTCGTACAGCGGCCGGTGGTTCTCGAACTCCAGCGTGCATAACGAATGGGTGATCCGCTCGATCGAATCTGACTGGCCGTGCGTGAAGTCGTAGGTCGGATAGATGCACCACCGGTCGCCGGTGCGATGATGTGTGACCCGAAGGATGCGGTACATCACCGGGTCGCGCATGTTCAGGTTTGGCGAGGCCATGTCGATCTTCGCCCGCAGAGTCCGCGAACCGTCGGGAAACTCGCCGGCCTTCATCCGCTCGAACAGATCGAGGTTTTCCTCGACCGAGCGGTCGCGGTGGGGGCTGTCGGCGCCGGGCGAGGTAAGCGTGCCGCGCGTCTCGCGGAGTTGGTCGGCCGTCAGATCGCAGACGTACGCCTTGCCGGCCTCGATCAGTTGCACCGCCCATTGGTAGAGTTGCTCGAAATAGTCGGAGGCATAGAACAGCCGTTCTTCCCAGTCAAAACCCAACCATCGGACGTCCTCAATGATCGAATCGACGTATTCGGCCTCCTCTTTGCCCGGGTTGGTGTCGTCGAACCGCAGGTTGCACAGCCCGTCGAACTGCCCGGCGACGCCGAAGTTCAGGCAGATCGATTTGGCGTGGCCGATGTGCAGATATCCGTTCGGCTCCGGCGGAAACCGCGTATGCACCCGCCCGTCGTGCTTGCCGGTGCGGTTGTCCTCTTGGATAATTGTGCGAATGAAGTCGGCGGGAGGGGTGTCATTTGTTGAATTGTCGTTGCTCATGTATTGTATCCGTAGTTGTATGAAACGTTACGTCCGTTGACGGGCGTGGCCGCTTTAGCGGTATTAGGCTTGGCGTTTACGTCTAAACCGAGAACCTATTCTATCCCAAGTGTTTACGCCTGGAACCTGTTTTCTCTAGCCCAGGCGTTTACAGGATTATGCAAGTGCTAGCTTATGTTGTTCCTGTAAAAATAGCCATCGAGCACCGGCCACCAAGATTTTAGCTTGAATCCAATGACGCACTCGGCTGAAGCGACGGACCCAGGCGGGTAACGGACCCAGTCCGCCGCC
>CBDAFL010000173.1:0-1608 GCA_965195225.1 uncultured Thermoguttaceae bacterium
ATCACCGAACATCATGGCCGGAAGATCAAGGAAAGGCTCTTGATCCACGCGGACGACCAGGAGCAAGCCCTACGTCTATCCGCGCGGCCCCCGTTCAAGATGCCGCCAGAGGCCCATCGCTGGCGGTTCATCGACGACGGACTGGGCGGCGGCGCGCTGATCGACCCCCACGATGAAAACCACTGTCTGCGAGCCGACCCGCGCGACTGGGACGACGAACCATGTGAGGAAGAACCTTGATGCAGTGAAAGCAACCAGATAGGAAGGGGTCGCAGTATGAGCAAGATCACCAACAAGGAATGGCTCAGACGGCGAGCGAAACGAGCTTTGCCGGATGATAGTCAATGCCGCCAGAGCGAGGAGGAGTTGCCGCGTCCGCCGATACTATGGGGGTATATTCGTTGTTCGCATCAGGACTCGAAGGACAGCGGCTTAGGCGAAGATGCACAGCACAACATGACAGTTCGTTGGGCGGAGCTTTTGCGCTCGGAAAAACCGCACTTGCCCTCAGAAATCAAGTGGTGTCAGGAAGATGATCCTGTGTCGGCCTACAAAGTGCAGTTTCGGTTCCGACCGGCGGGCAGCAAGTTGTTTCGCAATTCTCGCGGAGGCGATCATGTCATCTTCGCTTACCTTGACCGAGCTTTCAGGGACACGGAGGATTGCTTGACGACGCTCCGAGAGTTCAAGCGGCGTGGAATCATCGCGCATTTTGCCAACCTGCGAATCGACATGGATTCGGCCGTCGGCGAAATGATGATTACAATTATGGCGGCGGTCGCGCAGATGGAATCGAAGATGAAAAGTGAACGAATCAAGGAGGTTTTAGCGGGCCTTGCTGTCAAAGGCAGGATGGCAAACGGTCATGCTCCGATGGGCTTCAAACTGTCCGGCCCGAAGGGGAAGAGACGCGCCGCGGTCTGTGATCGTGAAGCCCGACGCATCATGGGCGAGATCGTTCGCGTGCGCGACAAGCACCGCTGGTCCTGGGGTGAAATCAGCGATTACGTCGAAAAATGGTTGGCCGAGCAAGCGGGCAGGAAACCGACCCCCGCATGGGAAAAACGAAACTGGTCTGCTTACCGCTGCCAGAGGGCATACGACGCGGAACTGGCGTTAAGGAACGGTAAGCATGAAACACCGCAAGCCGGTTAGCGTTTGCCGGCGCGCCGCTTTTTAGCCTCTTGCCGCGCGGTCCGCGCGAGCATGTTCTGCAATGCCGTCAGACGCATTGCCGCCTCCCGCTCCTCGGGCGGCATCTCCGCCAACACGGACTTCGGGATGTAGGGCTTGGCAAACACCCGCGCCACGCTTTTCAACCGGCGTTTACACATCAACCGTGGAATTGACAGTACCGACGAACCGTGGTCCAGGCGACTATCTGCACGATGCCATCCTGCGATGGGTTGGCGAGAGTCCCACCGCAGACTGTCAGTGCCGCTCGCGGATTGCGCAGATGAACACCTGGGGCCCTTCTGGTTGCCGAGAGCATCTTGATGAGATTGTCGGTTGGCTGCTGGACGAGGCCCAACGCCGTGGCTGGCGGACTGCCAAATTGCCAGTTGTCCGCTGGGCCGTCAAACGACTGGTGGTCGGCGCGATCCGCAA
>CBDAFL010000174.1:0-21764 GCA_965195225.1 uncultured Thermoguttaceae bacterium
AAGCCTGCCGAGCGATGCTGAACGAGACGCTCCGCGCCACCCTCACCTGGGTCGTCCAACAAGTCCGGGAACACGAAAAGGATCTTGACCATGTGTTCGCTAAAATACGGTTAGCCTAGTTTGCAAAAGTCCAGTTTCATGAAAGATCCGTTCGGGTACGTAGTTCGCCACGCAGTCGCTCCTCTCTGGGCAAGATTCGAGCGGAGTCCGTATCTGCGCCATTACCGGCGACTGCTGCGCACGCAGTTCGACCCGCCCGAGACGATCCGCCGACGACAGTGGGGGAAGATCGAATCGCTCCTGAATCACGCTTATCAGACAACCCGGTTTTGGCGCTCGCGGCTGCAAGACGCCGGACTGGATACGGGGCGGATTCGCTCGCTTGACGATTTTCGCGCGGTCCCGCTGTTGACCAAGGCCGACCTGCGCGCCCATCAAGACGACATGCTCTCCGACCAATACAAGGACGTTTCGCTGCACCGCAAGAAAACCTCCGGCTCGACAGGCGTTTCGGTGGAAGTCCTGGTTGACGATGCAGCACAGCAGTTCAAGCGCGCCTGCACGCTCCGGTCGAATGAATGGTCGGGCTGGCGGTTGGGCGAACGGATTGCATCCATCTGGGGCAACCCGCAAATCCGAACGGATTGGAAAGGGCGTTTGCGCCGCGCGCTGTTGAGCCGAAATTACGCCTGTCTCGATACGCTCAAGATGGACGCGGCGGCGATGGGCGATTTCGCCGACACCCTGGTGCGCAAGCCGCCGTCGCTGTTGTTCGGCCACGCGCACTCGCTGCACCTCTTCGCCACATACCTCAAGGCAAAACGCCCGAACGCCGCCATTCGCCCGCGGGCCATCATCTCCTCCTGCATGGTGCTGCACGACTGGGAACGCCTCGCTATCGAAGAAGTGTTCCAGTGCCCGGTCACCAATCGCTACGGGTGCGAGGAGGTCAGCCTCATCGCCTGCCAGTGTGATCGCCACGAGGGGTTGCACGTCAATGCCGACGGTATCTACCTTGAGGTGCTTCGCCCCGACGGCACGCCATGCCCGACGGGCGAGCCGGGCGCAATCGTCGTGACAGACCTCGTGAACCGGGCCATGCCGATGATTCGCTACCAGGTGGGCGACATGGGTGTGCTCGCCGACCGGCAGTGCCCTTGCGGTCGAGGGCTGCCGCTGCTGGAGAAGATCGAAGGCCGCGTGGCCGATTACGTCGTCACTACCCGCGGCGAGTTGATCTCAGGCATCTCGCTGACCGAGAACTTCGCCGTCATGGTGCCGGGGCTTGCCCAATTGCAGATTGTCCAGGAAGAGGTCGATCGGTTCCTGTTCCGCATTGTCAAGGGGCCTGATTTTGACGATAAGAGCCTCAGCATGATCGGCCGGTTGGTGGCCGAGCGGTTCGGCCCCGAGGTCCGCTACCAGTGTGAGTACGTCGATCGCATCCCCCAAGAGCCTTCGGGCAAGTATCGATTCTGTATCTCCAATGTTAAAAGCCCATTCCACTCCGATTAGCGGTAGTCAATCAACGATGGAAACCACAACTCAGAAGGTCGAATCCCATCCTGACACTCGGCAAACCGGGGAAATGCGCACCGCGCGTAAGGCGCTGCACTACGTTTGTTCCGGCCAATTCAGGCACCTCTTTCTTACAATTGGCGAGAGAATGCCTTCATGGCTGTTCCGCCGCGGCGCCGCTCGGCTATTTGAAATGCACAACCTTTCGGATTTTGCGACCATCGAGGCAACTGATACGGATTGCGGCGAGTATCGAATTGGCGAAGTAACGCGGGAAGGCCTCGCCGCGTGCGCGGCGATGGCCGGCCATCCCGCAGCCGAATTCCTAAGGCGGCACGACTATGGGGACTGTTGTATCGCCGCATTTTTTGGCCAGCGGCCCGTTCACATTACTTGGTTGCATTTTGACTCGTGCTATGTACGCGGCTTAGACCTTCTTCTGCAACTGGACGACACGGTCTGCTATACCTACGGCGGGTTCACGGATCCGACGCATCGGGGCAAGGGGCTGTTCAAACGAGTCCACCAGGAAATCCTGCGGCTTCTCGTCGCGCGGGGCGCTTCCCGCGTCGTTGCGGTAATCGTGGAGGGAAACCAGGTTCCAGCGGTCATGTGCCAGAAGCTCGGCTACCGGTTGACCGGGGTGATTCGTCATGTAACTGTTTGCGGGATCCGCAAGACCGTCATCGCGGACCCATCTCACGGCTGGAGGGTGCGCCAACTACGCTGGAGAAGACCCGCCGGAGTTTTCTGGATTTAATGATAGGGAACCGTTTGCCGCTCTTCGGCGGCATCTGATTTCGTCGATCTGCATGGATGAATTCCGTAATAGATCGTTTCTGAGACACGCCGCCGTTTACGGTATGGGGACGCTTGTTCTCCAGGCGGCGTCAGTGGTGCTGCCGCTCTGTACGCGATATCTCACGCCGGCGGATTACGGCGTGCTGGAGATACTATCGCGTACGGGGCAGGTGATTGCCATTTTCCTGATGGCCAACGGCATCGGCCCGGCAAGCCTCAGCATGATCGGCCGGTTGGTGGCGGAGCGGTTCGGCCCCGAGGTCCGCTACCAGTGCGAGTACGTCGATCGCATCCCCCAAGAGCCTTCGGGCAAGTATCGCTTCTGCATATCAAAAGTAGAGCGACCATTTCCTTATGGTCTGAATTCACCAGCACGCGATGGCTAGCATTCCCCACGAAGAACCGACACAGGATGTCTTGGCATCCGAGGTAGCAGACAGCGGCCTACCGTACGGCGTCCCCGCGGACATGGAATCAGCCGGGGGCGAGAAGCGCCGCATACTGATTAACGTCGCAGCCAATTGGTTGGGTTTTGCCGGCGCGGCGGTGATCGCGTTCTTCATGGCCCCCATCCTGGTGCATGGGCTGGGGGATGCCCGATACGGGATTTGGGCATTGGTTGGCTCGGTGTTGGCATACGTGACGCTGGCCGATCTGGGGATCGGAGCGTCGGTCGTCCGCTTCGTGGCACGCTTCGAGGGGCTACGCGACCAGGAGAGCATCAATCGGGTCTTCAGCACCAGCGTTGCCTTATTCGCACTGATCGGTCTGTTCGCATTGGCCGTGACCCTGGTGTTGGCTTTCCTCTGGCCCCGGCCCCTCGGCGTACCCGCGGAGTTGGCACACGACACCCGCTGGATGCTGGTACTGCTGGGCATCAATCTGGCGATGGGATTTCCGCTGGGGGTTTATGGCGCAGTGCTGTTCGGCCTGGCGCGATTCCCGATGAAAACCGCCATCCGCATCGGTGGGATGCTGGTCCGCAACGGCCTGTTTCTGGTGGTGCTTCAGGCGGGCGGAGGGCTTCCGGCCATCGGCATGGTGATCACGGCTTGCAGCCTGCTCGAACACGCATGCGCGGCCTGGGCTTCCTATCACTATCTTCCTGGATTGCGTTTCTCTCTGCGGCTCGTCGACCGCGGAACCTTCCGCATTATCCGGGGCTACAGCATCTACGTCTTCATCGTGCAGATCGCCAGCCGTATCGGCAGCCAGAGTTCCGCCATCATTATTTGTGCGTTTCTAAGTCCCGAAAGCATCACTTTCTTCGCCCTGGCCAGTACACTTGTCGGATACGGCCGCGAGGCATTCGTGGCCCTTCTGGGAGTGATCACGCCGACAATCAGCAAGTGGGAGGCGCAAGGAAACGCCTCGGCGATCCACGGCGCGTTCTTGACCGGCACCCGATGCGTGCTCTTCTTGGCCCTGCCGGTACAGTTGGGGTTGATCCTGTTTGGCCATCCATTCCTGTCTCTCTGGATGGGCCCGCGCTATGCGGAACTCAGCTATTGGGCATTGGTGATTCTGGCCATGCAGCTTGGCCCGCTGTCGGCGCACACGGTGGCGGCGCGGATTCTTTACGGCCTGGGAAGGATTCGGCTCTTTTCGGCGCTGAGCATTGTGCAGGCCCTGATCACGCTTGGATGCAGCGTGGCCTTGGTAAGGCCCTTCGGGATAGAGGGAGTCGCCCTGGCGACAACGGCGCCGATGATCGCCCTCGCCTTTGCCACAATCGCCCTCCTTTGCAGCGAGATTCACGTTTCCCTGTTGACTTGGTTTCTGCGTTCCTGTGTTGCTCCGACGCTTGCCTCCACCCTGCTGGCTATTACATGGGCAACGTTATTGTGGTGGTCGCCTCCGACGACCTGGCTGGCGTTGGTTGCCATCGGAGCAGCGGGAATGATCCCCTACGGCGCGTTGGTCATAGCCATTGAACCGCAATTGCGGGGTATCGTTCGGCGCGTCCGCGAAACTTGGTGGCTTGGGACCGGCAGGACCGTGGTATGTGATGAAACGGTTGGTGTTGTCCCGCTAGACAACTGACTCAAGCATCGCCTTGGGAAAGCTCGTACGCCTATGACTGCACTCACAAGACCGGATATTAGCGAAGTTATTTCATGTCCCGAGTGCTTTGGAACACTGAAAGAGGTGGAAAACGGGACTATCCGCTGCGAGAATTGTGGGCGGGCCTTTCCGATACGTGATGGCATTCCCTTCTTCTCTGAGGTCTCCTGTTGAGCACATCGGCGGCGACGAGGGCATTCTTGCGGTCGTAGAGCTTGACCACGGCCACCTTGGTGTAGGTGTCGATGAAGGTCTGCTGGTAGATGCGTCCCACACCATTGACACATTCCGGTCGCCCCGTCGGCGCTGGGGCTGGAAAAAGGTTCGCGATATTCTCCTATTGTTCATCCGTAAGGCGATGTCTCGTCATCCTTTGCCTCAGTGTCGGGGATCGAGACATCAATATGCACGAATTCCCAGAGCAAGAAAATACAAGTTTTCCGACAAAGCCTAGTTGGAGCCTGCAATGAAGATCAGCGTTATCATCCCTACCTACAACTGCCCCAAGGACTACCTCCGGGAAGCGATTGAGAGCGTCCTAAGCCAAACGCTTCCGCCCCTCGAGGTTATCGTCGTCGACGACGGGTCAACTGACGACACGCAGCAGTTTGTATCCAAGTACACGGCGAGTGGTGTGCGGTATCTGTACCAAACCAACTCCGGACAATCCGCCGCCCGGAATCTCGGGATTAGGTCTGCCAGAGGCGATTGGATCGCCTTTCTCGATCACGACGATGTCTGGCTCAAGACGAAGCTCGAACGGCAGGCCGCGAAATACGAAGCCTCTCACTGCGAGTTCATAGTCACAGACATGTACAAGGGAAAGAGTCCGGACGTCGAGAAGAAGTCGTTCCTGGGTGCGTACCGTTGCGTAGCTGAAGGCCAAATTTTTGACATCCTGATCGACCGGTCATTCATTTTCCCCTCATCCGTCCTCGTTCACAAACGCCTATTGGAGAAGCACGGCGGTTTCGATGAGAAACTGCGGCTCATGGAGGACTTGGATCTGTTCTTGCGGATCGCTCAGGAACATGACATTGCAGTCGTACCAGAGATTCTCGTCTTCAGGCGACTCCACGACAACAACTTCACCAACGATCCGTCCGCCTTAGAGCGGAAATTGAGTTTCTGGGTAACTGCCGAGCGTCGGCTCAGTAGCCTTAATTCGTGGCATCTATCACAGATTAAGAAACACTGCCTTGAAACAGAGTATGCACTGGCCTATTCGGCGTTCAAGAGCGGTCGCATGTCTGTCGCGAGAACGCACTTCCGTGAATGCGTCCGTAGTCATTTTTGCACTGCGAGTTCGATGAAATACATTGCACTGACGTGCCTTCCCGTACCACTTCTGCGAGCACTGCATTCTGTCTATCGTCGCCTTGTCAAGCCGGTCACATAGGGAGATTCCGGAGAATGCGACTCTGGCGCCGTCAAGTTTCAAATGCAACGATTACGAACCCCCGAAATCTCAACGGTTTTTCGTCGCGCCAAGCGAATCACCCCATTCCTCCGAGACTTCCTGGCCTGTCAGGTGGGCAGAAGTGTTCGCTTTCCGCTGAAATCCTACAACATCACTTTCCACGGGTGGGCACCACATCTGACGATTGTTAGCAGTGGTGACACACAAGCCCTGGTGGTCAATTCCGCGAAGTGGTACCGTAGATATAGTCATACTGACCGGACGAGCAGAACGAGATGAAAACGATACTGGCCATCCGGGTGTTGTTTGTACCAGGGAATCCCGGCCACGTGCAGGCGCAACTTCCCATTGCCAAAGAACTCCGACAACGTGGGCACAATCCCTGCTTTCTGACTCGCGACGCTGTCATCAAGCCTGAGTACCGCACTGCGGAGGCGGTAAAGGGGGCCGGCTTCCCCTGCTATGAATACTCGGGGTACTATGAATCGGACGTTGGCCGAACGCTGCCCAAGCAGAAACCCTATGTCCGGTCCAAACGCGAAGTTTTCGCCTTTCTGTCTTCGATCCCCTTCGACGTGGCCGTTTTCTGCAACGACAACAGCGCGGTGTTCGATCGGCTCGTGATCGCCTTCAGCCGCCGGCAAGGGAGGGAAGTTTTGCTGGTCCAGGAGAGCGTTCGGCCCGCGCATCGGCCGACATCGCTGGTGGCGCGGATTCGGCGGCAAGGCCTTTCGGCTGTCGCCGCTTGGGGCCCACGCATCCTCGCGCGGTGTGCCCCGGCCGGGGCGTTTGTGCGGAGGGGATATGGGCGGTCCGGTTGTACGATGATTGCGGCGGCGGGAGATCGGTTTCGACGACAATTGATGCAACAAGGGGTCGCGGGCAAGAATATCCGCGTGACCGGGCAACCGCGCCTCGACGGCACGATGAAAACGATAAAACGCCTCTCGGATAACGGCGATAGCGGGACGGAACGCGTACTGCTGTTCTGCAATCAGCCCATCCCCGAATCGCACCTGCTGGATCGCCTCTTCGTGGATCTGGTGGCCACGTGCGATGCTTGCGACAACGTGCGGCTGCTGGTAAAACTGCACCCCCGCGACCTGCCCGTCGATCATTGGCTGCGGCTGCTGCCCCCCGGCGCGGGCCGCAGCCTGCTGGAAGTTACCAACCGCCGCAAACTGGAAGAGTGCTTCCAGCTTGCCGATGCGATGATGACCGTGGCGTCGACCACGAGTTTGGAGGCCATGGCTGCGGGGCTGCCCGTGGCACTGGTGAACTATTTGCCCATCTCTTGGCACTTGCCCTACGACGAGCTAGGCGCAGCCCTGTCGATCGACTCAACAAGTACCCTAAGGGAATCGATCTTGCGTTTGTTGTTCGACTGCTCGGTTCGCGAGGGCCTCCGCGCGCGTGCGGAGACCGTTCTGCAGGACGAGCTATACTTGCGCGATGGAGGGAGCGCGAAACGAATCGTGGACTTTATCGAAGAGCGTTTGGGAAGGTCGTGAAGAAAGTGAAACGATGAGTACGCCGATCGAGCTGGCACGAATCACAATTGGTAGGGAAATCGACGCGCTGCAGGCCGCCATGGGCCGGATCGACGCCAGCTTTGAGGAGGCGGTGGACATGATTCTTGCCGCTTCGGGCAAGGTGGTGACCACGGGCCTCGGCAAGTCGGGCCTCATCGCCCGCAAGATAGCGGCCACGTTGTGTGGAACCGGCACCGCCGCGGTGTTCGTGCATCCCGTAGACGCCATGCATGGCGATTTCGGCGCAATGCAGAAGGGCGACATCGTGATATTGCTCAGCAAGAGCGGCGAGACTGCCGAGATATTGACGTTTCTGAAACTCGTGAGGGCGGCGGATTGCAAGACAATTGGAATCGTGGGGCAGCACGGTTCAAGCCTGATGACCGGCTGCGACGTCGCCTTGGATGCCAGCGTCGAAAACGAGGCATGTCCGCTCAACCTTGCCCCCACCAGCAGTGCCATGGTTGCCATGGCACTCGGTGATGCACTGGTTGCATGCCTCGTCGATCGCCGGGGATTCACGTCGGATGGGTTCAGCAAGCTGCATCCCTCCGGCTCGCTTGGCAAGAGACTCCTACTTCGAGTCAAAGACGTGATGCATCAGGGAACTGCGATCCCAATCATCAGCCCCGGAAGTTCGATGAAACAGGTGGTGCTTCTGTTGAGCGCCAAAGCGATGGGAATTGTTGTTATTGCCAATCGCCAGCGGGATCTTCTGGGCATCTTTACCGACGGCGATTTGCGCCGTTGTCTGGAAAAACATGACGACGTTTTGCACAGAACGATCGACGAATTGATGACGCAGACCCCAATCGTATGCAGGGAAGACCAGATGGCCGTGGAAGCGGTTGAACTCATGGAAAATAGACCCTCGCAAATCTCGGTCCTTCCCGTACTTGATGCGAACCGAAAGGTGGTGGGTGTTGTGCGCATCCACGATCTGGTGCGATCTGGTCTGTGAATAGCAGCCAATTCATTATTCCAGCAAGGCTTGGCTCGCCAAACGCGTCACTTATATCCCGGCAGGGCGAGAATGCGCTTCAGCAGTGACGCGCGCTGGCGAGACAATCGGGCGTCCGGAGGATAGCCGTAGTTGCCCATAAACTCGTTCCAGCCGATCCCTTCTTTCAATTCGCCCACCTCGGGCAGGAAATCCCCGACGGAAAAACTATCCGCCAGGCGGGATAGAGATATCTTGCCTTTGCCGACGGCAACGGCAAACACGACGCCGGCCAAGTCGGCCGACAGATCGGCGAAGCTGAACCCGCTGCCGCCGCGCATGTCGGCCAGTTCCTTGAGGATTCCGGCCCCTTCGGCGCCTCGGGGGCCGATGAGAACCACCAGAGCAGCGGATACCGCGAAATGCCGGAGCAAGTCGCGGCGGGTATGCATGGTGGGGGCGCCGAGAACTGCCAGCCGCGCCGCCCGTTCGGAGGCCGACTCAAGCTGCGCCACGGAAGGAGACAGGGCCATGTTTTCGGCCCGTCGTCTGTCTGCAGAAGGGGTTTCCCCGCCGAAAAATGGACCAGTCCCCGACTGGTCCGGCAGCGGCGAGTCGTTCAGGGCCACTCCCAACCCCAGCAGAAATGCCGCTCCGGCAACCTCTCGGGGAAGTCGCCGGGCAGCAGCGGCAGCCTGACGGACGTAGTACACGGTTAGCTCGTCCCCGTCCAGTCGGACCTGGCGCTCGGTGTCCAGAACGCCCTCGCCCACTGTCCCTCCCTCGGTGGGAGAGGGGAGCTTCTTGGGCAACAGCCGGTTTTTCTTGGCGGCCTCGGTCACTGCCCGCACCACGGTCCGCGCGCCGGCGATCACGGCTTGGCGACGTCCGGGTAGTTCCCCTGCCAATCCCAGCGACTGGTCGAGCATGGTCAGGTAGCGCGGCGCCGCCGAATCGCCCGGCATCGCGGCGGCGAGCGAGCGGTACACCGCCCGCAGGTGGTCCTTGGTGGCAGAAGGAAGCTGGCAAAGGTGCATCAGCGGACGGGTACGGCTGCGAAGCTCTTCGCCCACCAGGAACAGGGCGAACGTGTTCGGGGCGTCGAACCCGATGCGGAAGGCGCGGGCCCGCGATTGCCGGTCGCCGATATCGGGCCGCATCACGGACTGGTGCTCGGGCGAATGTACCGCGCCGAGGAAGTGCCCCAACTCGTGTACCAGCATTTCGAGCCGCTCCGGCTCGGCGAGTTGGCGGCCCCACTCGCGGATCAAGATGTGCGAGTGGAACGGGCCCCGTATCCCGCCCATGCGTTTCTCGTCTCGCAACGTATGGTACTGGCCGGTAAAGCCGATCGCCAGCCGCGCCGGGGCCGGATTGACTTTTCGCTCGAACTCTTCGATGAGCTGCCGCAACTCGCGGGCGCCGTCGTTGGAGGTCCAGGCGCCGACCGCCACCACCTGGAAGCGAACCCGGCAATGTCGCTCGATGATCTCGGACGCCTCGGCCATCCGCTCCCGGTATCGCTTTTCCCACACACGCCGCACCGTCGGCTCTTTGTCGTCGACCAGAATCTTGACCGGGATGGTACACAAGTCATCCCGCGGGCGGGAAAGCGGCTTCGGCATTGGCCGGTCGGCCGGAAGACCGGGAAGCGGATATTGGACCAGATCAAGCTTATTGCCGTCGGTGTGGAAGTAGTAGATGCCGTTGGCCTGAAGCAGACGCCGGCGCGGCTCGCCACCGGCATTGAAAATGATGGTGACGGCGTCTGCAACGGGCACCGGAATCACCTCGCCGCGATCCAAGCCGTGGCGGGTCTGCCGGCCGTCTGGCTGGATGATGGTCAGCGCAACCTTGCCCTCCGCGCGGTTGGTCAGCACGACAACACCCGCACTGGCCGGCGACCAAAACGCCCCAGCCGCGACGACCAGTCCTATCGCGATCGGCAGCCCGCGGAGCATCATCACTTCGACCTCGATATGCGAAGATTCACGTAGCGTTCACGGGGCGTCCCTCTCGACACGCTTGGCGTCCATTATACCATAGTTGCTTGGGGTCGTGGGCGGTGTTAGGCTGATGTCATGAAGCTGCGACTCCACCGCAATTCCGCTGCCCCCAAAAGCCCCAAACGGCGGCGCTGGCCGGTCACGGTCGTGACGGCTTGCGTCTGGTTGTACGTGGCGGCAGTGCTGGCCGTGTGGCTGTTGCTGTGGCTGGGCGGAGACAGGTGGTGGTTTCCCACAGTGATGCTCTTTGGGCCGAGGTGGCCCTACGCGGCGCCCTGGCTGGTGCTCGTGCCCGTGGCGGTTTGGGTGCAGCCGCGGCTGCTCTGGCCGTTGGCGGGCGCGGCCATCGTGTTGCCGGGGCCGATCATGGGGCTGTGCCTGCCCTGGGCCAGGCTGGTTGCACAGGACGGCCAGATGGTTCGGGTGCTGAGCTGCAACGTCAACGGAACGGCCGTGGATGTGCATCGCCTGGCGGCGCTGGTGGCCGCCACGAAGCCGGACGTAGTCGCCCTCCAGGAATGTCCGGCGGACCTCACCTTAATCTGGCCAAAGGAATGGCGAGTGCTGCGTGCCGGGCAGTTGATGGTGGCCTCGCCGTACCCGCTGCGCAATATGGAATCTGCCCGGCGGCGTCACCCTCCCAGCCCCTGGCCGCCCGTCAACGCGCTGCGGTGCATCGTGGAAATGCCGCAAGGTCCGGTCGGGTTCTGCTGCATTCACTTGCGCACTCCGCGTGCGGGACTGAGCAAGGTCCTTGATCGACAAACAGTCGTCAGTCCGACAAGAAGTATGGAACTGGCGGCTGAAATCGTCGATCGCCGCCGGGAATCGGAGGAACTCGTCGAGTGGCTACGGGGCTGGTCGGTCGCGTGGATTGCAGCGGGCGATTTCAACATGCCGGCCGAAAGCGCCATCTACCGTGCCTCTTGGGCCAGGTATCTCAACGCGTTCTCCGTTTCCGGGCTTGGACTCGGCCACACCAAGTGGACGCCCGTCGGCGGTTGGCAATTCGGCCTGCGGATCGACCACGTCTTGACGGCGCCGGGTTTGAAGGCTTGCCGCTGCTGGGTAGGGCCGGACATCGGCTCCGACCATCTTCCGCTGTTGGCCGAACTTGCACTGCCTCCGGCCGGCTCGTGACAAGCGACGGCTTCTGACCTTCCGGCTGGTACTGGTTCACACGATCTGGTATGTTCTCTCGATTGGTATGGCACACAAAATCGCCAAGCTCATGTTGGAACACGCGGGCACGTTTCTGGAGCGTGCCGAGGCGATACGAACCGCACTGTCGCTGGGTATGCCCCTTCACGAAATCGAGGAATATCTCGACTGGTTGGATGCGACCAGAGGCCCGATCTCCGATTCGCCGGATGAAGACTCGATCACCGAGGATTAGAGGTTGAATCCTGGAATCGTAACTCATTTATCTGCCAGTGGTTAACGCAATCCTGTCTCCCCACCCCGTCGCGACACGCAACCCCCCCAAGAGTTTTATGAAATGTTTGACAGACTTGTGCCGGCTCGCTAGACTTAGAGGTGTGCTGGTCGCCGTCTGGTGCTATCGTAATTTTGTCTGCGAATTGACTGTGAAGAAAAAGCCATTGCCTATTGACGTGCCCGAGGAGTCGCCTGTCGCGTCACTCGATGACGGGGGAGGCATCCACTCCAGCGAAGGCGATATGGACGGGGTGGGCGTACATGCCGATTCGCTGCTGGCTAAACGGTGCCTTGCCGGCGAAGTGGCCGCATGGGAGCAGTTTTACACGCAGTGTCATGAACCGCTGCTGGCGTCGGTCAGGGTCATGCTCGGTCCTCAGAGTAGTGACGCGAATCTGGTGGACGAGATTGCCGCTCGGGTGTGGTATGCACTGGTTGCCAACGACGGCAAGTTGCTGGCGCGGTACAAGCCCGATCGGGGCGCCAGGCTGATCACGTTTATGCGCATGCTGGCGAAGGATGAGAGCGTTCGCTACTTTCGCGCGGAGATCCGTCGCCGAAATCGCGAATTGACGGCACTGCGCGAAAGACCGCAGCATCGAAGCGAAAACGCCAGACAGCCGGTCAACCCCCTGCCGGAATTTCTCGGCACTCTTACTCCTCACGAGAGGGTCTTTTGCAGCGATTACCTGTTGACCGAGCCGTCGGGCACGACGGAACAGAAATATTCCAGGGCGAATATCTGGCAGCTCAGCCACCGCATCCGCGGCAAGCTGCTTCAGTTTCTGGACCCCCGGTCGTGATGTTCCGGGTTGAATGTGCTGGAATCATACGGTACAAAGTTGGTGTCCTGGTCCAGGTGCGCCGTGAAAGGTTTGTTGTTCCAGCAGGTGAAAGTCCTGTCCCGGCAAAGGTCGTCCCGGCCGGGTAGCTATCCCAACGGATGCGGAGGTAACGAAGCGTTCGGAGCTTGGGAGAAAGAAGGCGGCCTTGGGCCGTCTGCGACTTGACAGGGTAACCGTTCACAGGGGACTGTCCCAATTTTCGCGGCGTGAGGGACGTTGCCAGGCGAATTGACTTGACCGCCGCGAAAATGGGACTGTCCTCCTGGCGCCGCGGGAAGGGGATAAGTCCATGTTTTTGGCCAACGGTTCGTCGGTAAAATGCGTTTTTTCGCCGAAAAATGGACCAGTCCCCGGCCAGACCGTGAACGGTTGCACACGGCAAAGACAATCTGGACTTCTTTTTACAGTATGCCTTTTAGCCCTGGCGGGGCTTGACCGGGTTGAGGCGTCGGAGGATGTCAAAGCCTGGCAGAAGACGATCGTTGAGCTTGAAAAACTGGTGTTTGATCCGGTTTTGACGGCCGATGAGGTCGATCGTCTGTTGGTAGAGTTGAAAACGCCCGACAATCGGGCGGCCGCCGCCAAGCGATTGTGCGATCAGGGCCGGGGACACGTCGAGAGGATTCTGGTGTTCGCACGCTCTTGCCCCGACATCGAGGCCCGGCAGGCCTGCGCCGATGTGGTCGAGGCCCTCGACTCATCTTACCGCACCACGGACCGGGGTCGTCAACTCGGCGTTCTCTATCGCGAACACGCCGAGGAACTGCTGCCGACCTATTGGGCCAGATTCCGCAAGGATCCGCTCGATCAGAGGGCGGTGGCCATGCTCATGCAGGACGAACCCTACAACATTTACAGGCTCCTGGCTAAAAGCGGGGGCCGTCGCGACATGGCTCGTTTCCTGTTGCTGCGAATACGCGAGCTGAGTCCGGATAAGTTTGCGGCTAATCAGCTCGACAATCACACGGCAACCGGTCTCTTATTGGTAATGGCTGACGTGTTCCCTTACGCGAATTACCAGTGGAACCATCAGATTTTCTCCGCCGCTCATCGCGTCGTGGGCCACACTTATCTCAACGTGGTGCATATCTGCTCGTCCGAGCCGCTCCAGCCGGTCGGCAGTCAACCTATAATCAGGCGCGGCAAGACGGAAAGTCTTCTGCCTAGCGTCGGGGAAATCGAACTCAACCGACGTTTGGTTGGTCTGTTCGTCAACAACGCCGGAAAGGTTTATTGTCTCGGCGTGGATTCGCGCAATTATCAATCGAGAAAGTTACGGCATTGGCAAGGTTGGAGCGGTCGGAGGTTGCATATTCTGGAAACGGACGAGGGCCTTTGCCGATTGCCGAAGTTGGACGTAAAGTCGAAAACCAAACTGCCCTGGTTCGTCGAGCCTTATGTGCCGACGGCATATCGGGCCAAAATGCGGTTCACGAAGCGCGCGCCTGGCGAGAATCCGCCCGCGGCGATTCCGGCGCGGCACGCCAATTCGAGCGCGCTGTTGGGCAAGAGGGCCGCCCGGCCAGCCGCGCCGATGGACTCGTCGGCTCCGGCCGTCGTGATTCTTCCGCCGCGATTGCCCGATGCGGCCGACTGGTCGGCGCGGGCCGAGGCTGAGTTGGCCTGCGATCGTTTGGCCGAGGAAATCGCCGCCGAGGGAATCGCCCGCGTGTTGGACCGCAGCCAGTTGGATCGCATCCTCGAAGAGAAGCGGCTGAGCGGAGACTGGTCGAAGCCGGCGGTAGCTTTTGACGCGATGATTCGGCTGGAAGTGGATGTTCCCAGCCTGGTCCCCGAGGCCCGCATGACCCTGATTGACCTCTCGCACGGAAACGTGATGAAGGAATCGCGTTGTGCCTGGCCGATGCGGGAAGACGACCTTAGCCAAATGGTCGGCTGCTGCCGCGAGGGCTTGAAACGTGCGAGGCAACCGGAAAAGGGAAAGCTGAAGGTGCGTTGTCTGAGGGCGGAAAACGAAGAAAAGAATCCGCGGCTAAAGCCGTTGATTTGCCGGCTGGAGCTTGTTTTTGACGAGGCCGTGGCCCGTTCGCCCCAACTGACGCCCGTGCGTCATCTGGAAGCGGCCAGCGCGAAAGAGGAATCGCTGTTGTTGTTGATGGGATTGAGCCGCTTGCCCGGCGGACGGCGGTTTTCGCCCCAGGCCGACGCCACCGTCGAGCTTAGCGTTCGCGAGGGAGACGGGCGCGGCAAGACGTTCGACGAAACTCCGGTGGAGATTACGGCCCGGGTAATCAGAGGTGATGCCAGCGGAGACCAATCGTTCACCGTCGTCGCCACGGTGGCCGAGTTCGACACGGCGGCCGCACAAACGTGGGCAAAACTGGCCGGACTGCTGCGCGAGGCGCGGTCGGACGCGGCGACCGATTGGCTCGACGACTTGGCTGCTCGACGCAGTCAGGCCGAAGCCGAACTTCGCGCGGCGAAAGCCATCGACATCATGTTGCAAAGGGGAACCACACGATACGATCAGGCGATACACGATCGGCTGGCCCACGCCGAGGCAGCCATAAAACTAGATCCCACTATGGAAGATGCCATCGTCGAACATCTGCGGATGCTCAGGACGGAATGTTCTTTATCCAAGGGCAAAATGGAACGCGAGAAGACGGACGAACTAGCAGAGAGCATCCTCACGAATGTGCTGCGATACTTCGATCGGTTCGGCTTACGGGCCAAGTACCGCCACGAGGCCCACGACGCCTGTTGTCTCGCCATCGATGCCTCGCTGGGACAACTGGATACATCGATCGGTATGGAATTGACATCCCAACAGTTAAAGTTGGTTCAAATGACAAAATTGATCCTTGAAGACGCTGTCAAGCACGGCGGACTGACCACCGGTTCCATTCATCGAAACATGTCGACGACTATTTATTCTCGGGCCACCGCGTTGACCGTCGTCGGGCGGGCAATGAAGCGGAACGGCGTTCCCTTGGCCGAGCGCCAGCAATGGATAGACGGGATTCTCCAAGAATGCACGCGGAGCGAGTCTGAGTTGCCGAAGGTCACCAGTGATGATCGGTACCTGCGGATACGACAGCAACTCGACAGGGACATGTTCATGTTGGACTGCGACGAACTCTGGCTTCGCGCGGCAGAACTTGCGGTGGAAGATGTCTGTCTGGACCGTGCTGGGAAGTTGGTTGTTCAGTTGCAAAACAGGATAAGGGATGCTAAACGGTGTCCGCGGATGTCCCCAATCCGGCACCCCGGCAGTATAATTCCGCGTTTGCGAGTCGTCGTGTTGAGGATGGATGACGCCGACCGGTTGGCTAAGTTCGACCACTGGACCACCGGAGGCAATCGGATATATGTCAGTCGTAAGCAAATCCGCTGGCCTAGTGTGGATGTATTTCAGGACCGAAAGAACGTCGCGCAAGGCAGATACCGCCGTAGCGACATGCCGTCGGTCAAAGGTGTTGCCATTTGCCGCGAGCCGAGGCCTCACGAGGGCGGCCCAAGGTCGATCCGTCCCTTGGTCGAGGGAGATGGACGCCGCTACCTGGCAATCAATTACAATCTCTGGCGTCAGTTTGGTGGAAATACCCTTAGCACCCCGTCCCAGATGGTCGGCTACGTGCCGCTAGACAAGTCGGGGAGACCCGTCGGAAAGACATACCAACTTTCAAAGTATCCTCGCAAGGAGTTTTGGGATTCCTTAAAACTGCTGCCGGAGCCTCCAGTAGAAAAACCATTATCCATTCTTGACGCCAAATACGTGGCGGGGAAGCTATACATTGGCACATCGAAACGCGGTCTGCTGGAGTTCGATCCCAAGGGCGAGAAATGGTCGATCTTCGGTCCAGAGCAAGGGCTGCCCAAGGAGGGTGTCTCAAGAATCTTTCCGCTCAACGAGCGGACTTTGTTTTGCGTGGGATCGCTGGCGTATCGCCGCCCCGTCTGTTTCACGCTGGAACTACCCAATGGTAAGGTCACGTTGCTCCACCGCGTGAAAGAGGCTTTGGATAATCCCGGCCCCAAACTTCTCTGGCGCGACGGTAAAAGGCTTTTTGCCTGGGGTAAACAGGTGCTATACGACGACTTGTTGAGCCGGGAACTCAGGTTCACCCCGATCGACTTCAAAATGCCCTACGGATGGATCGCCCCTCAGGGGCACCATGGTTTTTCATCCCCCGATGGAAGATGGGGCATCAGAAGCATGGCCGAAGTGGCCGGGCGACGTTTTCTGACCCGAGGTGGACTTCACGAGTTCAACTCCTCTGGGAAAATTATCCAGAGTTGGTGGAGAGAAACGTCCATTCACAACGTACGTCCCCCGGCAACTTGCCCAGTGAACAGCGACAAGATGGTTGCGATGGGAGACATGTTGGCGTTTTTGGGAAAGGGCCGCGTCCAATTCGCCCGCAACGTAGTGATTTGGGATCCCAAGACCGACACGTGGTATGGTCCTTTGGGAGTGGTTGCGGGAAGCGGGGCCGAGTCAAATCGTTCACTTGGCCCCCGCGGTGGCCTTTGGCTGTCGACCTCTAACGGCGTACTTTTCGTGTCGGCCGAAGATCTGCTCGCCACGGCCAAGTCGGCGGGACGGGTTATGACCACCGCCGAGTATCAGCAGCGTCAGCGGGAGACCATCGCCATAATGCCACCCTTGGATCAGGCTAAAATGGCGATCTCCATGAGAGAGTTCGACGCGGCCGAAAAGCTCCTCAATCAGATTCTCGCGTCCGACGCGAACTGCGCCGAGGCACTCTTGTTGCTGGGTTATGTGAATGACTTGTGGTGCGCCAACCGACCCGAAAAGGCGTTGGAGTATTATCGACGCCTAGCCGAATTGGAATCGAATCCCAGAGCATCGTATACGGGAATGTACCACCGCCTTGCCCTGCTGCAGAGCCAGAAACGCTGGCCGGAAGCGCTGGAAGCGGTCGAGGAAATCAACCAAACCTTTTCTGGGCAACTCAATCCCTTCGCTCAACGCAGGCTCGAAGCGTCGTGGAAGCACATCATCGGTCAATTGTCCGAGCAGGACGCGAAACACCCCGGCGGCTGAAACGTCTAACAAGGAAGAAAGGCCGGCACCGAAGAACATGAGCGACCAAATCGCCGATAAAATCGCCGGTCATGCTTCGCGGATGTACCGCGTGGCGCTGCGGATCGTCGGTTGTTCGGACGCCGCCTGGGAAGTGGCCCAGGACGCCTGCGTCAAGTCGTTGCGGGGAGCCGGGGATTTCGACGGTCGATCGAGCTTGGCCACATGGCTGCATCGGATCACCGTCAACTGTGCCCATGACCATTTGCGCAAGAGCCGCCGGAGCGACCGAGACCGGACGAATTGGAACGGCGAATTGCTGAACGGCTTGGCCGGTCTGGAAACGACCCCCGACGAACACGCGGTCCGCAAGGAATCGTATCACATTGTTCTGGGATATATCGCCGAGTTGCCCGACGACTGCCGGTCGGCGTTTGTGTTGACTCAGATGGACGGATATACCTACGACGACGCGGCCGCGATCGAAGCCATATCCCGCGGCACGGTCGCCTCGCGGGTGCATCGTGCCCGAAAAATACTGATGGAACGGATCGGCGCCGATCCGGTTGGAGAAACGTCATGAGCGTATCGGACGAAAGAGATTTGCTGTTGTCGCAATTGGTCGACGGCGAACTGCCCGCCGATCAGACCGCGGAGGTTCTCCTGGAGGCGCTCGACGATGCGGAAGCGCAGGCACGATTGAAAGCGATGCTCCGCTTGCGGCAATCGTTGGAGCCGTGGCGGCGTCAAGAGCCTCGGGGGGCGATCGTGGCGGCTCCGCCCGCGCGACACGCGGAAAGCGCGTCGCGTTTCAGGCGGCTGGCGGCTCTGGCGGCAGCCGCGGTGCTGGGAGGAGTCCTGGTCGCTGGCGGGTTTTACTTGGGCAATCGCTTGGTTGGCCAAGCGCCGAATGGACTCGCCTCCGACCCTCGATTGCGGCAGCGGAATCCCGTGATGATCGTAACGCCCGAACAGCGCCGCGATATCGATCGGGCCTTCGCCTTGCACGAGTCGGTGGCCGGCCCGCTGAGTTGGTACGCGGCCGACGATTCGACCATCCAAGTGGCGCCGGCCGAGAAAGGGGAAACGATGCGGCAGCCGATTGCGATCGTCCTGCGATTTGAGAGGGACGGCTCGTGCCCCACGAGCGAAGTGATTCCACCGAAAACTTACGTTGTCGTCTGCCACAGCAACGACTCGGCAACTATCGAACTGCCGTCGTGGGCGATGGCGAAAACGGTTCATTTGCGACTGCTGCCCACGGCAACCGACGGCGAAGTGAATCTCCGCTACGCCATCGCGGCTGACGGCTCGGCCACGCGCCCGGACGGCGCCGCACTGGCCGGAAACCGCCAGATCGGTATCGGCCAGACTTCTTTGGGTCAACTGGCCCTGAACGATTGTCTGGTGAACGTCGATGCCACCGCCTGGGTGATTCGGGATCGCACACCTTGAAGTTCCGGGGGATAAATCCCATGAAAACATGCACACTCCTATCGACGATCATATTTTTCGCGGCGACGTGGGGCGTGCAGGCCGCCGAATCTCCGGCAATGTTTTTTCGCAGCGGTCAAAAAGTCTCGCTTCCTTTGCTACGTAGCGATCTCAGGGCCGAGGAACCGTTTGCCTTGGCGGCTTTCGGGCGGCGATGGGACGTGTCGATGATGCAAAAGGACGGTACGGTCCGGTTCATTGCCCCCCAAGTGCGCGTGCCCGTGGTTTTTCAATTCGTTGTCGGCAAAAAAGCGGACGTGTATTTCTCCTCGATTGTGATCTATCCGGATAAGGACGTACACTGGAACAAAGACTTCCGGTTAACGATGGTGGGCGGTCGCTCGTGGTTCGATCAGTGGTCCGACGCCGTGGGCCTGCCGGTCGCGAAGCATGAAGACGTTGCGGCGCTTCTTGCCGACAACCGGCTCAAGCGAGATAATCCCGGGCTGTTGATCGTCGCAAAGAAAAAAGCAGCCGGTGCGGAACTCGCCGAGATCGAACGGGCCGCCGCCGAACGACGGCTCAACCTGCTGGTGTTGGACGCCGACTGGTTCGGTGAAATCAGAGCGGACGAGCGCGGGTTTGCGGTTTTGCCCAAGCAGATGGCCGGCGCGCTGGCCGATATCCAAGAGCAACAATGGGCCATACCGCCCGTCTTCCGACAATATGTGTTGCCCTGGAAGGAAATCGTCAACCGACGGACGTGGATCACCGGTTCGGAGTATCCGCTGGTCGAGGAGATTTTTCTCCATCGGACCGGTGCCGAATCGCCCCGAATCGTATTGAGTTATCTGCCTTGGCGTGAGGAATTGGGACGAAACGAAGTTGCCGACGAGTTGTTTCTGCGGCTGCTGACGGAAGCGGCGAAAAGTGCAACGGACCGCCCCTCGCTCACCGATCGATGGTATCTGCTATTTCCCGAGGCGAAGGATGTAAAAACCGAGGAGCGGCCGGTGTTGACCGCCGCGCTCCATTCGGCGGCGGGCGAACAAAAAGACGCATCTCCCGCCGCGACGGACGACGGCGAAGTTCGGGCCTATGTGCTCGATCTTCGCGGCGGACCGTCGCCGACTAGATTCCTTGAAAGCCCCGGCGTCAAGGCCGCCGAGTTTAGCGTCGACAAAGACCTGCCTCTGCTGATCCTGGGAGACGACGCCGTTCTGGATGCTTGGAAGTGGTTGAAGCTGGATCGCGATCTCCGCCGGGCGTCGCGGCCGGGCGTCTTCTGGTGGCCCGACGATACCCTTAATCCCTCGTCGAAGAGTCAATTGCGTTTGATGCGACAATTTACCGCGTGGAATATTTTTTTGGGGAAAATCCCCGAGGAGGAAAACGATGAGAGCCATGAAAATTGACCGTGGATGGCGCTGTGCCGGTTTGCTGTTGGTGTTGGGGATACTTTGGCCGACTTCCGGCTTCAGCGCCGATCCACCGGACCAGCCGGAAGAGAAAACCGTAACGGCCGAGCAGAAAGCGCCCGCGAAACTTCGCCCAATCCGCGTGGCGGTCTTCGACGTGGACATCCTCAAGAGCGTCGACGTTCAAGGTCCGGCCGTAACCGACCAGCTCAATACCATGTTGTCCACGCTGCCGCAAGTCACGCTGGTCAACCGCGATCAGATTAAGAAGGTTGCCGAAGAACATCAGGTTGCTTTGAGCGGACTGGTGGATACGTCGTCGGCGGTCAAACTGGGTAAATTCCTTTCCGCTCAGTTCATCGTCGTCGGCAGGGCGAGCCAGATCGGCGATAAGTATTACCTCGTTCTGAAGATCGTGGACGTCGAAACCACGGTGCAATCGACGGTTTCGGCCAAGACCCTCGTGGAAAAAGGCTTCAGCGACGTCTTAACACGGCTGGAAGGACCACTCGCCAAATCCGTGCGTCGGCTGCAACAGCCGGTCGCCACGGCCGACGACGTCGCACTGGCCGAGCTGCGCAAACTCGCCGCTCCGCTGGCCGGCAAGGTTATATTGGTGCAGGTCGAAGAGACCCACATCAATCGGCCATTGAGCGATCCGGCCGCCCAGATGGCCATTATGCAACGAATTCGCAGTTTGGGACTAACGGTGATTGTTCCCAAAGACCCGGTCAGCGGCTGGAAAGAGTCGCTTTTGCAGACCGGCAAGTACGGCGACCGGAAAGTCGATTTCTTGCTCGAAGGCGAGGGCATGAGCGCTCATGCGGCCCAATTGCAGGGTATGACGAGTTGTCGGGCACGCGTCGAGTTGCGTTTGATACCCGTGCCGGGCCGGATCGTCACCGTCAGCGACCGTGGCGTCGCGGCCGGTGTTGATTTGGTCGAAGCCCTGGCCGCGAAGGCCGCCCTGGAAAACGCCGGTGCCCAAGCCGCCGATGCCGTGATCCGCCGCTGGGCATCCGAAGTGAAGAAGAGTGATTGATTCTTTCCGTTGATAGTGCTTCTGCGGTCTGCCGAGCAACGCATGGCTAACGAATCTGTTGAGTTAAGCCACTGTAACCGTTCACGGGCCAGCCGGGGACTGGTCCATTTTTCGGCGGAAAAACGCGTTTTGCCGACGAACCGTTGGCCGGAAACATGGACCTTGTATGTTTCCAAATAGTCTTTGGGGCATGTTATCAAAAGTTGCTTTGGAGGGTAAATTGGGATTCGCAGGGGACCCCCGCGGGGGTCCCCTGCGGCCGGCCGCGAGATCGTTTGGACCTGGGCCCTCGAGGC
>CBDAFL010000175.1:0-2482 GCA_965195225.1 uncultured Thermoguttaceae bacterium
ACGAGATTCTGACATGTGACTGGAGTTAAGACGTGTGCTCTTCCGATCTCCTCAACCAGCTTTTCGACCATATTCCGAGCCGTTACCGCGTTCTTCCGTGCGCAACGCCCGGTTCGCACTGTATGCCGCTTGCCCGTTCCCGGGGAGACAAAAAGAATCCGCCAACCGCTACCGTCCTTTGAGAGACTCGCCACAGTATCACTTACCTTTCCGCTTTGAGGGTATACCCTTGCTGACCAGCCGTAGCCCGAGACATTCGCAAAGCTTGTCGACACTATCCATTGACAAGCCGGCGCCTTGTTTGATGAACCGCGACAGGATCGACTGCGCGATGCCCGTCCGTTTGCTAATTTCGTAGCGGGTCAAGTCACTTCTCTCGACCGCCAGACGCAATTGATCGCTGAATGGTTCTTTCTTCACCATGCCCGGATTCTACCACATAGTTAGTTCCTGTTGATATTAGTCCATTTTTGCCGACGATACGAGGTTTGGACGCAAGCGGATCGGGAGCATGGACTGGAGGCAACGGTTTTTGTGCCTTATGAGGCGTTGACGTTATGATGTGCGCATACATTGCCTTATGCTTCGGTCTTGTGTTCGGTTTTTCTCGATGTCGCTGCGTCAACCTCCGGACGTTTTCGCCAAGATACGCAGGTTGTGGCAGAAAACCGCGCTGCCGACCGCCGAGGCGAAATTCTTAAATCCGCGGAAACAGCATCTGGCCAGCCGGAATGCCCGTTTTAGGCACGAGATCGTGCCTTCGATCCCCGCTCGCCATCGCTGCCAGATGCCCATCATCGCGCCGCCAAGATCGCGGGTCCGGCGAGGTACGCCCAGGAAATCGACCTGCTCTTCCAAATCTTCATACGTGTCCGAGTCAGGGCAAAAGCCCTTGTCGGCCGCGATCGTTTCCGGACGCCGGCCGTACTTCTTTTTGTGGCGATCAAGGACCACCGGAAGCAACTCGTCGTCGCTGCGGTTCTTCTCCAGCACGACGTAATCGGTGATGAACTTCTCCTTCGATTGCGTCAGCAACACCTTGTGTCCGAACTCGATCGGTCGACCCCGACGTCCTCGCATGATCAGTTCCGCGTGCGGCTCGAAGATGCTGAACACTTTCTCGCTATTGGGAACCTTTTCGCCGTCGAACTCGCGACGCCGCGCGACGGCGGCTACCCGACGCATGTTCGGCAAGTAGTCTGCCAGCAACGCGCCGATGCCCATCAACTCCAGGTTCGTCGAACGCTTGGCCCAGGCGACGAATGTTCCCGCGTGTTCCAGCACTTTCTCGACTCGCACGATCAAGTCTTTCATCTGCCGCCGGACTTTACGGAGCCGCTTCTTGCTCTTACTGCCGGAATATCGCGCGATGAAGAACTCCAGCTTCTTGATCTTCTTCAGATGAAAACGCCACGGGCAACTCAGCCGGTCGATCTGCCTTCCACGCGACATTTCTCGGGCGATCACACGATAGGTGTCCAACAGCAGGCTGGAGTCGGTCGGCCAGTGGATGTTGCATTCGGTGACCGTGGTGTCCGCGCGAAGATGATTGATCGAAATGGTCTCGTCCGCCACCGCGCTGAAGGCGAGCTGGTGGTTGACGGCCTCCCATGTCTCGGGCCGGATCGCGCCATACGCCTTGTTCAGTAGGGTGAAGTCGATCGACGGCTTCTTGATCAGCCGACAGAAGTTCTGCAAAGTGTCACTCTCGGCGATCCGGATCGATGCCTCGCGATAGTCGAGCGATTCGCGTTGCATGACGAGGATCGCGCGGAAGAGGTTCTCGCTGGTAAAGTCCGCCTTGCGTCCCCGCGAGGAGGTCGCCTTGCTGAGTTTGGCCAAATCGCGGTGAACCATTTCGAGGATTTTGGGGTGTTGGTCCAAAATCCCGCCGATCAGCTTGTATTCTTGCCGATATTCGCGTACGATCTTGTTCTGCGGTTGGTCATTATTCAACCCAAACTCCAAAATGGCTTCGGCTTTCAAACGCATCGTTGTCCTCCTTGGTTAGTGGTGTTTCCAACAGGATAGCGATGCGTTTCTTTTTGACAATACCACCTACCTCCCGATACGTCCGTTTTGCGGTCCGATTGTGCGATTTCCTGAATTCATCAACAGGAACTAGCTACAAATAACAGTTGGACCGTGAACGAGGACAACACGCTCACGGTGGCCGCTCCCGGTGTCCTGTTCAACGATAACGACGTGGACGGAGACACACTTTCAGCAATCCTGGTAAGCGGTCCGAGTCACGGGACGCTCACGCTGAATCCCGACGGCTCATTCACGTACGTTCCAGAGGCTGATTTCAATGGCAGCGACAGCTTTACCTATAAGGCGAACGACGGCCTGACCGATTCCAACACGGCCACGGTCGCAATCACCGTCAACCCGGTCGCCGACCTCGCCGCAATAGTGGTGAACGATGGCCGGGCACAGCGGTCGTACATTCGGCACGTGGATCTGATCTTCGAGGAAGCCG
>CBDAFL010000176.1:0-2567 GCA_965195225.1 uncultured Thermoguttaceae bacterium
TAGTGTCCGTCGGAAAAATGGTGTTTCGGCGGCGGGGAGTGGGTAAAACGTTAGCGGCAACGCCGCGAAGATGGGATTGGTTTGAGTTGAGATGATCGCGAGCGAACTTAATTGTGACCATTGGACGTGTGTTGCGACGCAGAGAGCAGGGTCGGCGCACAAGGGATGCGAGGAGTCTAACGACCGAGACAGAAAATCTCGTCGGCACTCAGGCGGCCGCTTTTCGACGTCGCGTTTGGGCCGCCTGGCAGGAGGCATCTTCACGGGCGATGAGTATCTTTCCCAGCACGTGAAGGTTGCGGCCCAGGATGCCGAGTTGAACGTACCGTTGGAATCCTCGTTCGGTGCGGTCGCGACACCGCGCCAAGCCGTTGCCCGCTTGCAACGCGCCGATGGCCGATTCGATGCCCGGATGTCGGTTGCGCGCCTGGCGGAACTCGATCGTGGCTTCCGCTTCTTGTTGCTTTGCCTGATTGGCCCCGGGCATCGGCAGACAAGGATGGGCAACGATCTTGGCCAACTGGCGTTGGTTTTCCGGCGAATGAAAACCACGGTCGAAGGACGCACGGCGGATGCGACCATTCATGCGTCGCTGCAAGAGCCGCGTTTGCTGGACCACCACGTCACGGTCGTCGGCGTCGCGGGGCATGAGATAAGCGTGACTGACGAAGCCGGCACCATCTTCGTAGATCAACACCTGGCGTCCGAACTGGATCGGCTTGGCGGCTTTCCCTCGTTTGTACAACTGTGTATGCGGTTCGAAGATGCTGAACAGTTTGTCCCGGTTGGGAACCTTTTCCCCCTGAAGCACGCGACGCCGGGCCGTGCCACAGACGTGCAAGGTTCTTTGCAGGAAGACTTCGAGTTCGGCGTCCAACGCGAGAATCTCGGCGTCGGCACGTTTATGCACCTGTTTCCGCAGCTTTTCGGCACGGTTGATGATCACCTCGGCCAGGCTGAGCAATTCGCGGTAGGGACCCTTCAGCCGTTGTTGATAACCGCTGCCCTTGCGCGCGGCGATGCGGTCGATCCGCCGAGCCAGCCGCTTGGCTTTTTGGTACAAGTGTTTGTGCTGCCTCCAACCGCCGCCGCCCATCGCCGCCGCCAAGGCAACGGACAATTGGATGATCTTTCGCAGGCCGTCGCGGATCAATGTACTCTCGGCGGGATAGTGGATGTTGGTTTCGGCCACGAACGAGTCGGCCCGCACCACACGGGCCGCTTCGGGAACCAGCTTGTGACCCTCGGCCACGATCAGATGGTTGATTCGCTCGATCGTTTCAGGTCGGATGTGGGTGATGTTGTCTTGAATCCGCCGCCAGTCGAAGGTTGTCTGTTCGTCCCAGTCGCCGATTCCCATGACCTGCCGCAGCGCGCGATGTTGTTCGGCCAAGTCCTGGAGTTTGTCGTAGTCGAGGTTACAGCCCAGCCGCACGGCCGCCAGCACGAGGACCTGCCAGTAGTCCATGCCTTGGCGTCCCCGCTTACGGCTGGAGGTGCGGTTGACATCCCGCGCGATGGCCCTGAGAATATCATTGCGCAGCTTGGGCTGGCTGTAGATGTGTTGCAGGGCTTTGAGAATGGGAATGATTTCGTCGCGGCAGTTGAGATTCAACCGCACGTTCAACACGGGCTGACAATCGAGCCGCTGTTGACGATCAAAGGCCTTTCGCATTGTTATTGCTCCTCGAAGATTAGTGCGTGTTTTTGTCAAAACTCCGTTTGTTTGACGAAACAAGCACGTAAGTGTTTACATCTTCGAGGAGCATTTTTCACAAAATCCCCGTAAATACAACCCCCAAACACATTTTCCGACGGACACTAGCTAGTTGAAGTGGTGGGGGTAAGTGGACTAAAGGCAGTATTTTCTTGATTGAGTTTATCGCATTGGGCCAAAAACGAAGAGGAAGTGGATAGGAAGCGGGGCGGCGCGATTGGTTCCTGAAAACCGATGGCGACCGCCCCGGACTTCGCTTCTGGCCCTGGGACGGCGCTCGGGTCGGTCTCCACCGTAGCCCTATCTTCCGCCCAGGCGTCTTCAGTATAGCATCCAGCGGCTTGCGCGGGGCATGGGTCGCCTTCGTTTTGGCGTTTTCGATTGCGAGCCCGTTGCCGGCGTGCTTCTTGCAGCTTGCGGTCGCGCTGGGCGAAGATCGCCTCCTCGCGGCCGAAGAGCTTGTCGAGCGGCGTGACGTAGCCCAAGGCGCTGTGCAAGCGTTCGTTGTTGTACTGATCCACGTACTTGGCGACCAGTCGTCTGGCGTCTTCCAGGCAAAGCGGCGTCCCCGGCCGGATGCACTCGCCTTTAATCGTCCGGTGATACCTTTCGAGCTTTCCGTTCGATTGCGGATAGTAGGGTGAAGTTCTCACGTGAGTCATGCCGCAGATGCGGATGAACGCCTTGAAATCCTTGGCGATGAACTGCGGACCGTTGTCGCTGATAATTCGCGGCGTCTCGCCGGGGAACTTCTCACGGGCGCGTTGCAAAATCGTCTCGACGTCTTGTTCGGTCATCTGTTCGCGTATTTCCCAGTGCACGATGAACCGGCTGTATCCGTCCAGAATGC
>CBDAFL010000177.1:0-1241 GCA_965195225.1 uncultured Thermoguttaceae bacterium
TTAACACGGGCGTTTAGCGGCCGCCGGTACGGCGGCCAGGGGAATGAATCATACTGGTCGCCGTGCCGGCGACCGCTAAACGGGACAAACTCGGCCACCATCGGCGGCCGCTAATCGGAATTACCAATGACCACCACTCGCTCGCAAGTTCGATCGCTCCGACCGATACTGTTGACGATCTGCGGGATGCTCTGCCTGGCCGGCTGTCAAGCCGTGGATTACTACGACTCGTCGTTGCAGCAGCCGGTTCCGCCCGGCATGGAGCCGCCGCGGGAAAAAAGCATGACCTCGCTGCCGGCGTATCGTGTCGAGCCGCCCGACATCCTGATGGTCGAGATGCTTAAAATGGTCCCGCTGCCGCCCTATCGGATCGACATCTTCGACGTGCTGCAAATCCGCGTGCTGGGTACGTTGCTCGATCAGCCGATCGACGGTTTCTTTCTGGTCGAGGGCGAGGGGATCGTCACGCTTGGCCCGGCCTACGGTCGGGTGCGAGTGGCCGGCATGACCGTCGAGCAGGCCAGCGAGGCGATCAGAGTCAAACTCAGCGAGGTGTTGTCCAAGCCGGAAGTTTCGGTCCAGTTGGCCCGCACCGAAGGCACCGCGCCGGTGACCGGCGAGTACATGGTCGGCCCCGACGGCACGATCAACCTGCGTCAGTACGGCACGCTGCACGTGACCGGCAAGACGGTGACGGAAATCCGGCTGGCGATGCAGAAATTGCTCTGGCAATACTTCGACTCGCCGGAGGTCTCGGTCGACGTGCGACAATTCAACAGCAAGGTGTTTTATGTAATCACCGAGGGCGCCGGCCTGGGCGACAACGTCCGCCGCATCCCGGTCACGGGCAACGACACGGTGCTCGACGCGCTGAGCGCGGTGGACGGACTATCGCAGGTCTCGAGCGCGGATATATGGGTGGCGCGGCCCGCGCCCGGCGGGTTTGGCTGCGAGCAGATAATGCCGATCGATTACGACTCGATTGCCCGGGGCGGGTCGTCGGCGACGAACTATCAGCTCATGCCCGGCGACCGGGTGTTTATTGCCGAGGACAACCTGATTGCGGCGAACACGTTTATCTCGAAGGTGACGGCGCCGATCGAACGTTTGTTGGGCATTGCGTCATTGGGCACCTCGTCCATTCGCGGCATGCAGACCCTCGGCCGACAATACAACCGAAACCGATACTAGTGAGTTAGAACCGGATGGGTGGCACGTCCCTGAGCGAAGCGAAGGGCGTG
>CBDAFL010000178.1:0-5689 GCA_965195225.1 uncultured Thermoguttaceae bacterium
GGGCAAGTGCGAAAAGTTTTGCGATCTGTCGCCACAAGCCGATGTTGTTATTCAAGTTAAGGTCGATTTTCCGGCCTGAATTAACTGGAAAAAATTTCTGAAATCGCCAACTAATTCTTACGTCGATTCGCCGAGGTCCGCTGATGCGTTCAAACTGCTTAAAACCAAGTCTATTCATTTCGCTTTGGCGACTGTGCTTTAGACGTAACCCCAGTTCAACCCCAGGTTGATCAACCTGGTATACCGGGTTGATCAACCTGGATGCGCCAGGTTGAATTGGCCCCGAAAACGCCTTTCGCGCGCAAAAAGCCGCCCGAGGTGCGTTCTTGAAATGTGAGCGCACAATCTTTGTCTCTCTGCGGCTTGTGGCGAAGCATCGCTTCGTGTCTTTATACTGCCCACCCATGTGGAAGGATGCACGTCAGGCCGAACGCAATCAGACTCTGCCATTTCCCGGAAAAAGTTAAAAAAGAGAGGCAGGATAAGATGGCAAGGACAAGAGGGGCAAGATTGGCCCAAATTCAGCATGGACACCCCCTCTTGTTCGTGGTATGGTTGTGATGTTTTAGGTCGCTATGATATCCTATGATAATGGCCTATAGGACATTGCTTGCCCCATATCTGGTTATAAAAGCCCTACTGGAATTGTTATGACAAGGGTATTGGAACTGCCGACGGAAGCCTTGAGCGATGTGATGGCTCTCGTTAGCCTTACGCAAGAGCAACTACTTGCCTTCGATCGGCTCCTTTCGATGGGGGAATCTCTTCTGCCCATCGAGCCATCATTCGTTGAAAAAATTAGCGAATCGTTGGGCATCGACGAAAAGAAATGTCGGCAAGTATTGCCAATCAGCTTGTACCTGCTTGGCACCAAAGGTTCTGCAGAGGAAGTGGTTGGCGATCTTCGCCGGCTTCTCGAAGAGGAGAATGACCTTGAATTAAAAGCAAAGGCTCTCGCGCAACTGGATGCGAATCACGAGGCGTTGGAATCCCTCTGTACTGAAAAGCCGGAGCGAGCTCGCGCGAAAAAGATTCGAAAACTTCGCGATAGACCGGAACCATGTGCGGAATCGTTCCGAACAATTTGTCAACTTCGACCATTGTTTGAGGGATCAGAGAATCAGGAGGATATCGTGGGACTGGTCCCGTCGATTCTCGTTGAGATCAAACTCAATTCGGTAAATGACGAAGAAGAGACCATATCATTTTCTCTGTCTCGGGAGAAGCTGGAGTCGTTCAAAAAGACACTGGAACGGGCTCTAAGCAAGGTCGGCAAGATTCAAGAGCGGTATGGGAAAGAGCTAATCGGTAATTAAGGGTATCGCACATGACGGAAGGACTGGTGAAACACCGCTCGAAATCGCTACAGCGGGCGAAAGAGTCTGGTCTCGTTGGCTATCGAAAGCATACGGTGAAGCTTCTCGCACGATTTGATGTTGACTTCTATGGGGGGGACTACGACAGCTTCAGAGCGCAGTGTATTTCCCTGGTTGGGCCGGTCAACGAAGCAATTGAAGATGTCCCAGAATTGTGCGACAAACACTTGCCGCAACGCCGTGTTCAAGTTTTTGATTTAGTCGACGATCAGGCGAGAATCACTTGGGATGCAATGGCCGATACCGTTAGGCCAGAAGCTATCGATACCATTCGTATCGGCGACACGGAATATAGACTCAGAAGACCCTCTTCTGC
Organism: uncultured Thermoguttaceae bacterium; assembly: GCA_965195225.1. Taxonomy (GTDB): domain Bacteria; phylum Planctomycetota; class Planctomycetia; order Pirellulales; family Thermoguttaceae; genus JAHIKV01. The sequence continues at coordinate 1,693 of CBDAFL010000178.1, forward strand.
AAACGCCACGCCAAACGAAGACCGAACGTGGGAATTCCACGTCGAGACATTTGAGCCACAATTCGTCGGGCGTGGCAATTCAATTGCCGAAGCCAAGTCCGACTTTTATCTTTTGATCCATTCGACTTTTCAGTCGCTTGTTCGATTACGTCCATTTCGCATGACCGAGGAGCAAATCTCCAAATGGAACATTCTGGAGACCGCAATCGATGTGGAAGAGTACTGGAGGACCGTACCGGTTACTCTTCGTGAACTCGGTATTGTATCTTCGTCGCAACGAGGGAGCCGCCAAGTTCTTTGGCTGGACGGGAAACTGACGGAAGAAATCAACGTGGATCAGGTTCCCGCGGAGTTCTTTTCTTTTGCGGAGAACCAGTGGTTTGAAGCCATTGTGGAGCGGGAGCCCGGATCCCACAAGCTCCGACGTCTCATCTATGTGCAGCAAGTCGATCCCGTGCGGCAACTAACGGAAGACGAGCGAAGAAAGTGGTTTGACTCCTTGCCCGGTTCCGATTCGCTGCCGAAATCGGACTTGACCTGGAAGACAATATAGCGATGAGTGCCGTCGCGGCCGAATGCTATTTTCTTGACGTGGGCCAGGGTGCCAGCGCGGCCATTGATCTGGGCGATGGCAGTGCCATTGTCATTGACTGCGGTCGTTCTTCCAGGGTTCTGCGGGAGTTGTTGCACACGCGGCTTCAAATTAACCGGATTGCCGTGTTGGTGCTCACTCATAACCACCGTGATCACATTGGCGGTACTCCTGGTATTGTGCAGGAGTATCGCAGGGTCATTGACCGAATTTGTTTTCCGCAGGATTGCGATGCCGCGAACATGGAATCATCGGAAGTGATCGATTTTCTTGCTCAAGAACGAAGTCAAGGAAATATTCCTGATCCGATCCCGCTCATCCTAAACGACGCCTCCCGGATACTATATCCGTTGAACGAAAACGCTAAGGCGAACGGTGTGTCTCTGGAAATACTGTTTCCAAACATATTCCAGAACCTTCAGGGCCAAGCATCCGGGAATCGGAACCAGACAAGCGGTGTGCTTTTGTTGCGCTGCGGTAATCGCCGCATATTGTTCTCCGGGGATGCAGAGCTGAATGCGTGGAAAGCCGTCAATCAAGAGCGAACGCAGCCGATTGAATGCGACGTCCTCGCGGTGCCGCATCATGGCGGGCAGATTGCACCACATTCCGGAGAGGATTACACAGCATCGCATGAAGCAGTCCGGCCCGATCTCGACTGGCTCTACAGAGAGTGTATTCGTTGCCAATATGCGATCGTTTCTGTCGGCACAAGCAACAACTATCAACATCCTATTCCTCCACATGTCCAAGCGATTTGTGCAGCGGGGGGCCATATCCTTTGCACGCAGATAACCCAACGCTGCCATAACGACCTGGAATCACTGCGACCAGGGGTTTTGTCTCCATTGAAACATCCGGGACACTCGCAACCAACCAGAGTGTTGACTTCCAAAAATGAGAGCCGAGATGTGGCCTGCGCCGGCACTGTATTGGTTCAAATTGGACCGGACGTCGTCAGTGTTGAACGGTTTTCTGAGTTCCGATCTGCGGTCGACGCGAAACTGTCGCCACCAGCGGGGCATCCTCTTTGTCGGCAGGAGAAAAGGGGATAGCAGCAGGGCTGAAGAAGGGGGCAGGCACCCTTTCCCTTGCTACGATTGCCTGGGCGGTTGCCACTGACGAAAAGGGCTGACGTTGAGTGCCACTGGCTCCGCCAGTGCCGGGGTGCGGATTGACGTTGGGGCACTGGACAGAAAACGCACCGTATTGCCCGGCTTAACCCGGCATGCACGTCGGGCCTAATACCGCCTGCGGCGGACAAGTGCCGTGAACGATCCTTGCAACTGCCAACCGTCGGAAAGTAGGGTGGGTCAATCGAAGCGTAGCCCCACCATGATTTTTTCCGCTGTTGGTGGGGCTGCGCTTCGCTTGACCCACCCTACATAGAAAAGGGATACGGGGAAAAGGGGACAGGAGCCAGTCCAAAAAGGCTGGAGGCATTAGGCCGGAGGAAAAAGAAAGGGAAACTTTTCCCGCCGGGTCGCGGACCCGGCCTACGATTAGCCTTCGGCGGTTGCGACGGGGGACGGGCGATCGGCGCCGATCCGGGCCAGTTCCTCCACCATCGCTTGGACGGTGTAACGGATCTGCTCCTCGGCCAGCCGAAGCTAGCTTTCCAACGCCTCAAGGCTTTGCTCTTGGTATTGCCGCGGTTCCATCATTTACTCGGCTACTTGAAATTGCATGGTCCTTGTTTCGGCCACTCGTTTCGAGGCGTCGAGGACTTCGATGCCCATGAGGTCGCCGTGTTCGTCGTAATCGAGGATTACGCCGGGCTTGTCCTCGTCGCTTTCCGCCACCGGCCCCGACTTCAACTCGAACGATAATGTGTCGGTTTTCGGATCGTAGGTCGCTTTCATGGCTGGCTCCTGTACTTTTCAATTTTACTCGTGCGATAGACCGTAATCACTTCCGCCGGGGTGCGGTCGATGTCCACAAACACCCGCAACAGGTACTCGCCCGCCATGCCTTGTGCCACGACACGGCCGGCGCGAACCTCCAAAACTTGCTCCGGCGCGGCCAGAACACGGCCGACGTCGGCCGACGTTACCTGCCGCTTGGCCATTTGCCCCAGCGCGTGTGCCGTCAAAACGGCTTGACTGAGATTCATTATGACACCTTGATCCCGTAGGGTATCTGCTTGAAAACGATTCCTTCGCGTTTCAACCGGGCCGCGCCAAGCCGGCAACCTTCGCCATAGATGACTCGCAAGATTCTCCCCTCTCCCTCTGGGAGAGGGGTCGGGGGCGAGGGCGGTTCGGGCAACCGGGCCAGCGTCTTCCGCATTTCCGGGCTGTTGACCGCATCGTTGTAGACCCAATTCTCGTTGCCGGTGTTGTAGGGTGGGTCGATGTAGATGCACTTCACCCGGCCGGCGTAGTACGGCAACAGGGCCTTCAGCGCCAGCAGGTTGTCGCCCTGGACCAGGAAGGTTGCCGCTGCCGGGGTCGCCCACCGATAACGACTTGTCGCACTTGAGCAAGTGGTAGGGAACCTCCCGGTGGTGGTTCACAACGGCTTTCTTGCCTATCCAGTCGAGCGTGGGCATTTTTTAGTCGTTATTCACGGGAAAGCAAATCGGGAAACGACCATAAATGTAACATTTCGGGAAGGTTGCGTTAAGTGCCCGCCCAGTCATGGTCTGAATACGGAAAAGTCCGCGCCAGTGCCGTAAGATGTTGCGACAAACCCGTTCGCCCAGGGTAGCCGCCCAAGCGTCAACCCTGGGCTATCCTGCACAATCCCTTCGGGATAAAAAACTCCCGAAACCCCCGGAACCCGTACGTTCGGTTCGCGGGAGGGAGGGAATGGGCCGTCGCGAAAATATAGGGCAGCGCCCAGCAAGAATGGATAAACGGACGGAGGGGCTACTCTTCCTTTTCGTCGGCTTTCGCGTCGCCGTAGACCTCGGGGCGGGCGCGGTCGCGGCGGTTGCTCGAACGGCAGACAAACAATAAGCCCAACGTCGTGCCAAGAATCATCAGGCCGTAGGCCATGACGTATGCGCCGCCGCCGGTGGTGCTGCTCTCTTTCTCGACTTTCTTGCCCACCTGGGCCAATGCAACGCCGTGGATCGACAGCCAGCCGAACAGACAGAACAGGGCGGTTTTCAACGCTTGCCAACGAAAACGCGGGAATTTCATTATCGGACTCCTTGCAAGGAAGCTGCCATTATACCCTCGCGCGGATCGGCCGACAACTTCCACAATAATATATTGGGAAGCGGAATTGCAGTGCTATCCGTACTGCCCTCACCCACGGCCTGGTCTGATTAAAACGCTAAGTTATTGCGGCTGTTTTTGTTGCGCCTCGGAATTCTTTATACGTAGCGAGACGTTTGGAGGTCAAGGTATCGCCAAGGTTCTTGCGAACCCAATTGTGAACATCCTTGGTTGACACTGT
>CBDAFL010000179.1:0-1562 GCA_965195225.1 uncultured Thermoguttaceae bacterium
GGGTGTGGCAACGATTTCTGGCATTAGGCGGCGGCCTTTCGTTGGTGGGTCCAGTAGGTGTGCCAGAGGTGGCTGTGTTGGAGGGCGGCGAGGGTCATGATGGCCTCGGCGTTGGGTTTGTCCCATCGCATGCCGCTGCCCTTGAGGCGGCTGGTCAGGGTCTTACAGAACGCCTCGGTCGGGCCGCTGCCGATGTCGAAGCCTTGCTCACGGAAGGCCGGATAGTCCAGCATCTCGACCCGCTTCACGACGTACTGCTCCAAGGCCTTGAGGGCTTGGCGTTTGGTCCTCGAACGCACCGCTCGGCGTGTCTCGTGGATCGTCACGAGCAGTCCGGCCGCCCCCTCCTCGCACACCGCCTGCGAGAGGGCCGCACACCATGCCGATGCCCCCTCGCTTCCCTCGCCGTACAGCGTTAGCGCCGCCGCGCCCACGTGTTCCATCAGGTGGAAGTAGTCCAGGATCCGCGCGTCCAGCATCGGCAGGCGTGTCTGAAACTGACGCCGGATCCACTCGGCCCCGTCCGTCACGGCCACCTTCTGGTCGGCCTCCGGCAACCTCAGCCGGCTCGCCTCCCGACGCATCAGGCGGCCCAGAGCCTCACAGTTGCCCGCCGTCCCCACCGCGTACTGGTGCTTGCGCCCCACGTCGTAGAACGCCGCGATCTTGAACTCCTTGTATCCCGTGTCCGAACCCCGATGACGCCGCCGACGCCCCCGCTTCGGCCTGCCACGGCCCTTGGCCTTTCCCCGACGCCGCCGGACCTTCCGGCGGCGGGGACGCTTCGACCGACGCTTGCGTTTCTCGGCCGCCGTCACCACCGGCACCATCACCCCGTCGCAGCCCACGATCAGGCGTGTCGGGCCGCCCGGCGTCACCTCGCAGTCGGACGCCTCCCACCCGGGGGGCACCGCTCCGCGCCGGATCGCTTCTTTGGCACAGCGGCCCTCCGCCTCCACGATCTGACGCAGCCGTTCCTTCGACACCCGAATCTGACCCAGACGCGCCAGGTTCGACGATGCCTTGGCGAAACTGACCCCGCCCATCGTCGCCCGGCAACACAGCTCCCGCGCCGCCACGCTGACCGTCCTGTCCACGATCCCCAGCCAGCCGTCCGTACCGTTGGCCGTCCCGCCGTCGGCCGACCAGTACACCCGGCGACGGATGCGAATCGTCCCGTTGGCCGTCAGGTGCGAGACCTGCTGCCGCCCCTTGTTACGAGGGCGTCGGCCCGTTACACCCCTCGGAGGGGGAAAAAGCGGCCTCGCCGGCCGCAGCCTTCAACTGCACCGCCCGCTCGTAAACCAACCGACGAAACCGCGCCATCGCGTCCCGCACCACCTCCTCGCTGTCGGGGATAATCGCCCCGTCCCGCGCGCTGTTCAGCGCCTCGGCCGTCTCCTGGAGCAGCCGCTCAAAGTCCGGTCCCACCGCCCGCTTTAACTCCGACACCGTAAGCCGCTTGTTCTTACCCATTTATCTCGCCTCCTTAAAACGTAAGTCCTTGTGGAGGCAAGACTAACAACAACCACACCAGCGCGCCAGAAAAACTTGCCACACCC
>CBDAFL010000180.1:0-2595 GCA_965195225.1 uncultured Thermoguttaceae bacterium
CGAATAATGCAGCGCTTTTCCGGGGCGAATTGCCGTTCTAAAAGTGCAGCGCTCATTACCCTTGCTCGCTGATTTTGAGCAAGACTTGCATTTATCGAATGATCGATGCAGGTCACACAATGCTTAGGATCGCGAGGGAAATGAGTGATTACCGACATGGACAAGTGGACAAGGATCCGCCGCGAGGTGCTCGTTGGCGGCATGAGCAGGCGTGAGGCCTGCAGGAAGCATGGTCTGAATTTCCGAACGATCCAGAAGATTCTGGGCCACGAGGAGCCGCCGGGCTACCGCAAGAAAGACGCACGAAGCAAGCCGGTGATCGGGCGGTTCATTCCGATCATTCACGCGATCCTGGAAGCCGACAAGAAGAGACACCGGAAGCAACGCCACACGGGCAAGCGCGTCTTCGAGCGGCTCCGTGACGAGCACGAGTACACCGGCGGGATCACCGCCGTTCGTGACGAGATCCGGTGCTACAGGCAACAGGCGGCGGAAGTCTTCATGCCGCTGGCGCACCCGCCGGGCGAATCGCAGTTTGATTTCGGCGAGGCGAAAGCCATTTATCGTGGCCGAGAGATCAAGGTCATGTTCTGCGTAATGTCGCTGCCATACAGCGACGCATTCTTCTGCCAGGCGTTTCCCCGCGAATGCACCGAGACGTTCCAGGAAGGACATGTTCGCGCGTTCGAGTTCTTCGGCGGTGTGCCCAGCCGGATCAGCTATGATAACTCGAAGATTGCGGTCGCGAAGATCGTCGGAAGACGCGGTAAAGATCCGACCCGTGAATTTCTCCGTCTTCAGTCACACTATTTTTACTCGCACCATTTTTGTTTGGTCCGCCGCCCGAACGAAAAAGGCCACACCGAAGGCCTGGTGAAGTTCGCGCGAAGCAATTTCATGGTGCCGATTCCGCGGTTCGATGATTTCGAGCAGTTCAACCGGAAGTTGGCCGAGGATTGCCGTAATGACCTGGCACGTAAGGTGCGCGGCAAAGCGGACACGAAGTCCGAACTGCTCAAAGAAGATCGACTCGCGATGCGGTCGCTTCCATCGAATCGATTCGAATCGCGGCGAGTCAAGACCCCCAAGGCCAACACGCTGTCACTGGTCCGGTTCGACCGGAACGACTACAGTGTGCCGACGCAATATGCCCATCGTCAGGTCACCGTGGTCGGATCGCTCGACCGCGTACGGATCGTCGCCGACAGCCATGTCATCGCCGAGCATGTCCGCGACTGGGAAGCGGAGAACGTCCATTACGAGCCGGTCCATTACCTGGCGCTGCTGGAACGAAAGCCGAACTCGCTCGATTTCGGCAAACCGTTCGAGCAGTGGAAGCTTCCATACGGCTTCGCGATCCTTCGGCGTCGGCTCGAATCGGAATCAGGCGGCGAAGGTCGGCGCGAGTTCATCAGGATCTTGCGACTCCTGGAGAAGCATCCGCCCGAAGAGTTGGGCAAGGCGATCGAGCGGGCGCTGGACATCGGCGCATTGACGGTCGACGTTATCCGGATTCTTCTGCAGGAAGGCCGCGAGTCGCCAGCCAAGATCTTTCGGCTCGACGACCGTCCGCACCTGCAAGATCACAACATCCCCGAACCGCACCTCTCCAAATACAGCGACCTCATCGAGCACCAAGAGAATCCGTCATGAAGAAACTCGAAACCAAGAGCACGGTCCTGCTGAAACACCACCTCAAGGCACTCAAGATGCCAACGATGCACGATGAATGCGAGAAGATCGCGGCCCGTTGTGCAAAGGAAAACGTCGACCACCTTGGCTTCCTGCTTCAACTGTGCGAGCAGGAACTGATCGATCGCGAAAAACGTGCGGCCGACCGGCGTCTGAAGGCGGCCAGGTTCCCCAACTATAAAACACTCGAAGGTTTCAATTTCGCGGCCCAGCCGACGATCAACCGTGTGTTGGTCAGCGAACTGATGCGCGGCGAATACATCGAGAAGCGTGAATCGGTCATTCTGATCGGCCACCCGGGCACCGGAAAGACGCATCTCGCCACGGCCCTGGGGATTGCCGCGTGTGGGCAAGCAAAGAAGGTTCGGTTCCATCGGGTGACCGAACTGATCACGCAGTTGATGGAAGCCCGCGAGGAGCGTCAGTTGATGCGAATGAAAGGCCAACTCGCCAAGCTCGACCTGCTGATTCTCGACGAGTTGGGCTACGTCCCGGCCAGCAAGCTCGGCAGCGAGTTGCTATTTGACGTGATCTCCGCCGCCTACGAACGGACCAGCGTCATCGTCACAACGAACCTGCCGTTCGAACAGTGGACCGAGGTGCTCGGCTCTCAGCGACTGACCGGCGCGGTCCTCGACCGGCTAACCCACCACTGCCACATCCTGGAGGCGACCGGCGAAAGCTACCGTCTGAAAGACGCGAGAAAACGCTGCTCCAGAAGGAAATAACCGCCGATCAGCACCAACTCAGGCAAGTAAAACAACCGCCATAATCGATCCTCCCCCATGGGGGAGGACAGACTCTCTTTCAGTTAACCCCCAACCCAATTACAATGGAACACCTACCCACCGAGCGCTGCACTTTCTGACCGATTAGCGCTGCATTATTCAACCGGCGTTTACA
>CBDAFL010000181.1:0-24359 GCA_965195225.1 uncultured Thermoguttaceae bacterium
ACCGTCCGCTCGATCTGGTCGCCGATGATTTCCGGGCAATCTTCCAGCGTGAAGCCGGGGATCGGTCGTCCGTCGGCGTCTTGAATTTCCACCCGCACGCTCCCGGCGGCTGAGGTGGAATAGTTGATATCGAGCTGCTTGCCCTTGAACTTCAGCGGCTTGGTGACCATCTCGCCGCCCGCGTACGGCCCATGCACCGAGGCGAATCCATCCAGACGCAGCGTCATCCGCTGAATGTGCCAGGATTTATGCCTGTAGTGTCGATTGACGTAGATCGACATCTCGGTCGGGCCGGTCTGCACCACGCCGTACACCGGGTAGTTCGCCCGCGTGGTCCAGTTGGCCGACCCGATCCCCGGTCGGACGAAGGCCTCCATGAAGGTTCGGTCGAAGAGATCGCCGCCGCGGCTGGTCATCAGCACTGTGTCGGCGCAGTTGTCGGCGATGTCATCGTCCGCCCCTGCTTTAGGTGAAATGCCAAGCGCCGCGCACTGCTCATCCGTTAATACCCGCTGCTTGTGCATGAAGCGCGGCGCCAGTGCGACGTAGATGTGCGGAGCACGGAAGTAAGGCTCGGTGGTCGTACAGTAAAATTGCTCCGGCGGTATGAGGCCGTAATCGCCGAACTTCATCTTCACCGGCTTGGACCAGTGCAGGAGATCTGGAGACGTGGTTCGGGCAACCAATCGGTAAAATTTCCCCAATGATCTTTCCGGCGGGACGTAGCGGGTATAGCAGATGTAGCGCTGTTCCAACTCGGACCAGAAGCACACCTGCCCCGCGTCGAATGCGTTGTACAGTCGTCCGACCGTGAAAACAGGCTCATCGTGGAGTAGCTTCCATTTTAGCCTGTCGGTGGATACCCACACCCATATATGCTTGAACGGGTCGGTACAAAGGTACCTGTGTGGCCCCCCCTTCCACTTCTCGTCCGGACCGGAAGTCACGGTAATGGCTTTGTACCGCTCCGAGGGCGGAACGCCCGCCCTGGTGTCGATGAAACCAAACCCGGGGAAGGGGTCGCGCACGATTATTACGTCGCTCTTGCAGAGGCGCGCGCCCAGCACGTTGTTCTCGCGCGAGCCGGCGACCTCGACGAGGCCGAGGTTCGGCTTGGTCCAGTGGATGCCGTCGGGGCTCTCGGCGAGGCAATCGAGAAGCACGTCATCGGCTTTGGGCTTGGCCGTGTAGCTCATGCGGTACGTCTGCCCAATCTTGATGACATGCACCCCCGTGGCATAGATTTTCCCCTCCCAGGGGCGGTCGTATTTGAGGACCGTCTCCGCCGGCTTGGGCTTGCAAAGCTCCAGACGCGTACCCTCCAGCCGGTCGATCAGGTAGTGATCGACGAAAAGCTCCCGCCGCGAGCCGATGTCTCGGACGGCAACCTCCTCCGCCTGCCCAACGGCGCCGGCGAGGCCGACGACTAAAGCGAATGACATTAGCCCGATCGTGAACTTGCTGAAGCGCGACATAGTTGGTTCCTCTTGGTTGCAAAACGGAAAGGGGTAGGGTGGGACTTTTCGCGGCGCAGTCCCACCATCTTGCTTGAACGAATCCTTGTGGTGGGACTGCGCTGCGCTTGTCCCACCCTACATTCCTGATATTCCCCACAAAAAGTGGCCGGTAAAAAACGGGTTGGTAGGTAGGGTGTGTGCTTACCCGCACACGGTTGGCTAGAACTTCTTGCCGTCGATTGTCAGGCCGTCATGGCGGTTGCCCAAGCGGTAATGCGTTTCCAGATCGATCGAATAGTTTATGAACCGCACCGAACCGTCACAGAAGGCCATGTGGAGGCCGATGGCGTGGGCGCTGCCGAAAGACACTCTACCTCCGTAGCCGGCTTGGTCTTGCACCGGCTGAAACACCACGTCGTTAGTGGTCCATCGCAACGTGTCGCAGTCCCAGCCGCTATTCCAACCCTGGTCGTCGCAACCGCTCAGTCCGTTGTCGTAGTGATCTGGATTGAGGCACTTTTCCCCCGCCAAGTAGGTGTTGCTGGTGCCATCGGTAATTGAGGATATGAGCGTTTCGCTGCGAGTGTAAAAAATGCCACCGAGGTCGGGCGTTCCGATAATGATCGTCGCCCAGTCGCTGGCGCTCATGGCGTCGCCGGCCGCAACGGAAGCCGGAACGCTCAACCCACTTACGGGAGGAAAGACTCCGCCGGATCCGGCGTAGTCGCTACGACCCAGCACCGTGGGTTGGGGATTGGGGAGGTTGTTGTAAGGGGAATAGGTGTGAAGGGCCGGAAACGGGTAGGCGATTGCGGGACGGCGGCTGGGACAATGGTAAGTTGCCAGGGGCGTTGATGCGCACACGCACATTTTCTGCCGGTCCCCATCGTCGCCCAGATCGTGCAACGCCGGCTGCTCTATGTAGGGGAGGATATTGTAGAGCCAGCCGCCGGGTTGCCGTTTATCGAATCCGCGCGTCGGTTCACCGGCGAAAAGAGCATACCAACCGGCCGTCGGCAGAAACCCCTGTATCTCTTCGTGGCTAAGGCAGGCCAGCGAGATTTGTTTCAGATGGTTGCTGCACTGTACCCTACGCGCGGCCTCGCGCGCCGCCTGCACCGCGGGCAGCAACAGCGCGATCAATATGCCGATGATCGTGATCACGACCAAAAGCTCAACCAGCGTGAAACCGCGGAATCTCCCGTTTCCGATGGCTGATGGCCGATTTTTCTGATTGCCTGACATCGCGAACTCCTTATAGTATACATCACAAGTCACCAATCGTCCACGCCTCCGCCAACCGTATAGCAGCAGCGCCAGGGCGGCGGCACCCAAGAGGCTGAGCGTACCCGGCTCGGGCACCTCTTGAATCGTGCCGACCAAGTAGAGATCGGGGTGATGGCTGAACGGCTCGCCTTCTATCACCGAACCGTTGGTTTCGCCACCTATCAAGTAGATATGGTTGCCTTCGACAATGGTCGTCGGAAAGAGATTGTTCAACGGCAGGGGATCGGCGGTTCCGAACTCGCCCGATTCCGTGTCGTAGACGAACACGTCGCTGTAATAGTTTCGATCGGTATAATGTTGGAAAGGCGTGCCGTACTTCGGTGTGACCAAACCGTCCGGACCGAGGACATTGTCAAACTGATAGCCGCCGACCAGAAGAATATAGCGGTCGAAGGCTACGATCTGCCCGGACGGGAAACCGCCGGACGACACGGGCATATCGGCAAGCCGCTGCCAATTGTCCGTGGCCGCGTCATACCGCCAGTTATCGACGGTCGTGCAGTAGGTTCCGGTCGGATTGTCGTTGCCGGCTGAGCCCGCCATCAGGTAAAGCTTTCCGTCGACGGCTGCCACACTCGGGGTGTTGCGCGGTGTGCCCGGACAGTCCGAAAGCTGTGTCCAGCCCGCAGCGAGGTTGTCCGTGTCGAGCATCAGCAGTTTCGCTCCGACCGGGTTTGTATAAATCACGGTAGAAGACGCCTGTCCAGCAGTTTGGGCCCCGCCGCACACATAGATCTTCGACCCGATGGTGGCGATCCCGCTGCCGAACGCGGGCCACGGCAACGACGGCAGCGAACTCCAAGACCATACGCCTTCAACCGACTTTGACAGGCGGTGGCCGGCGCTATACGTATACGGCGCCGTGTAGTTGAATCCGCCCCAACAATAGAGTTGATTGTTGACGGTAATCGAGGGAAGCATCTGCCGGGCAACGCCGGGAAAGTCGGGTAGGTTTTGCCAGCCCGTCTCCGGCGACGCGAGGTTCAATCCCCAGGCTTTCTGGACGAAAGCATAGGGAAGTGGATATTTGTATGCTTTTTCGGGTGGCATGCAACTGTTGTTGTAGTATCCGGTGGCTGTGACCAGGGTGCCGTCGATAATGCCGCCGGCGCTGTCTTGAAAACCCTGCGGCAGCGAAGGCCCCTTCTTCCACTCGATCGACAACATCGGTTTCAGCGACGCCTGCGGCTGCGGCGCGTAGGGGCCGTCCGCTCCGACGGCAATAGGCGGGGCAGCGAAGCTCACTGCCACGGCCAGCCCGAGCACGGAAAAAAAGCGTTTCGCAATGGCGTTCATGGTGTATATCCGCTTGTGTCATGAGGGGTAGGGTGGGACAAGCGCAGCGCAGTCCCACCATCTCGCTTGAACGAATCCTTGTGGTGGGGCTGCGCTGCGCTTGTCCCACCCTACATTCGATTTCTTGGCCGATCCTAAAGCATAACCTACACGTCGTAAATGATCCACAAAGGACACGAATACTCTTCGTGCCCGTTCGTGCCCTTCGTGGATGTAAAATCTCTGTCCCCTCTCCCAAAGGGAGAGGGGAGTTGTTGTTGGGGTGGCAGTTCAACTGCCGCCCCAACGATTTACTTCCGCTTACGCCATGCGTAGCACAGCAGGCCGATCAGACCGGTGGCCAACAATGCCAACGTCGACGGTTCAGGCACCGCGTCCACGAAGTAGGCATTACCGCTATTGCCACAGTAGAACAAGAACTTGCTGTATGCTCCGGCATGTCGGAAGGGCAAAGCGGCCGACGTATTACCGTCAACCGTGAGCGTGAACGTCTGGGCAGTCACGTCCAAGTCCAGCGCCCACTTTTGCCACACGTCGGCCGTATAGCTGACACCCGTGTTGCCGTAAGAGGTGTCGTCGTGGTACGCGATGCCGTAGTCGTCTCCGCTTGAATAAGCGACCCACGGGGCCGCGAGCGTTATGCTGTCGTCGGTGAAGAAATCGGCGTTGCTCGCGGTGCTGGGTAAGCACATCATCCACTCCACCTGGACCGAGCCGGTACTGACCGCGTTTTCAAGCGTCGCCGTAACGGGGTTCCAATTACCCGTTATCCCAAGGTACTGATCTCCTTGGAAAGGACCGGGAACCGTCGCGGTACCAAAGGTCGTGGTAGAGCCGTCTAGGACGACGCCGGCTGTGCCATCCACGGACCAGGTGCCCGGCAGCACCCCGTTGTCTGGGGCTGCCCCGACCGTCCCTGTTTCAAAATCGTCGAAAAACTCCACCCCGGCGGCGGAGCTGATGGTCATCGCTTGTGCCGAAGCGGCGACCAGCAGAAACATCCCTATTACAGCAGCGATTGCAAGTAACTTTCTCATGGTAACCATCCTTCATCATCATAAAAAGGACAAAACTGTTTTCGGGCGGAACACCCACCCGAACACTAAAACGACACTAACCGTTCGCGGGCCGCCGGCGACATGCCAGCACTACAAATCCCGTTGTTACGGTTCTCACTTCTCCTCCGCTCTGAACGTCGTAGGGTGCGTGGAACGCACCGATCGAACTCGTGATTTTTCGTGGTGCGTTTCACGCACCCTACCGCTTGCCGACCCGCGCGACGGCCGCTTGCTTCGCCCGGGGCGCGACCATCGGTCGCGGCTTTATGGACCATTCATGGTTTCACCTCCTTCGCCCTTTGGTTCGTTCGCGTCGACCTGCATCAGATCCAGCCGTGGATCGCCGAACATGGTCCAATCGCCATGGGCCTCGCTGTTCCCGCCGTCGGTGGTCGCCAACGTCAGAAAACGGTCGTCCTCGCCGATTGCAATCAAGACCGGAAACGCGCCGCTGTAGCCGTTTACCTCGCGGCACTCGAAACGCACTTTACCGTCGACCAGCACCCAAAGGTCGGCGGACACCCTCACGCCGCTCGGGGAATACATTGCCTCGCTGATGTTGCCCGCCACGGCACGGAATCGCAGCAGCTTGCAACTGGGGTTCGCGAGCCGGATCGCCTCCAAGTCGAAGGTGATTCCCTTGTTGGCGTGCAGGAACAACAGGCAATGAGGAGTCGCGGCGTAGTCGATGCCCCCCAAGGTCGCCCTGGACGGCGGGTCGGTGGGAATCTTGCCGCCCGCCCATATCGGCTTCCACGTTTCACTGGTGGTATTGGGAAAGCCGGCGAACATACTACCGGCGGAATCGACTTGCACCGCGTTCTTGCCGCCGTCGGGAATGAACACGCCGTCCACCAGCGGCAGCGCCTCGGCACGATGATACTTTCCGTCGCCGAAAAACCATAAGTCCGCATCCTTTGGCGTCATCGCGTATGCTTGCCCGTTGGTCGGATCGATGCCGCGGTTGCGCCGGCCGGAAAAACCGTCGCCGCCGGCCACCACGTCGACCAGGTCCAGCCTCTTGTATGTCACCTTGGGAATCCTGCGCGTAAAATCGGCCGTCTTGGCCGACGCGCCAAGCACCGTGACGCGAGGCTCGTCGCCACCGTCCACTCGGGCCGATTCATTCTCGCGCAAGACCACGTTCTGCCCGCGACCTTCGCCCGAGACTACTTGCACCTTCACCGAACCGCGGAAGACGCGCGACGTGGTAGTTCCCTCCCCACTCACCTCGACGCCGAACTCAGTGCCCAGGTCAGTGACGACGGCCGTGGGAGTGCGGACGGAGAAGAGGGGAGAGACCGGGAGACCGGGAGACAAGGAGACGGGGAGACGGGGAGATGGGGCATCGGCCTTCTTCCCCTTGTCTCCTTGTCTCTTTGTCTCCTTGTCTTCCCCCACCCGCGCGGTTAGCTTGCCTAACGAAAGATAGCCGCCGGCGGTGGATTCGACCTCGTAGGTGCAGGGGCCTTCTAGGATCACCTTCGCCCCGGAGTCGTAGGTGATTTCCATCAGGCCGGAGTCGAGGATGTATTTCCTGCCCAAGGAAACGCGGGCATATCCTGGCGGCGGCAGGTAGTGGGGATCGTCCGACCATTTCACATCAACCATGCCGGTGATCCGGCCGACAAACACCATCTCCGGCATGGCGTCCGACGGAACCGACTGCGCCGGCGCCTCGGCGATATGTTGGTGAGGGGTGATTTTGTACGCCCAAAACCCCAGTATCGCCACGCCCATGATCACCGTGGCGACCATGTAGGAGAACGCCCAACTTCCGACAAAGGGGGCAGCGGGTAGTGGGTAGTTGGTAGTGGATAGTGTGGGGAACGGGGGTTCGGGGTCTGGGGTTTGGGGCCATTGGCCTGACGGCGGTTCAACTGCCGCACCAGCAGAGAAAGGTTCCGAATCCCGAACCCCGCCCCCCGCTTCCCCATCAATAGCCGGTAAACCGACCACCCCTAACCCATCGACGTTCTCGTCAACGCCCTCGTCTATTCCGACGCAGGACGCGAGCAAGGAAGCATGGGTACAGACGGCGACGAATGTGTCGCGATTGGAGGGATCCTCGTCCAAGAGCGAGTTGAGCCGGTCGCGCTGCGGCCCCGTAAGCCGGCCTTCCAGATAGAGGACCACCAGCTCCATCAATTCGTCGCCCAGGGCGGCGGGATCGAATTGTACGTCGCCTTCATTCATCGCCGGCAACCTGTTTCTTCGTTACGATTTTTCCTTCGATGCAATCGGCCAAACTGCGATGTGCGCGGGTTATCGCCCGATAAACGGTCTCGACCTTCATCTGCAACCGCTCGGCGATTTCGCTGCTGCGTAGCTGTTCGGCGTAGCGAAGCGACAACAAACGCCGTTGCTTGTCCGTCAACCGATGGAAACACGCCCGAAGCATCTCCGCGATGGCCGATTCGGCCAACTCGCCTCGATTGTCGTACGGTTCCCAGTGAGATTCCAACTTATCGAGCACTTCTTCGCTCAAGGGCGGAGGCATTTTTCGCTTCCCGCGCAGGGCTTCCAGGGCCTTGAACCTTGCGGTGCGGCGGAGCCAGACCTTCAGCCGCGGCTCGTCGGCCACTTCGCGTCCCTTGTCGAGGGCCAGCAGCGCAACCTCCTGCACCACGTCTTCGCACAAGCCGAAATCGCCTGTGATCGACCAGGCGTAGGCGAGCAGTTTATTCCGCTCCGCCATCAGGACATGAACGAGTTGTTCGGTTTCCAACGCCACTGGCCACCCCTGAAGACAAGCATTCTCAAACCGGCGGCATCACACACGGCGCACGACGCCGCTCATACATTAGTTATGTGACAGTCCCACGACGAATCAGGACACGGAGAAAAGAGAATTTCCGCCCCTACCCCTATAATAATTGAAATCCGGACGGGGGCAAAAAACCCCGTGCACTCCAACGGGGATGCTTTGCCAGTCCGGTGGGAGGGCATGCGGCTTTATAGTCAGAACCGCATCGACTCGGGCAGCAAGTCTTTCATGCGGTCCAGGAAGCCGCTGCGTTCGGGCGGAGTCTCTTCGGCCGGAGGCTGCTTGGCGGCGGACGCCCTCTCCGACGGCATGGCGCCCGGCGGTAGGGGAACGTTCGCATTGAGAAATCGCGGCCAATAACCCTCCAGCAGCCGGAGGCAATCGCCGATTTGCCCATTCTGAAGTTTCACGTCGGCCAGCGTGATGAGCTTCGATAGTTCAATCATTTCCGGCTTGGTAAAGGCCAGATTGAAAACTTGCACGTCGTCGATCCAGACCTCGCCGGGGCCCATCAGGTCGAATCGGACGCGGATCGAGGCAAGTCCCTCCAGCGGAAGGTCGTCTACCTGGAAGACGTATCGTCCCCATCCGGGCAGGATAGGGACGGCGGGGCGACCGGGACCGGGCGCCGAGCCGACCGGGGCATAGCGATAATAGTCTTGCCCGCGGAGTTTGCCTTCCACCGCCAACCGCAGCGGCGGTTGACTTGCCGCGTCGGACGTCCGCAGCCACACCGACACGGTCAGCCGTCCCGTGGCCGGCGCGGCGAACGGCCGGCTCACCAAACAGGCTACCGGGCCGGCGCTGGCGATCTTCACCGACTGCCGGTCGCTGTGCTGGTGCGTTTCGTCCAATTTTATTTCCACGTCGCTGCGATTTGTCGTTGCCCAATCGGGAACCGGATCGTCTCCGGCCGCGGGGCTCTCGAAATCCGCGTTGACCACCACGTCCAGCGGCGGCGGATTGCGGAGCGCCGCCGCTCGGGCCCCAAGCCGGCGGATGTTCAACGCCAGCTCGGCATCGACCGCGCCGGACCAAACGACGTGCGGGTTGGAACATCGCGCGGCGGGGTCCGAGAGCCGCACGGCGATCAGGTCGTATGGCTCCAAGCCGACTTCCCAATACAGCCCCGAGCTTGCCTCGGGTTTCAACGGTTCGATCTTCCGCGAGTCGGTAAGCTCCTCGATGCGGCAACCGGGCGCGGCTTCGACGTGAAGGCGGGCGGTGACCGGAAACGGGGCGTCGTTGACGGCGTACAGATATGTCCGGCCGCCGTGAGCGCACCAACGGAACGTCACCGGCTGCGATACGTCGGCCGCCCGATTGCCTCCAACCGGTTGGAAACGGACCGACGGCAGGGCACGGTAGGCGGCCGCCAGATCGCGCAGCGTGTCTTCCGCGCCCATCGGCAACACCCAACCGCCGTCGACCATCACTTGTGCGTCGAGCGTGGCCAGACCGTGGACGAAACGGCGTCGGTTTTGCGCGCCCCCCGGCGCCGGCTG
Organism: uncultured Thermoguttaceae bacterium; assembly: GCA_965195225.1. Classification (GTDB taxonomy): domain Bacteria; phylum Planctomycetota; class Planctomycetia; order Pirellulales; family Thermoguttaceae; genus JAHIKV01. The sequence continues at coordinate 9,371 of CBDAFL010000181.1, forward strand.
TGAGACCAGCCACGTTTGGCTCGGCTCGAAGGGATTTTTCTGGTCGAACGAGCCGATGCGGACCTTGTGCGGCTGGTGAAAAAAGATGCTGCCCGGGACGGCGAATTCCTGGAAACAACTGTCGATGTCCGGCATCTGTCCGATTTCCAGATCGACGGCGCGGCGGCCCAAGTCGCCCTGGGGTACGATCCGCTCGGGCCGCAAGAGGACGATCCGGTCCGAATCGCCGCGGAAATGGCGGGCGTCGATACCCACCTGCAACAACGCCGCGGCGATGGTCGTCTGCCGGGGCAGCGCCGGACGCAGTTCGGCTTCCAGCGCCGGCCCGCCGAGCATGTTCGTACCGACCAGATAGATGCGTCTGCCGGGGCGGATCGAGGTGAGTTCGTCGGCGGCGCGGCGGTAGAACTTCGCCAGTTCCGCCGCTCGCCATTGGAGCCATGCCCTGCGATTCGGTTCTTCGGCCAGAAACTCCGCGCGTCGGGCGAAGCGTCGCGGCCCCGCGCCGGGAACATGCATATCCGTCGCCCGCTCGAACCGGTCAATCGTCGCGTCGTCCAGCCCCCAATCCGGTCCGGGGAGTTGGGCGTAGCCGTCGGCCGAGAGCCGCACGGCCACTCCGGCAAACGACGGGTGCCGCGCGTAACGGGCGGCCAATTCTCGCAACACCCCCAGCATCGCCGCTTGCACGCGCGGATGAAGCACGTTGTAGTAGGGCGCCAAACCGCGCCGCGACGGCCAGACGCCGCGCCATGGGGCCCCATCGGCGCCGATCCATTCGATCCCTTCGGATTCAGGTCCGCCGGCGCGGAGAATCGACTCCAACTCAGGCAGCGGCGCGGCGAACTCGACCGTGGGTATCAGTTGCAGATCCTCGCGGTCGAACAACCGCAACAGCATCTCCAGCACGTCCTTTTGGACCGGATCCTGGGCGGAGGCGAAGAACGCGCCGGTGTCGTAGCGCGGCGTGGACTGCAACAAGGCACTGGGATAGATCGCGCTGCCATCGGCCAACACAGCCAACATCAAGCCGTTGTAGCCTGCGTGGTGAAGATACTCGACCAGCCGCGTCCCGCCCTCGTGAAACGTCCACCAGTCGTCCAGGCTGCGGCCGCTCCAGGTGTCGAAATACTCGTTTGCCGAGAAGTTTTCGGACAACAGGGGGCGATCGAGGTACGCCGCCAGCAGCCGCTGGTTCGCGCCCGTACGCCGCGGCAGCGACCGCGGCAACCGCTCGCCGCCGGCCAGCACGCGGATATTTCCGTACACCGCCGGCGTCCGGTCGCGCCCGTTGGCAATCAGCAGCAAGGGCGTCGTGGTGCGGGGCCAGAAGATCATTCGGTAGCGCTGCCAACGCGGCGGAGAGTCCGTGGTGGCCACTTCCTCGGCGTTGTCGAATCCCGCCCCCATTTCCAACGGCATCAACGCGCCGGCGGCGTTCGGCTCCAGAACGCTGATCCTTAGGGTCTGCGGCACGTCGCTCGGATATTCAACCTCCAAAACATGCGGTTGTCCGGGCCGGTCGATCGGCAGCCAGTAAGCCTCCCAACTAACGTCGGGCGACTCGGCGTTGGGTTTCAGCTCGGCCAATTTGCCCAGCGCGTGGCGGCGCGTTTGCAGGCAGTCGTTTCCCAACGGCCCTTGCCACGACCGAGGCAGACGCGACTTGGTCAACGGCAACTGCGGTAATTTGTGAAGTTTCTCGTACCACCGCGGATTGGCCGGATCGATCTCCAGCACCTGCGTCAACTTTTCGTCGGGCCGGCCGGCCGGCGGACGCCGCGGATCAAGCACCACAAGCTGCACCCGCCGCTCGGCGATCGTGCGCCGCCAACTCAACGGCTGCCGGACCGCCTGGGACCAGTTGGGACTGGTCGCGGCGGTGATGACGATGTCGTAGACCCCCTCCTCGCCGGGCAAAGACGCCTCGAAAGCGACGACCGCCGCGTCGTCGGCTTGCACTTCCTCTTGTTGCGACCAATACTCCTTCTTGCCTCCGAGCAGTTGTGCCCGGACACGCACCCTCCCGTCCGCGGATAAGGGCAGCCCCCGCGGCTCGACGTTGAACTTGAATGGTTCGCCTGGAGCGAATACCAGGTTGTCGCGCTCGAAACGCACGCGGAGCAAGTCGCCCGGCGCACGCATCGCCAGCAAGCGGTTTCCTCGATCGTCCAACTCCTTGTTGACGAACTCGCCGGATAGCTCGGCCAACGGAATCTCGATGGCCGTCTGGCGATCGGGTTGGTCGGTGGCCGAAAATCTCAGCAGCAATTTCGCGGTCGGCGGGGCGGAGACGAGCACGTCTACCCCGTCGTAACCGCGTGGGCTGCGCTGTCGGAAGCGAAGTTTCGCTTCGCCGCCTCGCGTGGGATCTTCGAGCCACATCGAGCCTGGCTCATCGGCCTCGATACCCAATGGTCGCGGCTCCGAAAGCGTCCCCTCGCTGACCGAGATGGTTCCGTGCCAGAGCCGATTTTCGCCGCCGCCCCAGGCGATCCGTACGCGAACGTCGCTGGCCGCGGCCACGTGTGCCGCCAGCGCCAACAACAAAGCTAATCCGGCGCAAGAAAAACGCCTCGCGGCGACCGTCCAAGCGGTCGGCATACGGTCTGCTTGCGATGTCCTCGGACCTCCCTGTCCGATCATCGTTAATCCTGCAAAGGCGAGACGATTAGAACAATTGAGGGCGGATTATAGTGAGAACCCTTCCACCCCACTATGCCGATTGGGCGGATTTAATATGTCACAACCACTCTGCTTACAACAGACTGGCGAAAACAGGCGGGATAGGAAACTTAAGTTGCCGGCCAATCGGGAACGAATGTTTGGTTCTTTGCGTCAATGTTGTGTGTGACAACAAAGTTCGGGAGCTGTAATGCAAAAATGGTTAAGAAGCACAACAAGGACGAATTACCGGAAAAACAATATACAACCACTGCATTAAGCTTTTTTTGGGGGGGTGTCTTGTCTCCTTCCCGCCGGCTTATGTGTCTCATTCAACCAAGGGAGAAAACGATGAATGTAAGAATGTTGGCTCTAGTTCTGACGATCGCGGTCGTACGTCCCGCCTTGGCGCAGCAAACCACGATGTATGACAACCGTCCGAAGATCACGGTAAGCGGAGAGGCAGTCGTCAAGGTGAAACCGGACAAGATTGTTGTCACGTTTGGAATAGAAACGTGGGACAAGGATATCATGGCCGCAAAGCAAAAAAACAACGACATCTTGAAGAAGGCTGTAACAGCGATCGAGGAGTTGGGAATTCCCAAAAAGGAAATCCAGACCGATCACCTCGCTGTTGAGCCTAGGTATAAAGACAACTACCGTAAAGAAGCTTTTATCGGCTACTTTGTGCGGAATACGTTTGTCGTAACCTTGAGTGAGCCGAAAAAAGTGGAAGAACTGGTCACGAAAGTTTTACAGTCCGGCGTGAACCATATACATGGAATTGATTTCCAGACAACCGAGTTCAAGAAGTATCGCGAGCAGGCTCGGCAGCTTGCACTCAAGGCCGCAAAAGAAAAGGCGGAAAAGATGGCTGGCGCGCTCGAACAATCGATAGGTGCGCCCATTCTAATCAACGAAAACTACGGCCGCTCGCCCTGGTGGTACGGTTCGAGTTGGTGTTGGGGGAGCGGCCGCAATCGAGGCATGACGCAGAATGTGATGCAGAATATCCAGAGTGGATCCGGTGAAGTGTCCGACACCATTGCGCTCGGGAAAATCTCAATACGGGCAAACGTCAATGTGACGTTTGAATTGAACAACTGACGTTGGAATAATTGCGGCATCGCACCCCCCCGCGACCGCAGTCGCGGGGTGTTTCACCGACCCAAAATTACTCTTCCGAGAGTCAATCAACTGTCAACTGCCGACCACTCGGGATCGGGGGTGGGGCATATCTCTGGCGTGATGGACCCTTGGATCGACGCGACCGCACGTTCCGCGACTGCCACGGCGTCGGGGTCCGGGTGGGCCTCGACGGTCACCTCGAAACGGCGCGACTCGCCCGGCGCCAAGGTGGCCACCCGCCCCTTTTCCTTCTCGAACGACCGGCGGTTGGGATAATTGATAGCCGGCTCCAGACCGGTGACGTATCCGTCGGCTGCCGCCTGCTGGTTTTTCCAAAGCGTGAAGCAAGGCAACTGTTGCTTGTTGAACTTAACGCTGACGCCCCGATTGCCGTCTGCCGAACGGAGCAGCGCCCGGGTTTGTCCCGAGGCATCGGCTGCTAGATCGCAGAAGAAACACGCCTCGGGTTTGCCCGGCGTTTCGGGGTCGTAGATGTTCCAGTGGTCGATGTCCGCCGCCGCCACGGCGTCGCTCGGGGCGACCTTCTTAAACGGCAGAACGAGACTTGCGCCGGGAGCAAGCAGCGGCATGCCGAAATTGACGTGATAGATCAATTCCAGTTCGCCCGGCTCGGCCGAAAGGTTCGTAATCTCGTCCGTAACGGTCAGCCAAGGTTGGCCGACTTTCGTGCTGATAGTCGAGACCATTCGCAGCTTGTTGCCGTACAGCCGGGCTTCTTCGACCACGCCGCGAATGACAATTTCGCCCGAGTCGCCGTCGATCGTCACTTCAACCTGGTTCGCCGGTGTATTGGCGATTTTTCCGTGCAACGGCCATTGCAACGTACCGTCGGGACGAAACTCCGGCGCGCCGTTGCTCTCCAGACCGCAGCGGACCAGCATCTCGTCGAAGCCGCTGAGCCAGCCGATGCCGCTCGGCTCCCATAGTGGCACGAACGCCGGATTGACCGGCCCATCGACCGGCGATGACCAACCTAGATGCACGTCTCCACAGACTGCTCCCCAGATACCCATTCCCCGGGTCGGAACGACGGCGAACCAGAGCTGTCCATTGTCCACTTCGACAAGGTCGACTCCGTCGCGCAATCCGCCGCGTAGCGTCCGCTTTGTAACGCTGTAACCTTTGGCCGTCCCGCCCACGTCCTCCGGTCCGATGGAAATCTGATCGAGATATACATCCGCGGCAACGTCGGTAAGGGTCCAGGTTTTTCGGGGCATGGTCTTGGTCTCCAGGGAGTGATGAGAATAGAACCAGTATAGGCGATTTCTAGCCGATTAGAAGCGGGGCGGGTCACTTGTCATCAGTGCCGGTAAGGTGTACAAAGACCGGCAATATTGAGTACCCGGCTATTGTGACATTTACTTCCTGATCCTCAATAGCCAGCGTCAGTAATCTTTCCTAGTTCGGAGAATCAACAGCCATGTGTGCATCGAAAATCGTCAATCGGGACAACGTCGGAGCCGTTTTGGGCCGTGCATTGGACGCCGGGGAAGGGCTGCTGCGGCTGACGCCCACCTGGGTGCCGCGCAACTTCCTGCACCCCGGCAAGCGGATCAAACTGGCCCCGACCGACTGGTACGCCCTGGGCACACACCGCGGCGGCATCGACGAGCGATGGTTCGCCAGCACTACCGAGGCCGCCAACGACGGCCGCGCGCCGGACGAAGGACTAAGCTACTGCGTCTTCGAGGGCGAACGGTTCCTGTTGAAGGACGCCGTCGAAGAGGCCGGCCAGCGGATCGTCGGCCCGCCAATCTGGGAGGAATACAAACGCTGGCCGGTCTACTCGAAGTTTTTCGACAACATGGGACCGATCCCACACCACATGCACCAACGAGCCGAGCACGCCGCCCTGACCGGCCAGCAGGGCAAGCCCGAGTGCTACTACTTCCCCCCGCAACTGAACGCCGCCGAAAACCACTTCGACTACACCTTCATGGGCTTGGAGCCAGGCACCTCCACCGAAGACGTCCGCCGCTGTCTGGAGAACTGGAGCAAGGGGGACAACGGCATACTCGACCTGTCGAAGGCATATCGGCTGAAGGCGGGCACCGGCTGGATGATACCCGCCGGAGTGCTCCACGCACCAGGCTCGATGTGTACTTACGAACCGCAATGGGGATCCGACGTGTTCGGCATGTACCAGTCGCTGGTCGAGGGGCGCGAGGTGCCGTGGGACTTGCTCGTAAAAGACGTGCCCAAGGACAAGCACCAAGACCTGGACTTCATCGTTGAGCAACTCGATTGGGACAAGAACGTAGATCCGCTTTTCAAGGAACACAACTACGTCGAACCGATCGTCGATGAAGAATGTTCCGGCCCGGGCTACACCGACCGCTGGATCGACTACGGCCGGTTCGACGGCGAGCAGTTGGTCTCGGCCAAGGAGCTGACCGTTATGCCGGGCGCGAAGTGCGTCTTGAAAGACCCCGGCGCCAGCGGCTGGATCACGGTTCAAGGCTGCGGCCGGCTGGGCAAACTCCTGATTCAGGCGCCGGTGATGATCCGTTTCGGCGAGGAGCCGTGGGACGAAGTGTTTATTTCTCACGACGCGGCGTTGGCCGGGGTGGAGATCGAGAACACCGGCGGCGAGCCTTTGGTCGGGCTGCGCTACTTCGGCCCCGCGACGCACAAAAACATGCCCGAGATCGGGGAGCATCGGAAGAAGTAGTAGGAGTGTTGCTGTTTTTTTAATTTCCCCTCTCCCGCAGGCGGGAGAGGGGCGGAAGACGATTAGACAATGGCGACAAAGAAAAAAACGACGGCGATCGGGCAACGGACTGCATCGCAAGCCCCATCTATCTCACATTTCTCACCGCCGCCGGGTTACGCCAAACTTCTGGAAGACCTCAAAAACCGCATCCGGCGAACACAAGTCCGGGCGGCGACGGCCGCCAGCCGTGAGTTGATCCGGCTCTACTGGGACATCGGCCGGGAGATTGTCCAAAGGCAGGATCGGAAAGGTTGGGGAACCAAAGCCATCGATCGTTTGGCGACCGATCTTCAAAAGGTTTTTCCCGGCATAGCCGGCTTTTCGCGGGGCAACATTCACCGCATGAGGGCGTTCTATCTTGCTTATACGAAAGAGCTTACAATTGTCGCGCAGCCTGCGCGACAATTAGCGACTACAATTGTCCCGCAACCTGCGGGACAATTGGCAGATCAACCAGCCATGATTGTATCCACCCCAGATGGTGTAAATCTGCCGCAAGTTGCGGCAGAAATCCCGTGGTTCCATAACGTGGTATTGGTCGAGAAAGTCAAGGATCACGCCCAGCGGCTCTGGTACGCCCAAAAAGTTGTCCAGCACGGCTGGTCCAGGGCGGTGCTGGTGCATCAGATCGAGTTGGACCTATACGGCCGCGAGGGTCAGGCGATAACCAACTTTTCCAAAACGCTGCCGCCGGTGCAATCAGACCTTGCCCAACAAATACTCAAAGACCCTTACGTCTTCGACTTTCTCACACTAACAGACGACGCACGAGAGAAAGAATTGGAGCGGGGACTGCTCGAACACCTGCGCAATTTCATGCTGGAACTGGGCGTGGGCTTCGCATTCGTCGGCAGCCAGTACCACTTGGAGGTCGAGGGGAAGGACTATTACATCGACCTGCTGTTCTACCACTTGAAACTTCGGGCCTTCGTGGCGATCGACTTGAAGGTGAAAGATTTCAAGCCTGAGTTCGCCGGCAAGATGAACTTCTACCTGTCGGCCATCGACGACCGACTACGCCACCCCAACGACCGGTCGAGCATCGGGATCATCCTCTGCAAGGCACGGGACAAAGTGACGGTGGAATACACCCTGCGCGATGCCCGCAAGCCGATCGGCGTCTCGGAGTACCGTTTGACCAAGGCCCTGCCGCGGGAATTGAAATCCAGCCTGCCGACGATCGAGCAGTTGGAAAATGAACTGAAAAATGTTAAACCAACTTCTTCCGAAAACGAACCACCATTAACATAGGACACACCATGTCAGACCAGCATCCGAACAACTACCCCAAACTTCACAACGCTGCTTGGCCGGGCGTGGTCGGCAAGGGGGACGGTGGCGAACCGCCGATCGATCTGGATACGATGCTCGACCTGACCGCCGCGGCCGAGGTCGATGGTGTGCGGTTCGACGGCTTCGACCTGTTCCTTTTCGACCCGCACGTGAGCATCGACGCCGACGACGGAGAAATTCGGCGGCTGGCCGACAAGGCCCGGGCACGAGAGCTGGAGATCGGCAGCGTCGTGGCGCCCGTCTGGCCGCCAACCGGCGGCGGCTTGGCAATGGGCGACGCGAAAGACCGCGAGAAGTTCTTAACCCAAGTGAAAAAAGCCTGCTGCATTGCCCAAAAACTTCGCGAACTGGGCATCAGGCCGAACGGCGCCGTGCGGATCGATTCGGCCTGCGGCGTGGCACAATGGGCCGAAGACCCAAAATCCAATCAGAAACGCATCGCCGAGACGTTCCGCGAGGCGTGCAACATCGCCGAGGACCACGGCGAGCGGCTGGCCGCCGAGGGCGAAATATGCTGGGGTGGCATGCATAGTTGGCGACGGATGATCGAACTGCTGGAGATGATCGACCGTCCGCAAACCTTGGGCTTCCAGGCCGACATGGCCCACACGCTTTTGTATCTGCTGGGCCACAATGCCCCGGAGGACGCCCTGCTGCCGCCGGATTTCGATTGGAACGATCGGGCCAGGTTCAACGAGGCGTACGCCGCGCTTGCCGCGAAGTTGCGTCCGTGGACGATCGACTTCCACGTGGCCCAGAACGACGCCACGGTCCACGGCGCCGGTTCGCACGACAAGACCGGCCGGCACTGTCTGGCAACGGACCCGAACGGCAAGTTGGACATAGTGCATTGTGCCGGCTACTGGCTCCGCGACGACGCCGGAGAATTGACAAAAACCATCCGCCATCTATGCTGGGACGGCTGCATGTTCCCCAACGCCGTGATGATGAAGCCAGGGACTTGGGACGACGTCCTTAGGGCGATGATCGCGGTGCGAGAGGAGCATGGGTGGAGGGAATAGGGGGTAAGGTCAAAGGTTCAAGGTTCAAGGTTCAAGGTTCAAGGTTCAAGGTTCAAGGTTCAAGGTTCAAGGTTCAAGGTTCAAGGTTCAAGGTTCAAGGTTCAAGGTTCAAGGTTCAAGGTTCAAGGTTCAAGGTCAAAGGTCAAAGGTTCAAGGAAAGGGAAGGTTATGAGGCACGAAGAAGCTCCTTCCCAGCACTATGAAAAACCACCAAAAGTGTATAATCTTGGCGAAAGAACCGCACAATTTGGCGAGGGAATTATTGAGTTTGTGCGTTGCATTAAGTTAACGCCAATTACATCTCCGTTAGTCAGTCAACTGGTGCGATCCGCGACAAGCGTTGGCGCAAACTATTGCGAGGCATCCGAAGCAGGATCAGACAAGGAATTTTGGTATCGGGTCAGTATCAGCAACCGCGAAGCGCGCGAGACGAAGCACTGGTTGCGGATGCTGGCCCATGCCGTGCCTTCAAACAAAGACCACATTCGTCCATTGTGGCAGGAGGCCCATGAATTGAATCTTATGTTCGCCTCGATATATCGAAAAAGCAAAAGAAAACCGCAATCCCCAAAACCTTGAACCTTGAACCTTTGACCTTCCCCACAGGAGCGCCACTCACCATGCCCACCCCCCTCAACATCGGCATCATCGGCTGCGGCTTCATGGGCCGTGCCCACTCGAACGCTTATTGCCAGGTCAACCACTTTTTCCACAGCGAACACCGGCCGGTGTTGAAGGCCTGTTGCGCCCGACTGGAGGAGAAAGACAAGCTCGAAACATTCGCCAATACCTGGGGCTACGAGTCGATGGAACTCGATTGGAAGAAGCTGATCGAGCGGCCGGACATCGACTTGATCGACGTATGTGTGCCGAACGTATTGCATCACGAGATCGTTGTCGCCGCCGCCCGGGCGGGCAAGATGATCGTCTGCGAGAAGCCGCTGGCGATGAACGTCCAGCAGGCCGAGGAGATGGCGGCCGCCGTCGAGCAGGCCGGCGTGGCGAACATGGTGTCGTTCAACTACCGCCGCGTGCCGGCCATTTCGCTGGCCCGGCAGATCATAGACGAGGGGCGTATCGGCCGGCCGTTCCACTATCGCGCGGTCTACAACCAGGACTACACCATCTCGGCCGACGTGCCGCAGGGGGGCATGGCCCTTTGGCGACTCGACGCCCGAGTGGCAGGCTCCGGCGTGACCGGCGACTTGCTGGCCCATTCGATCGACACCGCCGAATGGCTCAACGGGCCGATTCAGCGAATCGTTGCCCATACCGAAACGTTCGTCAAGGAGCGCAAACACGCCGAGTCTGGCAAGGTCGAGCCGGTCACAATCGACGACGCCTGCATGTTCCTGGCAGTTTTCGCCAACGGCTCGACCGGCACGTTCGAGAGCACCCGCTACGCACGCGGCCGGAAAAACTACAACACCTTCGAAATGAACGGCGAGAACGGCTCCGTGTTCTTCGACCTCGAAGACTCGCACATCCTGCAATACTTCCGCTATGCCGATCCGTCCTCGGGCAAGAAGATCGAGGACCATCTGACCGGGTGGCAGCGGATACACGTGACCAATTTCGAGCATCCGTACATGCGCCATTGGTGGGTGCCCGGCTGCACGATCGGCTACGAACACACGTTTATCAACGGGCTGGCCGATTTTCTGGCGAGCCTGGACGACGGTCCGGAGTTCCATCCCACCGTGCGCGACGCGCTTCGCACACAGCGAGTTTGCGACGCCGTGCTGGAAAGCGCGAAGCAGGGGCAGTGGGTCGATATCCCAGCCTGATGCGAAGCCGCTTGCGGTTTCGCAAAGGCGCCCGTCGTTTGGGACAACGATTTTAGATTGCATGAACTATTTCGCCCACGCTCTGCCGTTTCTCGATCGGCCATGTTTCGCGGCCGGCGTGAGCGTACCCGATTGGCTGACGGTGGTCGATCGGCCGTTGCGGCTGCGGCCGAGACATGCCGAAACGTTTGTCGACGACGCGGACCATTGCGTGGCGGAAGTGGCGGCCGGAGTATTGCAACATCTGGGCGACGACGCTCGATTTCACGAGACGCGGGCCTTCGCCGAAACTTCCCTCGATCTGTCGGTCCGGGCGAGAGACTCGCTAGGCGGCGAAAGCGGAATGCGCCCCGCCTTCCTGGGCCACTTGCTGGCGGAACTACTGCTGGATGCCACCCTGATTGCCGACGATCCGACCCGATTGACGGAGTACTACCGTTTGCTGGATAAGCTCGACGCCGGGCAAATCGAGGCGGCGGTCAATCGCATGGCGCCCCGCCCCACCCGGCGGCTGGCCGGTTTTATCGAACTGTTTCGGCGGGAACGGGTCTTGTGGGATTATCTGGAAGATGACACACTAATGGTGCGACTCGGCCAGGTGATGCGGCGGGTGCGGTTAGACCCTCTGCCCGATCGCTTTGCATCTATCCTGCCGGGGGCGCGGACATTGGTGGCCGTACGAAAGATCGAATTGCTGGAAGGGATTCCAGCGTGAGTTTTCAGTTGGCTTGTCGAGCAGGAACTGAAAACCGATAACTGAAAACTTATCTCGGAGCAAATCATGCGTTATGGAATGAACCTGTTGTTGTGGGCCGATACGATCGACGACGAGGCGTTGCCCCTGTTGGACCAGATCAAAGAGATCGGCTTCGACGCCGTCGAGTTGCCGGTGTTCGAGTCGGACGTGAAGAAATACGCGAGTTGGAACAAGCATCTCGACAACGCCGGTCTGGCGCGGACCGCCACGACGGTGCGCGGGGTGGACGATAACCCGATGAGTCCCGACTCCAAAATTCGTCGCAAGGGGATCGAGGCCAACAAGGCCGCGTTGGACTGCTGCCAGGCGGCGGGAGCCGAGACCCTTGTTGGCCCGTTTCACTCCGCACTGGGGCACTTCAGCGGCGCGGGGCCGACAAAGGACGAGTGGAATTGGGCCGTCGAGAGCATGCGCGAAGTGGCCGAATACGCCGAACAGTGCGGCGTGACGTTGGGGGTGGAGTATCTCAACCGCTTCGAGTGCTACCTCTTGAATACGGCAGCCGACGGTGCCCGATTTTGCCGCGACGTGGACCATCCTCGCTGCCGGATGATGTACGACACGTTCCACTCCAACATCGAAGAGAAGAGCACACCGGCGGCGATTCGCGAGTTGAAGGACGTGCTTGTCCACGTCCACATCTCGGAGAACGACCGCAGTACGCCCGGGTCGGGCAACATCCGCTGGGCCGAAACATTCGACGCGCTCCACGAAATCGGCTACGACAACTTGATGGTGATCGAGGCCTTCGGATTGTCGCTGGAGAGGTTGATCCCCGCCACGAAGATTTGGCGGCGGATGTACGACAACGAGCGCCAACTGGCCGCCGAGGGACTTGCATTTATGAAGGGCGAAGTGGCCAAGCGATGGAAACCGTAACCAGGAGGTTTATTTCCACGGCCAAACTGAATTCATTACGATCGTTTTGCCTGGCCACTTGTGGTCGGCAAGTTGCGCGGAAAAAATTGTTGCCATAATGTCCCCATCTCCCGATCCGCCGTTCGAGTCCGAGCCGCAAGGCATTTCGCTGGATGAGTTGGCGCGTGCGTTTTCGCAAGTGATGGAGCCGGAACCGCGGCAGAGCGAGGAAACGCCGCCGCCGGACGCCGAGTCATCGGCCGATGCGCCCGAAGACGTTGCATTCGAGGAAACCGCGGCCGACGCGAAGCCGCAAGCGGCCGATCCAGCGACCGAGGAAGATTCCTGCCCGGTCAATCCACGAACCATTCTGGAGGCGATGCTGTTCGTGGGCAACCGCGACAATCAACCGATCTCTCCCGGTCGAGCGGCCGAACTGATGCGCGACGTGTCCGTGGACGAGATTCCGCCGCTGGTGGATGAATTGAACCGGCGTTACGACGCCGTCGTCGCTCCGTATCGCGTGGTCGGCGAGGACAACGGCTATCGGCTTGCGCTCGGCGAGGAGTTTCGCCCGTTGCGAAACCGTTTTTTCGGCCGCATCCGCGAGGCCCGGCTGTCTCAAGCGGCCATCGACGTGCTGGCGTTGGTGGCCTATGGGCAGCCGATCACCGGCGAGAAGATAAGCCATCTGCGAGGCAAACCCAGCCGCCACGTGTTGGCCCATCTGGTGCGTCGCGGTCTGTTGCGGATCGAGCGGCCGGAACCGAACCGTCGCACGCCCCACTACCACACCACCGACCGCTTCCTGCGGCTGTTCAATCTGGAATCGCTGGCCGACCTGCCGCGGAGCGAGGATGCCAGCCCGCCGTGATCGGGGCTGTAGGTCATGCTTCAGCATAACAATTGAGTGGGTGATCGGCTCGTTATGCTGAAGCACAACCTACGAACTACGAACAACAATCCGCGGCAACCGTTCTGCTCAGGGACGTGCCACCCAAATTCGACAATTATTTTCCCCCAGGTTCTTACCTCCCGCCGGCACACCTGCCTGGGGGGCAACAACGCCCCGGTCTGCTTCCAAAATTTGCGCGTCAAAATTTTCCCGCTCGCCTGATTATAATAGTACAGGGCAACTATGGCCCGCAAATCTCCTCTGGGCGAGGGAAGTTATCCCGCATTTTGGGGCGTTTCTGATGACCGACTCGATGGGCAATGACTTCGTCTTGCTGTTCACCAAGGACGCACGGTGGATATTCTCGTACATCCTGATGTTGGTGCCCAATAAGGTGGACGCCGAGGAGGTTTTCCAGGAAACCAGCCTCACGCTCTGGCAGAAGTTCAGCGAGTTCATCCCGGACAGCAACTTCCGAGCCTGGGCAATCAAAGTGGCGCACTACAAGGTTCTGCATTATCGGGCCAAGCGGAAAAGCAGCCCGCTGCTGTTGGACGATACCGTGCTGGAGGCCATCCACGGCACGGCCGCGACAATGACCGACCGGCTCGACGACTTGCACTGGGCCTTGGAAAAGTGCCGCTCCAAGCTCAGTGACGACGATCGGAACATGCTGGACCGGCGATATGAGCCAAACGCGACGACGAAGACAGTCGCCGACGAGTTGGGGCGGTCGCCACGATCGATCTATCGCACTCTGGACCGCATCCATCAAGTCCTCTACGAGTGCATTCGCCAGGAAATGTCGGCGGAGGTGCGGCGATGACCGAACCGCAACACAACTTGGACGAGGTTTGCCGCTTGCTCTGGGCAATGCGCGAAGACGAACTCGCGCCGGAAGACGCCGAACGGTTGCGGTCCATATTGCTCGAAGATCCCCACGCCCGGGAACTGTACGTCTACTACATGTTTCTTTCCGGCAGCCTGGAATGGGACAGCTCCGCCAGGGCCAAGGACTGCGCGGTGGCCGTGCGGACGAGCGAGAATTGCGGGGATTCGGGGTTCGGGATTCGTGGTTCGGAGAACGCCGTTAAAGCGGCAGGTGAACATCCCGTTGGTGCGGCAGTTGAACTGCCGCACCCGCCTGAGATCGAATCTCAAATCCCCGAACCCCCATTCCCCACTCTATCCACTACCAACTACCCACCACCCACTGCTCCTTTCGTCGGCAGTTGGGCGTTCTCCTACATGGTCGCCACGGTGATCATGGGTGTGGCGATACTGGGGTTTTGGGCGTACAAAATCACCCATTACCAACATATCGCCGAGGCGCCGTCGCAGTCGGTTCCGTCGGAAGCCAGACAGGAGATGGTGTTCGTCGGCCGGATCACCGGCATGGTCGATGTGAAATGGTCCGACGATCCCCACTATCTGCCCCCGCCGGACTTCGCCCATGTTTCCTTGGGCCGCAAGTACAAACTAGACTCCGGCCTGTTGGAAATCACCTACGACTCCGGGGCGAAGGTCATCCTCGAAGGCCCTTGCACCTACGAGGTCGAATCCACCGCCGGCGGCTACCTCGCGCTGGGAAAATTGACCGCGAAGGTAGGAAAGGAGAGGTCAGAGGTCAGAGGTCAGAGGTCAGATCACTACCCACTATCCACTACCCACTACCCACTGTTTTCCGTCCGTACTCCCACCGCCGTCGTGACCGACCTGGGCACCGAGTTCGGCGTCAAGGTGGACGAAAACGGCGACGTGGCGACGCACGTTCTGGAGGGCAAGGTCGAGTTTAAGGTGCTCGGTGACGGACAACGCGAGAACCAGACCATTCTGGTCAGCGTGGGCGAG
>CBDAFL010000182.1:0-70377 GCA_965195225.1 uncultured Thermoguttaceae bacterium
CTGGCACATTCAGCGGATGACGCTGCGTCTGGATGGATTCGCGTCGGTGCATGGGCCGTATGCGGGCGGCGAGATGGTTACCAAGCCGCTGAAGTTCAAGGGCAAGCAGCTCGATATCAACTATTCCACCTCAGCCGCCGGGAGCGTGCGGGTCGAAATTCAAGACGCCGACGGCAAACCGATCCCCGGTTTTGCTCTGGAAGATTGCCCGGAAATCATCGGCGACCAGATCGAGCGGACGGTAAGCTGGAAGCAGGGTTCGGACCTAAGCGCGCTTGCGGGCAAGCCGGTCCGCTTGCGTTTCGTCCTCAAGGACGCCGATTTATACTCGCTCCGATTTCAGTGAGCAACACCGGATCGCGCCGCCTGGGCAACCGCAAGGACGGCATGACGATCGACGGAAAGGCGTTCTGACCGATGGAAACTGGGGCTGACGGTGGCACATTTTTTGGGGAGTCGAAACGGGGAGGCTTTTCGTCCGCGATCGGGACCAACTTGTCGCCTTCGGCCAAGGCGAACAACGGCAACGCGGCCTTTCCCAACACCCGCTAAACGGCCGCCCGTTCTTCTCTATCGCGTCGCGGCTACTTGAAATGGTATCCCAAGACGCGCCATCTATTGTCGCCGTTGAGCATCATCGTGACCATCTCGACGGCCGAAGGTTTGTTCTTAAAGGAGGTGGCGTATTGGATGACCACGTACTGACCGTCCGGCGCGTCTGGAATGGAACGGGTGTACTTCTTGGATGAAAGCCGCCTCGACGTGACCTTACCCAGCGGCTTTCGGGTGTCGGCGAGCGATTTGATGAAGTCTCTCCGGGCAATGATGACGTTCAGCCGCTCGGAGGCGGTTTCCCAGCCGCGCGAGTATTGCTGCCGATCGACCAGTTCGAGCCAATCCTCGGCCGCTTCGAGGGCTTTCCGCTCGGCTTCGGCGATTTTTTCGCCGGTGCGGACGGCCGCCCGCCGCGCGGGTGTTTCCGTGGTTGGCTTATTGTTGAAGATCGGTTTGAGCAAGAGCGTCGTCGGTGTGCCAGCCGGGGGTAGGTGCTCCTTGAACGCCTCGAACGACCGCGCCTCGACCGCCGAATCACTTTCGATCGGCAGATCGAGCATCGCTTCAGGCATGTTCGCCAGACAGATCATCGCGCCGTCATTGGCTTGATAGTACTCCTGACCGGTCTTGTAGTTTTTCCTGAAGTAACTACCGGCGAAAACCCAGTTGACGTCCAACTCCTTCTTCGTTTTGATATCGCGTATCCAGTGCTGGGCGGGGGCCGACTGGACTTTTCCCTTACTATCTTTCCAGCGGACCTCGATGGCTATTTCCATGCCCGTGGGAGATGCAAACCTCGGCTGGAACCGTACGGGTTGACCCGGCTCGGCGCCAATCCTCAATAATCCGACGTGAACTAGAGAAGGAGGAACGTTGACCGAGATCACCGACTCATACGCTCTCATGGTGTGTGAGGCGAAATACTCCAACAGCATGTCAGCTTCGCAAACCTCGCCGAGCAAGACGACCTGCTTGTTCTTTATGTCGATCCAGACCGGCTGGTCTTGGGACAACGGGGTGAGCTGGCTGGGATTATCGACCAACGGTGGGCCAAGATCCCGCGGCTTTGCTCCCGCCTCGACCGCTGCTTCCGTCACCAGCGTCTCCGGTTCGGCCGGAGTTTTCGGCGGATTTTCGATATCCGGTTCCGGTCGAGATTCGGCGGCCGGATCGGCGGTGGAATCCGTCTGCTTCCGCAACGGCTCCTTCTGGTCATGCTTGGTTTCGGCCGACGGACATCCGCATAGCACGATGGCGATCGCAAGCACCCAAACGCCCGTAAGAACGCTCTGCCCCCTGGCAACGGTCGACATCTTCATGATTCTGACCTTTCCGAGTTAGAGAAGAAGTATCTGCTCCGCTCATTCTAATCGTGTACTGTAAAACGGCAAGACGGCTTTGTCCTCGGATTCCGAACTCAGGCACGTTAGATGGCGTACTTGCATTTACCCAAAAAGTCTGCAAGACTTAACTGTTTACGGCAACTTACCTAGAAGCCCGAGCGCGTATGCTTGCGGGCGACTGGCCACACCCCCTTCTACCCCCCTTACGCTGGGACTGCCTTCCATGAATCGCCGATCATCATTACGGTTGAAGAAAACAAATCGGTTTTTCGTCGCGGTATTGCTCGGAGCCTCGTTGGTATATTGCGGAGCCTTGTCGGCGGCAGACGATGCGGCAAGTCGAGTGCAAATCGAGCCGGCCATCCAGAAAGTCTATCCGGCACTGGTCCGTATATACGTTGTATCGGAGAAACCCAGCGGCGGGCGGATGCAGCGGCAACAGGCGTCCGGCAGCGGAGCCATCATCTCCTCCGACGGATACATCGTCACCAATCACCACGTGGCCGGCAACGCCGTGCGGATCACCTGCACGCTGGCCGACGGCGAGGAGGTCGAAGCCGACCTGATCGGCACCGATCCGCTGAGCGATCTGGCCGTGTTGAAGCTGAAGCTCGACACGCGCAAGAACCCCGAACGGCCGCTGGCCGCTGCCGCCTGGGGCGATTCGAGCAAACTGAAGGTAGGCGACGTGGTGCTGGCGATGGGTAGCCCGATGGCCGTTTCCCAGTCGGTCACCCGCGGCATCGTCAGCAACGTGCAGATGATTATGCCCAAGGCGATGAAGGGATCTTTCCGCCTGGACGGCGAGGACGTGGGCCAAATCGTCCGCTGGATCGGACACGACGCCGTGATCTTTGGCGGCAACAGCGGCGGTCCACTGGTTAATCTGGCGGGCGAGATCATCGGCATCAACGAGATCGGCCTCGGCTCGCTCGGCGGCGCAATACCCAGCAATTTGGCAAAGGACGTCGTCGATCAACTGATCCGTCAAGGGCATGTCACCCGCAGTTGGATCGGCATCGAGTTCCAGCCCCGGCTGAAAAGCGGAAAAAGCGGGCGGGGCGCGTTGGTCTCGGGAGTGGTCGAGGATTCGCCGGCCGAGAAGGCCGGAATCCACGCCGGAGACGTTGTCGTCCGTTATCGCGGCCAACCGGTCGACGCCGAGTTGCCCGAACACCTTCCGCTGCTGAATCAGCTTGTATTCGCCACTCCGGTAGGCGAGACCGTCGAGGTCGTCTATCTCCGCGACGGGGAGCAGCACGTGGCCCGGGCAACGACCGAATCGCTCCAACGCGCACTGGGCGATCCGCGGGAACTGAAGCCGTGGGGTATCGCGGTCCGCGACATCACGCGGATGATGGCCCTGGAGCGCCACCGCAAGGACACCCACGGCGTGTTGGTCCACTCGGTGCGCGGCGGAGGCGGGGCCGCCACCGCCAAACTACCCATCAAACCCGAAGACATTATTCTCCAGGTGGACGGGAAACCCGTGGACCACGTCGCCGCGCTGGAGCGAATTACCGCCGAACTGATCGAGGGGAAAGAGAAGCGCGTGCCGGTGCTGGTGCAAATCGAACGCGGCACGAAACAGCTTCTGACGGTCGTCAAGATTGGCGAGGAAGAGAACCGCAACCGCCCGGCCTCGGCCAGCAAGCCCTGGTCGAGTATCGACGTGCAGGTGTTGACCTCCGATCTGGCCGACGCGCTGAAGATGTCGGGCCGGCGCGGCGTTCGGGTAACCGACGTTTTCAAGGGCCAGGCGGCCGATAAGGCCGGCGTCGAGGTCGGCGATGTCATCGTCTCCGTCAACGGAAAGAAAGTCAAAGCCTCGCAGCCCGGCGACCAGAAAGTGTTTGACGCGATGATCCGCCGGCTCCGGGTAGGCGGCAAGGCCACGCTGAAGATCGTCCGCGACGGCAAACCGCTCGAACTGGAAATGGCCTTGGAGGCCGCTCCGGCCGGCGAGAGGGACGTGAAGAGCATGAAGGACGCCGATTTCGAGTTTGCCGCCCGCGAGTTGACCTACGCCGATCGGCTGAAGCGGCGGATTCCCGACGATTTGCAGGGAGTATTGTTGCAAAAGGTCGAAAACGGTGGTTGGGCCTCGCTGGGCGGACTGCGCGGCGGAGACTTCGTTATCAACGTCGATGGCAAGCCTACTCCGACCGTCGCCGAGTTGAAGTCGGTGCTCGAAGGTATCCGCAAGGAGAAACCACGTCGGGTGGTCTTCTTCGTCCGCCGCGGAATACACACCCTGTTCCGCGAAATCGAGCCGGATTACCGGTAACGTACAAGGCTGTAGGCTGTAGGGTGGGACAAGCGCAGCGCAGTCCCACCAAGAGGGGAAAAGGAAATCGCGGTGGGACCGCGCTGCGCTTGTCCCACCCTACACGATCTCGTTACAACCCATCCAAAGGAAAACGTATCATGTTCAAGACAATACTGATAGCGTGCCTGTGTGTCTGTTTGACGGCCGGAACGCTACTGGCCCAGGACGAAGTCGCCGCGGCGCGGAAGACGCTGCAAACCTACAAAAAGGGCGTTATCACCCTCTCCGCCGTGTTGAAGTTCGAGGTCCGGGGCGTCGGTGTTTCCGTCCCTAGCCAGGAGCGCAAGACCCAGTGCATCGCGGTGATCATTGATCCCGGCGGATTGGCGGTGACGTCGTTGACAAACCTCAATCCACAGGCGAAGATCCGCCGAGGTAGCGGAGGCGCGATGCGGAACCTGGAACTGGACAGCCAGGTGCAGGAGGTCAAGTATCGGCTGGCCGACGGCACGGAAGTGCCCGCCCGAGTGGTGCTCGAGGACGAAGACCTTGATCTGGCTTTTCTCGCGCCGCTCGATCCGCTGGACGAGCAGACCCAAGAGAAGATCGCGGCCATCCCGCTCGACGACGCGGTCTCGCCGGCCGAGGCGCTCGACGCGACGGTCTTGATCGCCCGCGCCAACGACGATCTGAATTACGTTCCCACGATCCGGTTGGGCAGAATCGTGGCCACGATTTCCCAGCCGAGGACGTGCTATCTGAACAGCCTTGGCACGTTGGGCGCGCCGGTGTTCGACCGAGAGGGTAAATTGCTCGGCATTGTCTGCCGATGCGTGAAATCCGAGGGCGGCTCGACGAGCGTGCTCCGTATGCAAGCCACGCCCAAGCATCTGATTTTGCCCGCCGCCGACGTGGCCCGGCTCGTGCCCCAGGCCAAGGAGGAAATCGGCAAGGACACCGAGGACGAGAAAACCTCTGAGGAGGTCGAGGAGGAATAGTCTGGATTACCCATGGCACCCAGTTGTAGACTCCATGAATAATCCGGAATAGCGGCGAAGCCGGGAACGGTCCCTGATTATGCGAGACTTTCATATTTGCATCGGCGGCGACGACTTGGGCTTTCACGCCTCGCACTTCATCGTCTGGCGAAACGGCGAGTGCGAGCGGCTGCACGGGCACGGCTACCGCGTGGCCGCCGAAATTCACGGACCTTTGGACGAGGACCAGTGCGTCTTCGATTTCCGTGTCGCCCGCGACGCATTGAAAAAGATCGTCGCCGAGTTGGACCATCGAGTGTTGCTGCCCTCGCGGCACCCGAACATCGGCATTTCGACGGAATCGGGCCAGATCGAGGTCGTTTTCGCCGGCCGGCGCTGGGTATTTCCCGAAGACGATTGTCTGCTGTTGCCTATCGCCAACACGACCACGGAACTGCTGGCCGAGTACGTCGGCGAGCGGCTGCGCGACGCCCTGAAATCTCTCGGCGGCCACACGCCCTCGATGGTGCGCGTCGAGATCGGCGAGGGGGCAGGCTGCTCGGCCGTCTGCGAGTTGTCCGCTTAATACACCTTTGTTCCCATGCGGAGCATGGGAACAAGGTTCAGATCGTTTCGTTAAAGTCCCCTCCCTCGAACCGCCGATAATGGCGCACAACTACTCTTGCGCCGGGAATATGCGCCATGGGAACCTCCGATCTTCGTAAAGCCGCGGTTGTGTTGCAGAGCCTGTCCCGGCAGCGCGCCGCCGAACTGCTCGGCCGGCTTGGCCCGGCGCGGGCGGCGGCGGTCGGCGAAGAAATGGCCCGACTCGGACGGCTCGACCGCGATGAGCAAGCGGCCGTGGTCCGCGAGTTTACCGCCGCCGGGACCGCTCGACCAAAAGCAATCGACTCGGAAAGGCCCCAACCGTTCCAGTTTCTACACGACACGAAGCCAAAAGAGTTGGCGGACCTGCTGGCGGAGGAACGCCCTCAGTCGATCGCGCTGGTCCTTTCTTATTTGCCGGTCGATCAAGCCGCCGAAACATTGGATGCCCTGCCGACGGAGCGTCAGACCTCGGTCGTCCGTCGAATCGCCGCGATGGACCGGCCCAACCCGGAAGTCATTCGGGACGTTGAGACGGCGATCCAACGCCGACTTTCGGGCGGCGCGGGGTCTCGGACCAGCGGCGGTATTGCCAACGTCGTAAAAATGCTCAATGCGATGCGTCCGGCCGGCGAACGCCGCCTGCTGGGCGAGTTGGCCCAAGTGGACCCCGGGCTGTTCCAGGAAATCCGCCTGACGATGTTCGGTCCCGACATGGCCGCTTTGGGGCGATGCGACGCGGTCGACGCGGCGTAATAATTTGCACGTGCGAAACCGCAAGCGGCTAACCGGCCGCTGAAGCGGCCAGCCCTCCTTCCCACTTCTTACATTCGTTGTTAGCATGGGTGGCATGGCGCTTACACCCATGATGAAGCAGTACGAGGAAGCGAAGCGGGCTTGCCCCGACGCTTTGCTGTTGTTTCGCATGGGCGATTTCTACGAGATGTTTCACGACGACGCGCGCACGGCCGCCCGAGTCTTGAACCTCGCCCTGACCAGCCGCGAAAAAGGAGAAAACGCCACGGCGATGGCCGGCTTTCCACACCACCAGTTGGAAAGCTATTTGGGCAAGCTGATTGGGGCGGGGATGCGGGCGGCCGTTTGCGATCAGGTCGAAGACCCGAAACAGGCCAAGGGGCTGGTGCGCCGCGAGGTCACCCGGATCGTCACGCCCGGCACCGTAACCGACGACGCCCTGCTCGATCCCCGCGAGAACAACTATCTGGCGTCGGTGGCGTCGGGCGATCCGGCCGGTTTGGCGTGGGTGGAGCTTTCCACGGGTCGGTTCATGGCGGCCGGATTTCCTGCCCATCAGTTACCCGACCAACTGGCCCGACTCGCCCCGGCCGAATGTCTGCTCGGCGAAGACGCCTCGCCGCTGACGCCGGAGTTGGACGAGCGGATGATGGTCACTCGCCGGCCGGATTGGGCCTTTTCCCGTCAAACCGCCGAACAGACGCTGGCCAAGCACTTCGGCACCGTGGGGCTTGAAGGCTTCGGTTTCTCCGACAACGAGGCCGACCGGCAGGCGATCCGCGCCGCCGGCGCCGTTCTCGACTATCTGGCCGAGACGCAGAAGAGTTCGCTCGATCATATCGACCGGCTGACGCCGTACCGCGCGTCGAATACGCTGGAGATCGACCAGTCGAGCCGCCGCAGCCTGGAGATCAGCCGCACAATCCGCGACGGCCGTCGCGAGGGGTCGCTGTTGTGGGTGCTCGACCGAACACGGACGCCGATGGGCGCGCGGCTGCTGGCCGAATGGGTCGCCAACCCACCCACCGACTTGGCGGCGATCCACGCCCGGCTCGACGCGGTGGAGGAATTGCTCGACAACCCATCGCTCTGCGCCGAATTGGGCGATTCGCTCCGGCGGATGTACGACGTCGAACGGCTGTTGACCCGCGCAACCACCGGCCGGGCAAGTCCCCGCGACTTGAGCTTCCTCGACCGCACACTCAAATCGCTGCCGGCGGTCA
The DNA here is from genome assembly GCA_965195225.1 of uncultured Thermoguttaceae bacterium. Lineage (GTDB taxonomy): Bacteria > Planctomycetota > Planctomycetia > Pirellulales > Thermoguttaceae > JAHIKV01. Next base: position 7,730 of record CBDAFL010000182.1, read on the forward strand.
AGGCGAAACTCGCCGCGCGGAAAAGCAAGTTGCTGGTCGAACTGGAGGCGGCGATCGACCTGTGCCCCGAGCTTCGCTCTACGTTGGAGGCAGCGCTGGCCGAGGAATGTCCGCTCACCAGCCGCGACGGCGGTTTCATCCGCGAGGGCTTCAGCGCGGATCTGGATGCCCTGCGCGAGTTGGCCCACGGCGGCAAACAGTGGATCGCACGATACCAGGCCCAGGAGACCCAACGGACGGGCATATCCAGCTTAAAGGTCGGATTCAATCAGGTCTTCGGCTACTACATCGAGGTGACAAACTCGTACCGCGACAAGGTTCCGCCCGAGTATATCCGCAAACAGACGATCAAAAACGCCGAACGATACATTACGCCCGAGTTAAAGGAGTACGAGGAGAAGGTGCTGACGGCCGACGGGCAGGCCAAGGAGTTGGAGTACAAACTGTTCCAGGACTTGCGCGAGATCGTGGCCGCGGATCGGCGGCGGTTGCAGGCGACCGCCACGGCGCTGGCCGCAATCGACGTGTTGGCGGGTCTGGCCGAACTTGCCCGAACGCGGAACTACTGCCGGCCGGAGGTTGTCGAGGAGCCGGTGTTGCGGATCATCGACGGGCGGCATCCGGTGCTGGACGTGGTCGAGCCGGAGGGGAAGTTCGTACCCAACGATACGTTGGCCGGCGAGTGCGAAACCGCAAGCGGGGAGCAACAGTGCGAAGCCGCAAGCGGCGGCACAATTCTGCTGATAACCGGGCCGAACATGGCCGGCAAAAGCACGTACATCCGGCAGGTGGCGCTGCTGACGTTGATGGCTCAGATCGGCAGTTTCGTTCCCGCACGCCGGGCGACGATCGGCGTGGCCGACCGGATATTCGCCCGCGTCGGCGCTAGCGACGAGCTGACCCGCGGCCAAAGCACTTTTATGGTCGAGATGATCGAGACGGCGCGGATTCTGAACGCGGCCACGGCGCGGAGCCTGGTGATACTCGACGAGATCGGCCGGGGCACCAGCACATACGACGGTATATCGCTGGCCTGGTCGGTGGTCGAATATCTGCACGAGCGGATCGGCTGCCGTACGCTATTCGCCACGCACTATCACGAATTGACGGACCTGGAGCAATCGTTTCCGGGGGTGAAGAACCTGAACGTGGCGGTGCGCGAGTGGGACGACAAGGTGATCTTCCTGCACAAGATCGTCGCCGGCGCGGCCGACAAGAGCTATGGGATACACGTTGCCCGGCTGGCGGGTGTGCCGCGTGAGGTGATCGAGCGGTCGAAGGACATCTTGGCCCAACTGGAGGAAGAGCACCTGGACTCCGAGGGGCGGGCAAAGATCGCCCGGCGGCCGGACGAGCCAAAACCGACGCGGCTGCAATTGACGCTGTTCGGCCCGGCCAACCATCCGCTGGTGGACGAGCTGCGCCGGCTCGACCTGAACCATCTCACTCCGATCGAGGCGCTCCAACGGCTTCAGCAGTGGCAGGCGACGTTGGCCGAAGAGACGAAGAATTGCTGAAAGTAACCCGGGAATTGTTCCATTCAACAAGCTGCTAACCCGCATTTCTCGCCAGTCGAACACTAGCCCGAAGCGTCATTTGCCGACATGCCGTCCACGCTCCGAAGGCTCAGCATCGGGCAAAAGGCTTTCTCAATGCAACTCACCGGCCGGGGTGGCCGGAAAGTCCTTCAACTCCCAAAAACCATGGTCGCCCTGGCCACATAATGTGCAAAAGTCGAACTGAGAATCATCTGATCTCAGGGCAACATCAGGGCGTCACAATGTTGAACCAGAACGGGAAGGTGTCGAGGAGGCCGATAAACTCGCCAAGAGCCTCCTTCCGCCCCGTGATCTCGATGTCGCCCGACTGGACCTTCTGCTCGATGGTCGCTTCCTTGAGTTGGATTGCGTCCAGTGTGGCTTTGCTGAGCTTGATCGTAGCATCGGCCTTGTTGTCCTGCCGCCCGTGAGCGTAGTTCAGCACGCCGTTCTCAACGGTCAGTACGTACTGTTCCTTGAGGTCAGTGAAGTCCACGTTGAGCACGATCTTCTTTCCCTCAGCCTTGGGCCCGTTGAGCCGCACGGCCAGGTAGTCGAAGAGCATGTGCGGCGACATGGCCCTGATGGTGTCAGGACTCGCTGTGTTGATGCCGCCGGCGGTCGGGACGCCGTTACGGAGTTCGAATGCGCCCTGGAGATAGACGCTCCGCCAGGGACCGGACTCGGCCTGATACCCCAATTGCTCGAGGGCGTCGGCGCAAAGCTCCCGCGCCTCCCGGTTATTCGGATCGGCAAAGACCACCTGGTTCATTATCTGGGCAACCCACCGGTACTCGCCACGCGCGAAGTCCTCTCGGGCCTTGGCGATCACTGCCTTCGCGCCCCCCATGTACTCGACAAACTTCTTCGCGGCGGGCTCGGACGGGAGGGGATCGAGGTTTGCGGGATTGCCGTCATACCACCCCATATACCTCTGGTAGACGGCTTTCGCGTCGTGTTTCACCGTACCGTAGTAGCCGCGGTTGAACCATTCATTCCCGATTTCCGGGGGCAACTCGATCATCTCCGCAATCTCGGTCGAGGTGTACCCGTGGTTGAGCAGACGCACCGATTGGTCGTGGATATACTTGTATGCGTCCCGTTGTTTCTTCATGTAATCAATGAGGACTTCGTTGCCCCACCTGGGCCAATGATGACTCTGGAAGACGACCTCGGCCTCCTTGCCGTAGAGATCGATCGCCTCGTCAATGTAGCTGGCCCACTTCTTGCCGTCGCGGACCTGAGCGCCGCGTAGCGTGTATAGGTTGTGCAGCGTCGCACAGCAGTTTTCCGCCATCCACAGCCCCTTGAACTGAGGAAAATATGTGTTCATCTCCGTCGGCGCCTCGGCGCCCGGGGTCATCTGGAACACCATTTTCACCCCGTCCACCGTAATCTCCTGACCGGTCTTGGTCACGATGTCGGTTGGCTCGATGACGCCCGCGGTGCCCGTGGAGGTCGTCATACCCAAGCCACCGTTCACGCCGCCCTTCTCGCTCCGGGGGAGCAGGGCCCCGTACATGTAGATCGCGCGGCGGCTCATCGCGTTGCCCGCGGTCACGTTTTCGCTGATGGCGTGCTCCATGAAGTGTTCGGGCGCGATGATCTTCACCTTGCCTGCTTTGACGTCTGCCTCGTCCACGATTCCGCGAACGCCCCCGTAGTGGTCGACGTGCGAGTGGCTGTAGATAACGGCTAGCACGGGTTTCTTACCCAGATGCTTCGTGACGAGATCGTAAGCGGCCTTGGCCGTCTCAGAGCAGATCAGAGGATCAAATACGATCCAACCCTTGTCGCCTTGGATGAAGGTGATGTTCGAGAGGTCGTAACCCCGGACCTGATAGACGCGATCGGTGACCTTGTAAAGACCGGCGTGCTTGCACAGTTGCGCGTTGCGCCAGAGGCTTGGGTTCACGCTGTCCGGGGCCTTCTTGTCGTCCGCGATGAAGGCGTAAGACTCCATGTCCCAGACGACGTTGCCCTTGTCATCCTTGATGACAAGAGACTCGGGTCGCCCGATAAAGCCGCGAGTCGCAAAATCGAAGTCCTGCTTGTCCGCGAAAGGCAGACTTTCCTGAACTTTCGCATTGGCCTGTTTCGTTGCGGCTGTTGCCTCTTTGGACTGAACCGGATCCGCGACCGCTGCGTTCTGCTCGTTAGACGATTGCTCGCCCGACAAATCCGCGGAGGCGCCCTGGTTCTGCTCTGCTTCGGCCGGCTTCGGTGGCTGAGTGTTGCTGCACGCAACGATGCAGCCAAGCGCAAAGCCAATCCCAAGAATGGCGAGGATTCCCGCTCGGGTCGTGTTGGGTCGTGACATGGTATTTCCTTTAATGCCTGTGGGAAGATACGTCTGGCAGTTCGTGACGATTTCGTCACGCCACACCGGCAACCTACTCGCCGACGCTCCTGGTGTCAATTCTCTCGACGACAAGTTCAGTCTCGATAATCGTTCATTTTCCGCCACATCTCCCTGTCGCCACCGAGGGAGTTTGGGGGGGCAAAGCGTACTTGGAAATGCGGGGAAGTTGCCCGCTACAGGAAGGAGTCAGTCCTCCTGCGGCCACGACGGCTGGTTTTTCAACGATCCTCTAAAACACACCCACCAGGATGTCGTAGGCGGCGTGGCTGCCGGCGGCGATGCCGAATCCGCGATAGATGAACACTATCGAAAAGAACACGCCCGCGATGGTGCGAAAAAGAAATGTGAACAGCAGGAATGACTCGCCGCTCGATCCGATGTGATGTGCGGCGGCGAAAATCAGGCTGCTCAACAGCACGGCCGCAATGGTGCTGATGCGCGGTTTCATGCCCGTCTGACGCAATCCCCAGGCCAGCAGCGAGAGCAGTATCAGTCGGAAGAGCAGTTCCTCGTAGATGCCCGCCCCGATGAATCCCACGGCGTTTTGCAGTTTTGTGTAGAGGATATTGGCGACCGGGGCGTCGATCGCCGCCAGTACACAATTCTGCAGGAACGGGACCAGGCGGAGGCATAGCCCCAGTAAAATGCTTTCGATGGCCATTGCCGAGACCACCCCGGCCGAAATCAGCCAGGGCCGCCTGGAAAGATACTGCCAGCCCAGCAAAATACAAACGGTCAGCATCGGCAGCACGAGGTGCTGGCCGAAGCCGAACGTATCCAGCAGCCGTCGCATGAAGGCGTCGGCCCCGTTCTGGACCCCCAGCAGCAGAACACCCGCCTCGTAGACCACCAGCAGCGGCGCGATAAACACCAGGCTGGCCAGCGGCTGCCGCGATTCGGTCCAATACCGCTCGGCCATCTGACCCAACGGAACGCGTTCGGTGGAAGTGCCCATCTTCCTCATCTTCGACCGGGACGTGCTCGGGGCTTGAGCCGGGGAAACCGCGGCAGCATAATGGGAACTGTCGCCCGAGTTCGGCGGCGCTACGCCGGGTTGCCGTCGGCGGGCAGCCGGGGCAGAACGGGGAGCGCGATGGTGACTTGCGTGCCGCGGCCGGGGGCGCTTTGCAGACTGACCCGACCGCCGTGGCCTTCGATGATCCGCCTCACGGTGGGCAAACCCAGCCCCGAGCCGCCCCGCTTCGTGGAAAAGAAGGCCTCGAACACCTTGGAGCGAGTCTCTTCGTCCATACCGCCGCCTGTGTCGATCAGGTCCAAGGCCACGCCATCGGCCGTGCCGTAGGTGCGGACCACGAGTTGCCCGCCGCCGGGCATCGCCTGCTCGGCGTTGAGCACCAGGTTCAACAACACGCCGCGGAACGCCTCGCGGTCCAACAGCACGGTGGGCAGATCGCTCGCCAGGAAATCGACGATCTCCACGCCCGCCTCGCTGGCCTGCGGCCGGTAGAAGTCCAACACCTGGCGGACCTGGACGCCGAGATCGTTCGGCTGAAGGTCCAGGCGGTGGGCCTTGGCGAATTTCAGAAAGTCGTCCAGCAGATCCTGCAACCGCAGACATTCCTGTTGGACCAGCTCGACTTTTTTTATCGCCCGACGGTCGCGGGCCGAATCGGAGTCGCGGAAGTCCTCGGCCAGCAACTCCATATTCAAGCGAATCGTGGAGAGCGGGTTTTTTATCTCGTGGACCAACCCGCCGACCAGCCGGGCAACCTTGGCGTACCGATCGGCCAACTGCCGGTTCAGTTCGTCGTTGTTGGGATTGGATGACGACATGGGAGAAACCCGGGATTCGGGACTGGGGACTCGGGGATGCGGGTTCGAGAATGGGGAAATTCTTACACTCCCCAGTCCCGAACCCCGAATCCCGAACCCCGCTTCTCTCTATCCTCCCTGGTCTCCGTTGCCGTCTTTTTCAGCGGCTGCCGTCTCGACGAGCACCGCCTTGCGGCTGAGCTTTACCCGGTCCTGGTCGTCGACGGAGATGACCTTGACCTTCATCTCGTCTCCGACCTTGCAGACGTCCATAACGCTGCTGACGTATCCGTCGGCCAGTTCGCTGATATGGCAGAGTCCGTCTTTCCCCGGAAGGATTTCGATGAACGCGCCAAAATCCTTGACGCTCATCACGCGGCCGTCGTAGATACGACCGATCTCGACCGAAGCAGTCAGGGCCTCGACCTTCCTGAGGGCTTCATTGGCCCCTTCCATGTTGCTGCTGGCGATGCACACCGTGCCGTCGTCGTCAACCTCGATCAAGGCGCCGGTGGTCTCCTGGATGGAGCGGATCATCTTTCCGCCCGGTCCGATCAGCAGTCCGATCTTCTCCGGGTCGATGTGCGTGCGCAACAGCCGCGGCGCCCAAGGAGAAATCTCCGACCGGGGACACGGGATCGCGCTCAGCATGGTGCGGAGTATCTCGATCCGCGCCTCGCGCGACTGATGCAGCGCGCCGCGGATGATCTCCTCGCTGATGCCGTCGATCTTCAGGTCCAACTGGATGCCGGTGATGCCGTTCTGGGTGCCGGCCACTTTGAAGTCCATGTCGCCGAAGTGGTCTTCGTCGCCGAGGATGTCGGTCAGCAGGACGTGGCGGTCAGGCTCTTTAACCAGGCCGATGGAGATGCCGGCAACCGGGTTGCTGATCGGCACGCCGGCCGCCATAAGCCCCAACGTAGCCCCGCACACACTGGCCATCGAACTGGAGCCGTTGCTCTCCAAGATGTCGGAGATGATGCGGATGGTGTAGGGGAAAGTGTCGGGGTCGGGCAGAACCGGCTTGACGCTCCGCTCGGCCAGCGCCCCGTGGCCGATCTCGCGCCGGCCCGGACCACGGATCGGCCGCACCTCGCCCACCGAGAACGACGGGAAGTAGTAGTGGAGCATGAACTTCTGCGTGTACTCCTCGACCAGGCCATCGACCCGCTGCTCGTCACGACCGGTTCCCAGGGTGATCGTCATCAGCGACTGCGTCTCGCCCCGCTGAAACAGGGCCGAGCCATGCACTCGCGGCAACAGGTCCACCTTGCAGGTGATCGGCCGGAGGGTATTGTGGTCGCGGCCGTCGAAGCGGACGCCGGAGAGTATCTGGTCGCGGGTAACGCGGCTTTCCAACCGCTCCCACGCCGACGCGAACGCCCCGGCGGTAATCGCATTCTCGGCCTGCGGATCGGGAATGATCTCGGCGATGGCCTCCGCTTTCAACGTTTTGCAGGCTTCCGAGCGGGCCAGTTTTTCGGCGGTCTTCTTAGCCGCGAGGAAGGCGTCATAGTATTTCCCTCGCAGAACGTCGAACAGCCCGTCGTCCGCAGGCGTCTCGTATTCCTTCTTCACGATACCCGCCTTCTCGGCCAATTCTTCCTGCATCTCACAAATTTGCCGGATGACGTCGTGGGCGGTGGTAATGGCCTCGATCATGCGGTCCTCGGGCATCTCGCGGGCGAAACCCTCGATCATCAAGATCGATTCGCGGCTGCCGGAGATGATCATGTCCAGTTCGCTTTCCTCCAACTGGTCGTGGGTGGGAAAGGGGACGAACTGGCCGTCGATGCAGCCGATGCGGACCGAGGCGATCGGGCCTTGGAACGGCAGCGGCGATATCCTCAGCGCCGCCGAGGCCCCGTTCATCGCCAGCACGTCGCCGTCGTTCTGCCGGTCGCTGGCCAGCACGGACGCCTGCACTTGGATCTCGTCGCGGAAGCCGTTGGGCCAGAGCGGACGGATGGGGCGATCTATCAGCCGTGCGGTCAGGGTTTCCTTGGTGGTGGGCCGTCCCTCGCGCTTGAGAAAACCGCCGGGAAACTTGCCCGCCGACGCTACACGTTCACGGTAGTCGCAGGTCAGCGGAAAGAAATCCACCGGTCGGGGACCACCCGCGGCCGCGGCCACCAACACAACCGTATCGCCGTACTGGACCAGGCAACTGCCGGCGGCCTGTTTGGCCAACTCGCCGGTTTCGATGGATAAAATGGACGCTCCGATTTTTCGTTCTACACGTACTTTCAATTTATTTTCCTACCTTCATCTGAATTTGAGTCTTAGACGCGGCATGGATGGAAGCGGCTGTAGGACAGGTTGTCAACCTGCCCGAACAAGGGGGACAGGTTGTCAACCTGTCCTACGCGCTGCATCCGCCAGCCGCCATGGTGTGAGAAGGCCGCCTTCGGCTACTTGCGGATGCCGAGACGGCGAATGATGTCGAGGTAACGCTGTGGATCGACCTTTTTCAGGTAATCCAACAGCCGCCGCCGGCGACCGACCAACATCAGCAAGCCTCGCCGGCAGGCGAAATCCCGCTTGTGACCCTGCAAATGCTCGGTCAGTCCGTTGATCCGCGACGTCAGAATGGCGATTTGGACTTCCGGGGATCCGGTATCGTTCGCACTCCGCTGATACTCATCGATCAGCCCGGTCTTCCGCTCTTTCGTAATAGTCATCTGCTACCGCGACTGCTCCACCTTGGTTGGCTCGGGACGCTTCCGTTAAGAAGCAGTTTCCTCCCCGCCGTGTTGTCTAAAACTCTGCCTACAATAAGTGTTACCGATAAACCATTAAGTTCCCCAGTGTAGCAAACGGCTGGCAGAATGCAAGACGGCTTGGGGTATACGCGGTAACTCGTTGCCGCCAAACCACTTAGGGCCTGAACGAACGGTAGTTGGTAGAATTTGGGTGGCACGTCCCTGAGCGCAGCGGAGGGCGTGGGGAACGACCAAACCACGCCCTTCGCTACGCTCAGGGACGTGCCACCCTTTGACCACCCTACGCTGTACGGAAGTGTCCACACCCCCGGGAAATCCGGCGCCGCATCGTTACTACTTGATATTCCTTCACTTCCGAACGGAATGGCACATACAATTTCCCCCCCGGCCAAAGACCGGGTAAAATAAGAGTGTGAAGGATCAATTGCACGGAGCAACGAAGGCCATGAACCACAAAGACCGCCTCCGATCCAGAAAGATTCGGCGTGAAGCCGAGGGCTATCTGGAGCTTGGCATGCCCCAACACGCCTTGCAGGCGTTGGGACGGCTGGGCGATCCGGCGCTGTTCGACGCCGAAGCGCTCTGTCTCTGGGGCGAAGGTTTGCAGGAGCTGGAGCGATATTTCGAGGCCCTGATGCCCCTGGAACGCGCCGCCCGGCTGGCCCCGGGAAATGTCCGCGTCCACCTCGCGCTAGGCTGGTGCTACAAACGCACCGCACGCCTCGATTTGGCCATCGGCGCCCTGGAGAGATCGCTGGAGGTTAATCCCGACGAAACGCTGCTCCATTACAATCTGGCCTGCTACCTGAGCCTGGCCGGTCTGCGCCGCCGGGCGCTGGGACATCTTACCCAAGCGCTGGCGATGACCCCGATCTACCGCCAAATGGTCGAAGAGGAGGCCGATTTCGATCCGATCCGATCCGACCCAGAGTTCCAGGCGATCTGTGCGAGTGCGAGAGATCAGGGGTCAGGGGTCAGGGGTCAGTGAAGAGCCCTTTTCGTTCTTCGACAAACGCCGGACCGCTTCGACTTGCTCGGCCGTAAACGGCACGGCGGCCCCAAGCGGCGGAGGATCGGGTACAAGATGCCGGGAAATCGTTTCCAGTAGGGCCACGATTCCGCCCCCGGCCAACGCGCTGATCGACAACCCAGCAGCCCTATCGCCTGGCGCAGCCGGCAGATCGCACTTGTTGTGTACCAATACCGCGCCGGGCCATTTTTCGACCAACGCCCGATCGGCGTCCGACCACGGCTCGCTTCGGTCGAAGATCAAGACCACCAGATCGGCGTGGGAGAGTCGCTGCTCGGCCAGCTTGATTCCGGCCTGCTCCACACCGTCCGCTTCCTCGCGCAGCCCTGCCGTGTCGCATAACTCGACCGTCCAGCCGTCGATGGCCGTGGTCAGCGTGACCGCGTCGCGGGTGGTTCCGGGCGTGCGATGCACGATCGCCCGCGCGTATCCCGCCAGGGCGTTGATCGTGCTGCTCTTGCCAACGTTCGGCCTGCCGGCCAGCACCACGCTCCATGGCCGGACCAAGTGACGCCCCAATTCCGCCCGACCGAGCAACGCGTCGATTCGTTGCCTCGCGGCCGAGGTGTCGCCGCGGTTGATTACCCTACGGATTTCATCCATCTCGCGGCCAAGCGCCCCTCGATGTTGATCGAGGAGTATGGCGGCCGTTCGTTCGGTGCGGGCGTCGGCCAGCGCGAGAAGCGCGTCGGCCGCAATTCGGTCTTCGAGGCCGTCGGCAATCCAGTCGCGCCACGCCACGCGCCGGCAACCCGCCGAAACCAGCGACTCCTCGATCATCGACACGGCGGCCGTTCCGCCGTGACAGTGCAGTTCGACGGTGTCTTCTCCGCGACATCGAAGCACGACTTCCTCGCCGTCGAAGCGACCGACGACGAGCCGATCGGCGGAATGAGTCGTCAAGGGTTTTCCGTCGCGGGCGAGAAACCGCGTTTGAACTGTTTCGGCGGCTCCCGGTCCCTCGACGCGCAACGTGGCGACCGCCCCGCGCCCCGGAGGGGTCAGTTGGATCACGCGAAGTGGCTGCTTGTGAATCATAAATGTTTAGCCCCGGCACTCGTGCCAGGTGTAATGCGTCATAGCCGATCGCCGGCCACGAGTGGCCGGGCTAAACCGGACCACTCTTTGTACGGTTTCCGCCCTGCCTGTTCAACCCGCTTGCAGCCGCGCCGGGCAACTGATACGCTACGCCGCATGGGATACTTGATCGGAACCGACGAAGCGGGCTATGGCCCAAACCTCGGCCCGCTGGTGATCTCGGCCACCGCCTGGGAAGTCCCCGACGACGTCGGAAACGAAGACCTCCACGAGCGGCTGGCGGGGGTCATCTCTCCGAAGCCCGTGAGGAAAAACGGGCCACGCGTGGCAATGGCCGACTCGAAATCGCTCTATACGCCAGGCAAGGGACTGCGGAACCTGGAACTGGGACTCTGGGCCGCGCTCGCGGCGCTGGACCTTGTGCCCCGCTCCTGGCGAGACCTGTGGCGCGACCTCGCGCCGGGTTCGATCGATCGGATGCGGTCGATCCCCTGGTGTGCCGACTACGACGAACCGGTCCCGATCGACTGCGACGCCGAGCAATGCGCGGCCGCGGCCGAGACCTTGCGGGCGGGATTGGCCGACGCCGGGGTGAAGTTGATTGCGGTCCGCAGCCGCGCCGTTTTTGAAGAGGAGTTCAACTCCCTGGTCGAACGATACGGCTCGAAGGGGACCGCGCTCTCGCGGCAAACGCTCGCGCTCGCCGCCGAAATCATCGAGTCGCTTCCTTCGGGGCCGGTCTCGATGGTCTGCGACAAGCACGGCGGACGCAACCGCTACGGGCCGCTGCTGGCAAAGCAATTCCCAGATTGGGTAATCGAAGTCCGCGGCGAGGGACGCCAGGCAAGCCGTTACCGTTTCGGACCGGCGGACCGCCGCGTCGAGGTCTGTTTTCGCATCAAGGCCGAGGCGTGTCTGCCGGCCGCGTTGGCCTCGATGGCGTCGAAATACCTCCGCGAGTTGGCCATGCGGGCGGTGAACGAGTTCTGGCGCCGCCGCTTGCCCGAGTTGCGCCCCACCGCCGGATATCCGCAAGACGCAAAGCGGTTTCGCGCCGATATAGCCGAAGAACAGCGACGCTTGCACATTTCTGATCGAGTGCTGTGGAGAATTGTTTAGCGGCCGTCGGCACGACGGCCTGTGAGCCGCCCCAGGCCGCCGTGCCGGCGGCCGCTAAACTGACCCCTGACCCCTGGACCCTGCAATGGACCTTTACATTGTTCGCCACGCATGGGCTGCCGATCGGGACGACGCCCAGTGGCCAGACGACGATTTGCGACCGCTCACCGAGGAGGGCCGGCGGCGGTTCGCACGGGTCGTGAAAACGCTGGTCTCTCGCGGCGTTTCGCCGCAGTTGATCGGCGTCAGTCCTTTGACCCGCTGCGTGGAGACCGCCCAGCTTCTGGCCGCCGGCATCGACGACAAGCCCGAGGTCGTCCCGCTCGATCAATTGCGGCCGGGCAGCGACCTGGATGGTCTGTTGCGGTGGACGGCCCGCCGGGCACGTTCGCACGAGCGGATCGCCTGGGTCGGCCATGCACCGGACGTAGGCCGGCTGACCGCCACGCTGATCGGACAGCCGGACGGCCTGATCCATTTCGCCAAAGGTGCGGCGGCATGCGTCCGCTTCGACGGTCCGCCGACGAAAGGCGAAGGCGAACTCTGCTGGCTGGTCACGGCAAAGATGCTGGGATGTTAATCGAGGGCCGAGGGTTGGCCGCTTCAGCGGCCAATATGCAGTGGTCTCTCCACATATTGGCCGCTGAAGCGGCCAACCCTCCGCCTTTTCATCCCTTCCCCTTGCCGAGGGTGGCCTCGCCGCATAGACTGAAATATGGATATTTTGGATACATAGAGGTGTGTAATGGCGTGGGAATATAGCGAAAAAACAAAAAAACTCTTCATGGACGCCGTTCACGGCAAGCCGGGAACGCACCTCGGCGAGATCGAAAACCCGGACGGATTCGGCGAACACGGCTCGTTGGCCTGCGGCGACGCAATCCGATTTACCTTTCGCGTCCGGCGCCATCCGACGGACCCGATACAAGATGTCATCACGGAAGCCCGCTACCTGACTTTCGGCTGCACCTCGGCCATTGCCGCCTCGGAGGCGCTTTGCGCTCTGATCGTGCAAGGGGGCCGCACGCCCATCGAGGCGCTGAAAATTACGAATCAGGACATCGTGAACTATCTCGAGGGCTTGCCTCGCCAGAAAATCCACTGCTCGGTCATGGGGGCCGAGGCGCTCGAGGCGGCCGTCTTCAACTGGGCACAACGACGCGGCGTCGATCTGCAAAACCTGGGTGTCGATTTGCACACCGATGAACGGGCGGAAGGCCGCATCGTCTGCAAGTGTTTCTCCTTGAGCGAGCCTTACATTCTCCGCAAGATTCGAGAGCTGAATCTCCACACGATTGCCGAGATCACCAGCGCCATCAAGGCAGGCGGGGCATGCACGTCGTGCCACCACGTCCCCGGCGGGTTGCAAGACCTACTGGACAAAACCTGGGGGGACGGCAAGCCGCAACTCAAGACGCTGCCGTCGCTCCACATTCTCAACAACGTTTCCGCCAAACCCGTCGATGAAGAACCGTCGTCCATCTCGACGTATCAATTCGGCAAAAAAATCGAAAAAGCCGTCGACCAGTACGTGCGTCCCATGCTTCGCAAAGACGGCGGCGACGTGGAAATCGTGGACATCAAGGGCACCCTGGTTTATTGCCGGCTGGTGGGTGCCTGCCAGGGGTGCGCCCATGCCGACCAGACCTTGCGGATATTGGTCGAACAAACCCTGAAAGAAATGATCGATGAGCGGATTCGAGTCATCGGCGTGTGAAAGCAGTTGTCCCTCTCTCTTCGGGTGAGGGCGTTGGGAGGCAGGGATGTGGGAAAACACCACTTGCCCACTTTCCCTTTGTGTGGTAGAATGGAGGTGTCAAGTACGGGAGCATCGTTTATGACCACCAAAACAGCGGACGACAAGGGACGAGTCACTCTGGGAAGCCGGTTTGCCAACCAGACCGTCATCGTCGAAGACGTGGACGCGACGGAAGTGCGGATCACGTTGGCCGAGGTCATCCCCCAACGCGAAGTCTGGCTGCACAAGAACCCCAAGGCGAAGGCTTCGGTGCTTCGGGGATTGGAACAAGCCAAGGCGGGCAAGAAGGCAAAATCGCCGCCCGATCTGAAAGCCGACGCACGATTGGCCGAGCAACTGGACGACTGATGTTTTTCCTCCTTGCACGAGAAATAGTGATTCGTTTTGTCCGATGGCAAGAAACATAACACTTCAATCCGCGTGATGTTTACACTCGTTTGGACGCCGGAGGCGAAAGCCGCCTATGACGAGTTGAAGGCCAAGGCCGAAGCCAGCCTTGCGTCTCGTCGAAAGAAAAGTAAGGCGAAATCCTCGAAAGGCGAAGGTTTGTTCAAGCAGGTCCACAAGACTTTGACGCTGTTGGCGTCGAATCCAAAGCATCCCGGTCTGCAAACGCACGAGTACCACTCTCTGCCGCATCCTTACGACCCAAAGCAGAAAGTGTTCGAGGCGTACGCGCAGAATCAAACGCCTGGCGCCTATCGGATATTCTGGTGCTATGGTCCTGGAAGGCGGCAGATTACGCTCGTCGCCATCACGCCGCACCCGTGATAAAGCGGAGATTTTTATGAATATTATTTACGCCGACAACAACGCCACCACGCGGGTTGCGCCGGAAGTTGTCGAGACAATGATGCCGTTTTTGACGACGGAATACTTCAATCCGAGTTCCATGTACGAACCGGCCCGGCGCGCGGCCGATGCGCTGGCGCGGTCACGCGCGGAAATCGCCCGGCATTTCGGACTGGCCGATCCGAACGCGATCATCTTCACCGGTTGTGCGACGGAAAGCACCAACGCGGCGATCTTCGGCGCGGTCAGGGCGAATCCGAACCGCCGTCACGTCATCACAACCGCCGTGGAACACCCGGCCGTCCTCGGCGTCTGCAAGGAACTGGAGCGGGACGGTTGCGAGGTGACTTTTTTGGGTGTCGACGCCCAAGGCAATCTGGACGTCGGCGAGTTCATCCGTGCCCTGCGGCCCGACACGCTGCTGGTCACGATCATGCACGCCAACAACGAGACCGGCGTGATTTTTCCGATCGAGCAGCTCGCGCGGCTGACGAAGGAAACCGATCCTGCCATCATCTTTCACACCGACGCGACGCAATCGGTCGGCAAGATACCGATCGACCTGCGGGGCGAATTCCAGCACGTGGATATGCTGTCGTTTTCCGGCCACAAGCTTCACGCCCCGAAGGGCGTCGGCGTCTTGTATGTCAAGCGCGGCACTCGATGCCGGCCGTTTCTGATCGGCGGACATCAGGAAGAAGGCCGCCGAGCCGGGACGGAAAACGTGTCCTACATCGTCGGCTTGGCCAAGGCGTTGCAGTTGGCCGCCGAAGGTTTCCTGGACGAGAACACGCGGGTGCTCGGGCTGCGCGACCGTTTGGAAAAGGCGATTGAAGAACGAATTCCCCACGTCGAGATCAACGGCCGCGGCGCGACTCGGCTTCCCAACACGCTTAACGTCTCCTGCCATGGCGTGGAGGGAGAATCGATGCTCTTTCAGATGAGCGAATACGGCATTTGCGCGTCGAGTGGCTCTGCCTGCACGTCCGGCTCGTTGGAGCCTTCCCACGTATTGCGGGCCATGAAAATACCGGACGCCGCCGTCCAAGGCTCCGTTCGTTTCAGCTTCAGCCGCTACAACACAGAGGCGGAGGTGAATCGCATCATCGAGGCGTTTCCCAAAATGGTCGCCAACGTGCGGCGGCTTTCGCCCTATTGGGACCAGGAAAAGAACTCGCCCCGGCTCGGCTGACCGTCCATTAAGCCGCGACCGTCGGTTCCGCGATCACTGGTCGCGGCTTTGTGCCGATCGGCCCACCACTGCTCCACTTTCTTCCGCGCCGCCTCGCCGTCGAAGCGGTAGCCGTCGAGTTTGATCTGGTTCAGCAGCGGATCGGCCGCCGGAAGCAGGCCGAACCGGGTCGGGTTTCGGTCGTGACGGCGCAGCAGTATGGCCGCCGCCGTGGCCCCGAGTTGGGCCGAGGAAGAAGAATCGTCCTTGTTTTCGACCAACGGCTCGTTCGACTCGATGCAGCCGGCCAACCAGTCGTCGGCCCTCGGCCAGGGATCGCGAGCGGCAATCGAAAGCGCCGCGATCAAGTGCAGTTTGTACGATGCGCGGACGGTCGGCGGCATGAAACGGTCCTTCGATATCGCCTCGGCCAGGCCCGGCATCGCGTCCTTCGTGCCGTCGATGGCCAGCCGGGCGCAGATCATGCCGAAACGGCTGGGACGCCCGCCCCAGCGCGGCGGGCCGGTGGCCGCAATCGAGCCGTCGTCGATCAGCATGAAATACTTGCCGGCGAAACGCGAAACCTCGGCCCGATCGAGACCCTCGAGCATCACCAACTCCGACTCCGAAAGCAGACGAGGTTCGGCCAACACCCGCTCCAGCGTCCGCCGGCTGATTGCCGCCAGACGTTTCGAATCGTCGATTTCCGTCGAGTACGGATAGGCCATTCTTCGCCGCGGCGTGGGGAGGTTGATCAGGTGGAAGAAGTCTTTTGCGGTCTGTGGGTGCGGAAAGGCCACGCCTACCGGATAATCGCCGGGCGAAAGCGAATTGCCGCTTACGCAATGCGCCACGCGGTCGTCGATCCGGTCGAAATGGCTGGGTCTCGTTGCGCCGGGCGATTGGCTCGGCACGCCTACCAGCAGGTGTTGCTCACCCAAACAGCGGCGCTCCCGCCAATACTCGGCCACCATCGCCGGCCTGGTCCAATCCAACAGCGTTTGCAGCCGGGCAGCCGCGCCGCCGCCGGCCGGGCGGGCCAATCGGGCACTCAACATCCGCTTCAGACGCGGCACGTACTCGTCGCGGGCCAAGAGGTCCAGCAACTCGCGTTCGGCCGCCTCGCCCGACCGGTCGGGCCGGACCAGATCGTCCAGCCAGCGCTCGATTTGCTCGTCGGAGATTTTTGGCAGCGAATTCATGCCGACCGGGTCGCCGGTCAGCCAGGCCACTCTCGCCCGCCGCCAGGCCGCTTCGACCGGCCGGCGCGATTCCGTTGTCAGCCCGGCCTCGGCCAATCGCCGCTTGAGCCGCTCCATCAGCGGATAGACCAGCTTCGGATCGCCAAACATCCAATTGAGCCGTTCCGCCGCCCCGAGCCGCACGGCGTATGAATCCTCGTTCAATTGAAGCACCAATTCGTCGAGTTCCTTCGGCGAGACCTTTCCGACCGGTTCGGCCGGCGGTTTGGGCAATTTTCGCCGCAAACGATTCAGCCGCTTGCGAACCTCGAACGAGACATCGGTGCGAACCAACACCCGCCGGAACTCCACGGCCAGAAATGGCCCCAACTCCGGCTTGGCGACCATTTCCTCCAGCCGCTTGGCCGCGCGGACGCGGACCTCGAAACTGTCGCTGTCCAATTCGACCATCAACCGCGCCACATTGTTACGGAGCCGATCCACGTCGGCCGGTTCGCCGCCGGACGGCGCGGCCGAAAGCAGCAGTGGCAACATGACGGCGAGAAGTCGCATTGGAAAGAGTGGATAGTGGCGGTGGGTGGCACACCCATGAATCCTCGTGCAACTAGGTACTAATGCCATCATAGCACGGACGGATGGCGGGTTACAGACGTTGTGACTGCGGTGTGCAACCGCCCACGGGGGGTGGGCAAATGTGAACGCTTACGCTACAACATTGGGGATAATCGCCGTCGCGGCAATGACAGGTTGTGGCGGTGTGGGTGGCACGCCCTGAGGTACGAAGGGCGTGGTGAATTGCGTTCCACGCCCTTCGTACCTCAGGGACGTGCCACCCAAATGACAAATCGACGGAAACAAGCTGCTAGGGCCATCGCGGTTGCACAAGACAATGGACCCTGAGACCCATAGAAACCCCCGACCCGTTCGGCCGTCAAACCCGATCAAGCCGAACGGGGCCGCAAGACGCACCTTCGCCCGGTACGCCAACTGGACGGTCGGTCTGGCCGCTGCCCTGTTGGTGTTGATCTCCGCCGGCGGATATTTCTATCACCGGGAGCAGTTGGCCGATATCGCCACCGAACATCTGCGGCTGATCGTCACCGGTCCTTCAAGCCTTCAGGACGGAGTCGCCGCGGAGTACACGGTCAGCACCACGGCCATCGACGGCCGGGCGTTGCACGCCGAAATCGAGGTGGCCCTGCTGGACCCGAACGGCGAGCGACTCAAGGCATTCAGGAAAACCGCCGACGAGAACGGCCGCTTGAAGGTCGTCATTCCCGCCGACGCGAAGCTGTCTCCGCGGGTGATGTTGAAGGTGACTGCCCGACATCATGGGAACCGGGAGGAAGCGGAGGCCGAGTTGGCGGTCGAGCCGGACCCGCTCGACACTCGGCTTGCGCTCGACCGATCGCTCTATCGGCCGGGCGAGACGGTCCATTTCCGCTCGCAAACGCTTTCCCGCTTCCGCCTGGCCGAAGACCGAGCGCGGCAGGTTCGCTTTGAGATGGTCGGTCCCGGCGGGGCGGCCGTACCCGGCATGTTGTTCGAGACCGTCAGCCGTCGCGGCATAGCCGGCGGGGTCTTCACCATCCCGGCCGATCTGCCCGACGGACGGTACGCGCTGGTCGTCCGCGGCGAGGAAGATTTCCCCGCGGACTCACAAGAGTTCTTTATCCGCGATGACGATAAATCGTCCGTCGAGATCGACGATGGCAATTCGCGCGAAACGCTCGTCAAAACCATCCCCATCGACATCGGAAAGATCGACGTCGCTTTTTATCCCGAAGGTGGCGAGTTGGTTGCCGGGTTGGAAAATCGCGTCTACTTCACCGCCCGCAATCGCTCGGGCAAGCCGGTCCATTTGTCCGGCGAAATCGTGGGCGATGGCGACGAAGATGGCGGCCCGCGGCGGGTCGTCGCCCCGGTCGAGACGGTCCACGACGGCATGGGGACGTTTTCCTTTGTACCTCGCGCCGGGAAAAGCTACCGGCTGAAGATAAAAAAGCCTCGGGGTATAACCATCGAGCCGAAGTTGCCCGAGCCGAACTCCAAACGTGGAGTGGTGCTGACCGCCGACGAGGGCGTGTTCGACGCCGGAGCGGCGCTGAAGTTTCGCGTTCGATGGGCCGGGGCAAGCCGGCCGTTGGTCACGGCCGCCTACGCCCAAGGCGCGCAGGTCGGCCAGCAGCCGTTGCCGAGCGCCGCGAGCAGTGCGACGGGCCAGCCCGTCCAGATTCACCTGGACGACGCCGTCGTCGGCGCGATCCGATTGGTCATATTCGACTACGGCGCGACTCCGCCCGAGCCGCTGGCCGAGCGGATTGTCTATCGCCGGCCGGGTCGCAAACTGAACGTCCAGATGCTCGGCGCCGAGAAACACTATTCGCCCGGCGAGAGCGTGGAGTTGTCGCTGCTTGTGACCGACGAGGCCGGTCAGCCCGTGCCGGCCGCGCTCGGCATCTCGGCCGCTAAACTTCCCGCCAATCAAATCGAACGCAATGCGGGACTCGATCAAGAAAAATCTCCGGCGGAGTTGGACCTGCTGCTCGGTACGCGCAAGTGGCGGCGGTTCGGCGAGCGCCCGCCGCTGATGTTCGACAATGTCGAGCAGATCAACTCGAACTACGAAAAAAGCTTGGCCGACTATCGAGCCGACCGCACCGGGGTCTTGGACACGTTGACCGCCGCGAGTTTCTTCGGCGGATTGGCACTGGTCGTCTTGGTGGCGATGCTGGGGCTGATGCGGATCGTCTCGGGCATCCACTTGTGGGTCTCGGCCATCGGCGCCACGACTTGCTGCATGATCCTCGGCGCGATACTGATGGACCCCGTCCGGCCGTCGCCCGGCCACGGCGCAGTCGTGCCGTTCGCCTCATATCGCGCCCCGGACCCCAAAGGGGAATCGCACGTAGCCGTCGGCCTGCCGATCGGCGCGACGAGCGATTCCGCCGAGACCATCTACTGGCGTCCGCTGCTGATCGCCGACCAGGACGGCAAGGCGACGATACGTTTCGATTTGCCCGAGACCTCGGGTACTCTCTCCGTAACGGTTGACGCTCACGGCGACGGCCGGGTCGGCGTAGGCCAGGCGACGATCACGCTGCGGATCGCCGCCGAGGGGAAGACCGAGGAATAATGTCGCGCGGTATCATCACATTGCTATCCAAACCAAGATCGCGGCCAGACCGAGCAGCGCGCCGACAATGATCCACCACGGTTTCCTGCCCGGCGAGGCGTCTTCTTCCGAGATGTATTCGCCGCAGTGTGGGCAGCAGACCGAATCCTCGAAAATCTCCCGCCGGCAATAAGGACACGGGACCGTCGGCTCGTCGTCTTGGTCGTCCCAATCGTCCACGTCGAGGTCGTCCTCGTCCAAGCCGTCATCGTCCCACGCATCCTCATCTGCAAGTCGCCGAGCCACAGCCATCCTTGATCACCTGATTTGAATTAAAGAAACGGATTGGGACGCCCAGCAATGGAATCTGCAATTTTCCGAAGTGAATCCTCAATCGGTTGAAGGTTGATTCCTTTAGTGAAGAATCTTAAAGAAGATAATGATCGAGTGAGATCAACAGTTGCCTTGTATTCGTAAGTGTTAGATTCAAGATCGTGATATCCCACTTCGAGACTGAATACATGCGTATCGGGTGATTTGCGTACTGTTTCACGCGTCGAAACGTCAAAATACAATGGATTATGTCGATCAATCAATGGAACGTGAAGCGGAAATTCCCTTAACGTTTTACCGCGTAGTGGCATATGAGAAATCGCCACCTCCACGCCGATGGCGGGCGAATCGGTCACCGCGACAACTCCAAGTTGGAGTACCTCATCATCATCCGGCTTCGGCCGGACAACGTGTGCGATGCGGGGCTTTAACATGTGGCGTTTGGCCCAGAGTGCCTCGACAAGAAAATGAGGTGCTGGATCCGTATGCACACCGGCACGAATATAGTATTTTTTGTCAGGCGCCATATGGGGCGCATTGCTGCTTTCTTTAACGATCACAACTAGCACGACACAATTATCTTCAATTTTTCCACGACCATCTGCAAGAACTCCATACTTAATCTCATATCTCGGTGGAGGTGTGACTTGGTGGATAACTCGATCAACCCAATCCCGCAGAGGCGTCCTTCCGACAGAAGAAGGGATGCCGCCATCTGCGTCGCCATTCTTGTCGCTCACTCCCGCAACAAATACTCCTCCCCCCGAATTTGAAAAAGCTGAAACGGCGGCCTGAATCTTTCTTCCGAGTCCTTCAGGAAACTTAACGCGATTTGACTTGAACTCAAACTTGTCGGTTTCCTTGTTGGGAAGTTGCGACAAATCGTAATCGTTGCTATCAGGAGAAGTCACCGCCGATCCTCCATTGTCGTTTGTTTCAGCAGTTTGTCTGCCAGTTGCCAAACGAGACACCCGGGAACATCATACCATCTTTACAACCGAGAAACGAGCGTATCGTACTCGCCGTGAGGGCCGATCCAAAACCAGACGGCTCTATCGCCGCGCAACACCGCCAAGGCCCGCCAGTGGATGCCGATTCGGACGGAATAGATGGGGTCTCGTGAATGAATGCGCTTGAACTGGAGAGAGGGATGATTGGGGGCTTGTCGCCAGATGCGATAAGCGCGACGTGCTTGTTCTTGCACGTTGGAGGGCAATCGCGCAAACCTCCGCCGAAACCGTTCCGTGGTTCGGGATTTCATAGCAACTCATCCAAGTCCCGCGTGCGGCCTTGTGCGTCTTCTTCCAAGGCTTCCGCCGCAAGTTTTGACAGGGCGTCTTGGGATTGGGAGAATGATCGCTGCCAACGGTCGTCGGCCTCGATTTCCTCCAGAACGATGGCCGCAAGCGCCTCTTGTCGCTCCGGCGGCAGGGCGGCGGCCTTATCGAACGCTTCTTGAAGAGTCGTGGTCATAGTGAATTTCCCCGTATCGAGCAAACCAGCACCACTATCCATTATAGCTCCGAGAGCCACTGATGGGCAAGCACGGCTTGTGGCTACAGTATAAACTTGCTCAGATCCTCGTCCTCGATCAACTCGCTGAGCCGCTCGCCAACGTAGGCGGCGTTGATGGGGACGCTGCCCTTTTTCATGTCGGGGGCCTCGAAACTCAACTCCTCCAACAACCGCTCCATGATCGTGTACAACCGCCGGGCGCCGATGTTTTGCGTCGTTTGGTTCACCCGAAAAGCGAAATCGGCCAGCGCCTCGACCGCGTCGTCCTGGAAGGTAATCTGCACATTCTCGGTGGCCATCAAAGCCTGGTACTGCTTTGTCAGCGCGCCCTTCGGTTCGGTCAGAATGCGGACGAAGTCCTCCTTGCCCAGGGCATGCAACTCGACGCGGATGGGAAACCGCCCCTGCAACTCGGGCATCAGGTCGCTCGGCTTGGCGCGATGGAACGCCCCGGCGGCGATGAACAGGATGTGGTCGGTCCGCACGTAACCGTAGCGGGTCTGGACCGTGGTCCCCTCGACGATCGGCAGCAGGTCGCGCTGCACGCCCTGGCGTGAGACGTCGGCTCCGTGCGTCTGCTCGCCGGCCACGACCTTGTCCAACTCGTCGACGAAGATGATGCCCACGTTCTCGGCCAGTTCGATCGCGTTGGAGTTGACCTGTTCCTGATTGATCAGTGCTTCGCATTCCTGCTCGAAGAGTACTCCGCGGGCCTCGGCGACGGTCAATTCTCGCCGCGCGGTGTTTTTGGGGATGATCTTCTCGAACATCCCTTGCAGGTCGATGTCCATCTGTTCCATGCCGACCCCGGTGAGCATCATGGGCGTGGCCCGCTGCTCGACGGTCAACTCGACCCGCCGCTGGTCCATCTCTCCGGAGGCGAGCATCGCCCGCATCTTTTCCCGCGTGCGTTCGTATCGCTCGGGAGAATCGGGGCTGTCGGGCATGGCGTCGAAAGCCGGCGGGGCGGGGGCCAACAGATCGAGCAGCCGATCCTCGACCCGCCGCTTCGCCTCCTCCTCGACGCTCTCCCGCTCCTGAGTGCGCACCAGTCCGATGGCGTTCTCGACCAGCTCGCGGACCATGCTCTCGACGTCTCGGCCGTAGTAGCCCACCTCGGTGTACTTCGAGGCCTCGACCTTGATAAACGGCGCGCCGGTCAGCTTTGCCAGCCGTCGGGCGATCTCGGTCTTGCCCACGCCGGTCGGGCCGATCATCAGGATGTTCTTCGGAGCCACCTCTTGGCGCATGTCGCCTTCGAGTTGCTGGCGTCGCCAGCGGTTGCGGATCGCGATGGCCACGGATCGCTTGGCCGCGTCCTGGCCGATGATGTGCCGGTCTAGTTCCTCAACGATTTGTCTCGGGGTTAAGTCTCGCAAGCCAATATCTCCATCGCGCTGTTAAAGTTCGCGGGTAAGTCGCTTTCTGATCCATTCCGGATTCCGCCGACAGTCGAGGACGGCATGGATTTGTACAAGTTGATTTTCAAGCTGATAATAGATTGCGTAAGGGAATCGCCGGGCGATCATCCGATAGAAGCCGTACTGTTTTGCGTGAACGCCCGCGTAAAGATGCAGCGATTCGATGTCTGAAATGAGGGAATCATAAAAGTAGCGGCCGACGCCTTCCGATTGATTTTCGTAGAACCGAACTCCATCGAGGAAATCCTTTTTTGCTCCACTAAGAATTTCGATTATCATGGAAGTTCCTTTTCGATGCTCTTACGAAATTCCTCCAACGGAATAAACTTATCCTTCCCTTCTTTGATAAGCCGCTGCCTTTCGGCCAATACTTCCCCATGCCAAGCGGGAGAAGGAATGTCATCCGGATTGCGAGAGAGGTCGTCCCAAAGAACCTCGATCGCCTGAAGCTTTTCCGCCACAGTCATTTGGTTAAGCGGCAAGGCGAGTTCCATGTAAGGCTCCTCTTAGGGGATGTCGTACAGCAACACCCGGATTATACCCCTTCATAACAGCAGCAACAATGCCGCGCGGTACTATACCGCTCACGGCCCAGGGTGGCTCGTTTAACCCGGAGCCAACGGCGACGGCGCGCACCGATTCCGACTCGCCGTACAACACGCCGTCGCCGTTGGCTCCAAGTTAAACGAACACCGTTGGAGGGGGCTATTATTCGGCCAAAAAGATATATGCACATAACGGCAAGTATGCTATAATGTACATATAGGGGCATTGAGAGGCGATACAGTGATACCGGGAGGAAAGAATTATGAATGCCAACGTCGTTGACGTGCGGAACACGTTTTCCGAATACTTGAATCGGGCGTGCTATCAAGGCCAACGGATCGTTATCCAGCGGCGGGGCAAGCCCCTGGCGGCCCTGGTTTCCTTGGAAGACCTGGCGCTGATCGAGCAATTGGAGGACGCGGCCGACGTGAAAGCGGCCAAGAAAGCCCGCAAGGAAAAGGGCGGCGTCACGCTGGAACAGTACCGTAAAAAACACGGGCTATGAGCCGCAAGAAATACGATCTCATCATCAAGCCGGCCGCGGAAAAGAACCTGGACAAGGTCCCGTTTCCCTTCCGGCGACGCATTCTCGACTGCATGAAGGAATTACGGAACGATCCTCGACCGGCCGGAGTAGTGAAGTTGGCGGGCGACGACAATCTCTGGCGGATCAGGGTCGGCAACTACCGCGTCGTGTACGAAATCCACGACGATCGGCTGATTATTCTGGTGCTGCGCGTGGCACACCGGAAGGACGTCTATCGGCGGTAGCTGGATGGTTGAGACCCAAGTCGGCAACTCACTCCACGCACGCCATTTCCTCCACGATAATGTTGGTGTTTGTGTAAACGTCGATGTCGGCGGCGATCTCCAGCGCTGCGCGAACGATTTCGATGGCCGAGAGGTCGGCGTGTTTTATCAGCGCGCGGGCAGCGGCCACCGCGTAATTGCCGCCCGAGCCGATCCCCAACACGCCGTCGCTCGGCTGGACCACGTCGCCGTTGCCGGTAATCAGAAGCGTGTGCCGTGGATCGACCGCGGCCATCATCGCCTCGAGCCGGCGCAGCACGCGGTCGGTGCGCCACTCCTTGGCCAATTCGGTTGCCGCCCGGGGCACGTTCTCCGGATAGTCTTTGAGCTTCGTCTCGAATCGTTCGAGCAGGGCGAATGCGTCGGCCGTGGCGCCGGCGAATCCGACCATCACCCGTCCGTCCATCAGTCGTCGGATTTTATTGACGTCGGCCTTCATGATCGTATTGGCCACGGTCACTTGTCCGTCGCCGCCCATGGCGACCACCCCCCGGTGGCGAACGGTCAGAATCGTCGTCGAATGAGATTTCATGTCTATGCGTCCAATTTGGTTGTAGCTGTCCCGTTTGGCAGTCGATCTTGAATCCACGTAATATGGCGTAAACTTGCCGTTTGTGCTAGGGGAGGGAGGGGTGCTGCGATCCTCAATATTCGGCGGATTGCGCCAAATATCCTACGCACCGTGCCGCCGGCGCAGCCGAGCGAGCAACGCCACCAGCAGATACGCCGCGCCGGCGATCAGCACGATCACCGGACCGCTGGGCAAGTTCGTCGGGTAGCTTAGCGCCAAGCCCGAGGCCACGAAGACCATCGAGAAGAGCACGGCCGCGATCATCATCTGCCAAAGCTGTCGGGCGAAATGACCCGCGATGGCAGCCGGCAGCGTCACCAACGCGATCACCAGCACGATGCCCACCACGCGGACCAGCAACACCACGGTAATCGCCGTCAGGCACAACAGCAGCAGGTAGTAGAGTTTCACCCGCACGCCGCGCAGCGCCGCAAACTCCTCGTCGAAACAGACGGCCAGCAGCTTGTTGTAGAAACCCAGCCCCAACGCCACAACCACCGCGCCCATCGCCGCAACCAGCCACACGTCGCGGGCGGAGATCAGCAGGATGTTGCCGAACAGGTAGTTCATCGGGTTGATGTAGCCGGGCGTCTTGGCGAAAAACAACAGGCCAACCGACATGCCGATCACCCAAACCGCGCTGATCACGGTGTCCTCGCGCTCTCGGGCGTAGAGGCTCACCAATCCGATGACCACCGCTGCCAGCAGCGCCGCGACCGTCGCGCCGAGCATCGGATCGCACCAGTGCCAATGCTTCACGACGTTCAGATACACCGCGGCCCCAATGCCCCCGAGCACGCTGTGGGCGATGGCGGCGGCGATGTAGGTGATCCGCCGCGTAACGACGTACGAGCCGACCACTCCCAACGACACGCTCGCCAGCAGGCCCGCCAGCAGCGCATATCGCAGGAACGCGGTCGCCGGATCGTTCAGGGCTTGAATGAAATCAACCATAAATCGTTCGTAGGACAGGTTGTTAACCTGTCCCGTGTGCTTGAGACAGGTTAACAACCTGTCCTACATGTCTAATGAAAAAACTCGTCGTGGCGGACCATGCGAACCTCGCTGCCGTAGAGGTCGCGGATCGAATCGCCGGTCAGTTCGCTGGTCGGATGGACCACGACCCGCCGGTTCACGCAGATCACGCGCTCCACCAGCCCGGAAACGAATCCCAAATCGTGCGAAACCAGGACGATGGCCATTCTGGTGTTCAACTCGCCGAGCAATTCCAACAGCCGGGCCTCGACCAGGGTGTCGATGTTCGAGGTCGGTTCGTCCAACAGCAACAGGTCCGGTTCGCAGCACACCGCCCGGGCGATCAACACCCGCTGCCGCTCGCCGCCGGAAAGCGAACCAAACTGCCGCCGCCAAAACTCCTTCATTCCGACCTGTTCCAGGGCGTCGAGCGCGGCGTGGCGGTCGGCCCGGCCGTACCAGCCGGTCAGGCCCCGGAGACCTCCCTGACCCAGCCGGCCCATCAATACGATGTCCATCACGCTGATCGGGAACCGCGGATCGTATTGGACGTGCTGGGGCATGTAGCCGGCGCGACGCCGCGAGCCGCGCGGCGGCTGGCCGAAGAGCCGGACCTCGCCTCGCCGGGGCGTCAACAGACCGAGAATCAACTTGACCAGCGTCGTCTTTCCACCGCCGTTTGGCCCGACCAGGCAGACCGCCTCACGCGGGCCAACCGAAAAACCAACGTCCTCCAACACCGGCGCCCCGCCGTAGGAAAACGTAACGTTTCGCAATGTAATTGCCGGTTCATCCGACATACGTTTTTATCCGAGAGAATTTAACCAAGGTTCAAGGTCAAAGGTTCAAGTGCATATCTACCACCTAAGGGGTTTGAACCTTGAACCTTTGACCTTGAACCTTTCCCCCTCCCAAAGCCTTCTCGATCTTCGCCGCGATGTTCTCTAAATTGTGCAACACGTCTTTCGCCAGCCCGTCGATCGGGACGACCTGACCGCCGATCGCTTCGGCGATTGTCCTCGCGCCGTGCGGGTCGAATTGCGGCTGGACGAAAACGGTTTTCGCGCCCTCCGCCCTAGCCTTTCCGATCAAAGCTCTAAGCTGTTTTGGCGTGGGCGAGCGGCCGCCGGCCTCGATCGCCTTCTCCTCCAACCCGTATGTGTCGGCAAAATAGCCGAAGCCCGGATGAAAGACGTAAAACGACCGGCCTCGATATGGGGCCAACATCCGCTCGATGCGTCGATGCGCTGCGTCGATCCGCCCGAGCAACGCGGCCAGATTCCGCTGGTAATCGTCCGCATGCGCGGGATCGGCCCGAACCAACGCGGCGGCGACGTTCTCCGCCTGTACCTTCAACAGTGGCGGCGAGAGCCAGACGTGCGGGTCGGGCGTTCCTCGATGATCCGAATGATCGTGTTCAAAGCACGGCTGATCCATCGTCCGCTTCTCGACTCCGACGGCACAGTCGATGACCGTCATTCGCGGAGTGCTTTGGCGCAGCTTTGCCAAGAGTGCGTTCTCGAAAGGTATGCCGATTTGGAAAAACAACCTGGCTCTACTCAGCGCCGATACCTGCCGGGGCGTCGGCTCAAAGGTATGCGGGTCTTGGCCCGGCTGGACCAGCACCTCGACGGCGACGTGCGGGCCGCCGATCTGCTCGACCAGATACGCCAGCGGCGGAATCCCCGCGAACACCGGCAACCGGCCGTCGTCCGATCTGTCGGACGAGGTCTGTCCGCAACCGGCCGACAACGACACGGCCACGACGCAACAACCGCAAAACGCCCGTTCGATCAAACGCATCGGTTACGTCCTTTTTCGTCCGCGCCGGATTCGCATACCAGATGCACGGCATGGCAATCGTCGCATTCGGTCAACGCGTGATGCTGGGCAAACTCGAGCCAGTGGTTTCGCTGGTCGGGCGTCAGGATGCCGTTTCCTTTGCACAACGGGCAGACGCTGTCCAGCGCCGAAAGGATCGCGGCACGGATGAACTCCGACCGGTTGGGGATACCGCTCATCGCCTTTAGTAGGGGTTCGTCCGCCTTGAACGTGACGATTTCCCGCTTATTTCGTCGATTTGTCATCGTGTGCCAACCTCCCGGGGTCTTAATACATTGTATTACCCAGATTCGATTAGTCTACCCTCGGGCGGAAAATTCGACTAACTTGGGCCAACGGCATCCAATCAGGTGAGGTTACACCAACAGGGAGTTTGTCATGGGAACCAGCCGGATCGTCATCCCCGCCCGGCTAGCCTCGACCAGATTGCCGCGCAAGCTGTTGCTGCGCGAGACGGGCAAGACGCTGATACAACACGCCTACGAGGCCGCGCAACGCTCCGTCCGGGCGTCGGGGGTTTGCGTGGCCGCCGACTGCGACGAAATCTTCGACGAGGTCCGGTCGTTCGGCGGTCAGGCGGAACTGACCGACCCGGCGGCCCCCAGCGGCACCGACCGGGTGGCAGAGGTTGCCCGGCGAATGACCGACGCCGATATTATCGTCAACCTCCAAGGCGACGAACCGGAGGTTTCCGGATCGTCGATCGACCTGGCCATCGAACTGCTGGAGAAAAATCCAGAGGCCGCGATGAGCACGTTGGCCACGCCGATCCGCAGCCGCCGGCAACTCGATGATCCGGCGTGCGTGAAGGTCGTTTTCGACTCCGCCGGGCGGGCGCTCTACTTCAGCCGCAGCGCGATCCCGCATCCCCGGCAGTGGGACGACGCCCTGTTGTCGTCTACCCCGCCGACTTTCCATCAGCACGTCGGTTTGTACGCCTACCGCCGCGATTTCTTGCTGAAGCTGGCCGCCATGCCTCCCTCGTCATTGGAGCAGACCGAACGGCTCGAACAACTCCGCGTTCTCCAGGCGGGCTATTCTATTCTGGTTGGGGTGATCGACGAACCAACCTTCGGCATCGACACGCCGGAGGACTATCGGGCGTTCGTGGAAAAGCATAGCCGGCGTTGCGACGTGTGAAATATCAAGTCGCTTCGGGCCACCCATCGTCTTCGATCAGGACGCGGCGCTTCTGATGAGTGACTCGATAGGCGGCCGGATCGTCGCCCAGCCCGCGATACCGTGGAATGGGAGCGTCCCTGGTCCAGTCGATCTCGTACCGGCCGACGACCAGTTCCGTGTCGGGCCCGGGCCGGTTGATCGTCACGCAAGGGACGACCATAAAGACGGCGGGCCAGCGGGGGCGATGTTCCTCAATGTCGGCCGCCGCGCGACGGGCCTGGAGCCGGGCATTGACCACTGCCGCCAACAACGCGCGTCGCTCGATCGGTACGCGGTCCGTGTCGAGAAGAGTGCCCACGCGATCAAGCCCGTCGATCGCGAACAAGCCCTCCAGTTCCTTCACCGCCGGCAGTTGCGAACCTTCCATCAGCGAGGTCAACGCGCCGCAGCAGGCCGACCGGCAGCCGTAACGATCAAGCCAGCCGTACTCGACGCCTTCGTCCGCATTGCAGACCGCCACGTGCGAATTGATTTTGACCAGCATCAGATTGAAACCGTGGGCCGAGATATTCGGGACGGCGTAGTGTTCCTCGGCCACGCGGACGGCGCCACATTCGTAACGGGCACCGAGATTGACGGTGTGGAACACGGCCCGATCGGCAGGCTTCAACTCAGGCAACAGCCGGTTGGCAAACCAGCGGCGAAACGTCTCGGCACACTCCCGCTCCGATTCGTCCGAACAGATGACGTGACAGGCGCCAACCGCCGCCGGGGCCAACTCCTCGACGTACTCTCGCAGCGTGGCACTGGTGCTTTCCAGCTTGCACTCCACGCCGATCAGAGCGTGCAACTTGGTTGTCACGGGGCAAAGGCGAAGGGGTCGTCGGGCTGGTCCTTCTCTTCCTCGGCGGGCTTTTCGGGCTTTTCCTCGGCTGGCTTTTCCTCGTCCGGCTCGTCGGCGAACGGGTCGTCCGGGACGGGTTCCTCTTCGTCGGCCGGCTTGTCGCCCTCGTCAGCCTTCTCCTTCGGTTCGTCGGCGAACGGATCGTCCCCTTCGTCCGAAGGTTTCTCGGCCGGTTCCTTATCGGGTTGGGCCGCCGGTTTCTTCTCCGGTACGGCGAATGGGTTCTCCTCTTCCGGCACGGCAAACGGATTATCTTCCTCGGCTGGCGCAGTCGGCGCCGGTTTGATCGGCTCCTTGGGCGCGGCCAGGGCCTGCTCGCGCAACACCCGCGCCTCTTCGCGGCGGATGGCTTCATAGCGGGCCTTGCGGATTCTTTCGGCTTCCTCCAGCGCGGCCATGCGGGCCTTGACCCGGTAGCGCTCCAGTTTGATCCGCGCCTCCCCTTGCACTCGCTCCAGCGCCTTCCCTACGTTGTAGAACCGATTGAAGTCCTTGCTCTCCAGTTCCGCGCCATGGCGGAAATCCATCACCGCCTCGGGACCGCGGCCGAGTTTCAGATAGACGAGACCGCGGAAATAGAAGGCCCGCGGGTCTTTCGAGCCACCTTTGATCGCGGTCGTCAACCGCTCGTGCGCGACGATGTTGTCACCCGTGAAAAATGCATGAACGCCGCTTCCGTATTCCTGTCCCAGGACGGCGCTCCCGGCCGATGCCGTAGCGGCGCAAAACGCCACCAATCCTCCGGCCAGCAAAACAAAGACGATATTTCGAACCATGAGAATGCACTCCTGCCTGAACCGTAAGCTTCGTGATCGGCGACCGGAGCCGCCCCCTACAACTTGGACATCTATCCCCACAACAACACTCGATGATAGTTGCTGCGCGTACAAATATCAAGCATTCTCTCAATTCCGGCCGTTCCGTAGGTATATTGAGGGGTACGGCAACTTGACGCCTACCTGTTGCCGCAGCTATACTAGATTAACAAAGAGGCGGGGTCTGCGCAAACCGTTCGCGAGCCACGCCGGCGCCGTTTCCGAAGAAGAAAGAGCACCCGCGATGAATTGTCAGATGTACGTTCGGGTCTGGTCGGCTGCTTTAACGCTGTTTCTGGCCTATGCGGCCGTCCATGCCCAGGAAATCCCCCCGACGAAAGAGCCGGCGGCGGACCAGGCCGGCGAAGACAACTCCACCCCGGAACCGCCGACCACCAAATCTCCTTATCGCAAACTTGCCCCGGGCGTGATGAAATCGGTCGAACCGAGGCAAAAGCTGGCCGAATCGACCAGCCGGCACGACGTGATTGAACTGCTGGCCGTCGATCCGAAACTCGACTTCGCAAAAGATGTCCCCTTCCGCCACGACGTTTGGGCGCTCGACTTCAAGTTCAAGCCGGTGCGGATGATCTGGATCGACATCCCGCAGCCGAGCGGATTCATGCAACGAAAACTCATCTGGTACATGGTCTACTCGGTAACCAACACCGGAAAGGTCATGCATCCGGTAAAAGAGCTTGAATTGCCCTACGATACCCACAAAGAGGAGTTGCTCCACGAGGTGCGGATCGAGGAACGCCCGATCCGCTTCACTCCCGAATTCCTGCTCGAAGGGCACCAATCCATGAAAGGCGACACGGGCTTTACAAAGGTCTATCCCGACCGCGTGATACCCGTGGCGATGGGACCGATCAGCCGACGCGAGGATCCCAAACGGAAGTTTTACAACTCGGTCGAGATGTGTCGGGAAATCGCCGTGGGCGATACCCTTTGGGGTATCGCCACCTGGGAGGACATCGACCCGCGGATCGTCCGCTTCTCGATCTACGCCTTCGGCCTGACGAACGCATACCGGTGGAAAGACACGCCCGGCGAGTACAAGCAGGGCGACAAAATCGGCACCGGCCGAAAACTCTACCGAAAAATCCTCAAACTCAACTTCTGGCGCCCCTCGGACCAGTTCTTCGAGCACGAGGAAGAAATCCGCTACGGGGTTCCCGGCGGGGTTGACTATCGGTGGGTTTACCGCTAGAAAGGGAGATTCGCGGGCTTTTGCCCCGATAACCCATTGATTACGTTACAGGAGGCGACTCCAGTCGCCGATACAAGCCGCCGCCGGCGCGGCCCCCCCCTTTTCGGGATCATTTGCGTCCCGGCTGAAATTCGTGGTGAAGATATGGCACATAAAAAAGGACAAGGCTCCAGCCGAAACGGACGCGACTCGAATGCCCAACGCCGCGGTGTAAAACGGTTCGGCGGCCAACAGGTTAGGTCGGGCAATATCCTCGTCCGCCAGGTCGGCACGAAGTTCCATCCGGGCAAGGGCGTCGGACAAGGCACCGACTACACCCTCTACGCCTTGATCGACGGCTACGTTCATTTCGACCGCGGCGGACGACGAATCCACGTCGTCGAAGCGCTGCAGAACTGAGCGACGGCGTCACACGCAATGTCCTGCTTCTAGTTGCAGAGCATCCTGCCCTTTCCGTTCGCCTTTATGCCAACAAATGCGAAACGGGATATTGGATAACATCCGAATCGCGTGTGACGATTGTAAGACCTTCAACCTTGGTTTGCGCGGCAAGCATTCGGTCGAAGGGATCACGATGGTGTAGCGGAAGTTCCCGTACAGCCAACGCGTGCTTGACCGTAACGGCGAGCGGGTAAAATCGGCAGTCGTCTATCACCTCGTCGAGATTGTCCGGAGCATCGAGCTTGCCAAGGGCCTTCTTGATCTCGATTTCCCAGGCCGTGGCCGCGCTGACGAAAATCGCGTTATCCTGATGTTGAATCGCCGATAACGCTTCCCGTGAAATTTGCCCCGGATCATCAAGCCACCAAAGCAAAACATGGGTATCAAGCAAGAGATTCATTTTGCAGACAGTCCGAAAGCCTCGCCGATATCCGGCGGCAGTTCATCGAAATCCGGGGCGATACACACTTGTCCGTGCCATTGACCGCCTTTCCTTGGCCCATCGGCTTGATGGTAAGGCACAATTCGAGCAACGGGTTTTCCCGCCCGGGCAATTACGATTTCTTCTCCCTTTTCGGCCAGCCCGATAAGTCGAGCGAGTTCAGACTGGGCTTCGTCAATTGTCGAGGTAACCATCATTTGCTCCTTGACAAACCGTCTTTAGTATAGCTTCCGCATTTTTTCCGACAACTGCTTCGGCAACGATGTCTCAACTGGTTTGATTTCCCTTGATGCTTGGATAATTTGACCTGCATAAAACCGCATCCTATAGTCTTTATGGTAGACCCTTCCCGGTCGCTGGTGGGGGGCGGCGATTCTGTTGCAATAATCCGAAACCGATTTTCACTGCGGTTTCGCCAGACACTCGGGTGGAATCAAGTTGCGGATGGTTGAGACTAGTTGACGCACTTGTTCGGCCGCTTGACGACAGGCTTCGCGGCTTCCGGGCGGCATTTCGCCCGAAGGTTGGCTCAATGCCTCTCTCGCCATTTCCAGCGTCGTCAAGCTGTAGCTCAGCATGTTCGCCAATTCAAGAATCTTACGGCTCGAAGCGGCGGTCTGCTTGGCCCACGACGCGCCGGGCGGCGGCGGAATCGCCTCGAAACGCTTCTTGAGCGCTTCGGACTGCTTGAGGTATTCGTCCGGCTTTGGAACCCCTTCGAGCAGCCTCGCCGTTTCATCGACGCCGTCCAGGAAGGCCGCCAGTTTCGTCGCGTAAGCGATCTCTTCGGCCGTCGGTTTCGGCTTCTCCGTTTTCGCGGGTGTCGGCGGAGCGGACGGTTCAGAAACGATCGGAGCGGGAGGCATTGTCGGCGGCTCGGGTGCTAAGCGGTCTCGTAAGAGTAAGAACAGCAACAGAACGATTATGCCGACAAAAACCACAACCGTCACACCACCGCCGAGTACCCAAAGCCATTTGGATATGTCGCTTATCCGTCGGGCCTTCTCGTCAATATATGTGCCGCAGTGCTTGCACTTGAGTGCCACGGCGAGAATTCGTTCGGCGCAGAACGGGCAGATTTTCGTGGAGGGTGAAGGGGACGACGGCGCGTCGTCGGCGAAGTCATCCAACTCGTCGTCCAGATCGTCGTCGGCCTTAATGATCTCGTCGATGTGGTCCATCACGTCTTCTTCTTCGTCGATCGGCGCGGGATCCCGGACGATCTCCAGGCTTTCGACGTAAACGCCGCGGTCGTTGGCGATTTTCAGCGCCGCTTCTTTGTTGTCGGCGGAAACCACGGCAGAGACCCGTTGCCTGGTTTTCCGCATGACTCCCTTGCAGCAAAACTTCTGCTTGGCCATGGCTTCCCTCTTGCATTGGGATGGGGCAACCGTCACAAGTCCAGTAAGGTTAGTTTAATGGAACAAACGCCGGATGGCCATATCCATGCGGGCTGCTAACAGGGCTACCGCCGGTTGACGTAGATAATCGGGGCGGAAACGTCGGTGGGAGCGGATGAGAAGACCGTCTCGGCCGACTCGCCGTAAGTCGAGCAGGGTACGAAACGGACGCGGCCGCCCTCGAAGAAGAGGTTTCGTCCCCGGCCGCGATGACCGACGAGGCTACGGCCCGGCAGGTCGGCGCTGGGATCGTTGGCAAATAGCGCCCGGGTGGCCGGCAGGCGGCTGCCGTGGCCATCCATCGTCCCGTCACGCCACATGCCGGACCAGTTGCTCGATGTCGAGGTAGAAAAATACCCCGGGACCGCAGCCCCGGGGATTGGGGGAACAACGCCAACACCATCCGGAGACGACAAGACGCGCGTCGCGCCTTGGGCGGCCAGCCACGTCTCCGGACACAAGTTTCGCTCCGCGACCGCGTCGCCGAATAGGTCGGCGGCGGCGATGCCCGCGGTGGTCAGTTTTCCTTCACCCGCCAATTGAGTCATAGCCTCGCCGTGGTGGCGGCTGTATTCAGTCAAGGCCAAGCCGAACTGCCGCAGATTGTCTTGGCAAGAGGCCACGGCGGCGTGAAAGCGGCTGGCGTCGATCGCCGGCAGAAGCAACGCGACGGCGGTCAGCAGCAGCACGCCGAGCGCGACCACGTCGTGCCATCCGAACAGTGAGACCGCTCCGGGCACCGTCGGATCGGGACTCATCGCCAACCGTGGCATGGCGGACCGCGCCGGGGCGGAACCATAAGCGGCAACCATCCGGCACGTCCGCCCGGCCAGACCCGGGGGCGGATCGAAGTCCGGCCGAATCGCCTCCAACGGAGACAGACGACGACGCCAGAGGATCAATTCCCGCTGGTACGACTCGTCGTGTTCAAGCCGCTGGTCAACCCACACTTGCTCTTCGTCGTCCAACGCGCCGAGCAGGTGGCCAAGTAATTGCTGGTGTATCGAATCCGTCATACGGAAAGCAGCCGATCAGGGGGCCCGAGTTCGTTTCTGTTTACTATGGCAGGCTCACGTGGGAAAGCGATTCGGTGAGTTTTTTCAGGGCGGTGTGTAGCCGACTCTTGACCGTTCCGACGGGCACGGACAAGACCTCGGCCGCCTCGCGATACTTCAGACCTTGAAAGTACACCAACATAACCACTTGCCGGCACAAGCCGGGGAGTGCGTCGACTTCCCGGCGAAGCGCCTCGTGCTGCTCAGCCGCTTCGGCGTTTTCGGCCGGACCGTCCGCCACGACGCCGAGCAACTCTGCCAACCCGCTTGTTCCATCGTCCTCATTTCCTCGAACGGCTCTATCGAGACTGCATAAGCGATGCCGCCGGTTGCGACGCTGGTAGTCGATCGCCTGGTTGGTGGCCACCCTATACAACCAGGGGCGCACCCTCCGACCCGGCTCGAACTGGTCGCACTTAATGTGGACCTGCAAAAACGTCTGTTGAAAAACGTCTTCGGCCATTTCGGCATTACCGAGATAATGCCGCAGGTAGCCGAACAGCTCCTTTTCGTATCGGTGGACCAGTTCCTCAAACACCCGGCCGTCCCGCTCCGAGCAGTAGCTCAACAAGAGCTTCTCGTCGGTCCATGAGACCAGCGGGTTAGGGCCGCGGGCACGCAGTCGTAGTTGTTCAATCGTGCCGTTCATTTTTGATACGCTTCCGTGTTGAAAAGGGTTCGCTTCCGAACGAAAACCGGCGGTTGCCGTTTGGTCCGAACCTTTCCGACCTCGAAATTCTACGCATTTGAGCCGCATCGGCGTAGTTACCCCACCATCGGAGTTAGATCAGAGTTCCGAACCTCTCGGCGTCCAATGATTTTTTATAATGCAACTGCCGTGCCCAATCGCTACAATCGAACCAGCAGGTCGTTGCCGAATCCAAAATAATGCCCGTAACCGATTGCCTCGTAATTGTTTGTGTCGATCGGTACAAACGGTTTCGCGGATTGTACGCCATCTTTATAGTTGCCGTGACAGTGAAAGTCTTGCCATCAATTACAATACAGGCCGTCTTCAGTATGATGCACCTGCCATTTTTTGGAGCCAGCTCCATTTTGCCGCCCTATTTAGCCCGCCGTGAATACATGGCGGGGAGAGGTGGTCGCATGTAACGCCTCCTACCCCGAATGTATTCGCCCGGGAACAATATCCATTTGTCGATTCAACGACCCAACCGGGGATATTCTTAATGGGTGCCATGGGTAAGCGCAGCTT
Source organism: uncultured Thermoguttaceae bacterium (assembly GCA_965195225.1). Taxonomy (GTDB): domain Bacteria; phylum Planctomycetota; class Planctomycetia; order Pirellulales; family Thermoguttaceae; genus JAHIKV01. Next base: position 43,973 of record CBDAFL010000182.1, read on the forward strand.
ACCCGTGTGTCCCAATACCGCACCACGGGTAAGCTGCGCTTACCCATGGCACCCAGTTTCAGGATCAATGAATAATCCGGGCTAATGTGCCGCTTTCGCTCACCGGCTTGACCTACAGGGCCGAAAACGCCACGATGGGGAGCGGTTTCCGCAACCTGGAGTCCGCCACATGCCCATCGGACAAGCCGAAATCTCCGCCCGGTTCGCCGATCGCTTTGGACACCTCCCAAACTGGACAGTCCGCGCGCCGGGCCGGGTAAATCTGATCGGAGAACACACCGACTACAACGACGGGTTCGTCCTGCCGATGGCGATAGATCGGGCCGTCTGGATCGCCCTCAGACCGCGAGATGATCGGATCGTATCGGTCTACTCGATCGACTACGACGAAACGGGCGAGTTTTCCCTCGACCGACTCGAACGAGGGCAGCCCGGCTGGATCGAATATCTAAAGGGGACGGCCTGGAGCCTGCAAGAGGCCGGGCATCGCCTGACCGGCTGGGATGGCGTGCTGGCCGGCGACGTGCCGCTCGGCGCGGGATTGTCCTCCTCGGCGGCGCTCGAGATGGCCGTGGCCCGGGCATTTGCCGCCGCCGGAGAACTGCCCTGGGAACCGGCCGAGATGGCAAAGCTCGGCCAGCGGGCCGAAAACCAATGGGTCGGCGTCAACTGTGGAATCATGGACCAGTTGATCTCCGCCGCCGGCCGCGCGGGCAATGCCCTGCTGATCGACTGCCGCTCGCTGCAAACCGAGCCGGTCCCGTTGCCGCAGGGCACTTCGGTGGTCGTGCTCGATACCTCAACGCGCCGTGGGCTGGTCGATTCGGCCTATAACGAGCGGCGGCGGCAGTGCGAGCAGGCCGCCCGGTTGCTGGACGTACACGCGCTGCGCGACGCAACGACCGAACGGCTGGAACGATCCGCCGACAAAATGGACCCGGCCGTGCTCAGCCGTGCCCGGCACGTAATTGCCGAGAACGACCGCACGCTGCTCGCGGCCGCCGCCATGCGCCGCGGCGACGCGGTCGAATTGGGCCGCTTGATGCACCAAAGCCACCGCAGTCTGCGCGATGATTACGAGGTATCCAGCGACGCGCTGAACGCGATGGTCGAGTGCGCTTCGGCCCAAAGGGAATGTTTCGGCGCGCGGATGACCGGGGCCGGGTTCGGTGGTTGCGCGGTGGCGCTGGTCCGTGCCGAGGCGACCGATGATTTCGCCCGCGACGTGGCCGACGCATACGAACGAAAGACCGGCCACTCGCCGGCGGTCTACGTCTGCCAAGCCGCCGACGGAGCGGAAGTGATGTAACTATATCAAAATGTGGCACAGCCGAGGGCGGCTGTGCTACAAAAGGAGCCGCCAATGAAACTCGTCGCCTATCCGCTGGCCGCGTTGCTGGGATTCTTCGGCGTGGTGTTCGTGGTGGGGTCGCACGGCCGTGTGATGTCGATCCTCGTGGGCGTGATCCTCCTGGCGGCGGCAGGCTTTTTGATCTGGCTCGCACTGCATAAGCCCAAGGAGTCGATAACCACGGTGATCCAGAAGATCGACCTTTCGGGCGACGTCAGTCTGCAAGACCTCGAATGCCGCTCCTGCGGCGGCACGCTCGGCAAGGATTCGGTGGCCGTGAAGGCAGGGGCCGTATTCGTCAACTGTCAATACTGCGGCGCGACATACCAGATCGAGGAGGCCCCTAAGTGGTGACCGCCGGAAGGGCAATTCGCTGGACGCGACGACTGCTCGGCACGCTCGGTGTAGGGTGGGTCAAGCGAAGCGCAGCCCCACCAGCGGCGGGAAAAAAGTGGTGGGACCGCGCTACGCTTGTCCCACCCTACTTCCCGAAGTTCCGGCCCGGGCTGAAGGTCTTCGACCTCCGGCGGCCGGGCGGGCGGCGACGGTTCCATCTCCGCACCAAGACGGACGGCGCCGCCGTGCTAATGGTCGATGCGACCGACGCGATCCACCTTAACCCGACCGCCGCGCTGCTGGCACGGCTCGCCTTGGAAGAGACGCCCGTCGATCGCGCGGCGGCCGTGCTTCGAGGCCGGTTCCGCGGCGTGGGCGCGGCCGAGGCCCGGTCCGCCGCCGACCATGTCTACTCGCTGATCGAGCGATTGACCGATCTTACCGCTTCATGTCCGACATGCGGTCTGGCGAAAGAAATAGTGAAATGGTCGCCGCCGTTCAGCGTCCCTGTCTCCGCCCCATACAAGGCCGACCTGGCGTTGAGCTACGGCTGCAACAACAATTGCCCACATTGTTACAGCAAAGACCGCGCTTCCTCGTCCCTCGCCCCTCGCCCCTCGCCCCTCTCTATTAGCCAGTGGCGGGATGTACTCGAACGGCTGGCCACCATCGGCGTGCCGCATGTGATCTTCACCGGCGGCGAACCGACCCTCTTCGACGGACTGCCGGAACTGGTCCGCCACTCAACCGAACTGGGGTTGGTTTCCGGCCTGAACACCAACGGGCGTCGGCTAAGCGATCCGGCGTATGTCGAATCGCTCCGTGCGGCCGGCCTGGACCACGTCCAAATCACGCTCCAATCGTTCGATCCGGCGGTCCACGACGCGATGAGCGGCGCCGCGGCGTTCGACGAAACCACACGCGGCCTGAAAAACGCGCTGGCCGCCGGACTGCACGCCATTACCAACACCACGCTCACCCGCCGGAACGTCGGTCAGGCCGGCCGGCTCGTCGAGTTCCTCCACGGCCTTGGGACAACGACCTTCGCCATGAACGGAATGATCTTCGCCGGCGGCGGGCGGACCAGCGGAGACGAGATTTCCGCCGAAGCGTTGGCGCCCGTGCTGGCCGACGTGCGCGACCGCGCGGCCGAGCTGAAGATGCGGTTCCTCTGGTACACGCCGACCGAGTATTGCCGCCTCTCGCCGGTCGAATTGGAGCTTGGCCCCAGGCGGTGCAACGCCGGCGAATATTCAATCTGCATCGAGCCTGGCGGCGACGTGATCCCCTGTCAATCGTACTACGTCCCGACCGGCAACATCCTCCGCGACCGGTGGCAGGACATTTGGGAGAGCGAGTTGTTTCGCGGATTTCGACGTCGGACGACCGATCCGCGAGGCGCCGGTCTGCCCGAGCGATGTTGGAACTGCCCCGACCTGTCGCTGTGCGGCGGCGGCTGTCCGCTGGAGAGAGAACACATCATCCAAAAAATCAGTTTGTGTGAGAACTAAATATGGACATTCCACGGTTGTTGAAAATAATCAAGCGCGAGTTGCCCGGCGACGTTCGGCCGGGTCTGTACCATTTTGCACGCGAGGCGGACGGGGCGAACAGCCGGTTCCATCTCCGCGTCGATTCGGGCGGCGACGGGTTGCTCGTGGCCAACGCGGCGGCAATGGCGCGGCTCAGCCCCTCGGGCGTCGCAATCGCCAAGGGACTGCTCGATGGAGACACCCCGGAAGTAATCGTTAGCCGGGTAAAAAAACGCTTCCGCGGCGCGACGGACGAACGGCTTGCCGCCGACGTGGCGGCCGTCGCCTCGCTGATCGAGCGGATGGAGTCGCCCGAGGGCGGATACCCGATCCTCAATCTTGCCGATCCGGCACTGGGACCTAAGCGGCTGCCGCTGGAGCGTCCGATCTCGGCCGACGTGCCGCTCTGCGCGCCGTTCCACGTTTCTCGCCTGCTGGAACGCCTCTGGCAACTGGCGATTCCACACGTCACTTTCGTCGCCGGCCGCGACTGCGACGAGTCGCATCTGGTTCGGGCGGTCGAGAAGGGGAGCGATCTGGGGCTGATCACGGGAGTGCGGGGCCGCGGCAGCGATCTTACCGTCTCTACTCGGATCAACGACATGGCCGCCGCGGGACTGGACCACCTCGACGTTTACTGCTTCTCGGCCGACAACAAAGTCCACGACTCGCTGGCAGGCCAGGGGGACGGCAAAATGGCCGTTCGCGCGCTCGCCGCGGCGAGCAAGAACGAAATCTGCGCGGTGGCCCAACTCGCCCTGACGCGGTCCACGCTGGAGGGAATCGACCGGACGTTGGAGTCCATCGCCAGGTACGGGATCGAAAACGCATGCGTATTCGCCGTCGCCACGACCGAGGCCGAGCCGGCTTCTGCCGGGGTGTTGTCGGCCGGCGAACTGCCGCCGGCGGCCGGGATGGTCGAGGAGTCGGCCGAGCGGGTGGGAGTGCGATTGATGTGGTATCCGACCGTGCGGTTCGATCCGGCAATTCCCTTGGGAGAACAACTCTGCCGCGGACCGCGGACCGGCGGCGATTGGGCCATCCGAGTCGAGCCGGACGGCACGGTCTACGCGCCCCGAGGCCCCGCCACTTCGGCGGGCAACCTGTTGGAAGACGATTGGGAGACCATCGAAAAGAGCGAACCGTTCGCGCGGTATCGCGAGCGGTTGCAGAGCGACACCCGCTGCGATCAATGTCCCGGCTTGTCGATCTGTGCGGCCGACTGTCCGCGCGAACCGGCCGGCTGGGCCGATGGGATTAGTGGGTAGTAAAAAGTGTATTTACCGCTTGCGGCTTCGCAAAAACAGAGGACTTCACAATGCCAAAAATACTCCGACTTATCACAATGCTTTGCGGAGGAATCTTTTTTTTCGCGTGGGCGACGCCGGCCGACGCCACGCAGGACTACCTCTTCGGCGTGCCGAAGATGCAAATGCTGGTGACGGTAAACACGGACGCCTCCGTGAAGATCGAATACGACATTACCTTCCGCAACAATATCACCGGCCACGTTATCGACGTGGTGGACATCGGCACGCCGCACTCGGGCTACGATCTGAGCAACGTCCGGGCTTCGATCGGCGGACGTAAACTAAAAGACATCCGCGATTCAACGTACGTCAAGGGCTTCGAGGTCCATTTGGGATATCTTGAAATCAAGCCGGGCGGCACCGGCACACTGCACGTCGAGTTCACCATGCCGGACATGGTCTATCAGGACACGACCCGCGAAGATTACGCCTCGCTGTGGATCACTCCCACCTGGTTTGGCGAGAAATACGTCCGCGGGCCGACGCATCTGCAAGTGGCGATCCAATTGCCCAAGAGCGTAAAACCGGACGAGGCGCTTCACCAGGGGCTGGAGTTTTCCAAGAAGGCGGCGACCGACCGCGGCGCGCGGGTCGGCTGGGATTTTCCCGGCGTAGAACTGACTGGTGAAAACATGGTCGAAGTTTCGTTTCCCAAACGCGACCTCCAGCGGGTAATCCCCCAGTCGTCCATCGACCTGTTGGTGAAATGGTTCAAGAAGTCGCCTGAGGCACGAGTGGTTTTAGGGCTGGTTTACCTGGCGCTGCTGGCCATCGTTTTCTTTCGTTTCAGCGGCGGCACCGGCTTTTCCGTGTTCTTCATTCTGGCCGCCGGATCGGGATTTGTGTTTTACTACCGTCCGGGTATCCACCTGCTGGCAATGCCGATCATGGTCGTGCTGATCGGGTTGAACGAGTGGCTGCTGGCCCGGCGAAAGTCGCACTACATGCCGCCGATCGCCGAGGTGGAAGGGGGCGGTATCAAGCGAGGGCTGACCGCGCCCGAGGCCGCCGTGCTCCTGGAATTGCCCATCGCAAAAGTCCTCTCCCTGGTCATCTTCGGAATGTTGAAGAAGGGCGTTCTCCGCCAAACGCTGGCCGATCCGCTGACCGTCGAAGTGGACGAGGCCTTCCGATTGGATGATAAAACGCTCTCGGACAGCGAGCGGCAGCGGGGGAAAGCCTACGGGGCGGCGGCACTGAAACGCGGCATCGTCGTCCACCATTACGAACATTCCTTCCTCTTCCTGCTGCAAAGCAACCCCGACAAGCCGGTCCGCGAAATTCAATTCGGGATACCCATGAAAATGCTCATCCAAAACGCGGCCAATCGCATGAAAGGGTTCGATCTGTCCGATACGCAGGACTACTATCGGGCGATTATCAGCCGAGCAACCGAGCAGGCCGCCGCAATCGGCGACATCCCGCAACGCGAAAAGACCATCGACCGCAACTTCGAGTGGATACTGATGGGCGAGAACTACGGGCCGGTGTTCGACTATGGGCCGACCTATCGGCCGATTTGGTGGGGCCGCGGCGCGTCCTACTCGGCGCCCGCCGCGCCTTCGGCCGCGCCGAGCGCCGGCGGAGGAAGCACCTCGTTCGGCGACGTGGCCTCGAGTTTCTCCGGCTGGGCCGAAAACACGATGGGCAACATGGCGCAGGCCGTCTCGCCCGGCTCGCTCAACCTGCCGGACAGCACCGGCGGCTTTTTGGACCTCAGCGGGGCCGACCACGTGACCGGTGAATTCTTTTCAGCTCTGGGACGATCCGGCGGCGGGGGCGGGGGCGGCGGATGCGCCTGCGCCGGTTGCGCCTGTGCCTGCGCCTGCGCCGGAGGAGGAAGGTAGTCCAATTATAATAACCGCTTGCGGTTTCGCGCGATGAATCACGACCTCCCATCCCGACGATTGCTCGAGGCACAAGCGGCGTGGCTGGCCCCGGCGCGGGCGCGCTTGCTCCGACGGGCAAATATCGCCCGACGCCGCCGGGTGCTAGATCTGGCCTGCGCCGGCGGAGTGGTCGCCGAGGAGTTGGTCCGCCGCTCGGGCGGCGAAGTCGTGGGGCTGGACCGCGACCAAAACGTACTGACCGACCGGCCGCGGCAATTCCAAGGCGCAACGGTCGTCCGCGGCGATGCGGAGCGGCTGCCGTTCGCCGAGGGCACGTTCGATCTGGTGTTCTGCCAGTTCGCGCTTATGTGGCTTGACGCGTCGGCCGCGGCGTTGGAAATCCGTCGCGTACTGGCGCCCGGCGGCGCGTTGGTCGCCATTGAACCGGACTACGGCGGAATGATCGAGCAGCCGCCGGAAATCGCCGTCGGCGAACTGTGGCGGGCGGCATTGGAACGTGCCGGGGCCGATCCTTGCGTGGGCCGCAAGTTGCCGGCCCTGCTGGCCGCGGCCGGTTTCGAGGTCCGCGTGGATCTGCTGGAATGCCTGGAACCGCCGTCACCCCTGAGATTCGATCTGCTGGGCGAACTGCCGCTTACCGAAGCGGAGAGTGCCACGTTGGATCGGGCACGGCGGGCCGACGCCTCGCTGGGCAAGGGGCCGCAAGTCGCTCACCTGCCGATGTTCCTCGTCACGGCCGAAGTTCCCAACGGCCGGTGAGATCGCATCCCAAAAATTGTGCCAGCCCCTATTGACATATTTTTTCCAGGAGATATACATCATGTTGCTTTGCGCGGAAGTGTGTAACCTGAATTACATCTTTTCCCCAGGCAGGAGGGCGGCGCGATGAATCGCATTCGATCTTTCTACATCGGAATCGGCGCGGTGATTTTGGCAACCGCGGCACTGTGCTTCGCCGCGGAACAAGAGAAACAGAAACCGCCGAGCAGTTACTCGCCGGTGGTGATGAGCGAGAGCTTTGCCGACACTGTCGCAAAAATGCGGGCCGCAAAGCCGGCCATCGAAGCGCGACATTCGGCATTGTTGCATGAACGGTACGATCTGAGCGACAGGCCCGCGGGAGGCGCGACCATGTCGCGCGGCAAGCCGATGCAGGAGGGCATCCGGGCGAAACTGCCGCCCGGCGTGAACTCCTGGGAGGAGTTGGCCTCAATGACGCCCGAGGAAGTCCGAGAGAAGGGGCTCTGGCCGAAGGGTTTCTATCCGCTGCCGCACCCGAACCATCCGGAAGGCGGGATGGTCTTCCCGAAGCATCACATCGACAGGATGAAGCAGCAGGAAGGCCGCGATCTGACCCGCTTCGATCTGGATTTCGACCTACCGGAACATTTATTGCCCGAGTATCCACCGCCGATATACCTGACGACCCGCTCCGACCTGGGCGACGTTTCGCAAGGCCAGATCATCGGACTGAGCAATTACTTCGCGCTGTTCAACGGCATTCTCAACCCCAAGCAGTTGGAAGGGCTGCGGCTGCTGGTCACGCCCTTCCCGCAACAGCAGTTCAACGCCACCGACGACCGCCGCTCGTTGAAGCCCCACCTGGGCGTGACCTGTTTCGACTGTCACGTCAACGGCCACAGCAACGGGACGACCCATTTGGTCGGCGACATCCGGCCGCAGCCGTTCCGCCACCGGCTGGATACTCCCTCGCTCCGCGGCGTGAACATCCAGCAGTTGTTCGGCTCGCAACGGGCGCTGAAGAGCATCGAGGACTTCACCGAGTTCGAGCAACGGGCGGCCTACTTCGACGGCGACCCGGTGATCGCCACCAAAAAGGGCGTCAACCTCCTCGAACGCGGCAGCCAGGTCCACTTCATGGCGGAGTTCCAGTCGATCCTGGACTTTCCGCCCGCGGTGAAGCTGAACGTCTACGGCGTACTGGACCCGAAGAAGGCGACCGAGTCGGAACTGCGCGGCCAAAAAGTCTTTTTCGGCAAGGGGAATTGCGCCGTCTGCCACCCCGCCCCCTATTACACCGACAACCTGATGCACAACCTGCGGGCGGAGCGGTTTTTCAAGCCCGTTATGATCAACGGCCGGATGGCCTCGGCCGACGGTCCGATCAAGAGTTTCGTGCTCCGCGGCATCAAGGATTCGCCCCCGTACCTGCACGACGGCCGGTTGCTGACCTTGGAAGATACCGTCGAGTTTTTCAACCTCCTGCTGGAGACGCAACTCACCGAGCAGGAAAAGAAAGACCTGACGGCCTTCATGCGGTGTTTATAGCACACCCGCGGGCTACAACCTGACATAAGGCCGCTTGGCGGGGACCGCGAATCAAGACGCAGTCGCCGCCAAGCGGCTTTGTGTTGGATGTTGGAAAATCTAGGGACCGCCTATTTCCCTCGCCGGTGCGTGCCGGAGGATTCGGTCGATGAACCGGTAGGCTTCCCGCCGTACCTCGGGCGGAAAGTCGTGTTTGCAGTCGGGATGGATGATTCGCAGCCGATCGGCGGCCCCGAACAGGGCGTAAACTTCGCGAACCTTCGGCTCCGCTTTCTTCACTCCGCGGACGTCGAAGTTGTCGTCGTGCAGCGGCGAGCTGGAAAAGAACGCCCGAGGGGCCAACGCCGCCGCCACCTCGTAGAAATCGAACGGCATGCGATCCGGGTCCAGCCCATACAGGTCGCGGATCCGAGGCATGTAGCGGTCCGGCGCCCAACCTTTGAGATTGCCGCCGTAATAGTGATGAAACGGCGTCCAGCCGCAACTGGCGACGATCACCTTTACGCGCTGGTCGAACGCGCCGAGGAACATCGCGTTGTGTCCGCCCAGCGAATGGCCGATCGCGCCGATCCGCTCGGGATCGACTTCTTCGCGGGCTTGCAGCAGGTCCACGCCGCGAATATGGTTGAGAATCCCCTTCATCGTCCCCGAGGCGTATTTGCTCTTGCCGAAGTCGTAAGGGTAGTCGCCGAACGACGGATAATCGGGGGCCAACACGACGTAACCTCGCTGGGCCAGTTCCGTGGCGTAGCCCCGGTTTCGCGGCGCATTCTCCTCGACAGCCACCCCTTTCTTCCCTTGCGGCACCGTCGAGTGCAGGGCTATCAATGCCGGCACGCGCCGCCCGACCGGACGATCCTTGGGCAAGTACAACAAGGCCGGCACCCGGTCGTTTTCCTCCGCAAGATACGTGATCTCCAGCCGGACGAAACCATCTCCTTCGAGGCGGCCGATAATCTTCACGTCCAACGGTGGGAGTTTCGAGCGGTCGGGCAGCGGTCCCATCGCCGCTTCCATTCCGGCAATGATTTGCCGGCGTCTGATCGCCCAATCCTCCGCCGTGCGGACCGGCCGCTGCCACCCGTCGGGCGTCTGGTACTCCATCAGTTGCGAGTGATCCACCGCGCGTGGCGGTTCCGGATCCTCGGCATGAACTTGACGACCGACAAACAACAATCCCAAAACGGCCAATGCCGGGAGAAAGTATGATCTCATTAGTCGAGGAAAGTTGAAGGTAAGGGGACAGGAAAAGTTATTTCTTCGCCTTGATGGCGGCCTGGGCGATTGGGTGGCACGTCCCTGAGCGCAGCGAAGGGCGTGGCCCCGAGGAAACACGCCCTTCGCTGCGCTCAGGGACGTGCCACCCAGTTTCCAATTCGATCAAGCTATTCTTCTTTTGCAGTGCCTTACTTTTTCGCCTTGATGGCGGCCTGGGCGGCGGCCAGCCGGGCGATGGGTACCCGATACGGGCTGCAACTGACGTAGTTCAAGCCCGTGCGGAAGCAGAACTCGACGCTCGACGGGTCGCCTCCCTGTTCGCCGCAGATGCCGATCTTCAGGTCGGGGCGAGTCGAGCGGCCCTTGCTCACGGCCATCTCAACCAACTGGCCCACGCCGTCCTGGTCGATCGTCTGGAACGGATCGGCCTCGAGCACGTTGTCATCGAGGTAATCGTTCATGAATCCGCCGACGTCGTCGCGGCTGAAACCGAAGCACATCTGCGTCAGGTCGTTGGTGCCGAAGGAGAAGAACTGGGCCGTCTTGGCCATCCGGTCGGCCAGCAGGCACGCGCGGGGAATCTCGATCATCGTGCCGTAGAGGCAATGGACCTCGACGCCCGTCTGCTGCTGGACCTCTTTCCGTACGCGGTCGAAAATCACCTTCGTAACGTCGAGTTCCCGCACGTCGCAGGTGACCGGGACCATCAGTTCCGGCTTTGGCGAGCGGCCGTCCTTTTTCAGTTCGGCGGCGGCCTCTAGGATCGCCCGGATTTGCATCTCGGTCACTTCCGGATATGTGATACCCAGCCGGACGCCGCGATGTCCCATCATGGGGTTGGTCTCATGCAGCACTTCGCCGCGTTTTTTGATCTGCGCGGGACTGATGCCCAATGCGGTGGCCAATTCCTGCCGGTTCTTCGGGTCTTGCGGGACGAACTCGTGCAGCGGCGGATCGAGCAGCCGGATGGTGACCGGCATGCCGTCCATCGCATCGAGCGTGGCCTTGATGTCGCGCTTGACGAATACGGACAGCTCGTCCAACGCGGCCTTGCGCTCCTCGACAGTCTTGCTGAGGATCATCTTCCGCAGCATAAACAACGCCTCGTCCGAACCGGCTCCGTAGAACATGTGTTCGGTGCGGAACAGGCCGATTCCCTCGGCGCCGAACTGCCGGGCGACCCGCGCGTCCTCGGGCGTGTCGGCGTTTGTCCGCACGCCCAGGGTGCGGAACTTATCGGCCATCTGCATGTAACCCTGGAACCGCGGGTTTTCGGTGGCGTCGATCATCGCCAGCGCGCCTTGATAGACGCAGCCCTTGGTGCCGTTGAGCGTCAGCAGATCGCCTTCCTTGAGCTTCACGGCGCCGACGCTCATCCGCTTCGTTCCGGCTTCGATCTTGGCGTCGCCGGCGCCGACGATGCAGCACTTACCCCAGCCGCGGGCGACCAGCGCGGCGTGGCTGGTCATTCCACCGCGTGCGGTGAGGATAGCCTCGGCCGCGCGCATCCCCTCGACGTCCTCCGGGTTGGTCTCTTCGCGGACGAGAATGACTTTCTCGCCTTTCTTTGCCCAGGCCACGGCGTCGGCCGAGGTGAAGACAATCTTGCCGCTCGCGCCGCCGGGACCGGCCGGCAGACCGTGGAGAAACGCCTCGGCGTTCTTCTCGGCCTCCTGGCTTATGATCGGGTGCAACAGCTCGTCCAACTGCGCCGGCTGTACCCGCATCACGGCGGTCTGCTCGTCGATCAATCCCTCTTCGAGCATGTCCATCGCCATGTTCAGGGCCGCCGTGCCGGTCCGCTTGCCGCCGCGGCACTGGAGCATGTAGAGCTTGCTCTCTTGGATCGTGAACTCGATGTCCTGCATGTCGCGGTAGTGATGCTCCAGATTGGAGCGGATTTCATCGAGTTGCCGGTAGAGGTCCGGCCATTCGGCCTGGAGCGACGACAGGTGTTGGTTCTGCGGGTTCTTCGTTTCTTCGTTCAATGGATTGGGGGTGCGGATGCCGGCCACCACGTCCTCGCCCTGGGCGTTGATCAGCCATTCGCCGTAGAACTTGTTCTCGCCGGTGGCGGGGTTGCGGGAGAAGGCCACGCCGGTGGCCGAGGTATCGCCCAGGTTGCCGAAGACCATGCTCTGCACGTTGCAGGCGGTTCCCCACTCGGCGGGAATGCCCTCGATCTTCCGATAGGAGACGGCCCGACGCCCCTCCCAACTCTTGAACACCGCGCCGACGGCGCCCCAAAGTTGCTCGTCGGGATCGTCGGGGAACTCGCGGCCGAGAACCTCTTGGACCTTCTTTTTGAAGTTCGTGCAGAGCCGCTTCAGATCGGCGGCGGTCAGATCGGTGTCGAGAATCTCGCTTACTTTCTTGCCGAGATTTTTGGCCTTCGTCTTCTTGGCCCGGTTCATCAGGTGTTCGAGTTGCAGGCGGATGCCCTTCCCCTCGGCCGGTTCAATGTCCTCGGCCTTCTCCATCACCACGTCGGAGTACATCATGATCAGGCGGCGATAGGCGTCGTAGACGAACCGCTCGTTGCCGGTCTTTTTCACCAAACCGGGGATCGTCTTCGAGCACAGGCCCACGTTGAGTACGGTCTCCATCATGCCGGGCATCGAGGCCCGGGCGCCGCTGCGGCTACTAAGCAGCAGAGGGTTCTGCGGGTCACCGTACTTCATCCCCATCGCCTCTTCGGTCTTTTGCAGGGCGGCGGCCACTTCGTCGCGGAGCGATTGTGGGAACTGACGCCCCTCGGCGAAGAAGGCAGTGCAGAACTCGGTGCTGATGGTGAAACCGGCGGGGACGGGCATACCCAATTTGGCCATTTCAGCCAGATTGGCTCCCTTGCCGCCCAGCGTGTTCTTCATCGTAGCGTTGCCTTCGGTCGTCTGCGGGCCGAAGAAGTAAACGAATTTCTGGGTCATGTCCGCCTTCCTTCGTGATGTGTCACAAAAAAATTGCTGATTCTGCTTGTTTTTATCTTGAAAACGACATTGAAACGAGCAAAAAAGTGTATCAGTCGGCTTGCGGAACGTCAAGGATCGACGTTTAGAGCGGTAAATGCCGGGAGCGAGAGGGGGCGTCGGCGGAACTGCCGTAGTCGTACCAGAGTAGATCGACCACGAAATCATAGTGTGAACGGCGGGCCAAAAGGCCAGCGCCTGGCGGAGGTCTGCGGAGGACCGTGAGAAGCGGCGTCCTTGACCGAACTCGCCAATCCGTAACGGATACTTGGTTCAGAAGAACCCGTACAACCGTTACCGATAGCGAGGAGCAAAGGTGTTCAAGGACATGGAAAAATGGGTTGAGATTCGTCGGCGTGTGCTGACGGGAGAGTTGAGCAAGCGGGGAGCATGCCAGGAGTACAAGCTACCGTGGCGGACGCTCGCGCGGATTCTTGGGCACGAGGAACCAGTAGGGTATCAGCTAAAGGAGCCCAGGCAGAAGCCAAAGCTGGAGCGTTTTTTGCCAATCATCCACGAGATCCTCAAACAGGATCCGAAGGCCCCTAAGAAGCAGCGGCACACGGCCCAGCGCATCTTTGCGCGTCTTCAGAGTGAGTATCACTACGATGGCGGCCTGACGATCGTCAAGGACGCGGTTCGGGCGTGGAAGCAGCGGCAGGCCGAGGTTTTTGTGCCGTTGTCGCACCGGCCGGGCGAGGCCCAAGTCGACTTTGGAGAAGCGCAGGTCAAGCTGTGCGGCCAGCAGGTCAAGGTCGCGATGTTCGTGATGACGTTGCCCTACTCGGACGCGATCTTCTGCCAGGTGTTTCCCAAGGAATGCACCGAGGCGTTTCAGGAGGGGCACAAGCGGGCCTTCGAGTTCTTCGGCGGTGTGCCGCGGCGGATCAGCTACGACGACAGTAAGATCGCGGTGGCCAAGATCACGGGAGGCCGAGACCGGGAAGTCACCCGGGAGTTCCTGCGGTTGGAGAGCCATTATCTGTTTGAGCATCACTTCTGCCTGGTGCGCAGGTCCAGCGAGAAGGGCCACGTCGAGAATCTAGTGGGTTATGGACGGCGTAACTATCTGGTTCCGGTTCCCGAGACCGACAGCCTGGAAGGGCTCAATGCTCAATTGCAGGAGCAGTGCCGGAAGGACATGATCTGGAAGTTGCGTAGTAAGCCCGCCACCAAGGAAGAACTGCTTGCGGAGGAGAAGACATGGTTCCTGTCGATCCCATGTCAGGAGTTCGAGGCCCGACGGGTGACGCCAGCGAAGGCCAATTCCCTTTCATTGGTGCGTTTCGAGTGCAACGATTACTCCGTGCCCACGCAGTACGCGCATCACGACATTACGGCGATCGGCGGGATCGAGGAGGTTCGCCTGGTGGTTGGGCATCGGCTGGTGGCCCGGCATCCGCGTCACTGGGGCAAGGAGCACACAGAGTTCGATCCGGTCCATTACTTGGCGTTATTGGAACGTAAGCCCGGGGCGTTGGACTACGCCAGACCGCTGGAGAATTGGAGATTGCCCGACTGTTTCGGCGTACTGCGTCGTCGCCAGGAGGCCGAGTTGGAAAAGCACGGCACCCGCGAGTTCATCAAGGTTCTAAGGTTGCTGGAACACGCCACGCTGCCGGAACTCTCTGGCGCCGTGGAGTATGCCCTGTCGATTGGGGCCAACAGTGCCGATGCCGTGCGGTTGATCCTCCAGTCACGACAGGAGCAACCCGTCAATCTGTTCTGCCTGGACGGGCGTCCTCATCTGAAGGGAATCCATATCCCGCTGCCAAATCTTCAGGCGTATCGAACCTTGCGCGTGGGGGCTTAACCATGAAAAAACTGGAAACCAAGAGCATGGTGCTGCTGAAGCACCACCTGAAGTCGCTGAAGTTGCCGACGATCCACGCGGAGTGCGATAAAGTTGCTTGTCGTTGCGCGATGGACAATGTCGATCATCTGGGGTTCCTCTTGCAACTCTGCGAGTTGGAACTGATCGAACGGGAGAAGCGTGCCGCGGAGCGTCGTCTGAAGGCGGCCAGGTTCCCCAACCTCAAGACGCTGGATACCTTCGACTTCACGGCCCAACCCTCGTTGAACCGAATGCTGGTGATAGAACTGATGCGATGTGCGTATCTCGACAACAGGGAGTCGGTCATTCTGATCGGCAATCCGGGGACCGGAAAGACGCACGTGGCCACGGCGTTGGCGGTCGAGGCGTGCGGCCGCGGGAAACGGGTTCGCTTCTGGAAGGTGACAGAGCTGATCACCCAATTGATTGAAGCCCGGGAAGAACGACAGCTCGCGCGGATGAAGAGTCAACTGGCCAAGCTGGACCTGTTGGTCCTCGACGAGCTGGGCTACGTCCCCACGAGCAAGCTAGGGGCGGAGTTGCTGTTCGAGGTGATCAGCACGGCCTACGAGCGGACCAGCCTGATCGTGACCACCAATCTGCCCTTTGAGAACTGGACGGAGGTGCTGGGCAGCGAGCGGCTCACAGGGGCAACCTTGGATCGGCTGAGACCCATCGCTGTCATATCCTGGAGTCCACGGGCGAGAGCTACCGGCTCCAAGATGCCCGTCGCCGTCAGCGGCGGGACAAGAAATGATGCGAAGTTTCTCGAAAAAACGGGGGAAATCAACACGTACTCATAGTGGGGGGGCGATTCAGCGGCCGTGCGAGACCTTTGGAATAGGTCTCGCGGGCCGCTAAGCCCCACAAGACAAACCACGCCTGGGGGTCTATACTACAGGAACCACTTTGGGCGCTAGCCTTTTCAACCGCCCAGGCGCTGGCCTTTTGGCCCGCCGTTCACACACAGCCGGTTGCCCGCCCGATCGTAGCCGTGCTTGATGCCCACCAGGTCCGTCGTGCCGGCGTAGTTGGTCCAGCGGAGATCGATCACGCGGCCGAATTGGTCCAGACCGTCGTATGGATCGTTGCCCGTGCCGAAGGCGAGGTTGTGACTGTGCGTCGGATCGTTCGCCCCGATCTTGTTGCAATCAACTCGCACGATCTGCCCAGCCCCGAGATAAGTGTACGCGGCATAGCGCGTGCCGCAGCCGTTGGTTTCGGACAAGTAGCTGACGCGGCTCAGGTCGCTGTCGTTGCCGGTGCTGTATTCGTGATGCAGCACACGTCCGTTCGGATACGTGACAGTGTTGAGCCGGGCGTGGTTGTCGGCGCCGTTGGCGTGGGCGTATTGGACCTGCCAAGTAGAAATGCTGACATCGCCCAAATGCTCCTGTTGGTCGGTTTTCAGCAGGCCGAAGTCGTCGTACGTAAACTTGACGTCGTTGACGGAGTAACCGCCGGTTGCCGCGTCGTAACTGGTCACTTGTTCGACTATGCCGCGAACCTCGTAGCCGCGTTCGATCCGCAACACGTTGCCATCGACGTTAAACGTGTTGGGATCGGGCAACGTCACTTTGTCGATAGTCGATCGCGTCAGGTACGGGGTACCTGACCTACTTCACTGATACATGCCGTCACACAAAAAACTAGCTGCGTCCCCGTTTCAACTTCCTAGCTGCGTCCCCGTTTCAACTTGTAATTGGCCGTGGTGAAGAAAAAGGGGGCACCAATTGTCGAACGTCCAAGTGGTGGTGTTAGACTCCAGATCGGTCAGTGAGAGTTATGTATGGCGTCCCCGGAACTCCCCCCGGAACTCCCTCCCCGGAACTCCCATGTATGGCGTCCCCGGAACTCCCGTTGTCAAGTCTTGCTGGTCTGGCACAGTGGGAGCCTCGGGCGGGCAACCGCCCGAGGCCACCCGGTCCGGATTATTGGATTATTCCAGAGGGCGTTCTTTCCACACGGGCGGCTCGCCTCCGTATATCTGAACGTTTTCTTCAACAACTACTGGCTTTGCAGAACGGGGCAGAACAAAAAAACCGTAGGCAGCTACCTTATTTCCTCCCCCAACTGTCTGATACGATTTATTGTCATACCTAAGCACAATACGCTTGTCCTCCTCGGAGATTGAAACAACACTTAGCCCCTTGCTGTTCCAGCCTTCGCCCTGAAATACCGCGATTACCATGTAATCATCGAAGTCGATCATGGGCAATGCAAGGGGATCTTCGTAAAAATCGTATTCTTCAGTCGGTTTCTCTCCCTTGTGTTCTTGCCAAATGTGTGTCCAGACCTCAGCTGACGTAATTCGGTGATACCGTGGTATCGTCACATGGCTGTCAGCGCCAGTGATCGCTACGCAAGGTTTTATCTGTCTTTCAACTGGTTTTTCAGCTGCTGTGGCGATTAGGACCACCAGTGCGAAAATCACGCCGATAACCGGAACCGAAATCAATGGTTTCATACTCTTCTCCTTTCTTAGGCCGACCGATGATCATAACGATGCGCATGCCACCTAACGCCACGGACAGTTTCATCGAAACGCCACAATGCCCAGCCACCGAGACTGAGAAAGACGATTAGGCCAAGGGTTACCAGTTTATTGTCGTCTCTCGCAACCGAAATTCCGCAAGTAGTGTCCTTACCGCTCATCAAGCTGCCTGTGAAGCAACTGCGAGGTTTTGCTTCAGGTAAAAATAGTTCCTGTCGTCACTAACCTAACACCTCTGCGTCTGGACATTGAGAAGTCTTTTTAACAGGTGGTACATGTTCGGGACGCGGTATGTCCGTTGGCTTCGTGGGTGCTATTATGGTTTCACTACGAATTATTTTGGCATCTTTGTGATCGAGTGGGTGTTTATCCCAGACCTCAATCACGAGTGTCCCTTTTGCAGGGTCGTAGTAGTAGATAATCGTATTACCAGTCTTCGGGTCCTCAGAAGAGCCCCAGAAGCCATTGCCTGGTTTGAAGTTATTTATACCGTCATCCCAAGGACAACGGTGAACATATGGACCATTGGGTTCCTTTCGTACATAGAACCCCATGGTACCAGAGAGGCAATAAAGGCGATAGCCGCTGTTCTTCAACTCGCCGGGATAATAATAGTCTGCTTTGCCATCTCCATCGAGATCAGGGGGGGTGGTTAATACCGCAGTCCCAGCCTTTTTTTGGTCTTTATTTGGGTAGCATTCTATGCTTTCCTTGTCACCTGGGTCACCTTTTTTGAGGCCAAAAGGATCAGTGTGTGTGACTGGCCCATTGCCAACATAGAGATAGAGGTCCATGTCCTCCGCGTCATACCCGATTGGATCTTTTCGGTTCCATCTGCCGAGATGGGAGAGGAGGATGCGGTGGCCGGCGATGTGCCACTTCACGTCGGAATCGGTGTGGTAATCGTAGCGGTAACCGCAGTAAAGCGTCTCCCAGTCGTAGCCGGCGGTGGAATCGCTGAAGTCAGAGGTAAAATACTCCGGCGCGCCGTACGCACTGTAGCAGAATCGCTTCAATATCGTGCCGCTGGTGTTGGCTATCGCAACCACGTTCCAGTTCGGGTCTTGAAGAGCATAAAGTCGCTCGTCCAATGAGCCGTTGGTGTCCGTGTCGCGGTCGCGGAGAACGAGATCGTTCACATATCGCAGGCCCCAGACGAATTGACGCTCGGGGTATAACGACTCGGGGGCGGAAGCGGAGCCGCTGGAGCCGTAACATTGCTGTACGCGCTCTTCCAAAACTTGCCAATTGCGGCTGTAGTAATGGTGCCGCATCTCGCTCAAGGAACCCGCGGTGTAGGTCTCCTTGATGACACGACGACCAAGGCCGTCATAGTCGTAGCCGGCAACCAGTGTCGTCTCGTCGGCGTCGTAAACGGTGACAAGCCGGTTCCAAGCGTCATACTCAAGATGATAGTGATCCGCCCAGTCGGACGGTTTTGGGGCGCGAGTCATGTTGCCCGAGCGGTCGTGGGCGACGTGAGTGGATGCGGCGGCGACCGTGGCGATTTCGTTCGCTTTGTTGTGCGTACGGTTTTGATCCAGATCCCAATCGCCGTCGCCATCGGGGTCTTGCTTGAAGTTAGTCCAGTTGCCGGTCGGATCGAGCGTCCATTGTTCGGCGAAGGTTTTGGTTTCGGCGACCAAGCCGTTCTTGTTGGCGTTGAGTTCGCCGCGCTGGAGGGTGGCCAACTGATACATGCCGTCGTATGACATCACGTCGTTGTTGGATATTGTGCTGCTAATGACTACTGGCGCTCTGACCCCAAAACCCCTCTGGCGCACGTCAAGTCTCGCTGGACCGTCACACCCGTTTATAATTCAACATTCAGCTGTGGTAGCCGGCTTCGCAGGCCGTTTACCCCGTCAGGAGTCACCCTAGTTCCCTCAAGATTAATGACCCTAAGGTTCAACAATGATTCAAGTTCCGTCAGTCCTGCGTCCGTCACTTTTGTCTGGTAAAGACTCAGACTCTCGAGATTGTTGAGCGATTTTAAGTGAATCAATCCAGCGTCAGTGACTTTGGTGTCCGCGAGAACGAGACGACGAAGTTGGGGCATACTTTTTACGTTAGCCAAGCCCGCATCGGTGATCTTTGTACTGGTAAGCACCAACGTGTGAAATGCGGGCAATTCCCCAAGGTATTGTAACCCTTTGCCTTCGACTCTCGTACCATCAAGATAAAGTATCTTTAGTCGCATGAGTCCGCGTAAATTCGCCAGTCCTGCGTCATTGATATTAGTGTGTGAAAGGGAAAGAGTTGAAATCGCCTTCAGCTTTTCAAGAGAGGCCAGCCCCGCGTTCGTTATTTCAGTGCCCTCGAGGTCGAGGTTAATCAAATTTGATAGCCCCCGAAGATGTGCCAGCCCTTTGTTACCTACTTGTGTGTCGGCGAACCTAAGGCATCGAAGTTTAGCCAATCTGCTCAAATGAGCCAACCCATTATTAGTGATTTTTGTGTGACTCAGATCCAGTTCCTCAATCTGAACCATATGTTGAATCTCGGAAAGCCCGGAATCTGTAATGTCGCAGAAACGCACGTCAACCTTAGAAAGTCTTGGTAATATCTTGATGAATCGCAGCCCAGAACCCGAAATCGGAGCACCGATAATAGTTAGGGATCTTAATTGTTTTAGCTTATTCAGGTTAACAAGCATGTCGTCTGTAAAGTCGTCTTCATCACCGTCGATAGCGCTGAACTTTATTCGTAGCCATTGGAGTTGATCAAACGCGCGTAGATACTCCATTTCTTTGTCCATAATCGAAAAAAGTTCAACGCCAACTACCGTTCTGACTCCGTTCACAACACCAAAATCGAGTCTTGAGGGCGTGCCTCGCAACGCGGCGATAGCCTCTTCCTGACCACCAGCATATGCAATCGTGGAACATGACATAATTATGCTCACAAGTAATGTTACAGGGCCGTGCAGTATAAAGTGCATAGCTTCACTCCTGTTTTTAGAAAACGTTGAGACTGTGCGATACGCAAAACACAGAAAAACGCAACCGTATATAGATCACGCACAATATAACTTCATGGTGAACAGTCAATACCAGTATTCTCAGGGATTAACGCCTCTGCGCAATTTTTTTAAAGTCAGGACATTTCTCCCATTTCCATCCTTTGGCCTCTGCTTTCGGACAGTACTTATCAATACCTCCCTGAGATATATCAATGATCAATTTCAAGTCCACACAACGTTGCTCTATCGATCCTGGTGGGGGATCATTGTCCTTTAAGCATCTTTGGCAGCCGAGAAGCGAGTAAAAGAACTTTGAGCATTTCATACTTACCCTATGAGCTCTGCACTCCGCAAAATCATGATTGGCCGCTTCCCATTTGTGGTACTCGTCTTCGATTCGTTTCTTCCCCGCCTCATCACTGGTATGATAATACTCCCAAAGTGCACGAAGGCAACAGGGGGCTATATCGACGAAATGCATTATCTCATGAAGGTAAATACACCCCGTCGCGGGCCAAGTCCGAGTGTGGAGAACCCAGATCCACGGATATCCCGCCTTGAAATCACATTCAAAATGCCCTCTTCTGATCCTGATACGGGGAAAAAGCCTATCAACCCCCCCAAAAAACATTCCCGTAGCTTCCGGAAACGTCTCTGCCTCACATGTTCCGTTTGGATCTGCCGCGTTAGTCGGCTTATTGCTGTAGTAGAAATTGAGGTTTGCATCTCCCCCCTCATACCCGATTGGGGCTTGAGTTAAAAACCTTCCGAGCGGGGCGTGGTAGATGCGGTTTCGGTAGTCGTAGAGGCCGGTCTCGGGATCATGCTGGCGGCCGGTAAAGAGCGTTTCCCAGTCGTAGTCGGTCGAAGCGCGACTGCCGAAGGTTGAGGTGAGGAATGTCGGCTTGCCGTAGGCGTCATAACAGTAGCGTTCCAGGATCGAGCCGGAAATCGCTACCACGTTCCAGTTGGCGTCCTGCATCGCGTAGAGACGCTCTTCCAACCCGCTGCCGGTCTTGCCAAGGTTGCCGGTTTCCGAATCGCTGTCGGCGTCGCGGTCACGGAGGATCAGATCGTCCACGTAGCGGAGGCCCCAGACGTATTGTAGGCTGGGGGCTGGAGGCTGGAGGCTGGAGGAGGAACTGCCGGAGCAATAGTTGGCTTGGACATGCTCCTCGAGGACTTGCCACTGGTTGCTGTAGTAGAAGTGTCGGATTTCGGTCAGCGACCCGCCCGAGTACGTCTCCTTCTCGACCCGCCGACCCAAGGCATCGTAGTTATACCCCGCCACCAATGTTTCGCCGTCAGCGTCAAAGACCGTCACCAATCGGTTCCAGGCGTCGTACTCCAAGTGATAATGGTCGGCCCAATTAGAAGGTTTTGGCGCGCGAATTATATTGCCGGCCCGGTCGTGGGCAACGTGCGTACTCGCGCCGGCAACTGTGGCAATCTCGTTGGCTTCGTTGTGTGTGCGGTTCTGATCCAAGTCCCAATCGTTGTCGCCATCGGTATCCTGCTTGAAATTGGTCCAGTTGCCGGTCGGGTCAAATTGTTTGGCGAAAGCGACCATCACTTGTCAGTCAATCAGGGGCTTTGCTTATTCTGTCAAAACCGGACCTGTCCCGTTCTCCCCTCCGCTTTCCCCTCTGGACCGCCGCACTGCTATCACTTTTCCTCCATCTTCGTTATGCTGCCTTGTAGCAGCTTCCGAAGGTTGTCTTTGTCGATGTCTTTGGGAATGTCGATCACCTTGCCATCGGCCCGGAGTGCCTTGACAACTTTCGGATGCAGCGAGTTCAGTTTTCCAATGCCGAACGGCGATTGAGCTTTTAAGAGTTCTTCCAAGTCAATATCTTTAGGCTCCTGAAACCGAACACCACAACCTAAGGATTCAACGACGATCACCGCATCGTCAGGCAGAGCCGAACTGGGATCTGAACGCACCAACATCAAATATGTGATGTAGTGCCCCGCAAAAGGATTCTGTCTAAGTTCAATGGACTGATCCACAGAAGGATAAAACCCGTTTTTAAAGTCATATGCAATTTCCGTTGAACATATGAATTTTTTCCACAATATTTCCATTTCAGAATTGTTGTCAGCCCATTGTTGATTGCTCTTGCTATTCCATGCTTCATCGAAGCGATAACTTTCCAAGGCAGTTATTGCTTTCTTTTCATCCTGTTTTGGTAAGCGGAAGCCAGTGCGGATCATGTAGGGTGCTAGTACGACCCGCCAGCTTGCTTTGTTGCCACTGGGATCGTCAAAGACCGCAGGCGGAAACGAATGATGCTCCTGTCTATATTGCCGAAGAACTTTTCCGATCCACTTAAGATGTCTCTCGCAGATTCTCTCTGGAGGGACTTCTCTTGCTGCTCCGCTCGGCGGCACCAGCATATATACTATTATGTATACTAAAACCAGCAAGAGAAGCAATAACGACATTCCTATAAGGATATTTCGCACCATTTTCGCAGTTCTCCCTCTCGCAAAGTTCAATAACAAGTTGCCAGATTACGCAATGCTTGCTAGACAATATCCGAGCTAGAATATGATTTGCGCCAACATCACCAACTCCAACCGATATATTCCTTTGTATGTGGCACACCATTCTCATCCCACCACCAGCCCTCTACACTGTTGGGTTTATCGATAGGTCCGTGAGGAAGCTTGCCACTCATGTCAGGGTGAGTCATGGCACGTTCGTCAACAAGAAAATTCGCGTCATCAGGGTCATTTAATATAGGTCTGTTATACTTGCCAGTTTTTGGGTCCAACACATAGATGTTGGCAGCTCCTTCTGCCCACGGGTCGGCCCAGGCAGTGCATGGACCGCTTCGCGGTGCTTTGACGCCAGTTTGGCCTTTGCCTACCGTAATGGCTACCCAACTGTGCCGAAGCGGTTTTGATTTGCTTGGATCAACATGTCCAACTCTCGCCTCAGAAAAGCATTTCGACTTCTCTATCGTGTCTTTCAACGCATTGTGTGTCTTAGTCTGCCATTGGTAACACATCCAGCCAGCGCTGTAATCGCCAGGCCGGATTCGCCACGTCTTGTTGTCCTCGAACATTTCCTCATACGCTTTTCCAATTTCTTCTGCCTCCTTCTTACACTGCGCTACAGTGCATCCGCTACCTGCCTTTGCTACGCACTTAGAAGTGCAGAGTTTCTTGAACTGGTCGCCAGCCGCTGTCAGGCCCGATGGGTCCACGTAGATGATCGGGTTGTTGCGAACGTAACGGTAGAGGTTCCTATCGCCGCCTCTATACCCAATCGGGTCTCTGTTCAGCCAGCGGCCGAGGAGAGTGTGGAAATATCGCCAGCGGCTGTATAGAAAACCGGTTTCCACGTCGTATTGACGGCCGGTGAAGAGGTCGGTCCAGGAGTAGAGGGACGAGGCGCGGCTACCAAAAGTAGCCGTGAGAAAGGTTGGCTTGCCGTAGGCCGTGTAGGTGTAACGCTCCTGAATTACGCCGGAGGTGTTGGCGATGGCCACTACGTTCCAGTTCGGGTCTTGGAGGGCGTACAAGCGCTCTTCCAACCCGGAGCCGGTCTTGCCGTAGTTGCCGGTGGCTGGGTTGCTGTCGGCGTCGCGGTCGCGGCAGATTAGATCGTCCACGTAGCGGAGGCCCCAGACGTACTGGAGGCTGGGGGCTGGAGGCTGGAGGCTGGAGGAGGAACTGCCGGAATAATAATTGCTCTGAACGTGTTCTTCCAATACCTGCCACTGGTTGCTGTAGTAATAGTGCCGGATTTCGGTCAGCGACCCGCCTGAGTACGTTTCCTTCTCGACCCGCCGGCCTAACGCATCATAGTTATACCCCGCAACCAGCGTCGTACCATCGGCGTCAAAGACCGTTACCAAGCGGTTCCAAGCGTCGTACTCCAGGTGATAGTGCGACGACCAGTCGGAAGGTTTTGGCGCGCGGATTATGTTGCCTGAGCGGTCGTGAGCGACGTGAGTGGATGCGGCGGCGACCGTGGCGATTTCGTTCGCTTTGTTGTGCGTACGGTTTTGATCCAGATCCCAATTGTCGTCTCCGTCGTCGTCCTGCTTGAAATTGTTCCAGTTGCCCGTCGGGTCAAGCGTCCACTGTTCGGCGAAGGTTTTGGTTTCGGCAACCAGCCCGTTCTTGTTGGCGTTGAGTTCGCCGCGCTGGAGGGTGGCCAACTGATACATGCCGTCGTAGGTGTAGAGTTCGTCCATATCGACGCTGTTGGCCGCGGCCACCGTGTCTTGACGCCAGAGGCGATTACTGGCGCGGTCGTAACCGTGCTTGATCCGTACGGCGTCGGCGGAACTGCCGTAGTCTCGCCAAAGTAGATCGACCACGCGGCCGAAACGGTCGAGGCCGTCGTGGGGGTCGTTGCCCGCGCCGTGGGCAAGGTTGTAACGCAGGTCAGGTTGCGGGTAATCAACCTTGACGATTTGACCGGCACCAAGATACGTGTACTCGGCAAGGCGAGTGCCATTCGCGTCAACATCGGAAAGATAACTTAAACGGCTGAGGTTGTTGTCATCGCCGGTGGAATACTCGTGGTGCAACACGCGACCGTTGGGGTAGGTGGTCGCGGTGAGCCGCGCGTGGTTGTTCAAACCGTTGGCGTGGGCGTATTGCACTTCCGACGTGTCTTGGTCCACAGCGCCATCGTGCTCCTGATGTTCGACCTTTGGTTGGCCAAAGTCGTCGTAAGACAGCTCGACTTCGTTGACGGCGAAACCGCCGGTGGCCGCGTCGTAGTTGGTCGCTTTTTCCAACATACCTCGCACCTCATAATCACGCTCGATTCGACGGACCGCGTTGTCCACATCGGTCCCGAGTGTCGTCGCCTTGTCGGCCGTCCGACGCCCCAGCTTGTCGTACTCGAACTCGCGGATCGTACCGTTCTGGTTCTTCGTCCAGATCCGCTCGCGCTGGCGATTATACTTATGTTCAACCCGGTCGTAAACCCCATCGGCACCGTTTCCATCGAGGGTCGTGGGGTCGTCGCTATCGGGGGAGATGACGGCACGTGGGAGGGCGGCGACAACGACCGGCGACTCCACGGTCCGCTCCCGGATTTACAAAACGGGTATGAAGATACCAGAAGCAGAAGAACGTGGTAGTCGCCGGGTCGCCGCGTTTGCAACCTTGGAAAAACGATTTGTTCCGATCAGAAATTGGCCTTTGTCCTTTTTCTCTCCAGCTTCACCTCGATGTCTTCGTAGTCTTCCACCACGATCCTGCCCACCCCTGGCACTGGCAAAGCCAGTGGCACACCACATCAGCCCCTTTCTGCCACCCGTCGATATTTACCGCCGTTTTTTCCTTTTTTTATGCTTCTGTAAACGATCCAAAAATAGTGTTGGAGGAGGTGGAGGTGGCGTATCAGGAATCAAATAACGATTAGTAAGTTTATCATATAGGCGTACTTCATTTGCGATAATTGACAGTTCACCATCTTCAAGAAGTACTCGCAATTCAAATGCACCTTTATCAGCAATATCAATTTCAGTATATAACCAAGAATTCTCTTCCTTGCTATTGCCAGAATAATCATATTGATGCACGCCAATAAACTCAAGTCGTCTGTCGTCTAAGTCAATAGTCACTTGTGTGCCAGGGCCACGGAGAATATGTTCGACGGTTGCGTCATGGAAAGTCCGCCTTTTCATATGATTGCATAGAAGAGTTGCTGATTCTGGGAGGATTGACTGGATCGATTCTAAATGGTGATAATATGCATTCATTGCTTCCATCCATTCTTCCCCGAAACAACGATGTCCTTTGAGCAATCTGCGTTTGAAATACTTCATTGACCAATGATCCTTTCTGCCTGTTGATCTTCAAGAAAGTTATGCATCATGTGTGGTAGCTGCCGGTACGGCGGCTTGCGGCAGAACA
Source organism: uncultured Thermoguttaceae bacterium (assembly GCA_965195225.1). Lineage (GTDB taxonomy): Bacteria > Planctomycetota > Planctomycetia > Pirellulales > Thermoguttaceae > JAHIKV01. The sequence continues at coordinate 70,001 of CBDAFL010000182.1, forward strand.
CGGGCCTGACCTGCCGTCGGTCGCTAAACGGACATTGCATAACTTTACTGATGGTTAATAATAGATTGCCCAATGTTTATTTGGTCCATTTAGTAATATTTCGCCAATCGCCAGCTCTTGATGGTTTATTTGGATCACGTCGATCTCTATATGCATCATCATCTAACATAAGCCCCATGCTGTGTTGCCCCTGCTTATTCCTTATTGCTGCATCATCTCTACTATTTTTCGTTATGACTGGACTTTTGCAAACTAGGCTAACCGTATTTTAGCGAACACATGGTCAAGATCCTTTTCGTGTTCCCGGACTTGTTGGACGACCCAGGTGAGGGTGGCGCGGAGCGTCTCGTTCAGCATCGCTCGGCAGGCTTCGCCGA
>CBDAFL010000183.1:0-9553 GCA_965195225.1 uncultured Thermoguttaceae bacterium
CGAGGTCATTCTACCAGCCGAAAACGCCTAGAAAAAGGCTGTTTTCTGGCCGCCGGTATTTACGCACTTTTTTCGCTAGGGGCTATGGCGGGTGCAAAAAGCGCTTTTTTGGGGCCTGGGAGGGGCAAAACCGGCGTGAAACCCGTCTATCGGGGGACGTTTTCCGAGGAGTTTTCGCAACGGACGCGGGAGCGGCCGGGTAGCGTGTCCACGCGCAGAACACGGGAACAATCGTGCCGAACAGGATCGTCCTTGACCTTTTTCACCCTTCCATTTAAGAATCAACCCTCGTTAGATCATCGAACTTGCCGGCGTGGAATTGGGCGATGTTCGCCAGACAAGCGCTGGCCATGCGGCAGTTGGCTTCCACCGTGTTGGAGCCGACGTGCGGCGTGAGCACAACGCGGTCGAGCGTCCGCAAGTCCTTCTCGGGCGCGACCGGTTGGTACGGCTCGGTCTCGAAAACGTCGAGTGCCGCCCCGCCGAGATGCCCTCCGTCGAGCGCGTCGTATAGCGCGGCCTCATCGACCACCGACCCTCGCGAAGTGTTGATCAACACGGCGCCGGGTTTCATCATCCCCAGCCGCCGCGCGTCGATCAGGTGCTTTGTTTGAGCGGTTGCCGAGACGTGCATGGTAACGAAGTCGGCCTGACGGAGGACCGTCTCAAGTTGGTCTGTGTAGAGCGACAGCCCGGCGGCGGCGAGTATCTCGTCCAGCGGCCGTTGCTCGCGTTTTTCCAGATCGGCGGCCGTCAGGCAATCGGCCACGGCGACCTGCATTCCGAAGCCGAAATGGGCCATTTCGGCCACGCGGCGGCCGATGGCGCCGAAGCCAACGACGCCCAGGGTCTTTCCGTGGACTTCCATGCCCGACTGGGAAGCGAATTCGCCGGCGCGGAACAGCGATTCGAGCCGGCAGACGCGCCTCGCCAGGGCGCCGATCAGCCAGATCGTATGCTCGGCGACGCTGATGTCCAGGACGCCGGGCGTATTGGTCACGACGATTCCGTGCCGTCTGGCCTGTGGTTTATCGATGCCGTCGTGTCCGACGCCGAACCGGGCGATGATTGCCCCTTGCCCGGCCGCCGCGGCGTCGAGCGCCTCGTAGAGCGGGCCGTCGTATCGCTCGACGCCGACAATCGCCGCCCGCGCCGCCCGTCGGACAACCGCTTCGGCAAGCTGTTGCTCCCCGCTTGGAACCGCTTCGATCCGAAAATCATCGGCGGCCTGGAAAACAGCCTCCGCCTTCTGGTATTCTTTCTCGGTGACGAGGATGACTTCCGCCATTAGTTACCCCTTTTCTGCAACATTTTCCGGCAACCATGCATGATGAACAGTGTGTCGATTCCGCAAGCTACGAACCGGAATCCCTCCGCGATGCGTTGCGATAGTTCGTCGCCTTCGACCGGGACAACGTGAATTCCGGGGGCTACACCATGCTTGACGCAAGCGTCGAGAATGGTCTTTTGGGCGTCGCGCACTTGTGGGTGATCCAATTGCCCGGCCAGCCCCATCGACGCGGAGAGGTCGTAGGGGCCAATCAGCGCCGCGTCGATCCCCGGCACGGACAGGATTGCATCGCAATGGCTCACGGCATCGACGTGTTCGAGCATCACAACGACCAGCACGTCGTCGTTGTGCCGGGCGAAGTAATCGGGGAAATCGCGTCCGAAGTCGGCTGCGCGGCTCAAGGCCGCCCCGCGGGTTCCGCTTGGCGGAAAGCGGCTCATGGAGACGGCCCGTTCCGCCTGCTCGGCCGAATTGATCGAGGGTACGATCAGGCCGTTGGCCCCGGCGTCGAGCACCAGCTTCGCCTGCACGGGATCGCAAGAGTGCAGCCGGGCCAACAGATCGCAGCCGGTCCCCTTTAACGCCAACGCAATTTGATAGAAGGTGTTGATATCGGTTGTCGTGTGCTCCAGATCGACGCCGATCCAGTCGAATCCCTCGCCGGCCATGATTTCGGCGACCGCCGGGTGGCCGATCATGATCCAACCGCCCAATGCCGGCTCGCCGCTATGCAATTTCGTCTTGGTTTTTCCCATGCTTTTCCTTTATTGGATTGGGTACTCGCCGAACTCGTGGCAAGCCTCGATCATGGCCGTAAGATTCTCCGGCCGGCAAGAGGAATGGATGCTGTTTGACGAACTGAGAATGAAGCCTCCGCCGTGGGCGGCGTCGGCGATTGCCTGGCGCACTGTCCGGCGGACCTCGTCCGGTGTGCCGAACGGCAACAATTGGCCGCAGTCGATGTTTCCGACCAGGCAGATGCGGTCGCCCATCAACTCCTTGACCTTCTTTAACTCCATTCCGGCCATCGGCTCGATGGGGTTAAGCCCGTCGGCTCCGGTCGAAACGATCATTTCCAGAAGGGAGTACAAGTTGCCGTCGGAGTGTTTAATACACAACGCTCCCTCTTCGTGAATCATGTCCACCATCCGCTTCAGCCGCGGTAGAATGAACTGTCTGAAGACGGCGGGACTCATCATCGGTCCCAGGTTGCTGGCGTAGTCGTCGCCGAGCACGATGACTTCCGCCCCGGCGCGAATCGCCCGGCGGACGACCGCTATGTTGCAATCGAGCACCTTGTCCAAGACGATTTCGACCAGTTCCGGCTCCGCCAGAAAGTTCATGAGAATCCGGTCGATGCCCATCAGATAGGCCGACCACATGAATGCGGCGCGGTGGTGAAAGATGATCGCCCGGCGGCCGCGATAGCGCTCGACCAACCCGGGCAGTTTACCCAGCCGGTGCGGGGCGTCGGGGTCCGGCGGCGTGTAAGAACGGGCGTCGTCCAAAGTGTGGATCGGTCCGCGGATCGGATGCGCTACCGCTTCCGTACCCGACTTATAGGCGACGCCCCACTCGTCCGTGTACGAGCCGTCCGGATGGTCGCCGACTTTGGCGAAGAAGGCCCCGCAGCCCACGCAGTCCATGTCCAACCGGTCCATGCAATCGGCCACGTCGCGGCAGTCGGGCACGGCCGCTCGCGCCACTTTCTCGTCAATCACGAATTCCACGACCGGCACGCGGTCCGGCTGGCCGAGACACAAGGCGGTTTTTACTCGTTCGACGGAATTCATGAAAGCAGTCCTCGGCGATTCAGTATTTGCGGCCTTCGTCCAGCACGAAGAGATAATTGTTCACGGGAATGTAATCTGTGACCCAGTTGCCCAGCCCCAGGCAGTAGCCTCCGCCGGGCTGGCAGACGTCGAGCGTCTGGCGGACGCGGCGGCGGATGGAAGCCTCGTCGCGGCGGGCCACGAAATCCACGTCCAGGCCGCCCAGCAGCGACACCCGATCACCCCAGCGGCGCTTGGCCTCGGTCACCGGCACGACCGTGTCCTCGAAGGAATGCTTGGCGTCTATTCGTATTTCGTCGATCAAGTGGTCCATCAGTGGATCGATCTTGCCGCAGCAATGAAAAAAGTACATCTTGCCGTGCTCGTGGGCGACGGCGGCCATCCGCCGGTGCCAGCAGAGGAAGGTATCGGCTATGTATTGAGGAGCCATCATGGTGGAGGTTTTGTAGGCGTAGTCGTCGGCGCCGTAGACGGCGAACACGCTGCGGAAATCGCACAGGGCCTCGGTCAGCGCCAGGTGGAACTCGCCCACGCGGCGCACCACCTCGGCCACCAGCGCCGGGTCTTCGTGCATCTTCAGGCAAAACGTCTCGAACCCCAGCAACTCCCGCACGACCTCCCAGACCTTCACCGTGTGAAAGACGCCCATGTCGCCCGGCAAGCACCGCTCGTAATACTCCAGTTGACCGTAATCGACAGCGGCCGGATCGGGCCAGCGGTACTCCTCCAAGTCGCGCCGGCTTTGGATCGGTCCGGCGTGTTCCTCGGCCCAACTCGTGCCCAGGGCACCCGCCACGGGAAACTCGCCGCCGGGCAGCCACACGCGAAACAACTCGAACCCCAGTCGCCGCTGTATGGTGGTCTCCCGCTGCCACGCCCACGTGGGGTCGCCGGCCGGCCCGCTCGATCCGTCGTCCAGTCCGAACCGCAGTGCAAGTTGGTCCTTGACGGCATCGGCGATCCCGTGCTCGAAATAGTAGACCCGACTGGGCGTTCCCCGCCGCAGCAGATTCCGCCGCAGGCCGTCTAAGTCGAGTTCGATCGAACCAAGACTAATGTCGCTCATGCTTCCAACGGCCTTTACTCAAAGATTGGCTTGCGCGGATTGACGAAGGCCCAACATATTGCCCCCGCGAAAAACAAACCGCATATCAGATACAACGGCGCGGCCCAATCGTTGCAGTATTTCATTATGAACACGACGGCCAATGGGCTGATAATGCTTCCGATCTGTCCGGAGGTGTTCATCGCGGCGCTGACCACTCCCGAATGGCTCCCACCGATGTCCAGACAAGTCCCCCAAGCCGCCCCCAGCGCGAACATGCTGGCCGCCACGCCCAGCGAAAGCGCCACGACCGAGATCAACGATTCATCGGAAACGGCGGCGATGCATATGGCTATTCCAGCAAGGACGTAGGCTGCCGCGCCCACCCCGCAACGGCCGATCCGCAGGCCGAAGCGAGACGAAACCCAATCCGTCGTCAAACCGCCCAACATGTCGCTCGCAACGCTCAATATAAAAGGCAAACTGACGAACACCGCCAGCGTCCAGCCCGAATAACCGAACCGCTCCGTCAGATAGATCGGCAGCCAAGTCAAACAGAAGTAAAAGGCAAAACTGTTGGGAAAGTACATCAGGCACAAGGCCCACATATTGCGGTGCGTGGCCAACGTTCGCCAATAGTCCCATCCGGCGCTGTGTCCGGCGTCGGGGATGCGGTCCTTCTCGATGTACTCCAATTCAGCGGCGTTCACCGACCGATGCTGCGAGGGATCGTCGCGGAACCAACGATACCAGACCGTGGCCCAAACGAACCCGGTCATGCCGAAGAGCACGAAAATCGCCCGCCAGTTTAACCATTGGCTCAAGAAGATCACCAGCAGCGGCGTCAAGCCGCCGGCCAAATGGGCACCGGAAAAAAAGATACCTTGCACGGTCCCCCGCTCGCGGCGCGGCGCCCAGCGGGAAAAGACTCGTGCGACCGACGGCCACGCCCCCGCCTCGCCCGCGCCGAAGAGGAACCGCGTCACCATCAGGAATGTCCAATTAAACGAGGCAGCCGTGGCAATGGTGAAAATCGACCACCAGATCACGATCCGCGTCAACACGGTCCGCGCGCCGACCCGGTCGGCCCACCATGCCGTGGGAATCTCGAAAAACGCGTAGGCTACCGCGAATGCGGTGAACACGTACCCCATTTGTATCTTCGTCAGCGACAAATCATGTATGATGTCCGGGGCCAGCACGGAAATACACATGCGGTCCATATAGGTGACCATCGCCAACAAGACCGCCATCGACACCACGCGGAAACGGACCCGCGTGGCGCGCTGGACGCCAACGTCGCTACTTGAATTATTCATTTGATGAGTTTTCCCTAGAAACGAATTTCAAAGCGGTGGCGTCACCCTCGCCGCCATACCGCACGTGCTCCCGCATCGTTTTTTCGGCAATGTCCGGATCGCGCGCGCGGATCGCCTCGACCAACTGTTCGTGCCAGCGGTCGGGCACGGGCCGGCAATGGGTGGCCTTGACCCAATTCAATCGCATTGCGCGACGGAACCATACCCGCTCCAACTCTTGCACGAGGCGTTTGAACCCGCCGCAACGGGCAATCGAAAGATGAAACTGGAGATGCGCCCGCATCCCCAATTTCGAGCGAGGGTCGCCCTGGCTCATTAGGCGGTCTACCTGGCGCGCTTCGGACATCAGCTCGGTCAGTTGGGCCTTCGTGGCGTTCTCCGTGCACAGCCGTGCGGATTGGCACTCTATAGCCTCGCGGAGTACGGTGTCCTCTCGCATCTCCTCGACGGTCAATTTGCGCACGCGCGAACCGTGTAGCGGACGGCTCTCGACCAAACCGTCGATTTCCAGCCGCAAGAGGGCCTCGGCGACCGGAATCGGACTGACGCCAAGCCGTTTGCTCAACGCGCGTCGGACCAATCGCGTTCCCGGGGGCATTTCTCCGGTGAGTATCTCGTCGTGCAACGCGGCGTAAACCCGCCTGGAAAGTGTCTCGTTTCCGGCAATCGGATCGTTGTCTCGAACGTCGGAGGTTTTGAAGCGAAAGTTTGACATATCAAAGCTCCTCGCCACTCATGCGATTCCAGCGATATTCCGAATATCCGCCGCGGGTGTATTTCGGTTCGTCATTGATGCCCGCTCCATTGCCGTGAAGTTACGTTGCCCCATCGTCTCAACCAGTCCGGCAGGTGTGGTAGCCATTTTAATACCCCCTGTTATTTAGGTCAAGCTGGTAGTTAACGCTTCCGACAGTTCAGTGTCCGCTTGTGTCTCGCGCGGCCCCGCCAGGATGTTGGAAAAGGGAAGGGTGGCAATGCGACAAGCCACCTGGAAGAGCGGTTTTTCGTACGCGGTAAACCCACTGCGACCGCTCAAGCAATCCCACTATGATATGTCAAAGACTTGGAGCCGCCAAGCGAACTCGGGTTATGCGGTTTTCCATCGGCGGGTTGCCAAGATGTTCGCCGATCGATTTCAATACGTCGTTTCGCTACATCTTGCGGCGAATTGCCCAAACTGACCGGAACACCATATTGGGTGGGTATCGCGTCGATTCGGTTGCATGGCCGACGTTTGCAAGCATGTCCCGGATTCAACGGGAAAAGAACGATTGAAAGGGAGGCAGCGAGATAAGTGCCTGTTCGGGGAACACTCGCGGAATTGGTTGCCAGTGGCCAGTCAACGTATCCCTCCCCGTCGCGGGGGGGTATTGCTCCGCTTGCCTCGTCGGCGGATTACCGGCACCGGGTTTGCAGTATGGGCTATTCTAACTTAGTGGGAAGTAGTTTCTGGTTGGCAAAGCGCTCTCCAGTCGGGTAGAATAGCTGTAGTCGAGTTTTTCGCTTAGTTGAAATGGGAAATCTCTGCGTGCCCGGGAGGTGTTTCGGAACACCGCCTCCTCGGGGGCCCGCGTCACATTCGATTTGCCGGAGTAGTCAAACCATGTCCAAAAAAATTCTCATTAGATTGGTCGTCTTGCCGCTGACGATGGCAGCTTTTTTCGTGCTGGCCGATAAACCCGCGACCGCGGCGGTGCCTAACTCAATCGCCGTCGGGGTGGAAACTTTCTCGGTGCCCGACGGCGGCGACTACTTCGCGCTTAGCATGAAGCCCGAGGGAGTGGCGCCGGCGGCAGGCCCGCACGACATCGTCGTCTTGTTCAACACTTCCGCCAGCCAAACGGGAGAATTTCGCGCCAAGGCGTTGGGGGCGTTGAAGGGATTCTTGGCGGGACTCGGCGCCGGTGACCGCGTCCGCTTGATGGCCGTCGATCTGAACGCCGTCCCGCTGACCGAGACATTCGTCGCGCCCGGCGGCCAAGAGATGGCCGACGCCCTCTCCGCGCTCGACGCACGAGTCCCGTTGGGGGCCACCGATATGCAGAAGGCCGTCGACGCGGCCGTGGACAGCTTTGCCGGCGATTCAAAGAACGCGCGGGCGGCGGTTTACATCGGCGACGGCCGCAGCGCTGCCAACCTGTTGGGGGTGGACGAGTTTGCGAAGCTGGCCACGAAGTTGGCCGATGCCCGTATACCATTCAGTAGTTTTGCCGTTGGTTTGCGTCCCGACCCTCGATTGCTCGGTTCGCTGGCGGTCCAAAGCGGCGGCGCTCTGATCCCCAACACCGAATCGATGCCCGGCGAAGCGGCGGGGCGAAAGCTGGCCACGGCGGCCGACGCGGCCGTGCTATGGCCGACTTCCGTCACTTGGCCAGCCGGCATGGGCGAAGTATTCCCCAAGCGGTTGCCGCCGCTGCGAAGCGACCGGGAGACGGTTGTGATCGGAACGCTCGAGGGCAAGGAGCCGCTGAAGGTTGAAGTGGCGGCCGACGGCGCGGTAGGGCAGGAAAAGTTTGCCTTCGACGTGCCGCGCATCCCCTCCGACGACAATAACCACTATCTAGTCACATTGGTCGAAATGGCGAGGATCGACGGCGGCGTATCTTTGCCGCTGGTCGGTTCGGCGAGTCTAGCCGAGGCCCGTCAGGCGGTTGGCGCGGGAGTGCGAGGATTGACGCGTTTGGCCCGCGAGGCGCTGGCGGCGGACAACCTCGACGGCGCCGAGCGGCTGGTTTCCGAAGCCCTGCGGCGCGATCCAAACGACGCCGACTCGCTGGCGATCCGCGGCGCGTTGGCCAAGCGACGCCAGGGCGGCGCCGCGAAGGCCGTTCCCGTGCCGACGGCGCCCAAGGCAGCGCCGGCCGGAGGACCAGACGACCTGAACCTGGTCGGCCCCGAGCCACGGGAGCCGCCCGCGGGTGTGTTGGCCGAAACATTCCAGCACGATCGCCGGATAATCGCCCAGGTGATCAAAACCGAAGTGCGGAACACGCTGAATCAGGCCCGCTCGATAATGGGTACCGACCCCGACGCGGCCATCGAGCAATTGAAACTTCGCTTGCAGGAGGTCCGGCAAACCACGGCGTTGGCCCCCGACGCTCGCGACCAATTTATCGACGTGCTTCAAGCGGCGTTGCGCGAAGCGTCGCGGCGCAAGATCGACGTCGAGTACTCACGGCAGCAACGTCAGGAGAACGTCGCCGCCGCCAGGGAGCGGTTGTTGGTGAGCGAAAATTTAATGCGCGACCAGGAGAAGGTCTGCCAGTTGATGGAGCGGTTCAATTCGCTGATGGAAGAAGGCCGCTACCGCTACGCGGAAGAGGTAGCGGCGGTCGAGGCTCAGAAGCTCGCGCCTAACTCGCCGGCCCCGGTTTTGGCGTCGTTACATGCCCGTCAGGTCGGTTATTACAACGATTTCATGGAGCTGCGTCTTGCCCGGCAAAAGGCCGTCGTGGACGTGCTCTATCAGGTTGAGAAATCCGGCGTTCCGTTCCCCGACGAGCCGCCGATCGTTTACCCGGACGCCGAGGTGTGGCAACGACTCACGGCCCGCCGCAAGGACAGGTACAGCGCGGTGGATCTGGCGAAGCGGGGGACCGCCGAAAAGAAAATCGACGACGCCCTGAAATCGACGACGCAACTCGAGTTCATCGAAACGCCGTTGCAAGACGTAATCGACTACTTGAAGGACATGCATAAGATTGAAATCCAGATCGACACCAGGGCCTTGGGAGACGTGGGTATCGGTACCGACACCCCGGTCACCAAAAATCTTAAGGGTGTCAGTCTACGTTCGGCACTGCGGCTGATGCTGCGCGAGTTAGGTTTGACCTACATGATCCAGGACGAAGTGCTGCTGATCACCACGCCCGAGGAGGCCGAGACCCGTCTCTCCACCAAGGTCTACCCCGTGGCCGACCTTGTGTTGCCGATCCCGCCGCCAATGATGGGCGGAATGATGGGCGGCATGGGTGGCATGGGCGGCGGCATGGGCGGCGGCATGGGCGGCGGCATGGGCGGTGGCATGGGCGGCGGCATGGGCGGCGGCATGGGTGGCATGGGTGGCGGCATGGGTATGTTCAATCTGCCACGCGACCTGCTGCCG
>CBDAFL010000184.1:0-24205 GCA_965195225.1 uncultured Thermoguttaceae bacterium
AAAACGCTCCTGCCAGTACAAGTAGTCGTCAAGACTCGGACCAGGCCGACCGGGTTTACCCATAACGTGACTCCTTGGCAGCTAAGACTGAATGCCACCAGCCTACCACAGCCGTCAAGCATGGATCGGGCGGACGCTTACCCCCAGAACTGGTATCTGGGCCAGGATGGTCCCTGTGGCGTCGGGTATCATAGGCAGCGCTGAGGGGCCGTTCTTGACCTTGAAATCCCGCCACCGCGCGTTAGGATGTTCGTTGTCATGTTACACGAAAAGAGTCATCTTGCCTTTGCCCGGGCCAAACAACTCATGCCCGGCGGTGTGAACAGTCCGGCACGCGCGTTCGGCGGTGTCGGCGGCGAGCCGATCTTTTTCGACCGCGCCGAGGGGGCCTATCTGTTCGACATCGACGGCAACCGCTACATCGACCTGATCGGCTCCTGGGGACCGATGATCCTCGGGCATTGCCATCCGGCGGTGGTCGAAGCAGTTGAGCGCGCCCTGCGGCGAGGCGCCAGCTTCGGCGCGCCGACCCTGGCCGAAAACGAACTGGCCGAGTTGATCGTCGAGGCCGTCCCATCAATCAAGAAGGTCCGGCTGGTCAATTCCGGCACCGAGGCCACGGCCAGCGCCATTCGATTGGCTCGCGGCTACACCGGCCGGCCGATGATAATAAAATTCGCCGGCAACTATCACGGCCACGTCGATAGCCTGCTGGTCGCGGCGGGCAGTTCGGCCGCCACGCTCGGCGCGCCCGACTCGCCCGGCGTTACACCAGGGTCCGCCGCCGACACGCTCGTGCTCCGCTACAACGATCCGGCGTCGGTCGCCGCGGCCTTCGACAGACACGGGCCGCAAATCGCCGCGGCCATCGTCGAGCCGGTGGCCGGCAACATGGGCTGCGTCGTTGGCTCGACCGAGTTTCTTGGGACATTGCGCGATGAGACCAGCCGACACGGCGCGCTGCTGATCTTCGACGAGGTGATGAGCGGATTCCGCGTGGCATACGGCGGGGCACAATCCCTGCTGGGGACTCTTGGTAAGGGTGCCACTGCTGGCTCGTCCAGCAGTGCAGGGAGTAATCCCCGGGGAAACACTGCTGGACAAGCCAGCAGTGGCACACGCTTGCTGCTGGGGATCGAGCCAGACCTGACCACGCTGGGTAAGATCATCGGCGGCGGCCTGCCCGTGGGTGCTTACGGCGGCCGGGCCGAGATCATGGACCACGTCCTCCCCTTGGGCAAGGTCTTTCAGGCCGGCACGCTCAGCGGCAATCCGCTAGCCACCGCCGCCGGGATCGCCACGCTGAAGACACTCCGCGACGGCGATCCGTATCCGCTGCTGGAGCGGCTTTCGGATCGATTGCAACGCGGTCTGGAGGAGGCGGCGGAACGGGCGAGTGTTTCTGTGCAAATCGGCCGGTGCGGCTCGATGCTGACGCCCTTTTTCAGCGACCGGCCGGTTACGGATTGGGATACGGCCTCGCGTTGCGACACGCGGCGTTACGCCCGATATTTCTGGGGCATGATCGGCCGGGGCGTCTATCCGCCGTGCAGTCAATTCGAGGCGTTGTTCGTTTCGGCCGCCCACACCGAGGCGGACATCGACGCAGTCATAGCCGCCGCCGGCGAAGCGCTGGCGGAAATTACCGAGCAAAAGTAATTATGTAGGGTGCGTGAAACGCACCAGCCACGACCAATAGCGGTGCGTTTCACGCACCCTACTACTGCTATACGGGTTGTTTCATTGTCAAGCGTCGCACCTTCAACCCAAAGCCGACGACGATCACGAGCAATCCCGCCCACGGCAACAAGCCGGCCAGAAGCGAGAACAGCCCAAGGCCGATCAGCAGCCACGAGCCGGCCGGTCGGGCCAGCCAGTCGAAGCCGCCGCGGCGAATCATCCCGACGATGAACCACGCCACGAAGACCGCCACGCCGACCCACGCCAATTCGACCATCCGCCGGACAACGTCGCCGGAAAGGTAGCGGGCGGTGATTTCCTGCTCGCCGCGCGGTGTGGTGAACCGATAGATCATGCCGCGAGTGGGCAACTCGAAATCGAGACTTGCCAGTCCGGCCGCTTGCGGTCGCGTCGGCGCGGTGGGTGCGGCTGGCGAGGAGGGAAGGTATGGAAGCCAAACTCTAGGCGATGACTGGCCCACCAACCCCGTGTCGCCGGACTGCGGTTGATCGGACAACTCTCCGCGTACACCACCAAGTTCGGTGGTTACCTGCTTGGCCAGCCGTTGTTGGTAGCGATTTAACGCTTCCTTATCGGATGCTTGTTGCGACTGCCGGCCCCGATCGCGTCCTTCGGGTTGAATACCCAGTTTTTCCTCTTCTTCCTCTTGGATGATGATCCGCGGCGTAACCGTCATCGTAAGGGATTGGGTCTTGCGCACTGGTTTCTGTGGCCCGGCTATTCTCTTGGAGATCGGTTTCCAGTTCATGCCCAGTTCGTCGACGACGTTTTTCGCCCGGCTCGGATTTTGCATCACGTACGCTCTATTCAACCGTTGGCGGTTGTCCACAACCACGCTCTGCGCGGGCGCTTTTCCCTGCCGTTCCGCTTCTCGTTGCGTCTCCTTCAATAAACGTTTGCCGGACAACACTGTGTCGCTCAATATATTGCCGGCTCCCAACACAGAATCCTCGGATTTGGTCACCACGTCCAACTGGCTTTTGAGGTTTGCGGCCGCGCGAGACTTGGTCCATTTATCGCCGCTTTTTAGGGCTTGGCTGATCTGCCGAAGCTGTTTGTATTGATATTGCAGTACGCCCGCATCCAGACCAACGTCGTCGGCCACCCGCCGCATCGTGCCGCCGAAGTCGAACCAGCGGTATCGCTTGGGCAGATGCAGCTTCGCCTGACTCAGTTCCGGCGTGATGTTCACGCAGCGGATCAGCGGAAACTCGGCGGCGCCGATCTTCTCCAGCGCCGGCATTTTGCCGCCGTAGCGCAACACCACTTTGTAGCTCAAATCGCCCGGCGCCGTCTTGATTAGCGGGATTCGCACTGTAGCAGGCACACTCCGTGTGCCGTTGCCGGGAACCAACGTCGGCTTGACCGGCTCGCCGGCCACCTGGGCCGTCCACAGCGACGCCCCCTCGGGCAACCGAATCTCCAAGTATTGCTCGGTCGCGTTGTTGACGCGCAGCACGACCTCGGCACGATACGCGCCGTTGGCGTCCACGACCAGCGTGGTCTCGGACAACCCGATGCCGGCCTGGACCGTTTCCACTGCGGCGCGCGATTCGGCGTGGAAGCTCAGCCGCGGCCGCTCGGCGTCGGGAGAGACCAGATAGGCCATCGTAATCTTCTCGCCCAAGAAACTCTTCAGAACGGTCCAGTCCTTCCCGTGCGTGCCGAGAACGTCCATTCCGCGCAGCTCGTCCTGCTCGACCACCACCTCGTCGCGGCCGGCGTTGTCGATCACCACGTATCGCCGGTTGGTCCGGCCGTTCAGAATCACCGGTATCGGCGCCTGATGCGAGCCGGGCGTCAGCAGCCGGTCGTTCTCGACCACCACCCGAATTTGCCCCATCGTTTCTTCTTGCAACTCGAGCCGCACGCGCACCATGCCGGGGTGCTTCTCGCCGGCCGGAGAGACGATCTTACGCTGCAACATCGGCACGCCGACGCGGCTGTCGGCCATCCCCTCGGGCAACAGGAAATCCAATCGCCGCACTCCCGCCCGGGTGACGTTGAAGTCCAGCAGAATCGTCTCCTCCAACGAGCGGTCGGTTACGCGGACGTTGGTGATCGAGTCGCAGACCACGTCCGCCGTGCGTGGTTTCAGCCGCAGCTTGCCGGCGTAGTCGCCGCCCGAGTAGTGCAACGCCAGCCGCGCTACCTCGCGCTGCTTGGGATTGAGCCAACCGAACAGCCGGCCCAACAGCACCGACTCGCAGCCGGTCAGGTCGAGGGCCTCGACGTCGAACGCCGGATCAACCTGCACCGCAATGTCGCCTTGTTGCCGATCAACGTCGAGCACTTCGACTCGCGGCAGCGGCATTTCTCGTTGCGAAACCGCAAGCGGACGGCCGAGCTTGCCGGAAATCACCACCGGCACTTCCCCCTCTTGGCCCGAGGCGAGATAAACTGTCAGCAGCGGCCGCTCGACCTCTTTCGTCACCGTGTATTGAAACTTGCCGGGCGCATGGACGCCATCGAGCCTGAAACCCTCGGGCAGCAGAACCCGCAACCGATATACCGGCCGGCCGCGGACGTCGAACCTCACGCGGCTCTCAAGGCTCCGCTGGTGCTCGGCGAGTTTCAGGACCGACTCGACGACTGCCGAGACCCGGGCCTCGACCTCGACGGCCGACAATCGGACAGTGAACGGCACGGTGGCGAAGCTGTACGACTCGAACGGCCGGATACCCAGCGGGCTTTCCGTCCCACGCACGTCGCCGACCGACCGGAATTCATCCGAGGGAAGATCGATCCGCGTGACGCCTGAGCGATCGAGCGTTCGCACCTCCAGCAGCGGGCTGCGGCGGATGGTCAACCGTCCGCTCTGCAACGCCGCGTCGGCGACCGTTACCACCGGCACGTCGAAGCTGGCCAGTTCGCCGTGGCCGACCTGCCCGCCGCGCCACAGCCGCAGCGTGAATCGTTCGCGGTCCTTGGCCGCCTGCAACAGCGAGACCTCGACGATCCGGCCGTCGTCGCCGGAGCGGACCTCCCAGCCGCGGACGTTGGCCCCCTCGACCTTTTCGAGCAGATATCCCTCGGGCAGCTTGACGCTGAACTGGTTGCGTTCGGCGCGGCGGAATTCGAGCGTAAGTTGCCAGTTCAGCCGCAGGCCGTCCTCCCGCACGTCGAATACGGCGCTGGAGGCGGCGGTCAGCGTGCGGTCGATCCGGCCCGCGGCAACCTCGGGACGCCAGCGCAGCGCGATAGCCCCGTGCCTACCCAGCGCGGTGCGGATCGTCCGATCCGCTTTTTCGGTCTCGTAGTGGCGACAATCGGCCACGTGGCCGAGGCGCAGCTCGGTCCGCGCCTTTGGCACGACGATATCCAGCGCGGTGGCCGGGGCCGACGGCAGCACACCCTCGACGGTCCGCCAACCGCCCTGCCGTTCGAGTTTCAGCCGCACGGCCAGTTCCAGCTTGTGGCGACCCTTGCCCGAGACGTGCAACACCACGACCGAACGGTTCGCCGGTTTTTGCGAAGCCTTTTGCTGCTTCTTAATCGGTTTTGCGAGTACGCTGAGCCGCGCCGGCTTGCCGTCCACCTCGGCACGGGTCAGCACTCCGCCGCCCAGCCCGAGCGGAATCTGTATATGTCCGTCGGCGAAAACGTCGATCTCCATCTGCCCGGTCAGGAGTAGAAAATCATCGCCTTCGAGCAGCGTTTTGTACGAGGCGTCGGCCAGGGCGTATGGGGTCGGCGGGGACTTAGTCTCGATCTTCTTATCCGGGTACGCACGGTTCCATAGCTCGACGTACTTCTTGTACGGCACCAGCAGCTTGTCGGCGTCCTTGATCCCGTTCTTCCATTCGGGATCGTAGGGAAGGATAATCGCATCGTCGGGCATTTCGACTGCCGCTTGCGGCTTCGTATCTTCCGCGGCCTGCAAGAAAGACGCTCCCAGCAACGTCGCCAGCAGAATCGCCGCCGTGGCGGTCTTCGCTACGCGCCACGTACAAATCCGATAACATAGCCGGCACAAGCATCGCAGGAAGCCGACTGCAAGATAGTACGGAACCAACAATGCCGCGGCGAAGAACATCCAGTTGCACGCCTTGGCGAGTTCGATGCCGCCGAGCAGCGTGACCAACGTGGTCAGCAGCATCACGACGAGGACGTAGGCGGTCTTGGTGCGTACCGCTCGGCAGGTCAGCCCCAGGCCGATCAGCGCCACGGCCAGCGCCAGCGCCCAGCGGAGCGAGGCGAACCGCGAGTCGTCGGCCAGGGTGACCACCAATCGCGGCTCGACGCCCAGGCTGCGGAACGCGACCACCCGGCCCGAATCGTCCGGCGACTGGAGCAGGTCAATCTTCAGGCTCCTCACGCCGGCGAGTTGCCCCGCGGCCGCGTACTTCCCCTTGTGCCGCCCGGTCAATTGTTTCCATACCTGCGCGTTGGGGTAAACGACCGGCGGCTCACCGGAGAACAGTATGCTGGCTTTATCAACACTTTCCACATCCTTTTCGTCAATATCCAAATCCGCACTGAAAGCACTCGGCGCGGTCATTCCTACCGTCGTTGTTCTGCCTTCCTTTTTATCCGCCACATCAAACGACGGGGGAGACACTGTGGCTGTGGGTTTCAAAAGTTCTTTGGCCAGTTTTTCGGCGGGCGATTCAGGACGAGCGGCATCGCCCGGCTTGCCGCTGTAGCCGCTGCCGCCCACTCCGCCGGCCATTCCGCCCATTCCGCCCATTCCGCCGGCCATTCCGCCCATGCCCCCCCCTGCGGTTTGATGCGAAGGTCTTTCCCTCAATGGCAGTTTACCGTCGGACGGCTGAGCGTAAGCGACCTTCCGTATCTGTTTCAAAACTTTGACAAGTTCGCGGTGGACTTCTTGGGTTTGAAACACAACAATCGCGTGCGTGTTGCCGATCGACTGTGGAGCAATTGTGCCGGGACCGCCTACCTCGTCCCACGTAGTGGGTTTAACCGTGGAGGTAATCATTTCGATCAGGGAGTCGAAATCGATCCAGGTCTCGCCAGACTTGTCCCGAAACCCCAGGTCCGCAACCGGATAAACGACCGTGGTCAAGTGGGTCTCGGCCTCTTCAAACGTGGTGATCAGCAGCACCTCG
Organism: uncultured Thermoguttaceae bacterium; assembly: GCA_965195225.1. Classification (GTDB taxonomy): domain Bacteria; phylum Planctomycetota; class Planctomycetia; order Pirellulales; family Thermoguttaceae; genus JAHIKV01. Next base: position 6,774 of record CBDAFL010000184.1, read on the forward strand.
TCTTGGATGGTATGCGTCAGGCCAAGCTCGCGGAGCATCAACTGCAATGCGGAGCGGAGCGAAACTCCTTTCAGATTCTTCGTCACCGGCGTGTCCGTGCCGATTCCTACGTCGCTCAAGGCCCTGGTGTCGATCTGAATTTCGATATGGTGCTGGTCCTTGAGGTAGTCGATTACGTCCTGCAGCGGCGTTTTGATAAACTCGAGTTGCGTGGGTGATTGGAGGGCCGCTTCGATCCTCTTTTCGGCAGTGGTTTGCGGTGAAAGTTCGGCCAACTGATATTGCGCCGGTGTATAGGGTTTGGCGCTGCTCGACGGAACCGACCGCGACGGCGACTCGGCGATATGTTGATGGTGGGTGATTTTGTAGGGATTCAGCGGAGATGACCAGATGCCGCCGGACAGGTAGTAGAGAGCGCCGGCCACTTGGAACGCCGCCGGCATGGGGCGGGAAATGTCGTCGGTCGTAAGTGTGCCGCCCGTGCGGACCACTTCGTAGCCGCTGGGCAGGTGCAGCCGCCAGAGGAAGTCGGCCAGCGGGATCTCGATTGCGGAAGGGGGCAGGTTGCCAACCTGTCCTACGGAATTGTGCAGAAACAGCTTGGGGGCGGGTATCCGCACCGTGCCGCGCAACGCCACCGGCTGGAGCTTGTCGTCCGCGTAGGTGATCTTCAACGTCTTCAGCGCCTCGCCCTTACCGGCCGAGAGGTCGATCAACACGCTCCGGCCGTCGCGCTGCGGCTTCAGCGGTACGCCGTCCAACTCGGCCGCCCAGAGCTTCGCGTCGACCGGCAACTCAACTTGTAAGTAAGACGCCTTCGAGCGCAGCTTGAATCGGGCCAGCGTCTGACTCCGCCCGTCGGGCGAGAGGACCGTGTCCAACTCGCACTGCTGGACGATCGCCGGCGGGATGCCGTAGCCCGGCTGGCGGAGCACGTCGATCTTAACCGCCGGCGGATCGCCGACGAATCCGTACGCGCCCAGCAGACGGCGGCCGGGCTGATAGTCGGCCTCGGCCAGTTCGCCAACGTCCACCTGCCGGGCGGAAGTCTCGACGCGCACGTCGAGTTCCGCGCAGCCCTCGACGGCCACAAGCCCCGATTGATAGGCCACGCCCTCGGCCTCGACGATCGGCAACTCGAAACCCTTAGGGTCAGAGGCGGGGAGCCGTTGTTGGAAATCGACGGCCAGTCGGACCCGACTCGGCTGCGGCTCGGCCAGCAACACCGTCCACAGCCGGCACTCGCCCGACGGCTTGCCGGAGTATTCCTTAACGTGTACGCCGTCGAGGCCTCGGATGGAGATTCCCTCGGGCGTCTCCTTGGGCAGCGAGAAGACGAGTTGCCGCACGCGGGACTGCTCGATCGTGTAGACCACTTCGCAGTGGCAATTCAAGGCGTCCCGATCGACGCGCAGGAAGGAGAACGTGCGTGCGGTCATCCGCGGCTCGATCCGCTCGACCACCAGCGAGGCGGCGTAGTCCGGCCCCTGGCGGCGATAAGCCAGCGTGGCGGGTACGTCGGCCAAGCCGAAACCGAGCTTCTCCTCGGCGCTTAGCGGGGTCAAAAGCTCGATTTTTCCGGGCCGGACGGTCATGTCGTCGCGCATCTCGACGGCGATGGCCCCTTCGCTGCTCGTGGCGTCGAGGACGGCGAAGTCGGGGAACTCGACCGTCGTCCGACGCCAATCGGCCAGCCAGCCCGAGGGAGTGCGGACGGCGCGAAAGTTTGCCTGATATATTTGGCCAACTTCGATTCCGCCTTCGATCGTCACGCGGACGCGCCCGGCAGCGCCGGTCCGCTCTCCCTTTGGGGGAGGGTTAGGGTGAGGGCCGTTTGCGGCCGGGTAACGCTCGAATGGCAACGGCTTTCCACCGGCCGTCGCAACGCTCGTGACCTGCCAATCGGCGGGGACAGAGAACTCGAAGGTGAACCGCTTTTCCACCCGCGGCATCAGCGACACGCCGCCGTTGACTTCCAGGCCCTTGTCCGAAACGACCAGCAGCAGGCTGGTGGTCGCGGCCATTTCGGCCGGCGGTCGAACGAATCGGGCGGAGAGCGCGTAATCGCTCCGCGGGGCATACCACGCCGCCACGGTGCCGAGCACCGATGCGTCGATCGGGATCAAACCCTCGCCCGAAAGCGATTCGGCCTTCAGTCGATCGTCAACCAGCAGCCCCAACACGGTGACGCTGCCGATCACGTCCAGCGGCACGAGCCGCGGCGCGCTCCAACCTTCAAGTTTTGCCGGCGCGCGGATCGCCGTGATGCCGAGCGTTACCGTTTCGGTCGTCTGCTCGCGCAGCCGGGCTTCGAGCACGCGACGATCGTCTTCCGATACAACCTCCCAGCGGGCCAAAAGCGGCGAGGCGACCTCCGTTATCTCGAACCCGTCGGGTACGACGAAGCGGAACCTATCGACCGCCCGATGGAGGACCGACAGCGTGACGGTGGCGCGAAGTTTTTCGTAGGCCCCGGTAACTTCGTCGAGGACGACGCATCGGGCGAACACCGCCCGCTCCCGGCGATGCAGCCGGCTGTTGAGCGTCATCAGCAGCGAGGTGTCGCCCGGTCGAGGGAGCAGCTCGAATCGCGTGAGGTTGGCGGCCGTGTCTACCTTGCGGCCGATAACATCCGCGCCGCCTTTGATCTCCACGTCGCCGGGCACTTCGAGGCGCAGCGTCGCGGCGGCGGGACGCGGCAGACGGTAATTGAGCACCTGCCGGGCGGCGGTCGTCTCCAGCGGCGCGGTCATCTCCAGCTTCAGCCGATGTTGGCCGATCCCCTCGACGAACAGCACGAGTCGGCCGTTGGGTCCGCGGCCGATTGACGCGGCGCGGTCGTCGAGCCGGGCACTGCGCAGTCCCACCCCGGCCAAATTCAACGGCAGGGCGTGCAGGCCGTCTTGCAGCACGTCAACGGTCAGGTCGCCGACGATTTCGGCCCGCTGCCGACCGGCTGTAATCGCATAGTCGGCGGCGGTGACGACGGCCGGCAGCGGGGCGCCGACCTCGGGCGCACGCTTGGCCTTCTTGACCAACTCGTCATACTCTTGCCGACCGATCAGCACCCGCTTCGGCTGATTTTGCAGCAGCACGTGCAGGTCGGAAAAGGGGACGTAGATTTCCCGCGTCGGAGGTTCCGCCGCCGGAGCGGCCGCGCTGAGCAGGTGCAGAGCGAGGACCACCATCGCCATGAGCAGGGATTGCAATTTACTACGCATTGTTCCGCCCTCCTTCTCCGTCGTCCTGCTTGGGCGACTCGCCGGCGTCGGGAGCGGACGGCTCGGGCTGATACTTCGACAGATCGACGCCGTGGTCCCGGTTGCCGACTTCCGGCTTGCACGGTTTTCGACGGGAGCAACGCGCGACGGCGACGGCGGTCCATATCACGGCCACCACGAAGATCGCCGCGAGCAACACGCCGCCGAGCAATTGCATCGAAAGGATCGGCAGGAACACGCCGGCCAGCACCAAGGCGATCACCGCCGCGCCGACGGCCAGCGCCCGGGCGGGAAGCCGAGCCGGCAGCAACAGCAGTCCCAGCAGCACCGTGGCAATGAACACCAGACCGCTCAGCCAGCGGCCGTCGATTGTATTCAGCCGCAACGAACCTTCCGGCGGCGGGGCGGGCCGAAGCGTCGAGAACAGGTACGGCTCGCCGTCGGCGGCAAAATCATCGGCCGGATTGCCCGGCGTCAGGCCGCCTTGCACCCAATCGACCAGCGAGTCGGGGCTGCGGACCGGCAGGGGATGCCATCGCAGCCAACCGTCGCACCACCAGCGAAACTCCTCGGTCCACGGCCCGCGGGCGTTCAGCAGCCTCCGCGTCTCGGGCAAATACACGCACAGATATTCCTTGACCACGGCCGGTTCCTGGGGGAACACCGGCGGATCGATCCGGCTGCCGTCCCCTTCGAGCGTGTAGCGCAACTCTATCACGAACGGCTTGTCGGCGCCGACGCCGGTCAGCGGGATGTAGTATCCGTTCTCGCCACCCTTCTCCAAGGTCGCCGGGCGACCGCCGATCCGCAACGGCTGGGCGTCGAACTCGGCGCCGGTCGGCAATACGACGGTCAACCGTTGCCGCGCGCTGCGCATGCGGTACAGAGCTTGGACCGAGATGACATCGGCCTGCGTGACGACCATCCGCACCAACGCCCGCTCGATGCTCGTCCGCTTGACCTCCTCCAACTCGTAGCGGGTGGCGACGATTTTCAGTTCCCAATCGTCGTGGAACTCGAACGCTCGCGCGGCCGCGGGGACCGGGGCGATCAGGTCGCGTTGCGGATCGATGGGCCGCAGCAGTTTAGGCTCGCCCGAGGGCTGGACGTCGATCGTCTCCGACTTGACCAAAGCGATCTGGCCCCAGGCGCGATCGACATCGCGGGGGATCAGCCGGGGCATGGTCAACTCGACGCTCTTGCCCACTTCGAGCTTTTCGATTTTCTTTTCCCAAGACAGTTTGATCTTGCCTTTGCCGAGAAACTCGGCGTCGCCGCTGAGCCGCCAGGCGACGTAGCCCTTCTCCAGATTGTCGGGCGGCGGGGCGATCGTGTTTTCGCGCATGCCGGGCGTAACCACCCGCAACGTCGCGGCAACGTCGGCCGGCACGTCGAGCCGTAGCGACTTCACGCCGCTGTAGCGGACGTCGTGCAATAGCGTGAAGTCGAACTTGACCACGCCCTCCTCGACCCGCGCGACCATCAGTTGCCTGACGGCTACTTGCGGCTTGCGTCGTTCGGCGGCGAAGGTCAACTCGGCCGGACCTTGGGAATATGCGAAGGCCAGCACCGGCCGCCGGTCGGTCGGCGCGGGCTGCCGCGTCGGCCGCACGGTCTCAAACGCCTCGCGGACCGAAATGCTCCGCAGGCCGGCGGTCTTTCCGGGGGTTAGCCGCAGACTCTCCGGCGCGTAGACCACCATCCGCCCGGTGGACCGCTCGGCCGCCGCCTCGGGTACGCGGGGGATCGGCAGCGCGAACTGCGCGGCCTTGGCCGCAGGCGTCAAAAGTTCCGGCCGATGGAGATCCTTTTGCAATCGCACACGGAGAGCGACTTTGCCGATAGCCTTGCGCGAGAGGTTTACAACCAATCGGGTTTTTTTATCTCCCTCGATGAAATGGGAATCGACTTGCACGGCCTTCGCTTTGCCGACCGGCTCGCCACGGGCGTGGCGGATGTCGAAACCGGGCGGAATGTCCCACTCCAGCCGGAAGACGCCCGCCTTCTCGATCGTGTAGATCGCCGTCAGATCGAGCGTCAGCCGGTCGGGTTGGAGATCGACTTCCAGCAGCGAATCGACCGTGATCCGCGGCTGCACTTTCTCGATGTCCAATGTCAAAGTGAATGGAACGGTCGCATAGCGGTATGCGAACTCCCACTTCGTCCGTTTCAGGGCGGAGGGCAATTCGGCGGCGTCGACCTGCAACAGGCCGCTGGTCTTGACGGCCTCGGCCCGCAGGCTTTTGGCGACCTTGACGACCACGACCCCCTGCTGGCGGCCGGCGCCAACCGCCTTGACCACCGGCACGTCGATCGAGTTCTTCGGCCGATCGGGGAAGAATGTTTCCAGCTCAATGATCACCTGCTGCGATTCTTTTGCCGGCTCGAACAATTGGGCAGTGATTCGCTGTCGGCCATCGACCGTTTTGACCGACCACAGGCGGATGTTTGCGTCGAACACGTTGGCCACTTTCTGTCCGGCCGGCACGTCGATCTCGAGTTGGGCCAACTCGGCGCGGCTGATCGAGTAGGCGAGCGTCGTTCGGCAGCGAGAGACGCCCTCGTCGATCCAGACCTGCCCCTCGGCCCGGACGCTGGCCATCGCCGCCAGCCCGGTGGCCCCCTCGGCCTTGGGCGTCCAGTCGATGCGGACCACCGGGGCCGCGCCGACAAACGCCAAGATGACCGTCTCGTCCTTCTTTTTCGCGGGCGTTCCGCCCTCGGCGGGGACTTCCGTCGCGGCAATCAGCGGATGCAGCTCGACCTTGACGCCCGACTGCGGGATTACTACCCGCCAACGGCTCACCGGGGCCTGCGGCGATTGGAAGGAGACGCTGTTCCGTCCCGGCGTGCGGGCAATGGTTTTGGCATAGTCGAGGTCCAACTCCATCGTTTCCGGTTGCTTTCCTTTCTTGTCGATCAGCAATTTATAGCCCTGGCCCGGGGCGCCGACGATCCGGGCCGGCCTGCCGCCGAGCACGGCGCGGGTAATGGCCGCGTCGCTTAGCCGCAAGGGGATCGAGTTCCACCCCTCGGCCAAGACCTCGATCTTCAGCTTGGCCTTCACGCGGACCACGTCCTTCTCGACGGTCGCCTCGTTTTCGATCTCGGTAATCAGCGCTCCGACGGGCGGCTTTTCATCTGCTGCCCGAGGCGTTTTCTCGCGTGCTGCCCGCCATAGCTCTTGAAACTTCTCGTAGGGCAGAAAAACTCCGCGGCCGTGCTTCTCGAATACTTCCCGCAACTTTTCGTAGGGGATGTAAATGTCCTGTTCGTGGATCGAGGGTTCCGTCTTTGTTCCGTCGTCGGCCGGCCCTTGGGCTATTGCGGCGGCGGCAAAAAAAACGGCGACGCCCAACAAGGCAGTCGCCGACAACAGCAATCGAGGCTTGGAGATCATTTTCTATTCCTCGCGGAGAGTGAAATGAGATTGACCGACACCCCCGCCACCGGGGTGCATATCACTAGAAAACCATCACCGACCTCGGGCGGGGTTCCGACTACATAATATACGTTCACATTATGGGCACAAGCCTTGGGTGGAGAGGGGCGAAGATGTAAAAGGAACTGGAGTTTTGACGCTTAATGGGGTTGGGAAGTTTCGTAATTGACAAAACGCGACAAATCCATTTGCAATGGCGGTTGTAACCGGGTGTCATGGGCAAGCGCAGCTTGCCCGTGGGCCGGAAAACGCGGAAACCCCGCACGGGTAAGCTCTGCTTGCCCATGCCGCCCACCCGCTATCGTCTGCGGGGGGACTGGACGGCCGCCCCACATTCGTTACACTGGCTCCGATAGGGTTTATTTGCTACTTCGCCACTATTAGGATGCAACCATGGAAAAGCGCGTGTACAGTTTTGCACCGGGGCCGGCCGCGCTGCCGTTGCCCGTCCTCCAGGAAGTTCAACGAGACATGCTCTGTCTGCCGGGGGCGGGCGCGTCGATCATGGAGATCAGCCATCGTTCGAAAACCTTCAGCCAGATCATCGATCAGGCCGAAGCGAACCTCCGCAAGCTGCTGAGCATCCCCGACAACTATCGGATCCTGTTCATGCAGGGCGGGGCCTTCTTGCAGTTCGCAATGGTGGCCATGAACCTGCTCCGCGGCTCGGGCAAACCGGCCGATTATATCGTCACCGGCACCTGGAGCACCAAAGCCATTAAAGAGGCCAGAACGCAAGGCACGGCAAACGTGGTTTGGGACGGAAAGCCCGACAATTTCAAGCGCTTCCCGAAACAAAACGATTTGAATCTCGACGCCGATCCGGCCTACGTCTACATGTGCTCGAACGAGACGATCCAGGGCGTGCAATATCAAACCGAGCCGATCACCGGCGACGCGCCGCTGATCTGCGACTCGTCGTCCGACATCCTCTGCCGCCCCATGCCGATCGAGAAGTTCGGACTGGTATTCGCTTGTGCCCAGAAGAACGCCGGTCCGTCGGGCGTGACAGTCGTCATCGTCCGCGACGACCTGCTCCAGCGCTCGGCCGACGACCTGCCGTCGCTGTTGAGCTACAAGACCGTGGCCGAAAACAAGTCGCTGTTGAACACCCCGCCGACCTTGGCCATCTACGTGGTCAAGCTGGTCACCGATTGGCTGCTCGGCGAGATCGGCGGTCTGGATAAAATGGCCGAAATCAACCGTCGCAAGGCGAAGTTGCTCTACGACGTAATCGACACCTCGGACGGTTTCTACCAGGGCCACGCCGAGCTGGACAGTCGGTCGATCATGAACGTTCCGTTCCGTCTGTCCAATACCGACCTGGACGCTCCGTTCCTCGCCCAAGCCGCCGAGCGCGACCTGTGCGATCTGAAGGGCCATCGGTCGGTGGGCGGCTGTCGGGCGTCGATCTACAACGCCATGCCCGTCGAAGGCGTCCAACTCCTGGCCGACTTCATGCGGGAATTTCGCGAGAAGAACAAGTAGTCTTCGTTGCACAGGGATTTGTGGGTGGCACGTCCCTGAATTATCCTGGAAATTAGGCCATTGGTTCTGGTAAAATCCCCCAACACAACGGCCCGGTTTGCGACCGCCGCACTCCCCAAAAAAGGTGTAGACTAGAGTCGCCGGCAGTTGGTCAGTTTGTATCAGGAAGAAAATCGTCATATTTGACATTGACCCAGCCACCCTAGACACCTAAGCTGTTCCCTCCAGAAGAGGGGGCCTCGCTTGATAATCTCATGGCAAGGGTATAATGGTGATGGGCGGTGTGGCAAGACCGCCTATGTCGCATAACAATGGAGTTCCTAGAAATGGACATTCAACTTGCGACCTCTTCGGCAGTGGTGGCTGCGCAACATTTTAATCCGTCCATTACTGGCCAACATTGGTTGATCGAAAATAAGATAGTGCTGCCAGAAGAGTTTCAAGTCGGGGCAGTCTTTACGGATATGTTCGTCCAAATTCCGACTCGTGATTTTCAGTTACAGGTTATACCGGAGAATTGTCAATTAATAGTTTTACCTAATCTCGACCCCGACAAACAGCAGAAGCTCATTAAAGAACGCTTGGGGAAAATCATATCAACCCTTCCACACACCCCATACACGGCTGTGGGTCTAAACTTCGTATGGCATTTCTTCCCCAGCAATGAAACAATTTCCGAAGCATGTCGGCGGCTATTCTTTTCTGGAGAGAAGCCGCTTCACAAAGAATTTAACAAGGGTGATGCGCGTTTTGGTAGTTATATGAGCATGGACTGGAGGGGCTTTCGTCTGAGATTAGACGCTAAGCCGGTAATCCAGGGCTTGCCTGATGGACAACAAAATGAACTAATACAGTTTGCGTTCAACTACCATCTTGCCGTAGCCGGGCGACCAAAGCCTTGGTCTGAGATTATCGATACTCTTGATCAATGGAGTTCGGCCAGAAGCAACTCATTATCTATAGTAAATACCGCTACCGGAATACAACATGAGTAGTACAGCCACGATACCATCGGACCGCGTCAGTAAAATCAGGAGAACACCGTCGTTGTATGCTAGATGGCCTTACTCACCGTTTCCTGTAATTATAGGTGAAAACCTTGGTGGGACTGCCGGGGAGCAAGATAAGCCATTGTTTGGATATTTTGATGCCCGGGCAAACGATAAATTATTACAAGCTGCAATTCAGAAAGCGGTTTTTTGTGCCGCGATTTTCCCGGAACCTTGCGAGTTGTTGTCTGGAGAGCTTTCGACCTGCCCCCAATACTATCCCGTTAAGACATCGCCCGAGCGATTTCAGCAGCTTGCATCTATTTGGAAAAACGACACTAAACATTTGTCGGACCTTACACAGATATGTAATCATTGGGCCTATCAGAACATCATTAAGATGGGAAGGCCGGTAATACCGCTTCTTTTGCATGAGCTTAAAACGAATCCCGACTACTGGTTCTCCGCTCTTCGCAAGTTAACCGGGCAAAACCCAGTTCCGCCAGAGGCACGCGGAAAACTCAAGGATATGGCATCGGCGTGGCTGGAATGGGAAAAAAACAACGATGTTTCCTGGTAATCTCGCACGATATTTTCCAAATCTCACTTCAACTAACAGCCGGGAAACAAGTCCGGAAAGTCGAGACTACAATTGCATCGCATGGGCAGCACACGATACAACGCAACGTTGGTGGCCAGATGAAGGCGGAGATGGTTATTGGCCGGAAGGAAAAGACATTCCGCGCGAAGCCACGCTTCCTGCATTTATCGCAGCCTATGAAAGTATAGGATATGAGGTCTGCGCTGACGGCGACCTTGAGGTGGGTTTTGAAAAAATCGCCATCTACACCGACGAAAGCGCCCCTACTCATGCCGCCAGACAATTGCCCACTGGAAAATGGACGAGTAAGCTCGGGGCGGATGTGGACATTGAGCACGATTCATTGAGCGATGTAGCTGGAGCAGACTACGGAACAGTTGCATGTTTTCTCAAGCGACAACGGGATGCCGTCTCGTGAAAAAGTTGAATAACTGAATCGCAGGCACCTCCTACATTCTCTTCAACGAGCGGTTATCGCCAGCTCAGCACGCGGAACATGCCCTCGTGGCGGTGTACCCGGTCGGGCAACGTCAGCAGGCGGTCGCGATATATGCTCAGCAACACGCCGGTCCCTAAGATCATCCCTCCGCCGATCGTGAGCCAGATCGCGGCGGTCTGTACGTTCTCCAGCATGTTGATGAACATCACCAACGTGAGCAGATAGACCATCAGCAGGCTGGCCCCGACAATCGTCGTCGAGCGAAGTTGCAGCGCGAACCCGGTCGTCAGCAGGACAATGCCCGCGACGAGCAACCCAAATTCGTTCAACGGCGAATAGACCGGCGTCGGCGTGCAGCGGTGGATGAGCACGGCGATTGCCAGCGGCAATCCGACCAACAGACTGCCGAACAGCAGGCTGAAGCTGACCAGGTCGCTATGCTGGTCCCGTTCTCGCCGCCAACCGACGTGGCCGATCACCAACAACGCACAGCCGACGACTATGCTGAAAATCTCGATTTTTTCCCATAGCGTCAGGCGGCTGAGCACGTGCAGGGCGATGAAGGTCAATCCGGCCTCGACGATGGCCATGACAATGTACCATCGCCGCCAGCCGGCGTGTTGGACCAGCCACGCCGCCAGCAGACTCAGCGCCGTCAGCGCCAGCAGCAAGAACACGAGCGAGAAATGGACGGTTTCTCGCTGGGTGGCGAAGCGGCTCAGCGTAATCAGCGCCGCGGCCACGAACGAGAGCGACATCAGCGAGTTGGCGCACTTGAACGCCGCGTCGGCCATGCCGGTCCATTCCAACATCGCCAGACGGTATCCGATCAACAGCACCATTCCCAAGAGGGCGAAGGCGAGCGTGTAATACTCGGCCCCCACCTGATTGTATTGGAGCAGTTGCCAGGCGGCGCCGCAGGCGGCGGCCGTACCGAGGTAGATGTTGAATCCTTTCTTTTGGAAGACCGCGGCCAGTGCGTAGAACAACGCCGCTTCGGCGAAGAAGGCGGCCAGCAGCAGGTTCAGCGTCTTGCCGGATGCCGGCTCGAAGACGTGCTGGGGCGTCACGTGCATGGCGGCCGCCAGGACCGCGGCGATCATTACGCCCGTCGCGGCGTGCGCCACCCAGGTCAACGGTTTTTCCTGCGTGTGCCCGCGGTACAGCCGGGCGGCGATGATGTAGAGGATCGGAACGATCATCATCAACGGCGCCAGTTCGTCCCAGGTCTTTACGCCCGAGACGGTCAGCAGCCCGGCAAGTCCCGTCAAGGTGGCGGCGGCGGTGCCGAAAAAATACGTCGATGACAGCCAAGGTAGCGAGTGGCGATAAAGATGCGCGCCGACCCGGCAGGAAACGGCCGTCACGAACATCGCCAGCACGTACGCCCAAGTGATGGCGTAGAGACTGCCGTCGGGCAAGGGCCACGCCTGATTCAGCGGCTGATAAGTTGCCCGAAGATGGAGGACCAGACCGAGCAGAACCGGAACCGTGCTGAGGAACAGTCCGAGCGGCTGCCCGGCGCGGACCAGCGAGATAGCCGTGGCGATTGAACCTTCCGGCTTGGCCGGGGTGGAAGAAGATTCCCGCCAGCGGAGCAGTTTCGGCTGGACTAGGTTTGCGGCCAGGGCCGTCAGCGCCAAGGCGATAATGGCCGCTTCGGCCGTCACCTGCGTGGCGATCAGTTCGATCACGAGCATTTCGGCCCAAAGCAAGGTGAACACCGCAAGGTAGACGTACATACCCAGCCGGCGGACCACGATGTCGGAATAAAAGTATGCGTAAGTACCGGCCAGGACCAGCGCCAGGGCGAGATACCGGCCCCAGGCTTCAGAGACGATTTCCGGCGGACCTAGATTCCAATTCTGGTAGATCGGCTCGAACAGCGGTTTGTAGAGCCAGTCTCCGGCGATTTGCGCGCCCAATATCATCAGCAGTCCCGCCGCCAACAGCACTTGCCCCGAGAGGAAGAATGCGGTCCCAAAACGGCGGCGCGAGAAAGGGCCTTCGATTTCCGGAAACGCCCGTTCGACGTGCAACGAAATCAATCCCAAAACGACCAGCAACGCGGCGGGCGAGGCAATCTCCCAGAACTTGCCCGCGTCGGCCAACATCAGCAGGCCGGTCATGGCGATTCCGCCGCAGAGCACGTAGACGAACAGATGATCGCGGAGCACCAGCGCCGAGGCCAGATATAGAACGCAACAGATCAGCGCGGCGACCCAAAGGTACCCGTCGAGCGTTATCAGACCGTTGGCGTGGTAAAACCAGAGGTTCAGCGGCATCACCAGACAGGCCAGCAGGGTGATTGCCCGGCCGGCGGTTCGATAGCGGGAAAAATGGATCGTGGCCCAACCGCCGCCGAGCACCGCGGCATTGCCGATGCCCAAGGCGACGGCGACCACCGCCGGGTTCTTGAACACGCCGAGCGTAGCCAGCCAGATGACCAACCCGATAACCAACAAAGCGCCGCCAAGGCCAAGCAGCCATTGGATCGTGCGTGGATCGAGGATGATTTCCCAGAGCGGAGGGCGCGGCTCGGGCGGCGCGGCGGCCGGTTTTCGGGCCGGCGGACAAACCGGTTTGGCGGCGGCCCGAGGTGAATGCGCCGTGCCGGCGGGCTGGCGAGGCGGCGGCTCTACGTTTATCGCTTCCGCAACCACAACGGCCGGGACCACTCGACTTTTCATTAAGTGGCTCCGCAGCGCCGCGACCCGCGATTTCGCGTCGTTCATACAGGCGTGCGCCTGCGCCAGCGGCAAACGCCCCTCGTCGCAGTACGACTTGATGACGTAGCTGGTATAGGTCAGATAACGAAAGTTATGCGACAGGGTAGTGTTTATCGGAGCGCCGCAACGGCCGCAGTTCTGTTGTTCGGGCGAAATCTCGGCGCGACAGTTCCAACAACCGGCTGCCGAAAGAAGCGGCACGTCGGATGGAATCGGGCGGCCCTCTCTTGCCATCCGGCGCAGGGATTCGAGCCGATGCTCGGAATGTCCGTTGATAGCTCTCCATACCCCATCGCCGATCAATCGGTTTCCGGCCCATTCGTTGAACCGTTTGTGGGCGAATATCTCGGCCTGCATTCTATCTTGCCACGCGCCGCTCGTGCCGCAAGAAGTGCAATCCTGCCGGTCGGCCGGCAATGGTTGGCCGCAAACGGCACACGTCGCAAACGGGGGCGAATCGGACATGGGTCGGCTCCTATGACCAGCGGGTAGCGGGGACCGGGAAAAGTGCTGGGAAAAGTAATGGAATATCTATCATGGACGTTGCCTGCAAGCAAGGGGGGTAGCCCGGCCTTGTATTGGGAGGCGTAATTTTGGCGTCGATATAACGGAGGGGAGTGTTTCTTGCTTGAAAAACGGGAATTCCCCTTAATCCATATTTGCTGGCTGCCGTTGTGGGGGGGGCCGGGTAGTGCTAGAATGTTCCGATTGGAGGACAGTCATGAACGAGAAACGCGAGTGTCCCGACGTCGAACAAAACCCCGGTATTATCTCCGACTGCCCGATCGCGCCGCCGGACGATCCGGTGATGGCGATTGCCGTGAAGAAAGAGCCGCCGATGAGGTGGCGCGAACTTCTCGCCATCGTGCTGCTTATTGTGCTTAGCGACCTGACGATCTACCGGGGGCACGGGTTCGCCGGCTACGCCTTGCTGCTGGCCGCCGCGCCGCTGTTGCTGGCAGTCGGAGCGCCCCGCCCGCGTTGGAAAAACGCCTCCTTCCCGCTACATCGCACGGAAACTTCCGGCGGCGCGCGGGATTCGCACATCAGCGAACCGTTCAAGTTGTCGGCTCCCGTTCTGATCGTCGCCGCCATGCTGGCCGTGCTGGCGGTGAAGATGTTGTGGTGCGGATCGGTTTTGCAGGTGGCGGTCGGTTTCGCGCTGCTGGCCGCCTTCGCAGCCGCCATATCGGGCGTGTGTCCATATTTCTATGAAGTCCTCGTCCTGGTGACGCAAATAATCCCGGCCGGTTTCGGAGGTCTCTCGCACTACAAACGTTGTCTGACCAAACGTCTGCGCGGTTCGGACGGGGCCGGTTCCACGGGCCGCGGCTCGCGATGGCTCAGCGTGGTCTTGCCCCTGGGCGCACTGGTGGCCTTCGGTATGTTGTTCATCCTGGCCAATCCCGACCTGATGGTCGCCTTCGGCGAAAGCGTGCAACGGTTTTTTCAGGCGGTGCGCAATTGGCTGATGCGGTTCTCGCCAAGCCTGCTGGAGGTGTTGGTTTGGATAGTCGTGTTGTGGATATCGGTCGGATTGCTACGCCCGATCGTCGGCCGGATGCTATCTGAGAAAGACTCCGACGACGAGCCGCCGGCCGAGGAGGAATCGGCGCCGGCGCCGTTGTACGCGGCCCTGCGAAACACGCTGCTGGTGGTCATCGTGTTGTTCGCCGCATACCTGACGTTCGAGTTCAAGACGCTTTGGTTCCGGGTGTTTCCCGAGGGCTTTTATTATTCCGGCTACGCCCACGAGGGCGCGGCCTGGCTGACCGCCGCGCTTGCGTTGTCCACGGCCGTGCTTTCGCTGGTTTTCAGGGGGCGCGTGCTCGGCGATCCGCGTTTACCCCGGCTGCGGTGGCTGGCCTGGATCTGGTCGCTCGAAAACATCCTCCTGGCCGTGGCCGTCTATCATCGCATCTACATCTACATCGGCTTCAACGGCATGACCCGGATGCGAATGGTGGGCATCTTCGGCATGTCCGCCGTCGTCGTCGGCTTCATCTTGGTCGTTTGGAAAATCCTCCGCAATCGGAACTTCGTCTGGCTCGTGCGACGCCATCTCTGGACGGTGGCGATTGCGGTCTACCTTTTCGCAATCACCCCGATCGACGCTATAGTGACCAGCCACAACGTGCGGCGGATTCTCTCGGGCGATCCGGCCCCGTCGGTGCAGATCAGCGTCCATCCGATCGACTCGGAGGGGATTTTATTTTTGGAGCCGCTGG
The DNA here is from genome assembly GCA_965195225.1 of uncultured Thermoguttaceae bacterium. GTDB lineage: Bacteria > Planctomycetota > Planctomycetia > Pirellulales > Thermoguttaceae > JAHIKV01. The sequence goes on from CBDAFL010000184.1 coordinate 21,911, forward strand.
TCGGCTGCGACAACAAGATTATCCGCGAAGGCGTCCGGGCGATGTTGGCCCAACGTCGGATCGAAGCCGAGTCGCTCGCCGCGCGTCGAGAGCGGGAAGGATGGACGGCCTTTCAGCTTGCCGACCGGATAGTGCTCAATGCGCTAAGCAACAACAGCGGCGACTGGGCCGAATACATGGACCCCGATCGGCGAAACGCCGCCCTGCAACGCTTCCACGACTACGCTTATCAGTGGTATTGATCTTGGTAAAGGCACCCGCCTCCTTTATTCTTTCAAAGCCTGTAGTGAATAATAGTTCTGACCCCTTTGTGCGTCCCGATGTTTTGCCCAATAGGAGTATGGAATATGCCCGACTACTTGAACGATCAGCTTGAATCTGAGTTGATTATTGGACTAGTCAGTGCGGTAGGAACAGAAACTAGCTTGGCTATTGAACTACTTAAAGAGCGTTTAGGTCGTGCGGGCTACGACGTATCCATTGTGAAGATTTCTAAAGACGTCATCCCTCTGCTTGTTAAGGTATGTGAACTTAACGCAAATAAATACTTGCGGATAAGCAAATTGATGGACGCTGGCAACAATACGCGTGCAAATACGACGAACGACGCTATATTAGCATTGGGAGCAACCACCAGGATTTATGCGAAGCGCGAGAAGAATCCTGATGCTTCAGCTCAGGCATTAAGCAAGACTGCCGTCATTATTGATTCTCTGAAACGACCAGAAGAAGTCGAAACTCTGCGGCGTATTTATCCATCCGGCTTTCTTCTGATGGGAGTTCACGAGGAGGAAAAACGACGACTGCAACACCTTACTGAAGACCAAGGAATCACGGAGGCGAATGCCAAGAAATTGATAGAACGTGATAGCGAGGAAAGCAAGGTTGAACATGGCCAGCGTGTCAATAAGACATTTCACCTTGCCGATTTCTTTGTTCGGATCTCGGAAAGCCGCGACCGTTTGCGATTCGATATTAACCGTATCGTGGAACTCTGGTTCGGGAATCCGTTCATCACACCTACCTTTGACGAACATGCAATGTTTATGGCATTCGTAGCGGGATTGCGTTCGGCCGATTTGTCGCGCCAAGTGGGCGCAGTCGTGACGCGAGATATGCAGATTCTGGCAACCGGGGCAAACGATTGCCCGCGAGCTGGTGGAGGGTTATACTGGCCAGTACGACAAAGTGATGGTTGCATCGCTGATTCACCAAAGGGAAGGGATTACACCCGTCCAGACGGTGACTCGAACAGGGCAGAGCAAAATCGGATTATTGAGCGGATTGTGACCGATGGAGAAAGTGCGAAGTACGGTTTGGATGGCGGCAAGCTGCGTGAGTTACTACAAAGAAGCCGTATACGAGACCTGACGGAATATGGTAGAGTCGTGCATGCTGAAATGGAGGCGTTGTTGAGTTGCGCAAGATGTGGAGCATCAGCTGCTGGCGCAACATTGTATTGCACCACCTTTCCCTGTCACAATTGTGCCAAACACATCATTGCAGCCGGGATTAAACGTGTCGTATATGTGGAACCATACCCGAAGAGCAAGACTCTCGATTTCCACGATGACTCGATTGCGACTGGGGAACCAGGGGAATCAGACAGTTTTGTGAGGTTTGCGTCGTTTGTGGGGATTGGGCTGAGGCGGTTCTTCGACCTTTTTTCGATGCATCTGGGCTCGACATATCCGCTTGTCCGAAAAGATAATAACTCAGGCAAATGCGTAGAATGGAAAATCGAGAGTGCGCAGCTTCGCATACAAATGAAACCTGTCTCATACTTGGATCTTGAAATTGCGGCATGTGCGGAATTTTCTAAGGCAAAACCAAACTTGGAGCCACGGCAAGATTAGGAGATCATGATGGACCAAGAAATTCACCAACAAATCAGAATTGCCACAGGACTCGTCCAGAAGTGGCCGGCTTGGAAGCAGAATATATTAGTTCAAAGCGGGCAGCCCACGGTTAAAGTGCCACGCACACCCTTGAACATTCAAAAAGCTACAAGCGAGTGGCGAGAAGGTGACAGTGATTCTCTGCGGTCTTGAATCTTGAGGTCGGAGGCTGGCCGATAAAGGGGCCGATAAAGGGGTCGGGAGTCTTTGATCTTGACAAGAGGAAGAGATATCAGGGAACCGGGGAACTTGCCCGCCCCCAGCACCGCCCGATTGCGAAACGCGGTTTCATCACTCGGCTTGGGCCCGGGAAGAAATAACTTGGTGAAATTCCAATGAGGGTGGCACGTCCCTGAGCGCAGCGAAGGGCGTGGTGAACGACCAAACCACGCCCTTC
>CBDAFL010000185.1:0-24188 GCA_965195225.1 uncultured Thermoguttaceae bacterium
CAAGCAGAAGACGGCATACGAGATTCTGACATGTGACTGGAGTTCAGACGTGTGCTCTTCCGATCTCCGCCATCTCTGGACGGTGGCGATTGCGGTCTACCTTTTCGCAATCACCCCGATCGACGCTATAGTGACCAGCTACAACGTGCGGCGGATTCTCTCGGGCGATCCGGCACCGTCGGTGCAGATCAGCGTCCATCCGATCGACTCGGAGGGGATTTTATTGTTGGAACCACTGGTCGGCTGCGACGATCCGATTATCCGTGAAGGCGTCCGGGCGATGCTCGCCGAGCGCCAACTCGAAGCCGAGGCGACCGCCGCGCGCCGGGAGCGGGAAGGATGGACGGCCTTTCAGCTCGCCGACCGGATAGTGCTGAAGACGCTCAGCGACAACAGCGGCGACTGGGCCGAATACAAGGACCCCGATCGGCGAAACGCCGCCCTTAAACGCTTCGACGATTACGCTTACCAGTGGTATTGAACGTGTGATTCAACCGGGGAACTTGCCCGCCGCCGGCGCCGCCCAATTGCGAAACACGGTTTTATCACCCGGCTTGGATTTCCGCGTCCTCGAAGAAAATGTCGATCTCGCGTTGGGCCGATTCCGGACCGTCCGAGGCGTGGACGAGGTTCATCTGCTGGCTGGAGCTGAAGTCGCCGCGGATGGTGCCGGGGTCCGCCTTCAGGCCGTTGGTCGCGCCGGCCATGGCGCGGACCACCTGGATCGCCTCCGGCCCCTCGACGATCATGGCCACGACCGGCCCGCCGGTGATGAACGCCTCCAACTCGGGATACCACGCCTTCTGGACGTGTTCGGCGTAGTGCCGCCTGGCCAGCTCGGGCGTTACACGCATCAGCTTCATGGCGACAAAGTCCAGCCCCTTATCCTCGAATCGGGTAATCACCCGGCCCATCAGACGTCGCTGGAGACAATCGGGTTTGAGCAAGACAAGGGTGCGTTCCATGTATCGGTTTCCTCGCGAGTGGCTTGAAAACGGTTGATTTTATGCGATTCAGACCGGCTGCTCAAGTACCATCATCAAATTGTTTTTATGTCGCATTGCAACTCCGAGAGGCAAGAAACGCCGCGTACCCCTTCTCCCCGCTATTGACCGATGCGTATAATATCCGACCGAAGAGAAACCCATCAACCAGAACAAGGAGTGGGAAATGTACACTCTCGCAAAGTTGCCCTATGCTTTCGACGCGCTGGAACCGCACATCGACGCCCGCACGATGGAGATTCACCACACGAAACACCACCAGTCTTACGTCGATAAACTCAATGCCGCCTTGGAAAAATACCCTGATCTCCATTGCCTTCCGGTTACGAAGTTGATCGCCGATCTCGATCAGGCGCCGGAGGACGTTCGCACGGCGGTGCGCAACAACGGCGGCGGGGTCGCCAACCACGACCTGTTTTTCGCCATGATGGGACCGAATCGGGGCGGGCACCCGGTCGGCAAGCTGGCCGCGGCCATCGACGAAACATTTGGCGGTTTCGAGCAGTTTCAGCAAAAATTCGCCGCCGCCGCCGCCGGACACTTCGCCAGCGGTTGGGCATGGCTGAGCCTCGACCAAAACGGCAGGCTGCTGATCGAAACCACCCCCGGCCACGACACGCCCCTGATGTTCGGCCGCAAACCGATCCTGGTTCTCGACGTTTGGGAACACGCCTACTACTTGAAGCACCAGAACCGACGCCCCGACAGCATCGCCGCCTGGTGGAACATCCTCGATTGGGACCGTGCCGAGCGGAACTTCGTCGGTTAGGACCGGCGAATCAATAACTTGGTGGAATTCCAATGAGGGTGGCACGTCCCTGAGCGCAGCGAAGGGCGTGGTTCGGTCGTGTACCACGCGTCATCCACTACCCACTACCCACTACCCACTACCCACTACCCGCTATTGATGCCGGTCGATCACGAAATCGACCAACCCAAGAAGCGAATCGCGCGCGACAGAGGCGGACAGCGATGTTAATCCCCCACGGGCTTGGCCGGTAAACGATCGCGCCCGAGAACGGGCGTAGGAGATGGCGTCGCTCTGTTGGAGCCAGGGTCGCAACGCGTCGCGGTGATGGTTTCCGCCGTCCGAAAGGGCCAAGGTCAATTTCTCGCGGTCCTCCGCGCCGACGGTGGCCAGAAGCCGGATCAGCGGCAACGTGGCTTTCTGCTTCAGCAGGTCGGTACCCAGCGACTTGCCCACGGCGTCCTCGTCGCCCAGCAAGTCGAGTACGTCGTCGGCGATTTGGAACGCCACGCCGAGGTCGTGGCCGTATTGGGCCAACGTATCGCAGACCGCCGGTTCGGCGCCGGCATAGTGCGCTCCCAGCCGGCAACAGCAGGCCGTCAGCGTCGCCGTCTTGCCGGCGATAATGCGGAAGTAATCGTCCTCGCCGAGGTCGTAGTTCCCCCGGCTTTCGATCTGCCGGAGTTCTCCCTCGCACATGTGCCGGGCCGCTTCGCCGATCGTCCGGCAGGCGAAGGTATCGTCCAGCGAGCTGGCCAGACACATTACCCGGGCGAGAAGATAATCGCCCAACAGAATGCTGGCTTCGTTGTCCCACCGGGCGTTGACGGTGTCGAGATGGCGGCGCAGGGTGGCTTCGTCCAGCACGTCGTCGTGGATCAGCGTGGCCGTGTGGATCAACTCGGCGGCGACCGCCAGGGAAAGGTGCTCGGGACGGATGCCGCCGCAAGCCTGGGCGGAAAGCAATACCAAGGCGGGGCGAAGCCGCTTCCCGCCCAAACGAAAACCATGCTGGGCCAAACGGTCGACAAAGGAATCTTCGCTGGAAAACTCCCGTTGCAGCAGACCCTCGACCTCATCGAGTTCCCGTGCGACGGGCGCGTACAAAGTACGCAGATTGCTGGGAACCGTCACCCGTCGTTCGTCGGTTGTGCTCATCAACACCCTTTCAGGGTAATCCATCAATTGTAATTTACTGGGACGGTTCGTCGAGGGGGGTGGCCAGTTCGACGAGCCTCGCCAGCCACACCCCCTGTTTTCGGTACTCGGAAACAACCTTGCCGCGACCGACAACCGAAGCCGGGTCGGCCCTCCGATTGTAAATAACTGCATACCGACATCTATCCGCCAACTCCGGTTCGGATTGTTTTTCGCCGACCAGTTCGACGCCCGCCTTGTTTAGCGACGGCGAGCACATCGCAACGGCTGGGGCCTGAAACGGCGCCAGGTTCGGCGCGAACAGGATCGGCGCGTCCCCCGAGAGGCTCGCTCCCTCGGCCAACAGCGGCTCGCGTACCGAATCGCCCCAGTACGTCGTCTCGAACCCAAGCCTTTCCGCCCCGGCCAAACCTCCCGCAAGGAGGTTGTAGTAACTCAGGTGACAGGGTTGATAGATCGCCAAGCCGATTCCCTGGATCGCAACGAGGGCGGCGATGGCCGCCAGAATCGCCCGTGGCGATCGTTGGGGTGGCAGTTGCACTGCCGCCCCATTATGTTGACTATCGGCAGCGGCAGTGCAACTGCCGCTCCAACACACCGCCCATCGGGCGCCGACTCCCACCCAAATCGCCCAGAGCGGAAAGACCATCAGGAACAGCCGGACGCCGTCGTAGACCGGCACACCAGGCCACGAAAACAACAACAGCAGAAAGAACATTGTCCCGGCGATAAGCGCTCCGTCGTTTCGGAGAAAGTTCTCCCGCGCGACGGTCAGGCTTGCCCGCCATTCACTCCACACCCCAAACATTCCCAGCAATAGCAGCCCCAGCGGCACGGTAACGGCGAACATCACCCACGGATAATGCCAGGGGACGTCGCGGTCGGTCCAAATTTGCCCCCAGTAAAAGACGTTCAACGACAGGCGGTCGGCGCCGCCGGCCAAAAATTGCTGAAAACGTCCCAGGGGGTCAGACCACAACCAAGGCCAACCGACGAAGAATGTTGCCGCGCCGGCCGCAAACCACGCCACTAAAGGCCAAACAACCCGTCGGCGAAGCCGCCAAAACAACCAGATAATAACCGGCGGGACCAACAACAGGCCGTGCAGCCGGACGAGCATGGCCGCGCCCCACACCACTCCGGCCAATGCGAAATGCCAGTTCTTTCCGCTTCGGGCGGCTTCGGCCACGGCCAATACCGCGGCCACGAAAAACAGGGTGGTTAGCATGTCGAGCGCCGCGAAGTGGGCGTGGCCGAACAAACGGGGCGTAATCGCCACGGCCGCCGCGGCAACCGTGCCGGCCAATGCCCCTTCACGCCGCGAAGTCCACGTTCCCACCATCAGAATCAGCAGGGCGAAGGCCGCCGCCGGGGCAAAACGCGCGGCCGAAATCGAAAACACCAACGGATCGTCGGGCGCGGGATCGAACAGGTAGTTGGTCCATCCGAGAATCCAGTAGCCCAGCGGCGCTTGGACCGGCGGACCGTCGAGGGGCCAGTCGAAGTTCCGCTCGATGTTCTCCGGCAGGAAGAAAGCCGGTCCCTGCTGCCGCAGCGCGGTGACGAGCTGCTTGCCCTGGAAAACGTGATACGGTTCGTCGCAGGTCACGCCCGGCCCGTTGCCATCCGGCGCGATAGTTGTCAGCACGGCCACCAGCGCGGCCAAGGCGATCAGTAGTGGGCCGATGAAATTGCGCGACATGGCAATAATTACGTTCGTGTAGCGGCGGGGCTTGCCGTCGCACGTTTTCGGTAATTGCTCCAAGTCGTTGAGCAGTATCCCACGGCGTAGCCGCCGACCAGCAGATACTCAATTCGTTCCGAGTTGAGCAACTTCAAGAACTCTTTGAAGTCGGGAGGAAGCAGGATCGTAGCCATAGTTGACCGTGCGCAAGAATTCCATTGCAGCCAGCCGTTCTCGCGGGGTTTTCGAGAGCCAAAACGCCCGTTCGTCGGACTCGTCGCCCAACGGAGAGACGGAAAGGACGGTCTTGTCCATTCCAGCAAATTGCGAAAAACTGCTCATCGCACGTGATTTTATCGCACCGTTCGTGACAGGTCAACGATTATTCGCGCGGCGGGGGCCGTTGAAGCCCCAAGAAAAAATTATCCGTCGCGGGGGGTCCGACCGCGACGGGTTAAGTGAATCGACGATCTATGTTAATTGCCGTGCTGAGGGACGCAATGGTCCGGCACGGTTCAAACAAGCTCTTTCTTCGCTCCGATCAGCGTCCGCAGCCTCTCGGCCAGCAGGGCGGCGTCGAATGGCTTCTTAAACGTCTCGTTGATGGCCGAACGGTCAAAGCTCAGGGAACTGCCGTCGTCGGGCAACAACGCGATGAGGATTACCTCGGAGAATTCGCTGTTGCGACGAAGGTTTTGGCAGATCTGAAGCGCTTCGGTGCGCCCGATCGAGAAGTCAACGATAATACAGTCCGGATTGAAGCTCTCGGCTTGAATACCGGCGTCGAAACCGCTCGCAGCCACCGCCGCCTTGAACGAGCGTTCCAGGGGCAGTTCCCGCTTGAGGTTCTCGATCAATACTTGGTCCTGGGCTACAATCAGAACCTTGGCCAAGGCTTCGTCTTCCAGATCGCCAAGGGGCATCCCGTGTTCCTTAAGGAACTTAATCAGATACTCTCGGGGGATGCGCCTGTCCTGCGAACCGGGAATGCGATAACCCTTCAGCCGGCCCGAATCAAACCACTTGCTGACGGTGCGCGGGGCCACCTTACATATTTTGGCGACCTGACCAGTTGTGAAGACCTTCATCGGAGGCTCTCCAATATATAATTCACGTTGGTTTAAGTTGTTTCTCGGCTGGACGGACGCCCCGCCGAGCGTAGTTGGCCCCTTTAACAACCCGCGGATCTACTCCCGTTTCGCGCTCCATCGTTACGGCCGCATAATATGCAACCGGCGATCCGTGGGCATCTGGGTCGAGGCCTTTTCGTCATTCGCTCCGTTTGCTTGGTCGTGGTTCAGGTCCTTCTGATCCGCGCCGCACTTACTACATCGGCAACCGAGGTAACCGGAAGCCAGAGAAAATCCGTAAAATAGGAAAGGTGTGTTTTAACCAACCTATTTCCATTTACTCCGACTCTTGGTACATATTTTCCCGGTAAACCACCACACTGGCAGGAAGAGGGACGAGCAGACCGTGCCGCTATGGAGAGACAGCGACGGCAAGGTCAAAGGCATAGCCTTCAAGGCAGGTTCCCCCCCTGCGGCCTTTTTCCGTACTCGGCGGCACTCGTACAGTAACTCCGCCGCGGAACAAGGCTTCCGTTGGATTACTTCGATCCTAGCAGGGCTGTGACTTTAGAAACTTTTGCCGGTCGTAACGAGCAATCCGATATTTTCGGCCATGCCGGCTATGCCGGACATCGAACTTGCTCGGGTCATAATGGTGTAACCCATTAAGCTGGTTTCACTTCTGCTTGCGGACCGCGCGGACTTTGCGGCTTGGGCAAACCTTGCGAAAAGAAGCGAATTTTCCGATGTCAACGCGGTACGGTTGCCAGTTCGCCGGCCAAGGAGGCTTATGCCGGCTGCTTGTGGTTTGTGCCGGCCAGCACCATCTCGGCCAGCCTTTGCGACTCGGTTGCCATCAGTTCCGGGTAAAACGGCAAGAATATAATGTTGGCCAATAACTGCTCGGCGACGACGGCCCTCGAGGAAGGTCGGTCGCCGGGCGGCGGAACCACGCACAAACTCTGCCCTTGGGTGGCGTCGAAGCCGGCCCGCACAAGATGTTCCATCAGACACTTCGGGGCGTCGACGACCACGGGGAATACCCAGTAGGTATGTGGAACCGTATCCGCACCGGGACAGGAGACGCTCTTTTTCAGCAGGTTTGCCAGCGTTCTTCCCTTTTCCGCATGCCGCTGCCAGCGGCGGACGTTGTAGTTCCGCAAACGACGCTCGAGTACGGCCAGCAACGGCGCGCTGGGTTGCCGACGAATCTGAGTCAAAAGGGCATCGCCGGGAAAACCTCGGGCGGCACGATTGACCCACCGGTCGTAATCGAAGCCGATCGCGCGGCAGGCGTGGGCGAACGCCCCGCAGATCGGCCGGTACGCCAGCAGCTTCATGCTCGCGTACTTTACCAAGCGTTGGAGGTAGCACCAGCGCGGCTGAAGCGGATATGTCGTTTGGCGTTGCCGCATCCGTTCGAGTACGCTTTCGTCTCGCACCCGCAGCACCGCCCCGCCCAACGCCGTGCTGCTCTTGATCACGCCGAAGCTAAACATGCTTGCGTCGGCCCTGGGATGCCCTTGGTACGTCGTGCCGGCGAACGCTTGGGCACAATCCTCGAACACCAACAGCCCGTGGCGTTGGGCCAAATCAAGAATCGGTTCCATATCCACGCGGCCGCCGAACAGATGTGCCACGAGAATGGCTTTGGTGGCCGGATTGATGGCCCGCCGCCATTGGTCGATCCTCGGCGCCATCGCTTCCGGCGCTAGATCGACCGGCGCGGGCACTAGACCGTGGTACTCGACGATCCGTATTACGTCGGGAATGGTGATCGCCGAGACCAACACCTCGCTGCCGCGCGGCAGGGCCAATGCGCCCAGCAATAGATCGAACCCGCTACGTACGGACAGGCATGCCAGCGTCTGCTCGGCAGCGGGCCAAAGCGCCTCCACTCGGCGGCAAACCGAAGCCGGGGCCGGCGGAAAACAGGCGTGAAAGACGCCCGCCAACAGGTCTTTCCAGCCAATATCGAGTCTTTTGCGCGACCACATGGGATACTATCCCGCGTCTTTCCGTATTGTCTGCCGTATTGTCGGGCGACAACCAGTGCGACTTTATAACGCTTTGGTTCCCCCGTCAATGCTCACAATTGTAGGAGACGACTCCAGTCGCCGATTATCTGGCGTTTTCGCATCGCTATTGGTGTCTAACGACGCCTCCAACAACAGATGGTCAAAGTCCATCGCGACAACCGCGATCCGCGGCACTGATTGACAAACCCCGTTTTCGCGGTTATTGTTGCAAGAGAAAGAGCGTGTAGCGCCGTTGCAACGTATTCGACCTCGGATTGTGGTATGTCGGCCGATCTCCCCAACACCTCCGATATTCAAAACTCCTTGCTGGAGAAGCTGCAACGGCGGATTGGATACGAGTTCAAGGACAAGGCGTTGCTCCTCTCAGCGCTGACCCACGCCTCTGGGGCAGAACACCGTCTGGCGTCCAACGAGCGTATGGAGTTTCTCGGAGACGCCATTCTTGGGGCCGTGATCTGCGAAATTCTCTTTCGACAGTTCCCAGACTACCTCGAAGGAGAACTGACCCGGCTCAAATCCATCGTCGTCAGCCGGCAGACCTGCGCAAAGATCAGCGAGGCTTTGGGGATGCAGGAGTTTTTGATCTTGGGCAAGGGAATGACGACGCACCCGAGTATCCCGCCGTCGTTGTTAGCCGACGTGTTCGAGTCGTTGGTCGCGGCAATTTACCTCGACGGAGGGGACCAGGCCGCACAGCGGTTCATCGCCGAATCAATGGGGCCGGAAATCGAATTGGCCGCCGAAGGTGAAATCGGCAACAACTACAAGTCGCTCTTGCAGCAGTTTGCCCAAAGGGAGCACGGCACCACGCCCACCTACCTATTGCTCGACGAGAAAGGCCCCGACCACAGCAAGTGCTTCAAGGTGGCGGCCCAAATCGGCGCCAAGCGTTACCAACCGGCCTGGGGGCGCAACAAGAAAGAGTCCGAGCAGCGTGCCGCCCGAAACGCCCTGAGCCAGTTGGACGGACAGACCCCGCCGTATCCCTCGGAGTAGAGACGCCGCGGAAACGGCTACAAGAAAATAGAAACGCCCGGTCAGCCGTGCCGGGCGCTTCTTTCTCGTCGTAGCAGTCTGAAAGACTAGGAAGCGGTGTATTGCGGAGCGGCAATGCCACCCGATGCACTACTTCTTCTGGACCACCTTTTTCTTGGCGACCTTCTTAACCGGCTTCTTGGCCACCTTTTTCTTGACCGGCTTCTTGGCTACCTTTTTCTTGGCAACCTTCTTGACCGGCTTCTTGGCCACCTTCTTCTTGACGACCTTCTTCTTGGCAACCTTCTTGGCCGGCTTCTTGGCTACCTTCTTCTTGGCAACCTTCTTCTTGGCCGGCTTCTTCACGGCCTTCTTAACTGTCTTCTTGGCCACCTCACGTCCTCCTAACTAACGTGTGGGCAAGAACCGAACCGCCACGCGGGCTGGGGCCGATGTGCGATGGGCTTCTTGCCACAGAAACAACACAACGAACTTCTCGACATCCTGTCACCGACGCTCTATGCGCTGCAACAAGTCGCCGTTCGTTTCCATCCTTTGTATGACGCTTCACTACTATCAAGTACTCCAACTTTTTATGATCGTAACTGTTTCCAGAATCTTTGCAAGTACAATTATTGAATTAGATGAGGATTTTCCTCCGAATTCCATCTCCGTTCAACCGTTGCGGCACGTCGGCGCGCCGTCGTACGTCGCTCGTGCCGACCGATTGATCGTGCAAATAACGCGTCCGGCAACTTCGCCCCGGCGTCGTCGATTTCGATCTCCTCGGCGCGTCAATCCATCGCGCGCAGTCAACCGACAACACAGCCGTCGCGGCATCGCCGAGCACGCACATCCGGCCGAATTTCATTTGCCGGAAACGGACGCATCCGCAGTTGTTCCCGCACGGCCGGACAGAAAAAACTTCGCCGCTGATTATCTAACGCACGGGTCGGTTCTTCGACAAAAACGGGGCTGGCGTGCAACTCGCAACCTATTGCCACAAAACAGGTTGCGAACACATGTATTACTGAAAGGCAGCGACACCGGCCGGCCGAAATTAACGGGAAACTACGCTGTAATATCAATGTTCCACGCCCCGATTGCTCGGTGTTTTCGGATGCCTGCGCGAACAAAAAGACGGCTCTTTGAATACGCGCAACGGCATTGGCCATCTCTTCGTTGCGGCATCGCAATGGCCCCGATGAATCGGTATCCACTTGCCGTCCGCCGGCCACCGGTTGCCGCTGGGAAACGGCGGTTCAAGTCACGTCAAGATTGTGTTGCATCCATAAGAGCATGGGGCAATCAGGGTAAAGATTCCGACGAGAGGCGTAATTGAAAAAAAATTCCGCCGACGCGGAATTTTATTGCCAAAAAACCGCGCGAAGGTCCAACTACGGCCGTCTTTCCGCTACCGAAGAGCGCCCGCAACAGAAAAAAACATGGGGGCGACCGGCCGAACATCGTCTCAATAAAAACGTCGAATGAAGCCCTCGCGGCCGGTGGCTTTTGCAGTGTGCTATCCGCGTAGATCGTGGTGAGTATTCTTTCAATTTCACACTCAGTCCGCCAAATCAGCGTGCGCATTACAATCCACAAATCCGCCGCCGACGCTTTCCCCTGTTTAGCAGGGTTCGCTAGATTCACACATTATTGTCTCCAGTTCCAAGAAATTGCGTTCAACAATTGGATTTTTCCACTTCGTATTGATGTGTTGCGAGAGGAAACAGTCTCCGCGAATGTACGGAAGGTGCGGAGAAACGCTTCCGTGGATCAACCTTTGATGCTAAACGGAGCATCTTCAGTTCAGAATGTCGCTAAGGAACTCGACGCTCTTGCGGATGTTGTCGTCGGCCCCGTAACATTCGATCGAGATTACGCCGCTCCAGTCGGTTTGGCGGAGGTAATCGATGCATTTCTTAATGTTTTCTGCGTTTACACCGCCGCCGATCGGCACTTCGCTACAGGCGATTCCCGTCTCCTCGCCGCGTACGGCGGCCGCCAGCTCCGGACTGACGTCCTTGATATGGGCGTGGGAAAGATACTTGCGGAAGCGCTTCAAATATTCCAGCGGGTCGAGGCCGGAGATGAACGAGTTGCCGGTGTCGAAGTTGAAACGGAGGTACTCGGAGTCAAAATAGGCAAACAACCGCTCCATGAAGTCCCCGTCGGTCGTGTACGGGCCGTGCGGCTCAACGTTGATGATTATTCCGTAGTCCTCGGCCCAAGGGAGACACTGGCGATAATTGTCGCACGTGATGCGGAAGACCTCGTCCTTGTCGAGTCCCTCGATCTCGAATGCTCCGTCGACCGTATCGACCATCGGACAGCCGAGTTCGGCCGCGAAGCGTATTGATTGTTGTACGTACTGCACGCCGAACGTCGATCCGTCGGGCCCCATGAGCGGATAGGAGCCGTCGATCTGGGATATCTGCAACCCCATCTGGTCGCAGTAGCGTCGCAGCGCGCGGGGGTTCGACTGGAGCGAGATACCCGGTTCGTAGCCCATTGCTTGAATGAAATACTGTCCGTGGATCGCGGCGAACTCAAGGTGTTTGATGCCGTATTTGACGGCCGCCGCGGCGGCGGTGCGGAAGTTGCCGCTGAGCGGACGCCAGTTGTCGGTGTGCATTCCAAGTTCGATCATTCCGTGGTTCTCCTTGTTCAAAGTGAGATGTTACCGTTACGGAGGGTGGCACGTCCCTGAGCGCAGCAAAGGGCGTGATTCGACCGTCTGCCACGCCATTCGTCCCTCAGGGTATGCCACCCAAATTCAACCACTCCTTTTTACAGGCCCTAAATCTTGAACTCCGTCAGCCCCGGCATGGGTACCGGATACCAGCCGTTTTCGTCCGGTTCGACCGGCGGCGCCATGTCGAGACGCACGTCCTCGACCTTTGGTTTTAAGATGAAGTCGGATTCGGCGACCTGATCCCAGGTCAGCTCCCGGCCGCTGTAGCAGCTCAATTGTCCCATGACGGCCACAAGCGTGCTTCGGGCCATGTAGTCGCCGCAATTAACCGGGTTACCCGACCGGATCGCCGTGAACAGGGCCTTGTGTTCGAGGTCGTATGGATTGCCGTCGGGGCCTCGATATTTCCACGGGTTTTCGCCGTCGATGACGCAGCGTGTCAGATTGCATCGCCCCTTGCTGCCGAGGATCACGCTGTCGGTGTTGTTGTAACAACCGTTTTGAGTGCGGCAAAATGCGTATACCCGTACGCCGTCGGCATATTCGTAGACCACGGAGTGATGATCGAAAACGTCGCCGTATACTTCGCCGAAGGAAGACGAGCGACCGCCGAGTCCGTGAGCTTTCAGCGGCGGCCGTTCGCCCAATGCCCAGCCGGCGCGGTCCAGGTTATGGACCAGCGATTGTGTCACGTCGTCGCCCGAAAGCCAGGCGAAGTGGTACTGGTTGCTGAACTGGTACTCGACTTCGTTCTGGTTAGGCCGTCGGCGATGGAGTCCGTACGGACCGCGGAGGAAATTCTCCTCGATGGCGACAATTTCGCCGATGGCCCCGTCTTGGATTCGGCGGATGGCCTCTTGAAAGCCCGGCTCGTATCGGCTGTGCAGCCCGGACATGACGCTCAGCTTCTTCCGCTTGGCCAGCTCGCAGGCGGCCGCAACCTGGCGGACGCCGACCGGATCGATTGCGTGAGGTTTTTCGACGAAGACGTGCTTGCCGGCCTCGATGGCCGCCTGGAGATAGACTGGATGATACTTCGCCGAACAGGCGATCAACACGACGTCGGAGTCGTCGATAACGTGCCGGTAGCCGTCCAGGCCGGAGAAACAGTGGTTGTCGTCCACCGCTACCTGATTGGGCTTCCGCTTTGCGAGGATTTTTCGCCGGTTGTGGACGCGGTTCGGAAAAATATCGGTCATGGCCGTCAAACGAACGCCCGGGTCGGCGTTCATGGCGTTCAGCGCCGCGCCGGTGCCGCGGCCGCCGCAGCCGATCAGGCCGATCCGCAAAACGTCGCTGCCCGAGACATTCGCGCCGCGGGCAAGAGACAGTCCGCCGAACGTCGCCGCTCCGCCGGCGGCAATCGAGGTCTTCAGGAAGTCGCGCCGCGTGGGAACCGGCTTGGAATGGGATGATTTCGAGGCCATGGCGGAAACTCCTGGGGTAGGAAAGGGTTTGAGGAAAGGAAAGTTTTCACAACTCCTAGCGGGACTGCGCTACGACAAGTCCCACCCTGCGATCTGTTGTATCACGTCGGGGCGTCAACCAGGCCGACGATCCGCAATAACCCCTGGACGGTCGCCTCGCGCTGATCGGGTGTGCATATTTCCGGTTCAAACGCCGCCCGCTGCTTGATCCCTTCGATCGTGGCCAGCATCCAATCGACCGCGCGGCGTGGATCGACGACTTGTAGTTGGTCGTTGTCGCAGGCCGCCTGGACCAACCCGACGAACAACTCCCGCACGGTATCGTAAAACTGTGCCCAGCCGGCGCGGATTTCTTTGTCTTGGAGCGAGAGGGCGAAGACTTCCGTGGTAAACACGCGGCTTTCACGGTCGAAGAGGCAACTTTGCACGGAGAACCGCAACACCCGCTCGAGTTGTTTCAAGGGGTCGTCGTCCCGTGCGATTTCGGCGAGTGCCCGTTGCTGCCAGCGGCGATAGTAGTACGCACAAGCCGCGTGGAGCAGTTCCTTTTTCGACTTGTGGTGCCAGTAGAGGCTCCCCTTGGTGACCCCGCCGGCGGCGGCGACCTCGTCGAGGTTCACGCCGCGAATCCCTTTCTTCGCGAAGAGCCTGAAAGCACACCGTGCCAACTTCGATCTCATCTGCGGGGCACAAACCGGCATCGCTTACGTCCTTTCCGTCCATTCCAGGTTTATTCATTTACCATACTGGATAGTATGGAACGTGTCAACTAACCAAAATATTTTGGGAAGGACCTCGAAAAAACACGGCAAAGATTCTCGCCGGAATATTCAGCCGGGTCACGACCCGGCCTACTTACTTCAGAAAGTCGCGCCGCGAGGGAACCGGCTTGGAATGAGATGATTTTGATGTCATGGCGGGAACTCCTGGGGCGGAAATGGTTAAAGTAGGGTGGGACAAGCGCAGCGCAGTCCCACCAAGAGTCGAAAAAAGGCTATTTCGTGTGAAGATGCGATTTTTCAGTTCATTCCGGCATCAGTCAAATCCTTGCCCGTCACTGTTTCTCTTCCAAGTAAGCAATCATTCGTTCTGCCGCACGGCGTATTTGCACTTTCGGGTGTTTTTGAGCAATCTCGTGAAGACCCTCGGAATCTTTTAGGCTGTGCAACGTACATGTAGCTGATAACTGAATTTTCAGTTCGTTATCAGACCAAGCAACCGTTCGTACTTCATTTATTAGCCCTGAGAAATTCCCGTAATCTATAACGAACAGTACACCATCGAGGATTTTCTTGTCGCCCGACGCCAACGCCTCCTTCAGATACGGTTCTGCCTCGGCTCGGTAATGATCGGTAAGCAGGTCTGTCGCATAGGCGCGCACGATATCGTCAGGATCGCCAAGAAACCCGATGATAGCCGGCACCGCTTTTGGAACGGGTTCTTCTGTCAGTAGGTAAATCTGCCGACACTTGGGGCTTAACCTGACTCTAGCTCCGAAATCAGAAGGAACGTCTACTTTTGCTCCCAATTCAGCAACATCATACTGATTCTTCAGAGTGTGAATGCTAGCGACGCCGTTCAGGAGAATATGAGCGAGTATCAGCGGAAGAATGCTCCGAAACCTGATCCGCCACACTCCAAAAATCACTCCGTAGAAGAAGGATGCAATTACAACTTGATAACCTCCAAGACGAGGAGCAATTAGCGTACTAGGAAGATGGAAGAGAGCAAAAAGAAGTGATTGAATCAACAACGCGATACCCGAGTGCATGATTTTTCGCAACTGTTCGAGCAGATAGCCTCGCCAGAAGATTTCTTCTGCGATAGGGAAAAGCAACACCAGGATGACTCCATGAAGAACAACGGCGGTGACCGTGCAATCCGGAGTTAAGCCCGGCCTCAACACAGGAGGTGCGTATCTCAACGGCAAGATGTTCACTATTAATTTCGAGAGCGCTACGCCGACGAACGGAAGGACGACCAAGCCTAAGAACCATGCCCATTGCGACCATTTTGAGGGAAGCCATTGTACGTCGAAGCCAGCGGCGTTGGGTGCGATTTTCGCTAGCACAAAAGGCATAATGCCCAGCAAACCGCATGAGAGGAACATTCCAGGATAAAGCCAGTCTCCTAATGCTGGAAATAATGGAAGGTATAGCGGGAGATGTACAACAACGATCGCTGCGACCAAGATGCCGAGCACGCGGCCTCGGCGCTGAAGAACCTTTCCGTGGTCGTTAAGCATGGTCATCCCCATAGGAGGTGAGTTACGGCTGGCGATACAGCCCGCGCGTCTCGATGTACTTCTCCACCGCCGGAGGAACGCGGTAGCGAATGCTTTGCCCCAGCAAAACGCGACGGCGCAGATCGCTGGCGCTGATGTCGATCTGGGGCATCTCGACCTGATGACGACGGATCAACTCGATCCGCTCCGCACTCGCAACGCCGCGGAGGCACCCGAAATCGATTGGCCCGGCGCCGGGACGGCAAGCCGCCACCGGAACGGCCAGCTCGCAGACCCTCGACGTGTTGCGCCAGCGGGGAAGGTCCAGCAGCATGTCGGCCCCCATCAGGAAGAACAGTTCGCGGCCTGGGGCTTCCGTGTGAAAGTGGGCCAGTGTATCGACCGAATAGTGTACCCCGCCCCGGTCAATCTCGTGGCGGCAGACCGAGAAGGCCGGATTGCCGGCCGTGGCAAGTTCCAACATGGCGACGCGATGTTCGGCCGCGGTTGGTTGCCGGTCCTGCTTGTGCGGCGGAGTGGCGGTTGGAAGAAACCAGACCTCGTCCAGCCGGCACTGCTCGCGGCAACATTCCGCCAGCAGAAGGTGTCCGTAGTGGATCGGGTCGAACGTGCCGCCAAGGATTCCCAGTCGCATTTTTTTATACTTTATTGACCAAACGCCGTTCGCAACTGCAATCGTTCTTCGTCATTCAATTGTAGAATTTCGATCGTGGTGCGTCCGATAGGTGTTTTACCGACAATCATCGCACCCTGGCGCTCAAAGTGTTCATGCCATGACTGACTGCGAGGGTGGAACAGCTCGGTCAACCGTCCTGTCTTGGGATCGTAACCCGCTACGTTGCTGCCTTTGTGCAAATTGCAGTCGATGCAAGCCAGCGCGAGATTGTCGGAGTCATCACTCCCGCCGTGTTTCCGTGGTAGAATATGTTCGACGTGCAAGGCGGCCAACGGCGATTGGTCCTGATGCAATCCGCAATACTCGCAACGAAAATCTGCCCGGCGGCAGACCTGGCTTCGCGTGGCGGCGTTCATGCGGACGAGCCGTTATCGAGGAGTTTCTTGGCTTTTGCCTGAAGGATGGCGATGAACTTGTTGGCCTGAACGTATCCTTCATATTCGGCCCGCTCGGAATCGGTCAATTCGCCTTCCGTGTGCTTCGAGGCCAATTCCTCGATCCTGGCCCTCAGCGCGTCATCGCCGCGATACGCCGCCAGCGCCCGGGCCTGCTCGATGCTGAAGAAATCGAGAATCGGGTCGGTGCCGCGATTAAACGCAGCCAAATCCACTGTAGTCGCCATAACAGGCTCCTGAAGTTGTTCCCCTTCACAATCGATATTCTATTCGGTCGTCTTTGTGGTTGGAATAGTGAAAAACAGAAGGGTTGCCGTTTGCCGCTTCATGCCCCCCTATGAAGGATTACTCTTTTCCTTGGGACCTCTGCCAATTGTTGCCAAAATCCTGTTTGCGAGGCTCGTTCGGAATTCACCGACATCATCCCAAACAATATGGTTTAGATGATTCGTGTCAAAATGGGCTGTTTTGATGTGATCTTTATGGCACGTCCAGATAACCGGCAATCCCATTCCCATCGCGTAACCGCCCTCAAAGTAAACGAACGTGCCGCCGAATAAGCCAAGACGCATGGTAGTGGGTAGCGGGTAGTGGATAGTGGGTAGCGGGTAGTGGGTAGTGGGTAGTGGAACGAAACTTACGAATCCCGAACCCCGAATCCCATCCCCCGCTCCTTCTCTCATAATCCCAACACGTCGTTCATATCGTACATGCCCGGCTTCTTGCCTGCGAGAAACTTGGCGGCGGCCAACGCGCCGGCGGCGTAGCAGTCGCGGTCGGTGGCGCGGACGGACAACTCGATCGTCTCGCCCAACATGCCAAAGAGGATGGCGTGCTCGCCGGGGTTGTCGCCGATGCGGACGGCGTGATAGCCGATCTCCTGATGCGGTCTCTTGCCCGGCTGGCCTTCGCGGCCGTGCCGATGTTCGGTCTGCCCCATCTCGGCGGCGATGATCCGGCCGAACTTCAAGGCCGTGCCGCTGGGCGAGTCCTCCTTGAATCGGTGGTGCCGCTCGATAATTTCCACGTCGGCGTCGCGGTCCTTCAGCGCGTGGGCCGCCATTTCCGTCAGCTTCATCGTCAGATTGACCGCCAGACTCATGTTGGGCGACCAGAGCAGCGGAATCTCTTCGGCGGCGGCGCGGAGCTTTTCGGTCTGCGACTCGTCGAAACCGGTGGTGGCCGAGACCAGCGGAATCTTCTTTTGCCGGCAGAGGTCGATAATTTTTTCACCGGCCACGGGCAGCGAAAAGTCTACAACCACGTCGGCGTCCGCGTCGAGGCTTGCCCCGAGCGGCGTGCCGATCGGTTCGACGCCCGCAACCGTTCCGGCGTCTTCTCCCAGCCGCGGATGATCGGGCGCGTCGATGGCGGCGACGATGGAAAGTTGCGGATCGGCCGCGGCCAGGGCGACCAATCGTCGTCCCATCCGTCCCGCGGCCCCGTGGATTGCGATGCGAAGTGGCATGAGTAGTGGATAGTGTAGAGAGAATATGGATAGTCAAATCGGGCAAAACTGCAATCTAGGCGAATTATTTTGTTCAATCAAGTCCAGCGATGCCCCGCTGTCGGTGGGGTGATGTTCCTGGAAACGGAGTTTCCCGTGGGCCAAGGAGCTCACCCCCCCCCTCAGCAGGAGCGGCTAGTTTGACAACCATTTTCCGCCAGTTTAGAATAACAAGTCTGTGGGAATCGAGAATCAGGTACACAGAGCAGGTCTCACGTGGAAAGGGCTCCGATGAAGAAGGCGGAAATGCAGGTCTTCAAAGATCAGCTTCTTACCCTGCGGGCACGGCTCCGCGGCGACGTCGATCATTTGGCCGACGCCGCATTGAAGAAGAGCCGTAGCGAGGCCAACGGGGACTTATCGAGTATGCCGATCCACATGGCCGACATCGGCAGCGATAATTATGAGCAGGAGTTTACCCTTAGCCTGATGGAAAACGAAGGTGGAACGCTGGCCCAAATCGAAACCTCCCTCGAACGGATCGAAGAGGAGACTTACGGCCAGTGCGAGGAATGCGGCGCCAGGATTCCGAAGAACCGGCTGAAAGCCATTCCTTACGCCGTGCTGTGTATCCGCTGTGCCGAACAGCAGGAACAACGGCCTTGAATAAAGCGATCCCGCTTAGCCGTTATATTGTCTTCTTCACCCTGGCGGTCGGCATCTGCGCGGCCGATCTGGCCACTAAATCATTGGCGTTCGCGCGGCTCGGCATGCCCGGGCCGTACAGCGAAATCTGGTGGCTTTGGAAAGGCGTGTTCGGCTTCCAAACCAGTCTGAACACCGGCGGGCTGTTCGGCCTGGGACAAGGCTATTCGTTGCTGCTGGCCGCGGTGTCGGTTTGCGCGGCGGTGGGCATCGTCGTGTGGCTCTTTCCGGTTGGCGCGGCCAGGGATCGGGTCTTGACGATTGCCTTGGGGTTGGTCACTGCCGGCATTTTGGGCAACCTCTACGATCGGCTGGGGCTACCCGGTCTTCAGTGGCCCGTCGGTTATCCCGGCCAGCAACCCGGCGATACCGTGTACGCCGTGCGCGATTTTATCTTGATGATCGAGATCGGCCGTTGGCACTGGCCGAATTACAATCTCGCCGATTGCTCTTTGGTCTGCGGCGCCGCGCTGCTGGCCTGGCATGCGCTGTTCGCCAAGGAAGAGGAGGGGATGGGGAAGGGTGAAGGATGAAGGGTGAAGGGTGAAGGATGAGGGATGAATGTAGAATGATGAGTTGACGGCGTGCAGCCAATAATGACAGTCATACTGCCCAATCTACATTCCTTCATCCCTCATCCCTCATCCCTCCCTTCCACCTTACCCCCTCGCGAGAACCCCCCTCTACCCTCGCAACTCACCCTCCTATTGACCCGTACAGAGCTACTTGGTATACTTCCCTCCAGTACACAATACAACGATTGGTTGGGGAGTATTTTTCAGCTAATGAAGCTATCTCGCACCGTGTCGTATGCCCTTCATGCAACCCTACAATTGGCCCGGTCGGAGTCGGGGGGGGCGCCCGTTCCGTGCAGCCGTTTGGCGGCGGAGGGGGGAATGCCCGAACGCTTCCTGCTGCAAATCCTGCGCAATCTGGTTTCCCACGGAATCCTGGAATCGACTCGCGGCGTCGAAGGGGGATACTCTCTCGGAAGAAATCCGAAGGACATCTCCTTGCTCGATCTGATCGAGGCCGTCGGTGGTCCCGTCGTTTCCACCTTGCCAATCCACGACGGATTACCCGCGGAATTGAAGTTGACGCTGGAACGCACGTTTTCGGGCGTTGCCGAGCACACCCGCCGGGAGCTTCGGGCAGTCACGTTGGCCCACTTGGTTCTGGTGGAAAATGGTCGTGATGCGGATGGCGACGGTCAACAAGAACCGTTCACGGGACGATCGTCATCCTGAGCGCGGCGAGGGGTGACGTAACCGTTCACAGGGGACTGTCCCCCTGGCGCCACGGGAAGGGGACAGGTCCAGGTTTTCGGCCAACGGTTCGTCGGCAAAATACGTTTTTTCGCCGAAAAATGGACCAGTCCCCGGCCGGCACGGCTTCGAGGAGCAAATCGACGGCTCTTTCGATGATGGTCGAGTCCATGAAATGAGTATAAAGAGCGTCGCGGAAAGCGTCAACGTATCGCGGGCGGCCACCAGTGGCCCAACGGTATTGTCCAGCCTTTTGGCGCGGGGACTGACGCTGGCGTCTCGCCAGTGCCGGGCCGCCGCAGCAATTGTGCCGGCAACGAATGGTGGCTGGCCGACCTTCAAATCGTGCAATCAGAAATGCACCGGCACCTTGCTGGAAATAATTATTTGCACCGGACCTAATAAACCTGACGTCCTCAATGAGTAGTCTTTGTCGAATTTCCTTACGTTGGTTTTTGTACATCTTTTTTCAACCGGCAAGAACTGATCTCCAATCAATCTGTTGGGCCAGAGATTGACAACCTGAATTTCAAGTTCATTCTTTCCTTCTTTTACCTCATCGGTAATATCAATTCGGTAGGGAGCTATCCAGGCAACGCCAAGCGATTTGCCGTTCAAAATCACCTCGGCCAATTCCTGCACGTTACCCAGGTCGAGATAAAGGCGTTTTCCCTCCTTTTTCTTTTTCGACAGGGCAAATTGATTGAAATAGCTTGCCGTGCCGGAAAAATATTTAATGCCATCGTTATCAAATTCTGTCCATGATTTCAATTCAGAAATCGTCACTTCTTCCGGCGCACCCCAACCTTTGGGAAAGCACAATTTCCAGGGGCCGTTAATAGGAAATGGTGAAGGGACATCATCAATTTTAATATCAGCATCTTTTCCGTCAGATCGTTTTAATTGATAAGTTCCCGACTCAAAGGCTTCGAGGAAGACGCTATCACCCTCAAAGCCCACTTTTGCCTGCGGCACAACGCCAACTTTATTAGAAGATACAGGAAACAGGCTGCCGCCATCTTTTTTGATTGCAATAATATGATCATCCTCAGATGGTTCTCTAAAAACAACAAAGGCCGATCCTTCCGGGGCTAATCGCAGCCGAACAACCGTCACGCCATTTTCTTCGCGGTAAACAGTTTGTTTCAAAATCTTGCCGGTCATGGGGTCCCAGATTTCCGGCGTCTTTCCACTTACACGAAAATAGCAATCGACCTCTTCGAAGCGATCCGGCAAAGTAGTAAGATATCTGTATTTGGTATCATAGATGCCGTGTCGAGCCAGTCTATTGACAACAAAATAGATATCCGTGTCGTCTGCTTTGCGGTGAATGTAATCGAGTTCTGTTTTTTTCTGGCTGCTCTCGAAATCAAAATCAGGGTTAATGCCATCGGAAACCAGAATGTCTCGCATGGATTTCCCCCAGAAGACTCGCCCTTTTCCGTAACGATTTTCCGTGATCGTTTTGCCGTCGCATTTGCCCCAGAGCTTGTTTGCTATCTCTTGCACTTTCTTGTCAGATTCGGGATAGCCTTTAAGCCCGGTTGATTTGGCCGGTTTTGGACCGACAACGGTTGCGCCGGCTTGCACCATCCGCTCGATTTTTTGCAGAACCTCCAGGGTGATGGCTTTGCGATCCGGCAGGCGAAGCAAGCGATAAGCCATCCCATCAGGCAAAACAATGTTGCCATCCTTAACAGACATTCTCGTGAGGATGACCTCGGCATTACACTCATCGTAATCGTATCCAGGCCCAAGGTCTTCAAGAGTTCGTTTCCAGAGCACAAAAGATGGAACATCGTCGCCGTAATAAATACACACATCCGCCTGAAACAACCCCTGGCTCAAGAGATAAGAACATCGGGAAAGATACCTGGTCCATGCTCCGCTCTTGTTCCACCAGGTAGTGTTCGGGTTTAGATGCGTACCGGCGAAATACACGTTGCCGGGAATGCCGAACTCCTTCGGAGAATTTGTAAAACAATGCCAGAAAAATCGGTTGATGCCTTCACAAAAGTTACGGTCAAAAACGTTTTTAAAATCTTTTGGCGCCCGCTCCCATTGCGGCCCAACTGTTGTAGGACCTTCTCCCGCCACAAACCTCTTGCCGTAGATGTGAGCAGCGGAAGAACTTTGCTTGATAAACAGCCTTTCGTCAATTCTCACACGATGCGTATTGGCTCTTGCCCAGAATTCACCCATGGGCACATCGTTCCTGCCCAGACATTTCAGCCCGTCGATTGGAGCGGAATGGGGGCCGCCTGATTCGGGGTGAACGAGCAAATTGCGCTCATGAGCCATTTCGGCGAATCTGGTATACATGCGGTCAGCAATCAAATCACTGACTGTTTTTCGGAAATCATAGAGAAAGCGATTTGAGACTTCCCTGCTATCGACAATTCTCCCCGCCAAAACCGGGAGATACGGCGGTAAATCATAGCCGCGAAGCGTTTTGAATTCCTTCCGAAAATGTTTCGTCCAATTCACCAAACCCATTTCCCAACTGTCCGTATGCAGGTATTTCAAACTCTTGCCCACAAGATCACCGGCGCTTTCGAGCAATGGATCAACGACAGCGGCAAAATAATTTTCCAAAGCCTTGCTGTTCAAATGATCGAAGGATAAACCCTGCCAGCCCGCACTTCCGGTACACACCTGTGCCTTGGTTAAAATTGAACCAAACCTGAGAATAACCCACGTGCCTTCCGGAACTTCCCATTGCAAAAATCCATCTTTATTCATTTTTGAGCCAATATCGACAATCGAGTCACTCCGGAGGTCCGCGACATCCGCGGTATCTGAATGCTGTTCGCGGAGTTTATAAAGGGGATAAGCGCCCCGGCCGCGAAACTGCTCATTAAGAGATTTGTACCCCCAGTTTTTAATCGGATCCGGCTGTTTACCCTCCTGTATTTTGTATGCCTGAACGGTAATGTCTTTGTAATAATGACCTGCGACTATAGGAAGGACTTTTGCATACTTTATGGGCCCCGTGACCTTTTCCTCTGCCCAAACGATTTTTTTCATTCCATCATCAGGCAAAACCGATGGTCCGCCCGGATTCCAGCCGCTTTGAATATTCAGGCTGATTTCCAGCCCGAGTCTGTCCGCCTCTTTAAGCGCATGGACAAATAATTTTTTCCATTCTTCGCTGGCGAAAACAGGTCCCGCTGGCGTTTGGTTTACTACAAGATGTTCATAAGAGGCGGCATCGAATAAAATTGCCCCGCCAAAGCCTTTGTCCTTAAGCTCTTCCAGATCGCGGGTAATACTTTCTTTGGTTACCATCGAGTTCAACCACCACCAGAAAACGCGAGGCTTGGCATACGAGGGTGGATTGATAAAACCTTTTTCAAAGTTTTTCTCGGATTTACTATTAGCTGATTGAATGTCATTTGCTTTTACCGCGAGTGTTTGCACACCGAGAAACGCAGAAGCCGATAAAAGAAAAACAAGAAGTCTATTTGTAATTCTGTTCTTTAGTTTCATTTTCATATCCCGAACCCTTTCAACTGGATTAAATAAACCACCGACCGCCTGAGAACGTGTTTTGAGATACGATATCTCCTCCGTACGGAAGGACTTCTTCAACATAGCCTTCTGGATACGGTGTGGGAACAGGGCCAGTGCGGTTCTCGACAGCAGCGGACCAACGGCGAGTATACGATAAAACAGAACGTTGTGCCACCGGCCAGCCCGTGAACGGTTACACGAACTGCATACACTTCAAACACTGACAGAGCCAGTGGCACGCACCTCGACGGGGCGACTTTTTTATCCCGCCTTTTTATGCGGAATCGCCTTCGGCGAGGGGGAGATATCGAAGTGCGGAGCGGGCAGAATGTGGCCGTGGGATTTGGCCAGCGAGCCGGACGGGCCGTTTAGCGCGCCGTTCCAGCTATGGGCGTCGATGCGGGCAAGTATCTGACCGGCCACCGATAGCGCGTCGCGGCCCGCCTCGCCACTGACCAACGGTTGACGGTCCGCGAGAATCGATTCGACGAAATCGTCCTGCTCCAAGACCAAGGCGTCGACCGCGTCGAAGCTCTTTGTTTCCTGGGGCAAATGCTCCTCGGCAAAATGGACGCGGTGGTGCTCAACCTCCTCGGACGTCAGCCGGTTTACGTCGAACCGACGACGGCGGAGAGTTTCGCTGGGGCGGACAAACTTAACGCCGCGGGCGGCGAAGTCAATGCTCGTGGAGCCGGCGGCGGACCAAACCTGCATCCGACGCACTTGTTCGTCGCTGACCCGAGAGGCGGAAAGCGTGGCCACGCAGCCGCACTCGAACTCCAGCCGGGCGTTGGCCACGTCCTCGTGTCCGCCGAGAACCGAAAAACCCAGGGCATCGACCTTGCGCAGCGGGCCGCGGACCATCGACAATATCAGGTCGATATCGTGAATCATTACGTCGAGCACCACGCCCACGTCGGTCGAGCGGAAGGTGAATCCGCTGGTGCGGACGGCTTCGATGTATTTCGGTTCGGAGACCTCTTCCGCGGCGGCGCGAAACGCGGGATTGAACCGTTCGACGTGGCCCACCTGAAGCACGACGTTGTTTCGCCGC
Organism: uncultured Thermoguttaceae bacterium; assembly: GCA_965195225.1. GTDB lineage: Bacteria > Planctomycetota > Planctomycetia > Pirellulales > Thermoguttaceae > JAHIKV01. The sequence continues at coordinate 24,101 of CBDAFL010000185.1, forward strand.
GCGGCGGAGACCAGCTCATTGGCCTCGCTCCGGCTGGTGCAGAGCGGCTTTTCGACCAGCAGATGGACGCCCGCCTCGAGGAACTCTC
>CBDAFL010000186.1:0-3016 GCA_965195225.1 uncultured Thermoguttaceae bacterium
CGGTGGGCGAGAGTTACCAATCCCAAAACACGAGCTAACACCCGCCCAGAATCCTGATCTCGCGCAAAAAATGCTCCAGAGATACCGTGACGATCGGGACAGGGAAGGATACGACGTGGCCATTGTCGGCCACACGCACAAGCCAGGACGTATTGTTGATATTGATATTGACTACTGGTACTACAACAGCGGTTGCTGGGCAGAAACAGCAAACACGTTTGTACGAGTAAACGCCGACGGTCAGGTCAAGGTGCTCGACTGGAAAAACGGCAAACCAGAAGTCAACAAAGCCGTCTTGACAATGTGACTCACAGCCGCGTGGCACGCCCAGAATGGGCGTGGTGATGATGGTGGCCGTGTTGGATGCACAGGTCAGTGCACCTCCATGGAACAACCACGCCCTTCGTGCCTCAGGGCGTGGCACCCAATGCCGTTAACAGTCTGTCGGACTTAGCCCTTGGCTTATTTTACTGAAATCATTACCATTCAGGCATGAGTGCTCAAATTCGCCCCGTTCATCGTGATATGCCGATGTTGCTTCCGCCCGATCTTCGGGATTGGGTGCCGGAAGACGACATCGTCCATTTCGTTATCGAGGCCGTCGAGCGTATGCCGTTGGCGTGCGACGCCTTTTATGTCAACCATCGCGGCACTGGGTCGCAGCAGTATTCGCCCCGGATGATGCTCGCACTGCTCGTTTATTGCTACGCCAACGGGATCTTTTCGAGCCGCCGCATCGAACGAGCCACGTACCGTGACATCGGCGTTCGCTATTTGACCGGCGACACCCATCCCGACCACGATACGATTTGCACCTTCCGGCACAGGAACCAGAAGGCTTTTTCCGAGGCTTTTCTGCACATCCTGAAGCTGGCTCGCCAGATGGGCGTTTTGAAGGTCGGCACGGTCAGCGTCGACGGAACGCACATCGACGCCAACGCCTCGAAGTCGAAGAACGTCCGATACGATCGGGCCGTGCAGCTTGAGAAGCAACTCCGGCTCGACATCGACGATTTGCTCCGGCGGGCGGAGCAGGCCGACAGCGACGAGACGAACGACGGGCAGTCGCTGCCCGAGGAAATCGCTCGACGCGAGCGATTGCTCGAAAAAATGGAGCAGGCTCAGGCCGATCTGAAAGCACGGGCCGAAGCAAAAGCCGCGGCTGAGCGCGAAGCATACCAACGGAAACTCGAACAATACGAAACGCGGCAAGAGACCGGCCGTCGCGGCGGAACCAGGCCAAAACCGCCTGAAAACACGGGCCCCAAGCCGACCGACCAGGCGAATCTGACCGACGACGATTCGCGGCTGATGCGCAAAAACCGGCGCGCCGAATACCGCCAGGCCTACAACGCGCAGGCGGCGGTCGACGCCGACGGCAGCCAATTGATCCTCAGCGAGCACGTGACGAACTGCGCCAGCGATGCGGGTGAGTTGGAACCGGCGGTCGACGGCATCGATCCGACCATTGGCACGCCGGAAGCCGTGCTGGCCGACAGCGGCTATGTCAACAGCGAGGCGATCGAACGTCTGGAAAACGCCGGCTTCGACGTTTACATGCCGGTCACTTCGGAAGACGGCAACAACGAACGTCGCTACGACTTCCGCCCGCCGAAGGAAAAGAAGAAACCCAAAACCGTTTCCAAACCGCGGCTCGTGGCGATGCAAGCGAAAATGCAAACCGACGCGGCGCGCAAGCGTTACGCGAAGCGCAAACAAACGGTCGAGCCGGTGTTCGGGATCATCAAATCGGTGTTGGGCTTCCGGCATTTTCACCTTCGTGGTCTCGAAAGGGTCTCGACCGAATGGTCGTTGGTCGCCCTGGCGTACAACGTGAAGCGGCTGTATGCGCTGATGGGCACGGCAACAGGTTAGTCTCAGTAAGTGGCGTAATATGCGCGGTTATTCTTTGCGAAAATCAGAAACGAGGGTCTCGGGGCGTTGGATTTCGCCCTGACACCGCGAGTCGTTGTTCGACCGATCATCATTTTTCACGACGTCGGCTTGGCCCGCCGAAAAATCGCCGCACCAAGTCCGACAGACTGTTAGCCGACGTGCCTGCACGGCGCGTGTGTCGCTTGTGAAAAGCCACACAGGGTGTCCGGGAATTCAACCCTTGAAATCGCGGAACTTACGGCATTTTGGGTGGCATGGCCTCGCTTGCGTGGCCATGTTCCGAGGCTGAAAAACATGCTCACGCTTTTCGAGAGCATGCCACACCCAATTCCCGGACACCCTAACCGATTTTCGCATGCGACAATCGATCTGGCTTCACCCCCCTTCCATGGTTAGAATATCGCGCCCAACTCAGCCCATGGAGGTAGCTCATGTCTTCATCATCTTCTCTTTCTCGCGGCAAGACACGTCGGCGGCCGTCTTCGGTCGATCGGCGGGAGCAACCGCGGGACAAAATGTCCGATCGTCCGGCGCGGCGTGGACGTCGGCGAACGTGGCTGGTGCTCGTTGTCCTTGTCACGGCGGCGCTCGTCTGGTTGCTTCCCATGCTGGTTGCCCACAGCCCGCTGTTGGGCTGGATCGTCGCTCGGGCGACGGGCGATTTGAACGGCTCGGCCACGCTCGGCTCGGCATCGCTCGGCTGGTTTTCGCCGGTGCGCGCTTCGGGATTAACAGTCCACGACCGCCAAGGCGAGGTTGTTGTCGACTTGACCGAGCTATCGGGCGACATGTCGCTGTTGAAGTTGGCCGTGAATCGGAAGCAGTTGGGCACGTTCACGTTACAGCGGCCGACGATCAACGTCGTGCTCAGCGGCGACGGCAGCAACATCGAGGAGCTGATCGCCAACTATCTTACCGGCCCGAGCGGCGAGCCGGTCGCCGTCGAGTTGAAGGTGGTCGACGCGACGCTCAACGTGCGGGACACGGCCGGCGGACAACCCTGGAGCATCGAGCAGTTCAACCTGCTGTTGCGCACCTCGGACAAGAAGGACGGACCGTTTGCGTTGACCGCCTCGGGCACGGTGCCCGACGGTGACTCGCCCGGCAAATTCGCGGTCAA
>CBDAFL010000187.1:0-1663 GCA_965195225.1 uncultured Thermoguttaceae bacterium
GATTTGCGGCGGCATCGGCATTCTGGTCCTCATCCTGCTGTTCATCTGGCTGCGGCGCAGGAGAGGGGAAGAAACAGAGGAAGTTCTTCCATCATAGTAAATAGCGATTAGTGTATAGCTATTTAGCTAATAATGAATTCTAAAAGAAGCTTCTTCCTATCGATAGTAGTAGCAGTTGTGTTAGGGGTGGCATACGTCGCGACCGCTGCTCCCGGCATAACCTGGGCTAACTTCGGTGCTGACGGCGGTGACCTGGTCGCCGCCGTCGCTGTCTCCGGCGTACCCCACCCAACAGGCTATCCCACGTACGTGCTTCTCGGCCGCCTTTTTCTAAGCATCCCTTTCGGCGAGCCGGCTTTCAGAGTCATGCTGCTGTCTCTGGTCGCAACTGCGCTCGCCGGGGGGCTGGCGGCATTTTTGTTCGCACGGACTGCCCGCGATCGCAGTTGGGGGAGCATCCTCGCCGGCCTGGCGGTTGGCCTCACCTTTGGATTGGCGCCGCTGCCCTGGTCGCAGGCGGTGATCGCCGAAGTGCACGGCTTGAACGCGTTCTTTCTCGCCCTTGCGCTGCTGTTGGCTGCAGCCCTGTCCGATCCTGATCGAACAACCCGATCGCGGCTGGTCGTCTTCGCCCTGGGCCTGGTCTGCGGTTTGGCGCTTGGCAATCACCTGACCTTCGTGCTGGTTCTGCCGGCGGTCGCCGTTGCTTTGTGGAACTGCTGCAAGCGGGAAGGCGCCCGGTTGTATTTCGGAGCAGTAGCCGGTTTTGCGCTGGGCTTGCTTGTTTACCTCTATCTACCCCTGGCGGCTCGATCCCATCCGCCGGTCAACTGGGGCGATGCTTCTTCCTGGGATGGCTTCTGGTGGTTGGTGAGCGGCGGTCCATACCGGGGCCTTGCCTTCGCCCTGCCGCTCAACGAGATTCCCGGACGTATCGCCGCGTGGGCCGGGCTTCTGCTGGATCAATTCGGGATAGCGGGTGTGATCCTGGGCGCGGTCGGTCTGGTCTACGGGCGCTCGCGGCTGCGCTGGCTTGATCTGACCGCCGGTTGGATCGTCTTTGCCTATTCTGTATTTGCCCTTGGATACCATACAGCCGATTCCCTGGGCTACCTGATCCCGACCTATCTGGGCTTTTCCTGGTGGGTGGGGCTGGGCATCTTGAAGCTGGCTGAGAGCGTCAGCGATGTGCGCTGGAGGGCTGGGTTACTGGTCCCTGTTCTGGCGCTTGCGGCGCTTTTGCTGCGGGTGCCAGGCACTGCCGCCGAGGTGGATGCCAGCGACGACCGGCGGGCCGCGGATTTCGCGGCGCAGGTGATGGCAGGTGCGCCTGAAGATGCGATCGTGCTCACCGATGGCACGGAGGACACCTTTGCATTATGGTATGCGCACTTCGCCCTCGGTCAGCGTCCGGACCTGCATGTGGTCGCCGCTCCATTGGCGCAGTTTGAATGGTACCGCCAGGGTTTGCAGCACACGTACCCGGGCCTGGCGCTGCCCGGAGCAGGCCAGGCGAATGTGGAATTGTGGGTGGATGAACTGCTTTCCGCGAATACATTACCGGTTTGTAGAACGCAAGTCACCCGTGAGATAGAAGCGTTATCAGTAGTGTTTAAGTGTGAGCCATAAGGAAAAAACGATGCTTGAAAACACGATATCTTCC
>CBDAFL010000188.1:0-69756 GCA_965195225.1 uncultured Thermoguttaceae bacterium
CGCCAACCTGCTCCAGGTCGATCGCCACGAAGGGGGCCGCGCCGCAACGCGCGGCGCAGAACACGTCGTCCGGGCCACGGATCGCCCGCCATAGGGCCAAAGGAACGCTCGTCTGCCGACCCAGCACGGCCGCCGGATGGATTTCTTTCGTCTCGATCGGATCGAGGAAGAATTGCAGCCCTTCGTATTCCAGTCCGTCGCAAAGGTCGCGGGCGGCCTCGGCGTCGAACAGCCCTTGACCGTCCAGCCTGAGCGTGATCCGCTCTCCCAACAGTTCGCGGATGGCCCTGATGTTTTGGAGGTCATCATCCGGTTGGCCGTCGGCGACGACGGTTAGGGTATGAAAGCCTTGTTCGGCCAGTTCCCGCGATACATTGGCCACCGTTTTGGAGTTGCATCCGGCCAGCCGCACGGAGACGGGGATCCGCCGCCGATAGTATCCGCCCAGCAGGTTGCACAACGGCTGGCGCAATACGCGTCCCAGCAGATCCCAGACGGCCATCTCCACGGCCGCGCGGACCGGCGGCGGCCAGAGCGCGTCCAGCGTGTGCAGTTCCTCGATGTCGTAAACGCTCCGACCGGCCAGCACGGCCAGCAGCGACTCGCGTCTGGCGACAAGCTCTCCGGATCGCCACACAAGCCCCGATTCACCCCAGCCTTCCAGGCCCGAGGCGGTCGTTACCCGTACCAACAGGCAACGCGGCTCGTCCGGTTCGCCGCTCCGATCCGAGGAAATCAAGAAGAACTCAAGGTCGTGAATTTCCATTGAAAATCCTCCTTACACCTTCGGCAATGCGAACCGCAATTGTTCTCGACAGATTGTCCGCGTCTCGACCGATGCCCCAAAGCGTTCCCGCAACATCCGCACACAATCTTCCACGATCGACTCGGGCGCGCTGGCGCCGGCAGTGACGAGCACCGTCTGGTGGCCCGAAAACCACCCCAAATCGATGTCAGCCGGGCCGTCGATCAAATGGCTCGGCACGCCGCAAGATCGGGCCAGCTCCGCCAATCGCCGGCTGTTCGAGCTGTTCCGGCTGCCGACGACCAACACCACGTCTGACTCGGCGGCCAGCAGCCGGACGGCCTCCTGCCGGTTCTGCGTAGCGTAACATATATCGTCGCGCGGCGGACCAACGGCCGCCGGAAACCGCCGCCGCAAGTGCTCGATGATCCGCGACGCGTCGTCCACCGACAACGTGGTTTGAGTGAGGTAGGCAACCTTCGACGGATCGGGAACATCGACCCGGTCGATGTCGGCCTCCTGCTCGATCAAGCGGATCGAATCGGATGCCTCGCCCATCGTCCCCACCACCTCGTCGTGACCGGCATGGCCGATCAGCAGGATCGTGTAGCCCTCCTGGGCGAACCGGAGCGCCTCTCGATGGACCTTGGTGACCAGCGGGCAGGTGGCGTCGATGGTTTTCAGCCGCTGCCGCTGGGCCTGTTGTCTGATGTTCGGCGGCACGCCGTGGGCAGAATAGAGCAGGTAGGCCCCCTCGGGCGCTTCGGACAGATCGTCGACGAACACGACCCCCTTCCGCCTGAAAGAATCGACCACCCATTTGTTGTGGACGATCTCGTGATATACGTACAGCGGCGCGCCGTGGGCCGCAAGCGCCGAGGCCAGGGCCTCGATGGCCATGTTTACGCCCGCGCAAAAACCGCGTGGTTCCGCTAAAATGATCCGCATGGTTCCCTCACTGGACGGAACACATCATAATGGGGGAAGGGGTTGGAAACAAGCCGCCTGCCACCCATCCGAAAATTAAAAATGTTCGCCGACGACCTTAAACAATATGGACCCCAAGCGGCGCAAGCGCCGCCGCCCTCGCTCCGCCAAAGCCGGCGATATTGCCGTCGGCTGGCGCGGCGACACTACGAAAACTTCACCGCGGTCAGCCGGCTGCTGCCACGCCGGTTGCGGCAGCACTTCTCGAACGTCTATGCCTATTGCCGCTGGGCCGACGATCTGGCCGACGAGACCGGCGACCCCAAGCGATCGTTGGCGTTGTTGGGTTGGTGGGAGAAACAGCTCCGCGAATGTTACCGCGGCCGGACTACGCATCCCGTCTTCATTGCCCTGGCGGAGACCATTCGCCGGTTCGACGTACCGCTCGACCCATTCCTCGATTTGCTGGTGGCCTTTCGGCAGGACCAGCAAGTAACCCGCTACGAAACGATCGACCAGTTGCTGGAATACTGCCGCTGGTCGGCCAATCCGGTGGGGCGGTTGGTCCTTTATCTCGGCGAGTGCCACACACCCGACCGGGTGCGTCTGGCCGACTCGATCTGCACGGGCCTGCAACTGGCCAACTTCTGCCAGGACGTGGCGCAGGATTGGCAGCGGGGGCGGGTATATCTGCCGCAGGTCGCCTGCCGGCGGTTCGGCTACGACAAAGCCATGTTCGACCGACGCGAGTGCAACGACGCCTTCCGCCAACTGATGGTCGCACACGTCGATCAGGCCGAGGGTTTTCTGCGGGCCGGCTCTGAGCTGTCGGCCAAGATGCCCGCCGGGCTACGGCTGCCGGTCTCATTGTTCGCCGCCGGAGGATTGGCCATATTGGAGGCGATCCGCAAGCAGAACTACGACGTCTGGTCGCATCGGCCGACGATCTCCAGGTCCGAGAAGCTGCGATTGGTGGCGCGCTGTTGGTGGAAATCATATTTCAGCGGCGCGACGACGACAAACATTGTTTAGCCTCGGCCTCCGCGTCGGAGAAATCATGAACCTGGACCGCGAAACCATCGACGCAAGTTACCGCTATTGCCGGCGGATGAGCCGACGGGCCGGTTCCAGCTTTCACGCCGGGTTCCTGCTGCTGCCGGCCGAGAAACGCCGGGCGATGTGGGCGCTCTACGCCTTTATGCGCCACACCGACGATCTGGCCGACGGGCCGTCGTGCCGACGGCCGCTAAACGAAAATGGGCCGACGGACGACCGTTCGCCACGCGACGCGCTGGCGGCGTGGCGGTCTGCTTTGGAACTTGCCCTAAACGCCCCGCGACTGCGATCGCGGGGGGGGCCAAGAGCGAAGAGAGAAGAGGGAAGGGAGAAGAGAGATTCATCGTTCATCATTCATCATTCATCATTGCTGCCCGCCCTGGCCGACGCGGTCCGGCGGTTCCAGATTCCGGCCGAACACCTCCACGCGGTGATCGACGGCGTGGAGATGGACCTCGACTGCCGCCGCTACGAGACGTTTGACGATCTGCGTCAATACTGCGAGCGCGTGGCGTCGGCCGTCGGGATGGCGTGCATCCACATTTGGGGATTCCGTGGCCCCGAGGCGTTCGGGCCTGCCCGGGCAGCGGGCGTCGCCCTGCAAATGACAAACATACTCCGCGACCTGAAGGAAGACGCCGCGGCCGGCCGCATCTATCTGCCGCTGGCCGATCTGCGAGAGTGCGGTTATTCGGTCGATGATCTGTTGGCAGGCGCGGCCGGCGAGCGTTTCCGCCGATTGATCGCCTTCGAGGTTGCCAGGGCGGAGCGGTTGTATACGGAAGCGGCCGAACTATTGGAGTTGCTCGAACCGGCGGGGCGGCGGATTTTCGGAATCACAGTGGCCACCTACCGGGCACTGTTGCGAAAAATCGCCGGCAATCCGGAAATCGTCCTGCAACGTCGCGTTCGATTGGGTAGGGCGGAAAAATTGAGGCTCGTCGCCCGCTGGGCGTTGCTGCCGCCGCGAAAAGCCGATCTGCTATGAACGCGAACTCTTTCAGTAAACATGGATCGTCGCCGTCCACCGTCGCCGTCGTCGGCGGAGGGCTGGCCGGAATGGCCGCCGCATGGGCCGCCGCCGAACGAGGATTTCAAGTCGAGCTGTTCGAACGGGCCAAAACTCTCGGCGGCCGGGTAGGATCGTTCGTCGAGCCGGAAATCGACCAGCCGGTCGATTACTGCCAACACGTGGCAATGGGCTGCTGCTCCAGCTTCATGGAGTTCTGTAAAAACACGGGCATCGACGACTGCTTCCAGCGAACCCGCACGCTGCACTTCATCGGGCCGGACGGCGACCGACACGACTTCAGCCCGTGCCGCTGGTTGCCCGCCCCGCTACACCTGCTGCCCGGTCTGATGAAGCTCTCGTATCTTTCATTCGGCGAGCGGTGGAGCATCGTCCGAGCGTTGAGGAAACTTCCGGAAAACGACGACGAAACCGTCGGCGATTGGCTCCGCCGCCGGGGGCAATCGCAACGGGCGATCGATCGGTTCTGGTCGGTGGTGCTGGTCGGTGCGTTGGCCGAGACGGTCGAACACGCCTCGTTGGCCGCCGCGAGGAAGGTGTTCCGTGACGGTTTTCTCGCCTCGCGCGGGGTAAGCGACCTGCTCCTGCCGCGGCGGCCGTTGGGCGAAATCTTCAACGATCGGCTGGGCGAGCGGCTGGCAAATCGCGGCGTCAAAGTGCATCTCAATACGCCGGTACGGCGGATCGAAGGCGACCGGCAACTCGCCGACGCGGTCGTTGCAGCCGACGGCCAGCGCAGAAAGTTCGACTACTTCATCGCCGCCGTGCCTTGGCGCAACGTGCGGCCGCTGTTGGCCGACGAACTTCTCTCTGCGATCCCAACGCTGGAGAACGTCGAAAAAATAGGTCCGGCGGCGATCACGGCGGTCCATCTCTGGTTCGACCGACCGGTGGTTCCGCTGCCACACGCCGTTCTGGTCGGCCGGCTGAGCCAGTGGGTGTTTGCGGACGAGCAAACCGATTCAACCTCGGTTCAACACTGTCAGGTGGTCATCAGCGCTTCGCACCGATTGGAACGGCGGAATCGCGACGAACTATTGAACGAAGTCCGCGGCGAGTTGCAGTCCGTTTGGTCGGCGGTTGGTGACGCCGAACTGCTGCGCTCTCGGATAATCGCCCAACCGGCGGCGGTCTTTTCTTGTCTGCCCGGCGTCGACCGTTTTCGCCCCCACCAAAAGACGCCGATCAGCAATTTTGCCCTGGCCGGCGATTGGACCGACACCGGCTGGCCGGCCACGATGGAAAGCGCCGTCCGCAGCGGCTATCGAGCCGTGAATGCGTTGGCTTGAGGTTGAAGTTCCATAGATGGATGCGCCGCCGCGGCCGGGCCACATTTTTGAGATAGCCGGGATGGGTGGAGCACCGAGGCCCTCAACGCGTGGCTGGAAGTTACTGGAATTGCATTTGTCCCCCTTGGCGCACATGAGCGTTTTGATACAATTACTTCATGGTGGTAATCGTCAACAAAAAACACCTTAGCCTCCTTAGCTCAATTGGTTAGAGCATCTGACTCTTAATCAGAGGGTTCCAGGTTCGAGTCCTGGAGGGGGTACACATAAAGCCTTGTGTGACAACGAGTTACGCAAGGCTTTTCTCGTCGTTATTGGTTCCATAAGCAACCTTGCAAACCAAACCAACATTTGCTCTAGCTTACCTTGGCCGTCCCTAATCGTCTTTCCGATGCTTTTTCATACGCCACGGCGTTGCACGCCGAGCAGCGGCGGAAAATCTCCGGCGAGCCGTACCTGACACACCTGATGGCCGTGGCCGCAATTGTGCTCGAACACGGCGGAGATGAGGACGAGGCCATCGCCGCACTGCTGCACGACGCCGTCGAGGACCAGGGAGGCAAGCCGACTTTGGAGCAGATTCGCCGCCGCTTCGGCAGCCGGGTTGCCGAAATCGTCGATGGCTGCTCGGACGCGGACGAAACCCCGAAACCGCCGTGGCGCGGTCGAAAAGAGGCGCACCTCGTCCGGCTCCGCGGCGCTTCGGCCTCGGTCCGGCTGGTCTCAGCGGCCGACAAGCTGCACAACGCCCGGTGCCTGTTGCGGGAGTATCGCCGCCGGGGCGACGAGGTTTGGGACCATTTTCACGGCGGCCGCGACGGCACGCTCTGGTATTACCGCGCGGTCGTCAACGCCCTGAAACACGCCGGTGCTTCCCCGCTTCTGGAAGAACTCGACCGCACCGTCGCGGAAATCGAGCGGATTTCCCCTTGAAATTGTGCCACGGCCTGTGCTAGGTTCGGGACCGTAACGAGGGTATTCGCAGCGCCCGGTTTCCGGGTAGCAATAAAAGCCCGTCGTCGGAGTCAATTCCGACGGCGGGCTTTTTTTATTGCGCCGCGTGCCGAAACCCTCCCGACGCGGAGGTCAATCCATGATCGCGACGGAAATCGTGGCCGATGTTCGGCTGCTGTTGGCCGAAGGGACGCACAGCCAGCGGAAGATTGCCCGGCTGACGGGCATCAGCCGTGGCACGGTTGGCGCGATTGCCTCGGGCAGACGTCCCGACTCCGACAACTCCGACAACAGCGACCTGGATGAACCATCCGGTCCGCCCAAGCGATGTCCCGACTGCGGCGGAAAGGTGTACATGCCATGCCTGCTGTGCCTGGCGCGAAAAGAGTCCGCCGAGAATCCCCGCGGTTCGGCGCGTGGCAGTGTCGGCGCCCCGGTGCGGGTCGGCCTCGAACTGCGGCCGGAGCATCACGCCCGATACCGACAAGTTAGCGATTGGCGGCGGCGGAACCACGGACAACCATTCAGAGGCTGTCCGGCAGCGTGAAAATTGTCCTCTCTCCCAAAGGGAGCGGGGAGACTTTGAGGATCGATCGAATGAAAGAACCGCTATTTGTTCCATATTGCGACGCACGTCGGCAAATCCGCGGCGGCGACTTGTTGCTGTTTCGGCCGCGGGGATTCGTCTGGCGGGCAATCGCCGTGGCGGGGCGATCCGAGTACACACATGCCGCGATGGCCGGCTGGTGGAGCCGCCGGCTGATGTGCGTCGAGATGTGCAGCCGCGGCGGCCGCGCCCTGCTGCTGTCGAACATCGTCCGCCGCTGGCCCGGCGCGATCGACGTGTATCGGGCCAACGCGAGTGACACGCAGCAGTCTGGGGATGACACTGACTTAGCCAGTGGTACGCGGCAGTTTTCCCGCGACGCGGCCGTCCACGCCATGATCGAAATCACCGGCCGACGGTACGGATGGCTCAACCTGTTTCGGGCCGCGTTGTTGCATCTGCCGTTGTTCCGCCTCTTCGTCGCCCCCGACACCGACGACACGGCGGAGTCCGCTGCGTGCCACCCCCCGTTCTGCTCGCAGGCGGTGGCGATGGCCACGCGCGCCGGAGGCGTCGATCCCGTACCCAACCTGGCCGACCGGCTGACCGAACCGGGCGATCTCTCTCGAAGCCCATTCTACGCCTACAGGTTTACCTTGACATGGGAGGAAGCGCCTTCGACCCCCGATCCAGAGAAGGCAAAAGATGAATCGTTACCTACGTGAGGCGGGAGGCTGGAGAAGCGACCTACAGCCTCCAGCCTAAAGCCTCCCGCCTACTTTTTTAAGGAGAAAAACCGATGCGAAAAATTCTGCTGAGTCTGTTGCTGGTCGGGCTGATGGCCCTGCCGGCGTTCGGCCAATGTGGGCCGTGGGGTTGCCCGGTTCAGCGGCAGCCGGCCCCGCGAGTGAAAATCAAGGAGAAGACGAAGTTCAAGCGGCCGATCCCGGCATGGCGATACGAGCGGGCCGTGGGCCATCGGGCCGCGGTCGTGCGGGTCTATTGCAAAACCGGGGGTGGCACTGGCTTAGCCAGCGCCACACGGTGGTCGAAAGGGTCCGGCGTACTGGTCCGTTGGGGAAAGCGCGTGGTTGTGATTACTGCACGACACGTCGTCAAAGACGCCAAGACCATCTTTGTCGATTTCTTTAACCGCCGCCGACATCGGGCAAGGGTACTCAGAATTGACGCGCGATGGGACTGTGCCGTGTTGGACATCGAAGGGTGCCACTGGCTTAGCCAGTGCCACGCCGATGGGATTGAGCCGGCTCGAATGGCCTTCGGCGCGGACGCTACGTTCCACGACGGCGACCGGCTGGAGTCTTGCGGCTATGGGCCGGACGGCAAGCTGGCAGTCAATATCGGCTTGTTCAAGGGCTACCGGCGCTCGAGCGCAGCGAAGGACGGCCCGGACGATTGGATGGTCATAAGCGGCCACGCCCGGCAGGGCGACAGCGGCGGGCCGGTGTTCGATCGGCAAGGCCGCGTGGTCGGTGTGCTTTGGGGAACCGATGGCCGGGAGGTCGTCTGCGTCCAGCCCGGCCGGATTCACGTCATGCTGGACGGAGTGATTGCGGAGCAGCTTGCGATTATGAACCGCCGGCCGACCCCGCCCGCGCTCGGCCCGCTGGAACCGGTGAACCTGGGGAGGCGGGAGGCCGGAGACGGGAGGCCGGAGGAAGAAAACCCTACAGCCTATAGCCTACAGCCTACAGCCGGCAAAAATCACACGCTCCTGCCGTGGCGCGGCAAGACCGAGGCCACGGACAAGGCTCAGGACGCTCGGATCGACAAGCTGATCGGGCTGATGGAAGGGCAGGTGCGGGTGAGGCCGGGTGGCACGGACGTTGATGTGCAAGTCGGACGGCAACCGGCAAGGCCGCCTGCCACCAACGAGCGATCGCCATTGCTTGGTGGTCTGTGCGTCATTCTCGGCGTCGTTGGCGGATTTGTGATTTACTTTGCAACCCAAAAGGGAGAATAGAATGGATACGTTACCAGTTGTGTGGCAATACGCGATCCTGGGGGCCATTGCCCTAGCGGCAACGCTGGTCGGACTGTGGCTCTACAATCGCCGCGAAAAACGACGGAAGCACGCGTTAGAGCTAATGCGCATGATGGATCAATGGAGCCTTGACTGGTTCGCCGGGCTGTACGCCGACTATGCCGTTGGCGATTACTCTGGTCTGGCAAGCAGAATCAAGGAGGTCGTCCAGGCCGTCCGCAGCGACGAGGCGATGGTGGCCAAACTGGGCGAGGTCGCCAAGAAGGTCGCCACCTACTACGCCTCCAACGACTCCACCAAGGCGGCGGAATTGATCGCAATTTTGCGGGCCGGAAACGCGAAACCGCAATAGGCTTCAGGCTGGAGGCTGGAGGATTCGTTTTCCGCCTCTATCTCCAGCCTCCAGTCTCCAGTCTCCAGCCTCCAGCCTCCAGCCTAAAGTCTCCAGCCATGACCACCGACGAAAACATTGCCATCGAACGGCTGCGCGACGAGTTGCACGAGTATCACGTGGACGTGCAACAACTGATTCAGCGTTGCGAGTCGTGCCGCACCGACGTGGAATGTTTGCAGGCCGACGTTTACGGTCTGCCGGGCAACAAGAAGCGGAATCCCGGCTTGATGGGCGAGGTGGCGGAACTTAGCGGCAGCCGAAGGCGGATGCTGCTTGCCATGCGCGGAGCCTGGCTCTTGCTCACCGCGATGGCCGGCGCGCTGGCAACCGCGATCGTGAAAACTTGGATCTAGTTTTCAGTAGTCAGTTGTCAGTTATCAGTTCTTGACTGACCACTAACCACTAACCACTGACTACTGACATGAAAATCCGCGACCGGATCAAGGAGTTTCGTCGGGTGAAGGCCGGACTGTTGCGGCCACACCCTAACAACTGGCGGACCCACCCGCCGTCGCAGCAGGACGCCCTGCGCGGCGTACTGGCCGAGATCGGCTACGCCGGCGCGCTGTTGGCCCGCGAGTTGCCCGACGGTTCGCTGGAGTTGATCGACGGCCACCTCCGCGCCGAAACCACCCCGGACGCGGACGTGCCCGTATTGATTTTGGACCTCGACGAACGGGAAGCGAAAAAACTCCTGGCCGTGCTCGATCCGTTGGCCGCGATGGCCGAGTCGAACGACGAGGCGTTGGCCAAGCTGCTCGCACACGTCGAGACCGAAAGCGACGCCGTGCAAGCGATGCTGGACGAAATGTTGGGCAACCACGACGCCCTGGAGGGTGGATCGGGTGGCGATGGCATTTTGCCAGTGCCCGAACACAACACTGGCGAGACGCCAGTGCCACCCCGCGACCTTGACATTCCCGAGGCCTTTCAGGTCGTCGTCGAATGCCGCGACGAGAACCAGCAGCGAACCGTCTTCGAGCGTTTGACCGGCGAGGGATTCGAGTGCCGGCTGTTGACGCTGTGAGAAACAAATGACCAAGGTTCAAGGTCAAAGGTTCAAGGTTCAAGACTCGAAGTTTGACCTTGAACCTTGAACCTTTGGCCTTGAACCTTTGACCTTTCATTCCCATGCCAAAGATCGACATCGAAGTAAACTGCCCCGTGTTCGACTCGTTCCGCGTGCGGCAGATCGGCGGGATGTTCGACGTGCCGCCGGCCAAACGCGCCTCGCAGCGGTTCGGCGTCGAAGTGCCGGAATGGGTGCTTGAGGAGGGTGGATGGCAAATCGGCCTAATCGTCGGACCCTCGGGCAGTGGCAAGAGCACCATCGCCCGGGCAATGTTCGGCGATCGGGTCTGTCGGCCCCGACAATGGCCGGCCGATCGGGCGGTGATCGACGGGTTCGAGGGTGGCACTGGCTTAGCCAGTGGCACGCAGCGGCCGACAAAGGAAATCACGCGGATGTTGACCGCCGTGGGATTCTCCTCGCCGCCAAGTTGGATCAAACCGTATCATGTGCTGAGTGGCGGTGAGCAGTTTCGCTGCGATCTGGCGAGAGCGTTAAGCAATGGCGGCACGGTCGTATTCGATGAGTTCACGAGCGTGGTGGACCGCACGGTCGCAAAGATAGGGTCGGCGGCCGTAGCGAGTGCCGTGCGCAAATCGGACGCCGATAGATTCGTTGCCGTGACGTGTCATTATGACGTACTGGAGTGGCTCGAGCCTGATTGGGTGCTCGATATGGCAACCGGTGCGGTTGCAAGGAGGCGTCTTCGGCGACCGCCGATCGAGCTTAAACTCTTTCGTTGCCGGCGCAGTGCGTGGCGGCTGTTTGCAAAACATCACTATCTGAGCGGCAAGCTGGCCCCCTTCGCCCGATGTTTTTTGGCCTTGTGGGAAGGCGAACCGGTGGCGTTCTGCGCCACGCTGAATCTGATCGGACGGAAGAACCGCTGGCGGATCAGCCGCATCGTCACCTTGCCCGACTACCAGGGCATCGGCATCGGCACGGCCGTCGTCGAGGCGGTGGCCGACCTGCACCGGCACGAAGGACATCGGGTGAACGTCACGGCCAGCCATCCGTCGATGATCGCCCACTGCCGCCGCTCGCCGCTGTGGCGTGTCGTGAACGTCCGAAAGACCGGCTCACGCCGCATGGCCTGGCGGGAGAAAAACTATCGCGGCGCCGGCGGTCGGGCCGTCGTCTCGTTCGAGTACGTGGGAATGAGGGGAGAAGGAATGAGGGATGAAGGATGAGGGATGAGGGATGAGGGAACCGACAACTGACAACTGAATACTGAATGCTGAATACTAATATGGGAAAACGCGGCAGACCACAGGTGCTCGACAAGGACAAACGCGACCGGATCGCGGCCGTTATCAGCGTCGGGTGCAGCCAAAGCGTGGCCGCCCAGTACGTCGGCTGCGCCCCCTCGACCATTCGGAGGACCGCCGAGCACGATCCGACGTTTGCCGAGAAACTTCGTCAGGCCAAGTGCAACGCGGAACTGAGCCTGATAAAAAATGTCCGCACCGCCGCCCAAAAAGAGCAGTATTGGCGCGCGGCCGCCTGGGCGCTGGAGCGAGGGTTCCCCGAGAAATACGCCCGACGCGGGCCGGACGTTATCACCATCGAACAGATCGGACTGCTGCTGGCCAAGTTCGCCGACATCTTCATCCAGGACGTGCCCGAGCAATACCGCAAGCAAATCGCAAAGAAGGCGGACGCGTTGGCCCGCGAACTGGGTATCGAGTTGAAACGGGAGGTGGAAGATGAAACGAGCTAGCGCGTTGAAGGACGTTTGGCCGGTTGAACTCGAAACAGTGAGCCGGCTCGCGGCCATGTTCCGCGACGAGTATGCCCTGGGCCACGGCCGGGCGCGGCGATTGGCACGTCGCAACGGCTGCTCGCGGAACTTGTTGAACTGGGGCCAGAAATATCTACCGGACCATTTCTCCCGGCCCCCGTCGATCATGCACCGCTGGCTGGCCGATCAGCTCGACGCCGCGCACACCGCGCGGGGAACCAAACTGAACGTGCTCGGACCGCGCGGCGGGGCAAAATCGACCATCGGCACGCTCTGCCTCCCGCTACGCGCGGCCGTCGAGTGTTGGGAACCGTACATCTGGATCGTCTCCGACACCAAACATCAGGCCTGCGCACACCTGGAAAACATCAAGGCCGAACTGATCGAGAACCGGCGCTTGGCCGAGGATTTTCCGGCCGCCGCGGGGCGAGGACTCGTTTGGCGCGAAAACATGATCGTGCTCCGAAACGGAGTGACAATCGAGGCCCTGGGTACGGGCCAGCGCATCCGCGGACGACGCCGACGCCAGCACCGACCCACGCTGATCGTCTGCGACGACCTGCAAAACGACGGCCACATCGGCTCGGCTTTGCAGCGCGAACACTCGCGGAGTTGGTTCCACGGAACTCTGATAAATGCCGGCACGGCGCGGACCAACCTGGTCAATCTGGCCACCGCGCTGCACCGCGAAGCGCTGGCGATGGAGTTGCACCGCACGCCCGGCTGGAACTCACGGCTGTTCAGGGCAATCGTCCGCTGGCCGAAGAACATGTCGCTCTGGCAGCAATGGGAGGCGATTTACACCGACATCGCCAAACCCCGTTACAAGGCCGCCGCTCGGGCGTTCTACGAGCAACACCGGCTGGCGATGCACTCCGGCGCGATACTGCTCTGGCCCGAGGTGGAAGACCTCTACACGCTGATGTGTATGAGGGTCGAAAACGGACGGACCGCCTTCGAGCGGGAGAAGCAGAACTCGCCGGTCGATCCGGACAGGTGCGAATGGCCCGAGTCGTACTTCGACGAGTCGATCTGGTTCGAGCGTTGGCCGGCCGAAATGGCGGTGAAGACGATGGCCCTGGACCCGAGCAAGGGGAGCGATTCGCGCCGCGGCGATTACTCGGCGCTGGTCTCGCTGGGCGTTGACCGGCAGGGGATAATTTACGTCGAGGCGGACCTTCGACGGCGGCCCACCCCGGAAATGGTGGCCGACGGGGTCGAGCGGTTCCGCCGCTTTCGCCCCGACCTGTTCGGCGTCGAGACCAATCAGTTTCAGGAACTGCTGGCCGGTGAGTTCGAGAGTGAGTTCCGCCGCCAGGGCATCCTCGGCGCCCGGCCCACGCCGATCGACAACCACGTATCGAAACAGGTCCGCATCCGTCGGCTGGGTCCGTATCTGGCCTCGCGTCGGCTGCGGTTCCACGCCGGCACGCCCGGCACGCGGCTGTTGGTCGAGCAGCTCCAAGAGTTTCCGGTCGCCGATCACGACGACGGTCCGGACTCGCTCGAGATGGCGATCCGCTTGGCTGCCGAGTTGCTCCACGGCCGCGTGGCCAACGACGGATTAGGCAACCGCCTGCCGGTTGGGTGAGGGGCAAGGGACGAGGGGCGAGGGACGAGGGGTGAGGGGCGAGAGGTGAGGGCGGCGATTACTCCCCTCTCCCTTTGGGAGAGGGGCCGGGGGTGAGGGCGTTCGGCCTTTCACACTCCGCCCCTCCCAACTCCGTATTCGCTCCGTACCCACTCCGTTCTTATCGCTCCGTACTCCGTACTCTCTTCGCCTTCCGTCCCCCTCCGCTCACGCCTTCCACCAACTACGCAGGCACATAGGAAGGATAAAGGGGGCGGGAGTCTTTATTTTTGACACAGGTAATTCGAGGGCCGTTCACGGTCCTTCCCGCGCAAGCGGTATTAGGCCCGGCGTTTACGCCGGGTTGGCGGATGCACAGCCATATATGCTGTTCTGATTTTCGCATGTCACGCCCGTTTACGGGCGTCCTTCCCGTTGCGATTTAACGACGAGGAGGCCCGTGAACGGGCCTGACAATCTCAATTGTCGCGTCCCCATTAACCCGGCGTGAACGCCGGGCCTAATACCGCCTGCGGCGGAAACGCCCGTAAACGGGCGTGGTTTGTTATCGCACCTACCGTTTCAACTCGTGTGTAACAACGAGAGTAACGCCCTGGGGAACGTAGGATAGATTGCCAATCTGTCTCTTCGCCGCTCAACGATAATTTCGCAAGTGGCCTAAAAAGTAATCTGGAAATCCGGCCGCCGATGTTGTATACCGGTATGCAACGGCGGCGCATGCGGCAGCGCCGCGATGCTCGGTAACAACGGCTCCTAAAAGTGCCGGCCCTCGCCGGTGACTGCGATATCGGTTTTCTGTCTGGGAGTCTATAGATACCTGGTAGTGTGTCTCGCGATAATTCGGTTGGGGCGGCAGTACAACTGCCACCCCAACACCTACGTCTTTCTTCCCATAGGAACCAACGCCATGCCATCGACCGATGCGATCGAACGGATCAAGGAACATGAACCCGCCGCGCCATCCGGCGAACCGAGTCCCCGACTAAAATACGTCGAGCGCCGTCTGACCGAGGCGTTCGACCAACTGTGGGACGACTTCGTCGATCCGGCCGAGGCGGTTTTTGACATCGACGGAACGCCCTGGAACCGGCTGGGCGGCGCGGCCGGCGGCACGGCCGGAATGCCCTTCGCCGACCAACAGCAACTCGCCCAAATCCGCGACCAGTGCCGCACGCTGGCCGTGGAAAACGAGTTCGCCATCAACGGACACGAGAACCGCATCAGCTACATCGTCGGCAGCGGGCACGTATATCGAACCGCCGCCCGACGCGGCAAGACGGTCGACGAAGCAACGGTAGCCGAGGTGCAAGTGGTCATCGACGAGTTCGTCCGGCTGAACCACTGGCGCCGGCGCCAGCAGGAGATCGTCCGCCGCAAGGACCGCGACGGCGAGTGTTTTTTACGGCTGTTCCCGGCCGCCGACGGCACGATGCGAGTGCGGTTCGTCGAGCCGGCCGAGGTCTCCACGCCCGACGAGCGCAGAGCGGACCCGACGGCCAGCTTCGGCGTTCAGACCGACCCGGACGACGTGGAAACCGTGCTGGGCTACTGGATCGGCGGGCGGATGATAGAGGCCTCGGAAATACAGCACCGCAAGGCGAACGTAGACGCCAACGTGAAGCGCGGGCTGCCGCTGTTCTACCCCGTGCGCAAAAACCTCCGCCGCGCGGAAAAGCTGCTGCGGAACATGAGCGTGGTGGCGGAAATCCAGTCGGCAATCGCGGTGATCCGCAAGCACCGCGCCGCCACGGCCGCCGGATTGGCCGAGTTCGTCTCCGGCCAGGCCGACCTGAGCGTCGGCAGCGCGGCGACCGGACGCACCAGCCACTTCCGCCGCTACGCGCCCGGCACGATCCTCGACGCGGCCTCGGACACGGAATACGAGTTCCCCGCCGCCGGCATCGACGCCGGCCGATACGTCACCGTCTTGCAGGCCGAGTTGCGGGCGATCGCCAGCCGGCTGGTCATGCCCGAGTTCATGTTGACCGCCGACGCCAGCAACGCGAACTACAGTTCGACGATGGTGTCCGAGGGTCCGGCGGTGAAGATGTTCGAGCGGCTTCAGCACGAGATGCTGGCCGACGACGTCGAGTTGTTCCAGCGGATTCTTTGGCACGCGGTCGAGGCGGGCCGGCTACCGTCCGACGCGCTCCGGTCGGTCGATATCCGCGGCATTCCGCCCACGCTGGCCGTCCGCGACCGATTGAAGGAGGCCCAGGCCGATCAGATTTTGTTGCGCAACGGTGCGATGTCCATAGCAACGATGGCCATGCGCAACGGCCTCGACCCGGAGCAGGAGCAGCAGTTGATCCGCCGGCAAGGGGACGTGGATCATGGGGCCGCTTGACGCTTTTATCTGTCCCGAAAGGACACACGACAATAGCCCGGCGTCGGCTTGACCTACCCAGCGCGAACTGCCCTCACCCCCGGCCCCTCTCCCAAAGTGAGAGTGGAGTATTTCGGTCTATTCGGCAAATAACAGCACTCAGGAGATGGCCATAAGGCCCTCTCCTGAGTGCTTAAAGATGGCCCTGCTACCTTGGGCCTTTCGGACCTTTCGGATCTTTCGGACCATTCGGACCATTCGGCCCCTGCGGCCCATACGGTCCGTCGCCCACCGGGATGCAGCCGCCGCAGAAGTCACATAAGCCGTCTACGGGGTCAACATCAATGGCCAAATCACAGACGCACGGACCGATTACCGCGCGGTCGCCCAAGCCCGTGCCGCCGCCTGCCCAAAGCATTGAACCAATGCCGAGCACAACCAGCGTCAACAAAACCAATACACATCTCATGAAGCACCTCCAGTACGAATTGGAAAAGTCACGCCTCCTGCCCGAGCCGCGACCTTCCGCAAGAGATAACCGTTCATCGGTCTCGAAACTATATTGAGACAGTTTTCAATGAACAGACGAACAGTATTGTCGATTGTCAAGGATAGTTGAAAAATTGTCAAACAATATTTCCCGTTCAGCCCAAATTATTTATGAAGGCGCTCGGTGTTTACGTAAATCAGTGCATAGCGGAAACACTCAAAAGCGGCATCCCCTTTCGTTTTCAATCGGCGGCGCTCCCACAATCGAGGAAAATCGTCAGCTTGACCTACCCAACGCGGGCTGCCCTCACCCCTGGCCCCTCTCCCAAAGGGAGAGGGGAGTATTTCCGCCCCCGCCCCTTTCTCGAAGTGAGCGGGGAGGATTGCCGTCACTCGTCCTTCGGCTTCTCGCTTTCGCTTTCTTCCCTCAGCCACTTTGCCCTCAGCAGGTTGCCGAGGTAGCCGGGCGAGGAAGCGTCGAGGCCGTACATGAGAATGGCGCGCTCGGTTTGGCCGGAGACCTCGTAGGCGCGGGCGAGATTGTATCGCCCGCCGCCGGTCCAGGGACCGCTGGGATAGGCTTCCAGCGTCCGCTTCATAAAGTAGTCCACGGCCGCGTCGTAGTCGCCGCGCTGATAGGCGATCAAGCCGCACCAGTAAGTGGCGTCTTGTTTTCCGAGCAGCAGCAGCACTTTCTCGTCCAGTTTGATGGAAGATGCCCTAAGTTCCGCGTTCGACGGCCGAGCCGCCTGATAGTATTGCATCGCGCCGTCGTCGCCGACGAACCTGCCCTTCAGATAGAGTATCCGGCCGCGAGAGAGCGGCGCCGCGGGGATGACGTGGAACTGCAACATGGCGAGCAGCCGGGCTTGGACCTGACGCCGATCGAGGTTCGAGCGCCGCAGGAGCGTCTGGAACGGACGTTGCCAGAGCCGGACGTCGGCCAGCCCCGCCGACTCCGTCCAACGCCGGGCGTCGGCCGACGGCGAGGTCGTCAGGACCATTTTCCGATCGCCGGCCAGGCGCGATTCGAGCATTTTCATGCAACGGGCCAAATACTGAGGCGAGGCCTCGAGCAAGGCCGTCACGTTGTCCAGGTCCGACGCCTGAACGCCATAGACTCGCGACGAGCCGGCGTTCATCCGCTCGAGCAGCTTGTTGTCCGAGCGGACCTCGGCCAACGTGGCCGGCCGGATCGTCAGTTGGCCGGTTTCATCTCGCGCGACGCCGTCGGGGGCGGGGATCGGCAGCCCCAACAGCGGATCGAAGAGATAGACTTTTCCCTCGATCAACACGCCCACGCACCAGGGGCGCGGAGGGTTGTCGGGTGTTTCTCCGGGTGAGTTGGGTTCGCTGGGACCACTGGGCACTGAAGTGCCCAGCCCTTGTTTATCGTCCAGGGCGAGCAGCGCGGCGTCGATGTCCAATTGCCTTAGCAGAAGGATGAAGACCCATGCCCGTTCCGTGGCAGTGCCCCGGCCGAAGAACAACGTTTCCCACGGGAAGAGCGGAATTCGCTTTGGCGATTCGGGTTCGATCTGGATGTTTCGCACGGTCCAGTCGAAGAGACTTTTCGCCCGCTCCAGGTCGTCGAGCATGTCGCCCCGCGCCCAGAGAGAAACGTCGCGCAGCCAGGCGGCCTCTTGCAAGGCGTATCCGTCGAAGCGGGTAAACTCCATTTGGCCCAGGTTCCTCACTTGCGGCAAGCCGGCCAGCGGCTTGGGTAGCGTGGCGATCATCGGGTCGGGTTTCCAGTCGGCAGACGGCCGTTGAGGGCGTATCCATTGGTTGAGCCGGTCGACGATTTGGCGAAGCATCTCCGTCTCGGGCCAGACGGCCAGCAAGGGATCGAACGGCCGGTCGGAACCTTCTGGCTCGGGTTGGTCCAACTTATTGAGGCGAAGGAGAATTTGCGGGAGAACGTTGGCGGAGCCGAACTCGTCGAGCCGGTCGAGGTTGTCGACCGCGTAGGTCAACAACTCCTCGCGGTACTGGCTCGGGGCAGCCGGGCCTTCATGGTCGCTTGCCGTCGGGGCCTTCTTTGGATCGTGGCCGTCCCCGCAGCCGGTCAGCAGCGGAATGAGCAGCAAGCAGAAGAATATCCGCGTGGGAACCAGATGTTTTGCAATTTGCATTTTATTATCCCTTCAATTTGCGTCGATTTCCTCGACCGCTCGCCTCAGTGCCAGCAGCCGCCGCAACATGCCGGCGAATTGGTCCAAGGGAACCATGTTCGCCCCGTCGCTGGGCGCGGCGTCGGGGTTTGGATGGGTCTCGAAAAAGAGTCCGTCGGCGCCCAGCGTGGTGGCCGCGCGGGCCAACGGTTCGACCATTGCCCGATTGCCTCCGGTGGCGGCGCCCAGTCCGCCGGGTTCCTGAACGCTGTGCGTGGCGTCGAAGATCACCGGCACGCCGAGCGATTGCATTTGGGCGATTGCCCGCATGTCGTTTACCAGCCGTCCGTATCCGAAGAAGGTTCCCCGCTCGCCGAGCAGAACGTGTCGGCATCCGCCCGACTCGAGTTTGCCGACGACGTGTTTCATGTCCCAAGGGGCCATGAACTGGCCTTTTTTTACGTGTACCGGCCGGCCGGTGGCCGCCGCGGCCAGGAGCAAGTCGGTCTGTCGGGCGAGGAAAGCGGGAATCTGCATCAGGTCGCAGGTTCGCCCGACCGGCTCGGCCTGGCTCGGCTCGTGGATGTCGGTCGTGACCGGCAAACCGGTCGATTCCTTGACCCGTTGCAGAATTGCCAGTCCTTTTTCCAACCCTGGTCCGCGAAATGCCGCGACGCTGGTGCGGTTGGCCTTGTCAAACGACGCCTTGAAGACCAATTGAACGTCCAGTTCGGCGGCGATTTGCTTCAGCCGCTCGGCGATCGACAGGGTCAGCTCCTCGCTTTCGATCACGCACGGCCCGGCGATGACCAGCAACGGCCGTCCGCGTCCGCAACGAAGATTGCCGATGGAAATGGGATTTTCCGGCATGGTGTATTCCTGTAGGGTGCGTGAAACGCACCATAATCGGTTGTGCATGGTGCGTTTCACGCACCCTACTATTGTTTATGATTTCACGTTATCACTCATGGTTTCCGACACCGCCTCGGCCGGCACGACCAACGTCAGCCTGCCGGGCAACACCCGGATGTCCAGCGGCAACACTCCGCCCGGGTCTCCGTCGAGTTGATAGGGCACCTCGCCGTCGGAGGATATCCGCAACCGCCGCGCGCGGCAGACGGTAAAATCTCCCAACCGATGATGTTGTCCGGCCAACACGGCCGCCGCATACCACAGACCGGGCCAAAATCGACCGCGGCGAAGACAACACACGTCCAACGTACCGTCCGAACCGTCCGCTTGCGGGGCGATCCGCAATCCGCCTCCGTAACACGGCAGGTTGAAAGCCAACAGCCAACGCGCCGCGATCGGGCCGGATTCGCTCAGGTCGTCCCATTGTATCCGAATCTCGGGAAATTCGTAACTCCCGATTGATTTCAGTATCGGCTTGCAGTAGGAACCGAAATTGATGTGTCCGGTGCGATTTTCATGTACGCGGCGGACGACTTCCGCGTCGAATCCACAACCGACCATCAGCGAAAAGAGCCGTCCGTTGGCCTCTCCGGCGTCTACCCGGGCGGACAGCCCCTCGGCGATGGTGCGGCAGAGCGCTTCGGGGTCTTTGCTCAGCTTGAAATAGACGGCCAACAGGTTCGAGTTTCCTGCCGGCAGAAAACTCAACGGCACACCTTCGTCGGTGCGGTTGATCAACTCCGCGGCGGTCCCGTCGCCGCCCACTCCGACCAGCGCCCGCAGCACCCCCTCGGCATGCCACCGGTTGGCTTGGGATGCGGCTTCGGCGAGATCGGTGAACAGCGCGGTCTTGAAGTTTTGCTTTTCGAGCAGATGGGCCAGACGTTCGACGCGCTGGTGCGAGTCCCTTGGCCCGGCCTTCGGGTTGAACAGAATCGCCACGCGATCGGCGTTGCGGGGAAGCGCGGCGGTGGAAACGACGGCGGGCAAGACTCGCCTAACTGTTCGTTGAGTGTTTGAAATACAATAATCTGAACAATAGCCGGGGGCTGTTAGCCCCCGGCTATTGCGGCAAACGAAACGTAATATACCAAGGCCGTCCCTCAAGAGAAAGACAGACAGAATCGGTGGATGATCTCCGTGGCTTGACGGAGTTGATCGAGCGAAATCCATTCGTCGGCCGTGTGGGCTTGTTCGATGGAACCGGGGCCGAAAACCACCGATGGGACGCCGGCGGCCGCGAAAAATGCGGCGTTGGTGGCGTAAGACACGCCCAGCCGACGACATCCCCCAACCACCTCGCCTGCCGAACGCGAGAGCCGATCGGCCAACCGTTCGTTGTCGCGGTCCGAAAGCGACGGGCCTGACATGAACGGCAAATCGTGTTCCAGCGGAAACGAAGTTATCGCCGGTTGCGAGAGGTGATCGATCAACTGTTGCCTGGCCTCCTCGGGCGACTCGCCGGGCGGCGGACGGCAATCGATCTCGATTGTGCAGCGGTCGGGCACCGTGTTGACGCTCAAGCCGCCGCGGATCGTGCCGACGCTCAATGTCCTCCGGCCGCAGAGCGGGTGGGCCGGCCCGGCGGTCTCCAACTCCACCGCGTATCGCTCGATCGCCGCGACGACTCGCGCCATTTTGTAAATCGCATTATCCGCGGCCACGGGGCGGGAACTATGCCCGGCACGCCCTAGGGCATGGCACCGCCAGCGGATCACGCCCTTGTGGGCAACGATCACGTTCAGGCCGGTCGGCTCGGCCACGATCGCGGCGTCGGGTCGCCGGGGGACGATCTCGCCGCCGTCCTCGTCCCATAGTTTGGTCAGCCGCGAAGCCCCGCTGAATCCATGCTCCTCGTTCACCGTGCAAGCGACGACGATCGTCGGCCGGGGGCAGGGCCGCCGGGCCGCCAGCCGGGCAACGGCCGCGATAATGGCGGCCATCCCTCCTTTCACGTCGCATGCGCCGCGACCGTGGAGCCGGCCCTCGCGCTCCAATGGCTGAAACGGTTCGATGGTCATGCCTTCCACCGATACGGTATCCTGGTGGGCGTCGAGCAGCAGCAACCGGCCCTCCCGCGCCGATTCGGCGTCTCCATCAAGCCGGGCAATAAGATTCTCCCGGCCCGGCAAGACCGGCTGGCGAAAAGTAGTCAAACCGATCCGCGAAAAGGTCTCTTCCAGAAAGTCGGTCAGCCGGGCCTCGCCGAAAATCGGCCCCGTCGGCTCCCGGCCCATCGGATTGACGCTCGGGATCGCCACCAGTTGCTTCAGGATTTCGACGGGATCGAGGATCATTAGTCGGCCAGCCAATCGTCGAGGTGTTTCGCCACGAATTGGTTGTCGGTCAAGTGCGGATAGTCGCGGCAAACGCGGTCGATTTCGGCGGCCTGTCCTTCGCCGAGTGTTTCGTGTGGATCGAGACACCAGACGCCTTCGAGCAGTCCTTGCCGGCGGAGCACCTCGTGGATGCCGGGAATGCAGCCGGCAAAACCGCCGGCAACGTCGAACAACGCGGCGTTTGAGTCGGTCACTTCCACGGCGCGTTGCAGCAACTCGGGCGGAATCGAGGCTCCGCTCTCGGCGACCGCCCGACACCCGTCGAACAACTCAACCGCCCGGCGCGTCCAAACCGCCCAGTGGCCGAGCAGTCCACCGACGATCCGCCGCTCGACCGGTTTTCCAGCCGCGTGAAAGCGATGTGTCGTAAGCAGGTCCAAGACGATGTGGTCGTCGTTGCCGGTGTAGAGCGCGATGTCGTCGCGGCCCGACTCGGCCACCGCGCGGACCACGTCCAAGGTGCGATAGCGGTCGAACGGCGCGATTTTGATGGCGACCACGCCTTCGATTTCGGCGAAGCGGCGCCAGAACTCGAAAGCAAGCACTCGGCCGCCGACGGCCGGCTGAAGATAGAAGCCGACCAGTGGGATCGTCTCGGCCACCGCGCGGCAGTGGGCCAACAGCGCGTCGTCGTCGGCGTCGCGCATGGCGGCCAGGCTGAGCAGCCCGGCGTGGTATCGGAGCCGTCCGGCCAAATCGGCCTCGGCCGTGGCCTGGCGCGTGTCGCCGCAGAGGCCGGCAATCCGCACCAGCGGCCGGTCGCGGCGGACGTCGAGTCGGTCGAACTCCTCGGCGGCCAGACTCAATACCGGCTCGAACAGGCCGATCTTCGGGTTGCGGATGGCGAATTGCGTGGTATGTACGCCAACGGCGACCCCGCCGACACCGGCCGCCTCGTAGTAGCGCAGAATTGCTCGCTGCCGCCGCGGATCAAAACGTCGGTGTTTGTCCAGCGCCAACGGACAGGCCGGAATTGCCAATCCGTGCAAAATTAAGTCGCGGATTGCGGGATCGATCAGTGAGACCATGTTGTTAGAACCTTCCGTTTCGCACCTCGAAATGGGTTGGTTTGTCCAGAGTAGGACCGCCGCGAACGGTCCAATCGGCGATCCAGCGGATCAGTTGCGACTCGTCCACTTGCGGTTGACCGAACAACCTATTGGCCAGCGAGGCGTTGCTCAGCAGTGCGTCCGGCGCTTCTTCTCCGGTGAAACTTACCGGCCGGTCCATCAGTTTGCCCAACTGTTCGGCGACTTCCCGGACGCTCAACATTTTCCGGCCGGTCACGTTGATCACCGCCGGGGGTGAGGCCGCCTCGTCGAACGCCTGCAACGTCATGGCGTTGTTGTCCCCCTGCCAGATCGCGTTGAAATACCCCATCGTCACGTCGATCGGCTTGCCGGCCAGGACTTTTTGGGCCAGATCGACCAATACCCCGTAGCGCATTTCGTTGGCGTAATTCAAGCGGATAACGGCCACGGGGATGCCGAAAGTTTGGCTGAAATGCGCGAATATCCGCTCGCGTCCCAAACAACTCATGGCGTATTCGCCCACCGGATTGGGCGGATCGCTCTCGATCGAGCCGGCGGCGGCGACCGGCACGAGCGGATAGACGTTGCCGGTCGAGTAGGCGACGATGCGGCTGTTGCGGAATTTTTCGCAGACCATGCCGGGCAGATAGACGTTTCTGGCCCAGGTCGCCTCCTCTTGGCCGGTGGCGCCGAATTTCATGGCCGCCAGATAGAGTACGTTCGGCACGTCGGGCAGAGCCTCCAACTGGCCGCGATCGAGCAAATCGCAGCGGATCGTTTCGATGCCTTCCGATTGAAGTTGCCTTTGCAGTTCGGGCGTCGAGAAGCGTGCCACGCCGATCACACGGCGCCGCACGCCGCCGGCCCGACGGATCATCCGTGCCAGGCTTGGGCCAATCTTGCCCCCGACGCCCAGGATAATAACGTCCCCCTCCAGCCGCTCCATCGTCGCCACGACACCCGGCGTCGGGCGACTGAGCAACTCATCGAGTTGCTCGAGGTCCGCGATCCGCTCAGGTAAAGGCGACTGTTTACTACAAGAGTTGGTCATCGGTCGGTAATGGTTAGGTCAGAAACCAGTGGTCTGAAACGAAAAAATCCGTCCTAAAACTCGCCCACACATGTTGATTTGTAGCAGCATAACGAACTGACTGTAGCAAAATAATACGCTTCGGAACAGAGCCTACGCCCTCTGCCACAATAAGCCAAGCCGGATGCAATTGCCGGAAAGCCTTGCCACCAAGAGAGTTGGGGCGATTCCCCGATGTTTCTGACCAGGAAGCCAGGCGAGTGGCACGCCGAATGCTTAAAGAGAGCATCGGCGAAGCGAAAGAAAAGATTCGCCGGAACAAAGCGACTGGCCCGTGGGGCCTCTGACGATTTTGACCGGACGGTTACCTTGCCCTTACTGCCCGGTCGGCCGCTATGTAGGTGGCACGTCAAAGGCCCCTATTTTATTTCCTTTCCGAAGATTTTGGAAGAGGTAAAATTCCCGGAGGGCAAGGCGGCACTCTGCGGAGTGGGGACATGGGCCCTTCTGGAGCGGCGAAGCCGCAGTAGGTTTTTCACGCTGGGTGGAATCCCTCTTGTGCCTGCCGCGCCCGTAACCGTTCACGGCCCGCGGTGCCAGGGGATCAGCGGTCGGGGGGTAGGCATCAACCGGCTTCCCACGCTGGATCAATAATGAGCCTTGCCGCGAACCTGCCTTTTAGATACCCTTCGCCACCCCGCGGTCTGTTCCGATTTGTCACTTCTGTATTGGACCGGATGGAATACGAGGTTCAACACTGCGCTCGATGTTGTTCGACGTCCGGTCGCGAGTTCGCGCCGGGCGAAGAGTATTACTCCGCGCTGGTTGTCGAGGACGACGAGCTGAAACGGTACGACTATGCGGCCGATGCGTGGCCGGGTCCGCCGGAGACGGCCGTCGGCTGGTGGAAATCGCGCCTGCCGCAACGCAACGCCAACAAAAAACATTGGGCCCCAAACGACGTAATGCTCGACTTCTGGGACCGGCTGGCCGACCAATCCGACAAGCAAGATATGCGTTACGTGCTGACGCTGCTGCTGGTCCGTCGCAGGGTGCTCAGGATGGAGGAGGAGAAACTCGATCCGAACGGCTTGGAAGTGTTGGTGGTGCATTGCCCACGCCGCGACGCGATGTACGAAGTTCCGGCGGTCGTACCATCGCCGCCGCAAATTGATCGGATTCAGGAGGAGCTTGCCACGCTGCTGCGGTAGCTGAGGGGAGAGGGGAGAGGGACGAGGGGTGAGGGACGAGGG
Organism: uncultured Thermoguttaceae bacterium; assembly: GCA_965195225.1. GTDB lineage: Bacteria > Planctomycetota > Planctomycetia > Pirellulales > Thermoguttaceae > JAHIKV01. Next base: position 24,843 of record CBDAFL010000188.1, read on the forward strand.
ACGAGGGACGAGGGGCGAGAGAATGAAAGTGAACCTGCAAACGGCTGGAGTCGGGCTTCTTTGCACAATGGCCATGACAACGGCAATCGGGTTGGGTTGTAGTAGTTTCCAGGGGCCGAGATATCCGCCGCCATCGCCGCCGTTGGTCGACGAACCGGCCAAAACCATCGACATCGGATGCAGTACCAAAGAGGTCGGCCCTCGCCGCGTTGAGGACCACCGGTAATCCATCGACAAATCCCACTGCACGATACACCATGAATCACTCTGGATGGACAATACGCCGAAACATGAACCACGCGGTTGCGATTCCGATGCTGGTATTGTTGGCGGTGACCGGAGCGGGCTGCAACACATTTCCGTGGGCGAAATATCCGCCGCCCACGCCGCAGCCGCGGCTGCTGCCCCCTTCGCCGACGTTGGAGCAAGTCATCGAGGTGGTGAATCGAAATAATTCGCGGATACAGTCGTTTTCGAGTTCCCGGGCTTCGATCGACGGGCCGGGCTTCCCCTCGCTGAGGGCCAGCGTGGCCTTCGAGCGGCCGAGGCGGTTGCGATTGCGGGCCGAGACCGGGCTGACCGGGGCGGAATTCGATCTGGGTAGCAACGATGAGTTGTTCTGGTTCTGGGTGCGGCGGAACCAGCCGCCGGCGGTCTACTACTGCCGCCACGACCGGATCGCCGCCAGCGAGGCGCTGCGGGCAATGCCCATCGATCCGGAGTGGCTGATCGAAGCGTTGGGCGTGGCGGAGTTCGACCCAGCCTTGCCGCACCAGGGACCGACTCCCTTACCCAACGACCGGCTGCGGATCGACACCATCCGCAACACGCCCGAGGGACCGATGACCAAGATCACGATCATCGACGGTTCGCAAGGCTGGATTCTCGAACAGCACCTGTTCGACGCCCAACGTCGGCTGCTGGCCAGTTCGGTCGCCGGCGAACATCGCCGCGATCCGCTGAGCGGCCTGGTAATGCCCACGGTCGTGCGGATCAACTGCCCCCCGGCCCAAATGTCGATGCGGATCAATCTGGGCAATGTGGAGATCAACCGACTGTCGGGCAACACCGCGGCGTTGTGGACAATGCCGGAGTATCCCGGCGCGCCGGTGGTGGACCTTGCCGATCCGAACTTCCGGCCGCCGCCGTCGTCGTCCCAGGCGTCCGCGACCTCGCGCCGTCCGGCACCGCGGTCCAATTGGCGGCGTCCCACGCGATAGCCGGCTGCAAGCCCCGTACTCTCGCTCCCACGCGGAGAGGTCGTGAATTTTTGTAGAGTGCGTGATCGAGTCGGGGCGTTTTCAATCGGATTTTGAGGGAGCGATGCGATACACCTGGCACTCGGCCAAGGTTTTTTCGACCCGTTTGTCCAACTCGTCGAGCTGAACGATCAACTCCTCGTGTCTGACCTCCAATTCCTTCAGCAGGTCTAGTTGCGCGGCTGGAATGTTCATCAGGCAGGGGTCTCGGGGGTGAAACGTGGTGCCTTAAGTTCCATCGGTTGCCGGACGGCCAGGGGTCCAGCCGGCATGGAGGAGGGCAATCGGACTAAGTGTAAGGCCGTCAACATCTTACGGCTGGGCAAAATATACCGGCCAAGTTGATCGGATTGGTCGGTGGCCCACGAAAAGTGCTAATGCCGAGGCTGCCAAGACATGGGAAAGCGGGAGGGATTAAACGTCTCTACGCGAGAGGTCGATAAGGGGGTGGACAGGGCCAGCCCGGCAATGTAGACTACAGGGCTACACGTGGCGCGAGATGTTTTCCTGCGTGGCGAGTGGGTTTGCCCCACCCTCTACACAAGCAATACTGGACGTTCAGATCAAACCCGAAGGAGGAATGAGTGGTTAAATTGACGTTGCGGGAAAGAGAATCTATCCAAGAGGCGGTGCGTCGCTTCCGCAAGCTGGTCGAGCGGAGCGGGATCAAGAAGGAGATGCGTCGCCGCGAGTACTACGAAAAGCCAAGCGAGATCAAGCGGCGTGCCCGGTTGCGTGCCGAGCGCCGTTCTCGACGCGGCAGCACGATGGGCCGCGTCGGACTCTAACGCCTAAATCCATGGCGTGTTATTCCGTTGGTTCCGAAGTGGTGGGTGCGCGCGCGAAGAGTTCTTGAGGTTGTTCTTCTGATTTTCAGGGCGTACAAGTGGTCGGTGAACCGACCGCCCCTCATCCCACGCCCCTCGTGTGGCCTTGTTCGCGCCACTCGTGTACACTAAATACTAACCACCATCCACACACCCGCACATGCAACAGCACGAGATCGACCTCTGGCACATGCGACGCGCGGTGGAGCTTGCCGCGCGGGGGGAGGGCTTCGTCGAGCCAAACCCGATGGTCGGCTGCGTGATTGCACGAGGCGCGGAAATCATCGGCGAAGGATGGCATCGGCGGTTCGGCGAAGACCACGCCGAGGTCGAGGCCCTGCGAATGGCCGGCGATCGGGCCACCGGGGCCACGCTGTACGTCACGCTCGAGCCGTGCTGTCACCAGGGCAAAACGCCCCCCTGCACCCGGGCGGTGATCGAAGGCGGACTGCAGCGCGCGGTCGTGGCCTGTCGAGACCCGTTTCCGCAAGTCCAAGGCGGTGGCATCGACGAGTTGCGCGACGCGGGAATAACCGTGGACGTGGGGCTGCTGGAGCCTGAGGCCAGGCAGATAAACGCACCATACCTGAAACTGTTGGAAACGGGCCGGTCGTGGATCATCGTCAAATGGGCCATGTCGCTCGACGGCAAAATCGCCACGCACACCGGCCAGAGCCGCTGGATATCGGGGCCGGAATCGCGCCGGATTGTTCACGTGCTGCGCGGCCGGGTCGACGCGATTCTTATCGGGCGCGGAACGGCCGAGCACGACGATCCGCTGTTGACGGCCCGACCCCCCGGTCCGCGAACCGCCCTCCGCGTGGTGCTCGACACACAGGCAACGCTCTCCGGCGACAGTCAACTCGCGCGCTCCGCCGGCGAGACGCCGGTGCTGGTGGCCGTGGGGACCGAGGCTTCTTCCGCCGACCGCCTGCGGCTCGGCAACGCGGGCTGCGAGGTGTTTGTCTGCGATGGCGATACTCACGCCGACCGGTTGGACTCATTGCTATTGGAGCTTGGCCGTCGCCAGCTGACCAACGTGTTGGTCGAGGGTGGCGGCCGCGTGTTGGGCAACCTGCTCGACGCGCGGGCGATCGACGAGGTCCACGTGTTCGTCGCTCCAAAACTCATCGGCGGCGAGGAATCGACCACGGCCGTCGGCGGCGCGGGTATCGCCGAGATTTCCGCGGCCATGCAATTGGATTCGCCCGAAGTGCGACAGGTGGGCGACGATATTTATGTCCGCGCCCGAGTATCGCGCGATAGCGATGCAGCGAACTAATGTCGCACGTTTAGCAGCCGCCGTTCCGGCGGCCGCTAAACAGATGCAATTACGCCTACGATACGTCACGGTCCGATGCTGGGCGGATTGTCGGCCAGAAAGTCGCGAGGACCGCGGGTCGTGTAGTAGGGATAGGTAATGGCGCCAGTCGGCGGACCGGGAGTATTAACCTCTTCGCAACACTCCTGGCAACCTCTGTCGCGGCACCTCCGGCAACGCACCATCCGTCCGGGGTCGCCGCAGTATTCTTCGCCGGGGTCGTCGTAGGACTGGCAACCCTCCGAGGCTTGGGCGCAACTATCGTCCATGCAGGTCGCGGGACTCCGCCCGTGGGTAACACAGCCGGTCAGTCCAACCAAGACAAACACCGTCAGTACCGAGTACATCGCGCGTTTCATGTTGGGTCTATTCCTTGTTTGCTCTTGTCAAGTTTGGCGGGGCGGGTAGGATCGAGACGCGGGAAGGTTCCCCCGCCTTCATTTGACATCGGCCCGACAATCGTTAGAGTCCAGAAAATCGACAGAACCGCTCGCCGCGTTAAGGTTCGCAAGGTTCCCCCCCGATAAATCCGGGCGTTTTCGTGTAGAATGGGCAAAACAGCCCGAGTTTGCAGGCGCGGCCTATTGTCATTCTGAGCGTAGCGAAGAATCTCCGTGAAATTGGGCGATATCCTTCGCTACGCTCAGGATGACAGAGGGGTTTTTCCGACAAAGCACTAGCAGCAAGTTCCCAGAGACCGACTTTTTCGACGGGCTGTTGGCGGCGTGCTTACACGCCGGCTAAACGCGTACACCCCAGTATTCAACGATCATATCGATGGTTGCCTCCCACCAATACGTTGAGAACATCCTGAAGATTATTGACGAAGCCGCCGAGGCCAACCGTCAGACGCCCGGCCGGCAAGGTTGCACGGTCGCGCTTACCGAGGAGTTGGCCGAGGAAGTGATGGTCACGGGCGACGTGCATGGGCATCGACGGAACTTCAACTCGATCTGCAAGATCGCCGCCTTGGAGGAGCATCCGCGCCGCCATCTCGTGCTCCAAGAGGTCTGCCACGGCGGGCCGGCGTACGAAGAAAACGGCGGCTGCATGTCGCACGCAATCCTCGAAGACGTCGCCACGCTGAAGGTCAAGTTCCCGCAACGGGTCCACTTCCTGCTGGGCAATCACGAAATGGCCGAATTGAGCGATTACCCCATCCAGAAGAACCGGCAGTTGCTCAACCTGCTGTTTCGGCTTGGATTGCAACAGATGTACGGCCCGGCCGCCGATGACGTCCAAAAAGCGATGCTTCGCTTCTTGTGGAGTTGCCCGTTGGCGGTCCGGCTGCCGTGGGGCGCGTTTATCTCGCACAGTCTGCCCGAGGAAGTCGATCAACGTGGATTCGACCCGACGATTTTCGAGCGCGAATTGACCACCGACGATTGCCTCGAACAATCGGACGCCTTTCGGCTGCTCTGGGGTCGGGATTATCGCCGCGAGAACGCCAAGGCGTTTTGCGAACTTGTCGGCGCCAAACTCCTCGTCACCGGCCACGAGCCGTGCCAGGAAGGTTTTGTCGCTCCCAACCAGCAGCAGATCATTCTCGACTGCTGCGGCGGGATGGCCGCTTACGTGATACTGCCGGTGGGAACGGAACTCAGCCACTCGGAGGTAATGGAGCGGGTTAAGATGGTGGGGGAGGGAGGAGTTATGAATGATGAATGATGAATATCGCCTCGGCCGTGACTTGGACTACCTCGACTTGTCGATCCGTATGTTACTCTTCAATCCATTCCCAGTTATCGAAGTAATCAAACCGCCCGCCACATTCACATGTGTCTTCTCCATCTTCTTTTTTCACATGATGACAAGTGTCGCATATCACCTCCTCCTTGAGGCCAAGATTCATAGAAGCAATACTTTTCCTAAGAATAAGTTGTAGAACATAGCTTGCGATGGCCACGATCAAGGAAATTAAGGTTATGACAAAGAGAATCTGAAACAAAGTGAAAGATCTAGATGTGCTATTGGGAGATGGAGAGCCAAAAAGTGCACAGATGATACAAGCCACGAAGAAGATAAAAAACACGCATACTGGTCCACTAAAAGACAACCAATAACGATCGCGAAGGCTGCGCTCCCTGGCAAGTTGTTGATCACTCTTTCGTGCCCACATCAGATGTACCTTCTATAGAGAACGAGTCCGCAAAATTACAGATCGAGTTCTTTTTTTACGGCGTCGAGCGACACGGTCGGCGCGTCGGCTTCCTCGACCTTTGCCTGGCGGAGTTGCTTCAAGTCTTCAAATTGCTGCAACTCTTCTTCCAGCATCAAAAACTCTTCGTAAGGCAGAACCACGAAAGCCTTTTGACCGTCGTGCTCAAGAATGTTCGGATGAATAGCGACCATTTTACCTTCCTTAAGTGCGATAAACGTTGGCAATTCGTCGCAATTCCTTTTTGGCCCGCGGCTTTAATTCGACCTCGCATCACATCAAATTAGTATACTACTGTGCCCCTCTAAAAGGCAAGGAAGGGTATCTAGCGGGGGGAGTCGGACTGCCACATTCCCCCATCCCGCTATTGGAGAAAACGGCGGAATCTGTTACAAGGGCCGCATCCAGCCTAGTTTATGTCTTCGCGCCTTTTTGGCAAGCGAACCGATCTATACCGTCCCGAGGGTTGCCGGCTATGAATTTCGGTCGAGTTGTGCGGATGGCGATCCGCTATAAGTTCACTTTCGCGGCCTCTATCCTCTCCGCGCTGGTGGTGGCGGTTTTCTGGGTAGCCAACATCGGCACCATCTACCCGGTGGTCGAGGTGATCTTTGAAGACCAGTCGATGCAGCAGTGGATCGACTTGAAGATCGAGGAAAACCAAACCACCATTGCAACAAAATCCGCCGAAGCGACTGAGCTGCGCGAGCAATTGACGGCGCTCGGAGCCGCCGGCGGCCCGCAGCAACGTAAGAACCTGCAAAGTGATATCGCCAACCTGGAAACAACATTGACTTCAGCCAGCGCGACCTTGCGGGGATGTAAAATCGCAAAGCCCTACATCGACGATTATTTGCCCGAGAGTCCGTTCCAGACGTTGCTCGTGATAACCGGCTTGCTTGTGGTGGGAACCCTCATCAAAGACGTGTTTCTGGTATTCAACGGCGTGTTGGTGGCGCGGATGGCCCAATTGGCGACGTTCGATTTGCGAAAGCTCTTCTATCGCCGCACGTTGCGAATGGATCTGGCCGCGTTCACCGAAGACGGCACGGCCGACCTGATGAGCCGCTTCACCAACGACATGACCCAGGTGGCCTCGGGCTTGGAGTCGCTCTTCGGCCGGCTGGTCCGCGAGCCGCTGAAGATGTTCGCCTGTCTGGCCGCCGCCGCGTTTATTTGCTGGCGGCTGCTCCTGCTGACGATGATCATTACCCCGATAGCGGTCTTTTCGATTCGATGGTTGGCGAAGATGCTCAAGCGGGCCAATCGCCGGGCAATGGAGGAAATGGCCCTGATCTACGCCACCTTGGAGGAAACCTTCCGCAGCATCAAGATCGTAAAAGCATTCACCAACGAGCGGCGCGAACGCTCCCAGTTCCACGCTGACAACAAACGCTATTATCATAAGGCCATGCGCATCGCCCGCTACAATTCGCTCAGCCATCCGCTGACCGAGGTGATGGGCATCGCCGCTATTTCGCTGGCGATGACCGCCGGGGCATGGCTGATTCTTTCCAAGGAAACGCATCTGCTTGGAATCCGCATGAGCGACGTGCCGCTGAGTCGCGGCGCCATGCTGACCTTTTTCGTTTTGCTGGCCGGAATGGCCGATCCGCTACGGAAAATGTCCAGCATATTCAGCAATCTACAGGCCGGCAGCGCGGCGGCCGACCGCATCTTCTCGCGCCTCGACCGACGGCCGCAAATCCGCGAGCCGATTCGTCCGGTCCCCTTCCATCGCCACAACCGCGATCTGACGTTCGAGAACGTCGGTTTCGCCTATTACACGGACAAGCCGGTCCTCGAAGAGGTCAACCTGAAAATCGCTTTTGGCGAGACGATTGCCATCGTCGGCCCGAACGGCTGCGGAAAGAGTACGCTGGCCAATCTGATCCCCCGGTTCGCCGATCCCACCACGGGCGTGGTCAAACTCGACGGCGTGCCGCTCGGCGACATGCGGCTCCGCAGTCTGCGCAGGCAGATCGGGCTGGTCACCCAGGAAACGATGCTCTTCGACGACACGATATTCAACAACATCCGCTACGGCGCACTCAACGCGCCACGCGAACAGGTGGTCGAGGCGGCCAAGCAGGCCCATGCGCATCGCTTCATCGAAAACGAGTTGCCCGACGGCTACGAGACCTCGGCCGGCGCGTTGGGCAACCGACTGTCCGGCGGACAGCGTCAGCGGATCGCCCTGGCCCGGGCTATCCTCCGCGACCCGGCCATCCTGATACTCGACGAGGCCACCAGCCAGGTCGATCTGGAGAGCGAGCAGGCGATACAGCAGGTGTTGGAAAAGTTCACCCGCGACCGGACCACCGTGCTGATTACCCATCGGCTGTCCGTCCTTTCGCTGGCCGATCGGGTCGTGGTGATGGAGGGCGGGCGGATTCTCGACGTCGGCAGCCACGACGAACTCCTCGCCCGCTGCGCACTCTACCGCCGGCTGTATCAGATCCATTTCGAGGATCTGAAACAGACGGCGTAAATACGCGGTTGTCGGCCTCGCCGGTAGACATTTCCTTCTCATAAGCGACCACAATGGCGGGGTTGCAGGATGCTTCGCCGCAATTTACCATGCAATTGGGTGGTTTTCTGTCCAAAACCAGTGTTCGGGCTGTGTTTGTTGAGTCCATGCTAATAGGGAGCATCCCATGATCCAGGTTCCCATCCCGACGGAATTGGAGCCATTTGTGCAAGATGTCATACAGAATGGCAAATACCATGACCCCGAGGAAGTTGTGGGCGTAGCTTTGCACTTATTGGCTCGCCGCGAGAAACTCCTGTACGACGTGAAAGCCGGCCTCGATCAGCTTGATCGCGGCGAATACACCGAGTACGACGAGGATTCCTGCCGGCAGTTCCAGGCTGATATCGAGGCGGAAGAGCGATCTCGATATCCGCAAGCGGACAATCTGTAATGAAACGCTTCCGCCTCGCGCCGCTGGCTAAGACCTGATCTTGCCGATATCCGACACCATATTCGCCAAGACAAACCATCAGCCGCCGAACGGCAGATGGCATCGTTTTTCAAGACATTCCAAACATTGGCGCGGAACGCTGAATTGGGCCAGCGATCACCGGAATTTGGCCCGGATATCCGCACCTTCTCCGTTGGCGCCTACGTGATTTTCTATCGGCCTTTCACGAAAGGCGTGGAGATAGTCCGTGTAGTGAGCGGATATCGAGACCTGGACGCCTTGTTCGGGCATCCTTAATATTTGCGTTGCTCCAGTTCGTCCAAGGCCACCAGAAGACGGCCGGCGTTTCGCGGACTCTTCAAGAGATACGCCGTTTCCGTCAGCGATTCGTAATCCTCCAGCGAGATCATGACCACCGAATCTTCCCGCTTTCGCGTGATGATTACCGGATCGTGGTCGCGGCAGACGCGTCGGATCGTCGAGGCCAGATTTTCTCGGGCCTCGGTGTAGGTGATTGCGTTCATGTCGTACAGGATACTGTACGAGCGACCCGTTTGCCAACTTTGATTCCGCCGGTTGTTGTCATTCTGACTATTTCGCCGTATCATAATCACGTCGGCTTTCGGCGGAGCGGCAGTACTTCTGCCACCCCAATGTTACAATTGCCACCCCCGTTATAGATCAAATAGGGCACTTTCCCGCGGAAATACCATGCAATCCAAAACGCGACACCCGGCGACTCCCGTCTCCACAAACGATACGCCGCTGCCCGACGATCCGGCTCTGTTGCCGGCGGCCGCGGAACTGTTCAGGCTTGCCACGGAATGCGAGGAGGTCGCCGAACTGCTTCGGGGAGTCTTGCCTGCTCTGCCGGAAACCATCGACGCGGACTACATCGCGCTGGCGGCCGCCGTCGCTGGCCGATGGTCGGTCGTGGCCGAATCGGGCAAAGCAAAGCCGCTGCCGATCGACCTGCTGGCCGACGTGCTCGATCGAGAGCGCACGGCAGCGGACTCGAGCTGGGTCGCCGCCCCATTGACGTCTCGTTCGCAGCAGAGCGAAGCGCTGGTCTTCCATCTCTCGCAAACGAAGAACTCCGACAAAGCCCTGGCGGCAGTCGAACGGCTCGCGCCGATTTTCCATCGGGCGGTCGCCGGCGTTCGCCGTCGCGCGAACGACCGACGCCGGCTACATCGCTTGGAGGCCGTGCTGGAAATCGCCGCCCAATGGAACCAGGCCCGCGAGGTCGAACCGCTGCTGGTCCAGATGGCGGAGGCGGCCACGCGGCTCTTACACGCGGATCGAGCAAGCATCTTTCTTTGGGACCGGCCGAACCATACGCTGGTCGGCCGCCCGGCGCTGGGTGCCCCAGGCGGCGAACTGCGCATCCGCGACGACCGCGGAGTGGTGGGCGAAGTGATCCGCACCGGACAGCCGCGGCGCGTCGACACCGGCACGGAACCGGAGGCCGTCGATCGCCGCGTCGATACCCAGCTCCGCTACAAGACGCGGACGCTGCTTTGCGTTCCCTTGCGAGGCCGATCCGGCGAGTTGTTCGGGGCGTTTGAATTGATTAACAAGCTGGAGGGGACGTTCACCAAGGAAGACGAGGAGGCGCTCGGCGAGTTGGCCGAACACGCGGCCGTGGCCCTCGAAAACGCCCAAGACCGCCAACAACTCCTCACGGCCAACCGCCAAATCACCAAAGAAGCGGCGGAAAAGGTGCGGCTGATCGGCCAAAGCCCCGCCGTCGAGGCACTTCGCTCGATCATCCGCCGAGTGGCCGACACCGATCTGGCCGTGCTGATCCTCGGCGAGAACGGCGCCGGCAAGGAGGTTGTGGCCCAGTCGATCCATTACCTAAGCCGCCGCCGCGACCAGCCTTTTGTCGCCGTCAATTGCGCCGCCATTCCCGAGAGCTTGGCCGAAAGCGAACTGTTCGGGCACGAGAAGGGGGCTTTCACCGACGCCCGTGAAGCCCGGGCCGGAAAGTTCGAGCTGGCCGCCGGCGGAACACTCTTTCTCGACGAAATCGGCGACCTGAGCCTCGCCTGCCAGGCGAAGCTGCTGCGGGTAATCGAGGAGCGGGTGTTGGTCCGCGTCGGCGGCTCGACCCCTATCCACACCGACGCCCGGCTGCTGGCCGCCACCAACCAGAACCTCGCCGAGATGGTCCGCGAAAAACGGTTCCGCGAGGATCTCTATTTTCGTCTGAACGTGGTCGCGGTCGAGTTGCCGCCGCTGCGCGGACGGGGAGAAGACATCCTCCTGTTGGTCGAGCATTTTCTGGACGACTTCTGTCGAAGGGCACGCCGCAAGACGCCAAAACTGTCCGCCGCCGCGAAGAAGCGATTGTTGGAACATCCGTGGCCGGGAAACGTCCGCGAACTGCGGAACCTCATGGAGCGGCTGGCGTATCTATCCACCGAAGACCGGATTGAAGCCGAGGACTTGGCCTTTATTCTCTCTCCCCGCGGCCAAACGCCGCCGACGGCCGACCTCGACCAATCGTTGGCCGACGCCACGACGCGTTTTCAGTCGGAGTACATCCTTCAGCAGATCGACCGCAGCGGGGGCAACATGAGTCTGGCCGCCGACCGTTTGGGACTACACCGCTCGAACCTCTATCGGAAGATGCGGCAATTGGAAATGGAAACCCGTCCGACTAGCCAGTAACCTGAGTTTCGGAATTATCTCGTATTCGACGATTGAAGCAAAGAATGCGAAAAATTCGCGCCAAGTTCATTAACACTGTAGGCACTCACAACATTGTATGTGTGAATGACTTCAGCGACGGAACCTTGATTTCGGGGAACTTTCGGCCAGGATACACCGCTATTGTTGATCTCCAGTGGTCAACCATCGCACAACGCAGGAGAGTTGGGTGGTTTTCCAAGAAGTGCCGGCGGAATGCGAAGAGGTTTTTGGCGAGAACGACGGGGAATGCTTGGCCTTCGGGTGGCAAACGACCCCCGGACTAGGTCTACGGAGGGGGCGTCGAGCATCACGATGGCCCGTGAAACCAAATTCTCGACGGGAAAATCAGCGAGACAACTGGAATTCCACGCAGCACTCGGCTAACATGGGGGGGGAGTTGCCGCTCGGAGCGTATCCGAGCGACGCCCAAATGAGAAAGACGGAACTAAGGGTTGGTTCAATGATTTCAGACCACCATGGGAAACAGATCGGTAGTTTCCGATTCCGGCTGGGTTGCATTTTGGCGTTGCGCGAATGTCTGCGTTGGTCGTTTGCGTGGATCATGATCTGGGCCGTGGCGGTGGTCGCCGCTCGGGCCGTGTTCCGTATTGACCAGTCGGTACTGATGTGGGGATTCCTTGGGCTGGCGGTTGCCCTCACGGCGGGTGTGTTATGGGCCGCCCGGCAACTACCAAAACCAAATTCCATTCGAGCCTTGCTCGATCGACACGGTTGCCTAGGAGGTCTGCTGATGGCCGCCGGCGACACGAACATCGGCCGTTGGTCAGAGTGTATCTCAAACGTCCCCTTGCCGGCTCTGCGGTGGCGGTTAGGCCGGCAGATGACGCTGTTGGCAATGAGCGTCGCCTTTCTGGCAGCCGCTTTTCTCGCGCCCGACCGCTCACTTTCCTTCGGACGCGAGACCGCGTTGCAGATCGGTGGTGGAATGAAAAAACTCACCGAAAAACTCCAGATTCTCAAGCAGGAGCGGATCATCCCGCCCGAGAAGGCCGAAGCGCTGGAAAAAAACCTCGAGCGCATTCGCAAGGAGGCCCAAGGCAACGATCCCGCCAAGACAATGGAGGCGATGGATCATCTGGAGATTTCCTTCAGCAAAGAGGCGGCCGAAGCGGCCGAGTCAGCCGTCAAGCAGGCGAATTCGGCTGGCCGGATGGAAAAATTGGCCGCGGCGATCCAAACCGCCCAGTCTCAAATGGATCCCAAGCAATTCAGCGATGCGATGAAGGAGCTGGCCAAAATGGCCGAGCAGGCTGCCGCCGAAAGCGAAATGCTCGACGAGGGGCTGGAGGGAGAACTCGGCGAAGCCTGTCGGCAAGGAACTTTGTCCGCCGAGCAGCTTCAAGCGCTACGCGAAGCCCTGGGGGAGTGCAAGGATTGCCAAATGGGACAAATCGCCAGGCTGATCGACGCGCAGTTGATTGATGCCGAGTTGTTGGCCGAATGCGAGGGGGGAGGTGAATTCGACGAGGCAGAGTTGATCGAGGCCCTGCTCCTGTGCGAAAACGGCGATGAGCTTGGAGACTTGCTGGCGGCGCTGAATTGCGGCTGTTTGCCCGGACGGGGTGGAATCTCTCGCGGCCGGGCCGACGCCGCCATGTCCTGGTCGAACGGCACCGAGAAAGACGGCGCCGCCTTCAAGGAAAAGGTGTTGCCGCCGGCGGCCGTGGCTTCGCTGAAGGAGAGCAAGCTGGTGGGCGTTAGCCTCGGAAATCCGACGGCGAAAAATCCATCCGGCGGCTCGACCGGGGGCGCTTTAAGTTCGACCCAAGCCGGCGGCGGAGAGGCTCATTCCCAGACAATTCTTCCGGAACATAAAAAAGCCGTGCAACGCTACTTCGACCGCAAGAAGAAGTAACGACGCAGTGTGGCATGTACGCTTCGAGGTTGCGATTTTTTGTGGGGTTGGCGTGAAACGCACACTACTACTATTTACTTGACCAATCGAACACATGACGACGCACATACCGCCCGACGCTTTGTTGCAACCCGAGGAATTGACGCCTGCCCTGGAGCTTGTCTCCAGGGCATTGGCACAGATGGACCGGGTACTACTTGGCCGAAACCAATTGCACCGGATGGTTTTGACGGGCATCCTCAGCCGGGGCCACATCCTGCTCGAAGGTTTGCCAGGCGTGGGCAAGACGGCCATGATAAAAGCCCTCGGCCAAATCCTGAACGTGCAATTCCGTCGCATTCAGTTCACGCCCGACCTGATGCCCAGCGACATCTTGGGCACCCACATTCTGCGTGAAACGGCCGGTGGCGGACGGGAAATGACCTTCCAGAGCGGCCCGGTCTTTACCAACATCCTCCTGGCTGACGAGATCAACCGCGCCAGCCCGAAAACGCAATCGGCCCTATTGGAAGCGATGCAGGAGCACTCGGTGACGTTGTTGGGCAACACCCGCATGTTGCCCGATCCGTTCTTCGTCCTGGCCAGCCAGAACCCGATCGAGTTGGAGGGAACCTACCCGCTGCCCGAGGCCCAATTAGACCGCTTCCTGTTCAAGTTGACCGTGGGCAACGTTTCGGCGGACGTGCTGGAAGGAATCATTTCGACTCGACGTCGGGGCGAGCCGCCCGTGCCCGAGAAGCCGCTCTCGCCCGAGGAGTTGTCGCTGCTGTTCGGCACGATGGAGCGGATGTTTTTGCCGCGGGCGGTGTCGCGTTATATCTCGCGGCTGACTGCCGCCAGTCATCCCGGAAGCCCCGAGGCGACGGCGGATGTCAACACGTATGTCACTTACGGCGCCAGTCCGCGCGCGGCGATCTCGATGGCCGAGGCCGCCCGGGCATACGCGCTGCTTGCGGGCCGGCCGAGCGTCGGGTTCGAGGACGTTCGGGCGGTCGCCCCGGCGGTTGTGAACCATCGATTAATCCTCAACTACAAAGCGCGTTTCGATCAGATCGGCGAGTTGGCGATCGTCCAAGGTCTTTTGGACTCAGTCGACGAGGCGGGTATGAACTTGCCGGCCGACGTGAAAATCGAAAAGACGCGGGAGGAGAAACAAGTATGAATAAATTCGTTTCCTGGTTCCCGTACTCCGCATGGGAACCCACTTGTCCCGACGCTCCGCATCGGCGGCGGCGACGCGAAGCGTCGCGAGCAGCGCGTTCCCGCGGAGGACTGTGGAAACAAGTATTTTCCTGCATTCATCGTTGTTTCCTGGTTGTTGGCATTGCGTTCCTCCTCCAATCCGCCGCGTTGGCCGGAGTGTGGGTTGGCGACGTTGAGGTCGCAGTGCAACCTACCCCCAGCAGGGACAGTATCTCGGGCGGACTCCACGGTACTTGCCACGGTTACGTCGAGCTGCGCGTGCAACTGAAAAACAACTCGGCGGAGGATCGCATCGTACATCTTTCTTATCCCCCCAGCCGCGACGGATTGAGGGAATTCGGCACGGTGGTTTCCCGAACGGTCCACGTCGCGGGAAAGCAGGCGGTTTCGGTTTCGCTCTATCAGCCGCCCCAGCACGTGGCCAAAGAGGCGTTGGAAGTCAGTGTGAAAGGAGTGAAGGACGCCAAAATCATTCTCGTGGGCAGCACGTACTCTTTCAACCACAACTACAACGAAACAAACCGCATTGCGGTGCTCCTCGGCCGGGGAGTTCCGCAGGAGTTCCGCGGCGGGATGCGCAAGGAGTCCGCCACCGCGCCGGTAGCAGGTTCGATGGGAACCTCCTCGCCCTCGCCGGAAGCGGAACGTTTCGCGTTCCTGCGGAGCGAATTGCCGGTTAGCCAGTGGAGTCACAATTGGCTGGGATATTCATGCTTCGATGCGATCGTGCTAAGCGGCAAGGAGGCGGAGCAGTTGCCCTCCCAAGTGCGGTTGGCGATCCGGCGCTGGCTGGAATGTGGCGGCACACTGTTGGTCCACTCCAAAAGCCTGCCGGAGGAATTTTCGCAAGGTGGACGAGCGGACGGCGTTGGGGGCTACGCGGTTGGCCTGGGCCGCGCGGCGGCCGGACTGGCCGATGGCGAAACGGACTGGAAAACGACCTACAGAAAGTTGATCGGCTCGCCGATTCACATCTATCTCCCGGTTTCCGTACCCGACAATCGCTACGATCTGCTGGTTGCCGAGACGACGATTCCGGTTCGGGGACTGTTCGTGTTGGTGCTGCTGTTCGGTGTTTGCATCGGTCCGGCCAATTTGTGGCTGTTGTCGAAATACAAGCGGCGCATCTGGCTGTGGTGGAATGTGCCCGCCATCTCCTTGTTGACTTGTCTGACGGTGTTTGGATACTCGCTGGCCTCGGAGGGCTGGACCGGCCGCGGCAAGACGGCCAGCCTGACGTTGCTCGACGAGCGTTGCCATCGCGCGACGACGATCGGATTTCTTTCGTTCTACTGTCCGTTGACGCCCTCGTCCGGACCGCGGTTCCACACCGACACCGAAGTGACGCTGCTGGACAACGAGATAAGCCCCTGGCGTCGATACTCGTCGCATGGTTCGGATACCATGCGGTTCATCAATTGGACCAACAATCAACATCTGACTTCGGGCTGGGTGACTGCTCGTGTGCCGGCCTACTTCCAAATCCGCAAGAACGAAGACCGCCGCGAGCGGCTGACCGTCGAAAAGAACGAGGACGGGACGCTGAAGGTCGTCAACGCCCTGGGCGCCGACATCCGTCGGCTGTGTCTGGCCGATTCGTCGGGACGCATCTTCGAGGCCCATGAAATCCCCGCCGGCGCGGAGAGAACTCTCAAAGCCGACGAGAAAAAGCACGCCGCCAAGGGTGCGGATTTAGTGCCGGGCCAGATCGCGCTCGGGGCCAACTGGCTGCAATCTTTCCGCAACCTGACCAACAACAACAACCTTTCCACCGTGCTCTCCCCCGGCACTTATGTTGCCATTCTCGACCGCTCGCCGTTTGTCGAGTCGCCCTTGGACGGCGCGGAGACCGAGGACACGGCGGCAATCGTCTACGGCATCTCGAAGGGACAACAAGATGGACGTTAGAATCGTTAATCTGAAGCGGTATTTCGGCAAGACCCGCGCGGTGGACGACATCTCGTTCGAGTTTTCCTCCGGCAACGTGTTCGGATTTGTCGGTCCGAACGGGGCCGGGAAGACGACGGCGATGCGGATTCTGGCCACGCTCGACGACCCGACCGAAGGCAACGCGTACGTAGGCGGAATTTCGCTGATCGACGATCCGGAGAAGGCCCGGCGCCACGTGGGGTTCATGCCCGACGCTTTGCCCGCCCATCGCGACATTACGGTCCACGAGTATCTCGATTTTTTTGCCCGTGCGTACGGTCTGCGGGGCGTCAAACGGCGTTCGGTGGTCGATTCCGTCGAGCAGTTCACCAATCTGAAAGGCATCCGCGAGAAATTCCTTCATGCGCTGTCGAAGGGGATGAAGCAGCGAGTCAGCCTGGCCCGGGCGCTGGTCCACGATCCGCCCGTGCTTATCCTCGACGAGCCGGCGGCCGGACTTGATCCCCGCGCGCGGATCGAACTGCGAGAACTGCTCCGGGTGCTGGCCGACCGCGGCAAGGCCATACTCATCAGTTCCCATATCCTCACCGAGTTGGCCGAAGTCTGCAACGGCGCGGTGATTATCGAACAGGGAAAGATACTGCGGGCAGGCTCGATGGAGCAGATCGTCGCCGCCGAGTCGCCTCATCGGGTGATCGTCATCCGCGCGTCGAACGGAGTTGACTCGCTGCACAAGGAACTGCTCCAAGTGCCGCTGGTCCAGCAGGCGCGAATCATCGGCGAGGAAGTGGAGATCCGAGTCGATGGCGGCGAAGATTCGCACAGCGATATTTTGACTCATCTGGTCGGCAAGGGATTCCGCATCCTGGACTTCCGCCAGCGACAGATGGACCTTGAAGACGTTTTCATGACTGTCACCAAGGGAGAAGTCCAGTGAAACGACTGTTCGCGTTTGCCTCGACCGTGGGCGATAGAATTAATCCGGTCGCCGTCAAGGAGTTTCGCCAGGCCGTGCAGAGCCGCTGGGTGAGCACTATTTTCCTGCTCTTCCTGCTGTTGAACCTGGGCATCGTCGGCGGATATCTGATACTTTCTCCCGACGCCGCCACCAGCATCAACGGCGGAAAGAATATCTTCATGGCCCTGGAGAGCATTCTCTTTTTCACCTGCATCGGATTCGTTCCGCTCTACGCCGGCATCCGACTCTCGCTGGAACGCAACGACACGAACATCGATCTGTTCTTCGTCACCACCATCACGCCGGGGGCCATCGTCCGGGGAAAATACTTGACCGCAATGGCCTTGACGTTGTTGATCTACAGCGCCTGCATGCCGTTTATGATCCTCACTTACCTGTTGCGGGGAATCGATCTGCCAACGATCTTTGCCGTGCTTGCGATCGGGTTCATGGTCTGCGCCGGCGTCAACGCGATGGGGATTTTCGCCGGCTCCGTCTCGGGAAGCTGGTTCCTGCGCGGGTTGGTCGCCGCGGGAATGTTGATCTTTCTATTCATGACTGCCGTTATGTTCATCCAGTCGGTCAGTGCCGCGATCATGATGGGTTGGGGGCTATTTGGCGTCACTACTACGTGGACCACCATTGGCACGGCCCTTCTCTTCGAGGCTCTGGCGATCGGCTTGCTCTACGTCCTGGCGGTGGCGCTGCTAAGTCCCAAACCGTCCAATCGGATGTTGGTTCCACGTCTTTATATAACGGGCACTTGGTTGGTCGTCGGTGTCGTGGCGGCCATTTGGAGCTATACACAAACGTCGGCCGATCCGATAATCGGCTGGGTCGTATACGGTACCTTCGGTTTCACGGTCATGATGGTGGCCTCGCTCGGCGAGCGTGACTCCTGGAGTACGCGGGTGAAACGAATCATCCCGCGGAATCTGTTGTTGCGTTTCGTTGCGTTCTTGTTCTATTCCGGCTCGGCCGGGGGAATAATCTGGTGTGCGATCCTGTTTGTTTTCACCATGCTGGCGGCCATTAACTGGGGCCGGTATTTGAGTGCAAACCTTTCGGACCTCCATGAATGTTGCCACAACGCGACCTTTGTCTTCGGCTACATACTGTGTTACTGCCTGACGACGGCTTTCCTTTGCAAGGTGTTGCTGAAGAATGTAAATATGCCCAATCTTTCGGTGCTTGCCGCGTTTTTAGCGGTTTTCGCGTGTCTGGCGCCGTACTTGGTCGCCTTCTTCCTCGAAGACCTCGGGGAAACTTCGCTGCCCTGGTACATGATCGGCAGCCCAATGGTGCTGACTATGGAGAACCAAGCCGCCATAGACGCCGCCGGACCATTTCTCTTGGTTTGGCTTGTAATAGCAGCGCTGGTTGCCATGCCCTGGGCGCTCGGCCAATGGTGGCGCTTCAAGCCGCTGGAGACAACGAACTTGACACCAACGGATTGAAATTACCTGGTACCCACGCTCCGTGTGGGCACGAGACTACCAATACCCAATGGCAAATCCAATCGCTCAATATCTCTCGGAAGGGGAACAGGCCGGCGCGCGGTATTGTTTGGCCGCGCCGCGCCGAGCACCCCAGGGGACCGCCGGATCGCAATTGGGGCGGCTGGTCGGCGAGAGCATGGAGTTCATGGACCATCGCGAGTATCAGCCCGGCGACGACCTGCGGCGTCTGGACTGGGCCGCCTACGCCCGTAGCGACAAGATGATCGTCAAGCTCTATCGGCAAGAGGTTTGCCCGCATCTGGACGTGGTGATCGACGGCTCGCGGTCGATGGCCTTGCGCGGCAGCGACAAGAATCGGGCCACCGTGGGTCTGGCCGCGGCTTTGTGTACGGCGGCCGGAAACGCGGGCCACGCGCACCGCGCGTATTTGGCCGGCCGCGGTTGCCGACCGATCGCCGGCGGCTCGCACTCGCCGACGCTTTGGCAGGGTCTGACGTTCGACTCCCAGGAAAGTCCGCCCGACTCGTTTCGCACCCTCCCGCCGACGTGGCGGCCGCAGGGAATTCGGGCGATTATCAGCGATCTGCTCTGGCTGGGCGATCCGCTGGAATTGCTGATGGGTTTGAGCAACCGCGCCGCGGCGGTCTACGTGCTCCAGGTTCTGGCGGCCGACGACGTGAACCCACCGCATCGCGGCAACGTCCGGCTGGTCGACAGCGAAGACGGCCGGATGGAGGAAATCTTCCTCGACGCAACCGCATCGGCCAGATATCAAAACAACCTGCAACGTCACCGCGAGAGTTGGCGCCGCGCGGCCCGACAGGTCGGCGCCGTGTTCGTCCCGCTGGTGGCCGAGCATCTTTGCGCCAACTGGGATTTCTCGCCGCTGGTCGAGGCGGGGATTTTTACCGTTTGAATGAGTATGTGATTTGTAGGCCGGGTTGCAACCCGGCGGTGATTCGTGCCGGGTCACGACCCGGCCTACCATGCTTGACAGTTAAGATTCACACCAAAACTGATGGTCCTGACGTCGCCCTTAATGCTGCTGGGATTTCTCGCGTTGCCCGTGCTGGCGGCCGTGTATTGGCTGCGGAGCCGGTCGCGCCGCGCGGTCGTCTCCAGCCTGGTGTTTTGGATCGATCAGCGTCGTCCCCGGCGTGGCGGGCGCATTCTGCATCGCATGCAGACGCCGCTGGCCTTCTTTCTCGAACTACTGGCAATCGCCATGCTGGTCTCGGCGGCGGCCGGGCCGGCTTTGCTGAAACGGGACGTCGTCCGCCCGTTGACGGTCGTGCTGGACGATTCATATTCCATGCAAGCCCGTCGCGGAGCCACCTCGGCCCGCGATCGTGCCGAGACGGCGCTGACCGAGGAATTGCGTAAAAACAACTACGTCGCCCGGTTCATCCTGTCCGGCGCGCGGCTGCGTCTGATCGGCCAAACGGTGCGCGATCCGGACCACGCCGAAGATATCTTCGCGCAGTGGACCGGCCAAAGTCCCACGGCCGATCTGCCGGCGGCGATTACATTGGCCACGGAGGTGGGCGACCGGACCACGAGAATTCTTGTGCTCAGCGATCAGCCGCCGAAAATGGAACTCGAAAGCAGTCAGACTCAGTGGTGGGCCTTCGGCGAGAAACTGCCGAACATGGCCTTCACCGCCGCCACGCGAAACCGCGGCGTCGAAAACGAGCGAGTCTTGCTGGAGTTGGCTTGTTTGGCCGACTCGCCCGGCCAAAGCAAGATGAACATCCGATGCAGCAAGCGAAACGAACTGACGACCAGCATGGTCGAATTGGAAGGCGGGGCCACCAAGCAGATTTTCCTGGACCTGCCGCCCGATTCGCCGATCCTGAGTGCTTCGATCGACGCCGACGCACTGGAGATCGACAACCAGGTTCTCTTGCTACCCGAGTCGGCGAAACCTCTGCGGATGTCGATAGACGTCTCCGACAAAGACCTGCGTCGCGCGGTCGCTGATGCACTGGAGGCCACCGGCGGAACAATCATTGTTTCCGAGCGGCCCGAGCTGGTCGTCTGCAACAAGTCCGGGGCCATCAACGGCGATGCGTGGCGGATGGAAATTCTCGGCGACCAGGAAGCAGCGGCATATGCCGGGCCGTTCGTGATCGACCACAATAATGCCCTGGCCGAGGGGCTTTCGTTGCAGAGCGTCATCTGGTCCGCTTCGCCCAAGTCGCAGCCGGCCGGTCTTCCGATCGTTATGGCGGGCAACGTGCCGCTGCTAACCGAGAGCGAGGACGTCGCCGGACGACGTTGCCTGCGAATGAATCTCGCGCCGGAGCAGTCGAACCTCCACGACTCACCCGACTGGCCGATTCTGTTCGCCAACATCGTCAAATGGCGACGCGGCGGGCTGCCCGGCGTGGCCGCGCCGAACGTCCGACTGGGACAGACTCTCAACGTCGTGCTGAAAAAGGAGACCGGGCAGGTGGAAGTTGTTTCACCGGACGAGACAACGCGGAAGTTGGAGGTACACGGCCAACGCATTGCAACGTCGGCGGACCGCGTCGGACTGCACGCGATAAAAACGTCCGACGCCGAGTATCTGTTTTCCTGCAACACGATTTCGCGCGACGAGTCCGACCTGACCGATTGCCGGTCGGGTTGTTGGGGAAGCTGGAACGAGTCGCCGATTTACCAGGATCGGCAAGTCAGCTTGAGTTGGATTTTCCTCGTAGTGGCGCTCCTCGCAATGGCGACCCATTTGGCGGTAATCGGCAAAAGAGATGATGGAATAACCGGAGGTTCATAAAGCCGCGACCGAAAGGTTGCGCCGGGTGGCACGGGCATCTTGCCCGTGTTCCAGCCAGCACTGGCGAGACGCCAGTGCCACCCGGCGGCGGCTTTATAGAGAGAAAAACACGGCACATGACACTCACCGATCCATTTTGGATGGTATTAGCGATTCCGTTGGCCATGTCGTTGTGGCTTTGGCGGTTGCCTTCACGGTTGATGTTCGGCCTGCGATGCTTGGCGTTGACGTTGTTGGTCTTCGCCTTGTGCGGTCTGAGCATGCGGCTGCCGATTCGCTCCGGCACGGTGGTTCTGGTTGCCGACCGAAGTCTCTCGATGCCCTCTGGGAGTGAGTCGTTGCAAAAGGAGGCCGCCGACATCGTCTATTCGACCATCGACCGCGGCGACAAGTTTGCCGTGGTCTCGTTCGCCGAAAAGGCCGCCGTCGAACAGTCGCCTCAGCCGGCGAAGTTCGTCGGTTTTTCCGCCGAAGTGGGCCGCGAGGCCTCGCATCTGGCCGATGCCCTCGAACTGGCCCTCTCCTTGATCGGACGGGACGAGCCGGGGCGCGTCCTCGTCCTCTCCGATGGCCGCTGGACCGGACGCGACCTGTCTTCCTTATCGGTCCGGGCATCGGCGGCGGGAATAGCCATCGACTACAGGCTCCTCGAACGCCCCAACGCCGGCGATCTGGCCGTCGAACGTATCCAGGGACCGGAATCCGCCCTGCCGGGCGAATCGTACATGATTACCGCCTGGATCGATTCGCCGCTGGGGCAACCGGTCTCATACGAACTGGTCGGCGGCTCGCAGGTCATTGCCCGGGGTACGCAAAACGTTCCGTCGGGTACGAGCCGGTTGATCTTCCGCGACACGGCCGCCGGGCGCGGCGTTTGCGAGTACGAACTTCGGGTCCAGGCCCGGGGGAACGATCCGGTTCCGGAAAACAACCGTGCCCGGCTGTTGGTTGGCGTGCATGGGGCGCGGCCGATCCTCTGCATCAGTCCGACCGGAAAATCGGGGTTTGCCGATCTGCTCGAAAGGGGCGAACTGAAGGTCGATTCGCGCGCGGCCCCGCAATGCAACTGGACGCTGGAGGAACTCGCCGGATACTCGGCGGTGCTGCTGGAGAACTCGCCGGCCAATCTGCTCGGCCACGTCGGCCTGCAAAACCTCGCCGTCTGGGTCGCGCAAAGCGGCGGCGGACTGATGTTTACCGGCGGCAAGGATTCCTATGGCCCCGGCGGCTACTACAAGAGTCCGCTCGAGCCAATTATGCCGGTCTCCATGGAACTGCGGCGCGAACATCGCAAGTTGTCGCTGGCGATCGTCGTGGCGCTGGACCGTAGCGGCAGCATGGCCATGCCCGTACCCGACGGACGCGCGAAAATGGACCTGGCCAACCTGGCGACCGCCGAGGTGCTCGAAATGCTCGGGCCGATGGACCAATTCGGCTGCATCGCCGTTGACAGCGCTCCGCACGAGATCGTGCCGCTGGCCGACGTTGTGGAGAAAAATGCGATGCGGAACAAGATTCTGCGCATCGAATCGTTCGGCGGCGGAATCTTCGTCTACGAAGCGCTCAAACGGGCGGTGAGCATGGTCGCAAAGGCGAAGGCCGGCACACGGCACATCATCCTCTTCGCCGACGCCGCCGACAGCGAGCAGCCCGGCGGCTACAAATCGCTGCTCGAGAAGTGCGTCAAGGCCGGAATCACCATCAGCGTTGTCGGGTTGGGTACCGCAAAGGACTGCGACGCCGAGTTGCTGAAGGACATTGCCCGGCGCGGCAAGGGTCAGTGCATGTTCACCAACGTCGCCCAGGAGTTGCCCCGCCTGTTCGCACAAGACACGTTCCTCATCGCCCGCAGCGCGTTTCTCGAAGACCCCGTCCAAGTCCGTCCAACCGGCGGCCTGATCTCGATCACCAGCCGACCGCTGGGCGATTTTCCCAACATCGGTGGATACAACCTCTGTTATCTCCGACCGGGCGCGAATCTGGCGGTCGTAGCGGTGGACGAGTACAAGGCGCCGGTATTATCCGCGTGGCAGGCCGGCTTGGGACGTGTGCTGTGCTATACCGGCGAGGCCGACGGGGAATTCACCGGCCCGATCGCCGCCTGGAAAAACGCGGGTGATTTCTTCTCCTCGCTTGCCCGATGGACCGCCGGAAAATCGCAAGGGCTTGCCGAGAACGTCGTGGCCACGCAAGAACTCCGCAACGGGGTCTGCCGCATAAAGCTGCACCTCGACCCCGAGCGAGAGACGACGCCGTTCGATCGCCTGCCGGAACTGACCACGCTTTCGGCCGCCCCGGGTGAAGCGGCCACATCGAAGTCCGCCCGAATGCACTGGGCGTCGGCCGATACGTTGATCGGCGAGATACCGCTATCGGGCAGCGAGACGATCCTGACCACGCTCGCCGCGCCCGGCTTGGGGCAGGCCACGCTGGCGCCTATGTGTTTGCCCTACTCGCCGGAATATCTGCCGGGTAAACAGGGACGTGGCGCCGCGGCCTTGGAGCAACTCGCCAAGTCTACCGGCGGCTGTCAACGGCTGAATCTCGGCTCGATCTGGCAGGACATTCCCAAGAAGCCCCGGCTGATTTCGCTCGCGCCGTATCTGTTATTGACGGCGGTCGTGTTCTTCCTGCTGGAGGTAGTGCAACGCCGCACGGGGTTATTGTCCATCCGTTGGCGATCGTTCGGGCTTCAACGGCTCAGGCTGCCCGAGGGAGTGCGAAATCGGACGGCCTCGATCTTCACGCGGAAACCGAGGCCCAAAACCAAATCCGAACCGGAAAAGGGTGCGGTCCCCGCCGCCGCCGAGAAGAGGCCCGCCGCGAAACCACCGCCGGTCAAGGTTGAAACCGACGACGGGGACATGCTGGACGTGCTGAACCGTGCTCAACAGCGCGCCCGCAACCGGACAAAACGGGAATAAAAAAGCCCGGCGTCCGGGAGAACGTGGAGACGCAAAAAGTCCTCGGTTCTCTCGGACGCCAGGCTCGGATGAGCACCCGGGCGGGGCTTGGCAGGCTTATCCCCTTTACGTTTCCTGATAGGTGGGGTAAACTCAGATGTTCGTCACCTCCGATGTTAGTCGGGTGGCGTCCGGCATCCGTTGGACCAACCGGCGGGGGCCAAACTTGAACATGCGTTGCCCTTACAGTACAATCTACCGTTAAGGGATCGAAAAGGAGAGGAAGAAAAGAGCCGTAACTCTTTGCGGCACAACAGCTTGGGGGCGTAGCTCAATTGGTTAGAGTATCGGACTGTCGATCCGGTGGTTGCGGGTTCGAGTCCCGTCGCCCTCGCTATCGTGAGTGTAAGCCCGGAAGTCGGTTGCGACTTCCGGGCTTGCTTCGTTTTCACCCCCTTGGTGGCCGCTGCTGCCGCGAGTGTTGCTATACCTGACCCATAGCTGATCCGCCACGTCGGCGGCGTCCAGGTCAACAACGGCACCAGACCTCTCGGCAGCTTGCCCTGCCGCCCCATCTTGACGTCGGTGAATTTTCACTGACCGTCAGCCCCATCGCAAACCGAATAATCAGAAAACTGATTACACGGTCTAGCTCTGCGCCATGGGGGGGGATGAATGGGGTTTTCGAGCCGGATGCCTGCCGATACCGCACGATTATCGAGCAATGTCGTACTTGCAGCGCGTTTCGCGCCAATCCTTTTGGTGCTGGGATTCCTGTTGGAATTCGACCGGCCCGCCTCGGCCGCAAGCCCCCTGCTGCCGCGAAAATCACTGGCTGCCGCGGATACCAGCAATAACGCTCGTTTGGAAGCGTTGAAGTCGATTCCGCTGAACAAACTAGACCCGGCTGACCGGGCCAAAGTCGTTTCGGTGCTGTCAAACGTCAGCGTCTTTCGCCGGATGCCGCTAAAGGTTATCGATTGCGACCCCGACATGTACCTCTTCCTGATCCGTCACCCCGACGTGGTCGTCAATATCTGGGAACTGTTGAAGATCAGCAACTTGCGGATGCGGCAGATCGGCGAGGGGCGGTTCACGCTCTCCGAGCCGGTTGGCGCCACGATCTCGATGGAGTTCGTCCACCAGAGCCACGACACCCACGTCATCTACGGCGAGGGGACGTATCGGGGGCCGTTGTTGGCCCGGTCGGTAATCGGCCGCGGCGTACTGGTCCTCAAGACCGGATACGTCCGCGAGACCAACGGACGCTACTACATCACCAACCGATTGGACTGTTTCCTCAGCGTCGAACCGATCGGGGCTGAACTGTTGACCAAGACCGTCTCGCCCCTGGTGGGCAAAACGGCCGACAACAACTTCGTCCAGACCGCAGCTTTTCTCGGCAACATTTCCCGCACCGCCGAACTGAATAGCCGCAGCATTCGGATGCTGGCTTACAAGCTCGACGGCGTACGGCCGACGGTTAGAGCGCAACTGGCCATTTTGGCCGACGTAGTCAATCAGAAGTCCACGGTCGCCTCGCGATCGGACGACAAGCTGAAACGCTGACGCGAAGCCGCAGGCGGCTTTATCGAGAGAACTCCGCCGCGGCCGCGTCCTTGATCTGTTTGAGGTCCAGCTTGCCGGTCCCAAGTACGGGAATGAACTCGACGCGGCGGAAGTTGACCGGCGAGGGGATCCACAACGGCGGCAGATCGCCGGCGGACAATGCCCGACAGATATCATCGGGACTCTGCCCGAGATCGGTGTGCAGAACGACGAGCCGCTCCCCCTTTTTCGGATCGGGAACGGAAGTGACCACGAACTTCAATTCCTCGTCGTTCAGTTCGAGAACGCCGGCGATGGCCTCTTCAACGCGGAGGTGCGGCACCATTTCACCGCCGATCTTCGAGAAACGGCTGATCCGTCCGGTAATCTTGATGAAGCCCTCGTCGTCGATCTCGGCCACGTCGCCGGTCGTGTACCAACCGTCGCGAACCACTTCGGCGGTCAACTCCGGCTGGCCATGATAGCCTTTCATCACGTTCGGGCCTTTGATCAGCAACATGCCCGAGCGGTTCGCGCCCAAGTCTTCGCCGGAGTCGAGATCGACGACCTTGACGGCCACACCGGGTAGCGGCCGGCCGACGGAACCCTCCTTGGCCCATTCGCGCGGATTACCCAGCGCGCGGTTCGCGGGGATGTTGGCCGAAACGACCGGAGATGTTTCGGTGATGCCGTAGCCCTCGACCGGCCGGATGCCGAAACGCTGCTCGAAGGTCTCGGCCAACTCGGACGGGAGTTTCTCGGCGCCGGTGACGATCGCTTCCATGCGGGCGAAATCGTCCGGCTCGCACCGCCGCAGATACGATCGCAGGAAGGTGGGCGTGGCGACCATGATCGTCGCGCCGTGGCTGCGGCAGAGTTTGCCCACCACGCGGGCTTCCAAGGGGTTGAAGTGATATATCCCCTTAGGCGGCAGAGCCAGCGGCGCCCAGAGCGTCACCGTGTAGCCGAAGGCGTGAAACATCGGCAAAATACCCAGCAGAACGTCGGCGTCCGTAAGGTGAATAATCCGGTCGAAAGCCTCGACGTTCGAGCCGACGTTGCGGTGGCTGAGCATCACGCCCTTGGGCCGGCCGGTCGAGCCGGACGTGAAAATGATCGTCAGCAGGTCATCGTCGTCGACCTCGGTCAATCCAAGCCGGCGTTCCAGAAACGTCACCGGGGCCAACCAGGCCATCGCGGCGGCGACGAGCTTGTCTGTCCACGCGACCTTGTCCTTGAAATCCTCCATGTAGACCAATTCGGCGTCGATTTTCAGGCCGGTTTTCTCGATGAAGCGACGGCTCGTAAGCACGTGACGGATGCCGCACTGCGCGATGCAGTAGCCGATGACCTCCGGGGCAAGGGTGTAGTTGAGATTGACCGACACGCGGCGGTCGATCGCCAACGCCGCATTGGCCACCACGGCGGCGACCGAGGGGGGCAACAGCAGACCGACGTTCCGCTCGTCCGTCGCAAGCACTTCGCGGCGGAGCAACCGTCGCAGAATCAGCGTCCGCGTCAACAGGCCCGCGCCGGAAAGCTTCGCGCCGGTGGAGTCGGCCACTTTCAACCTTCGCATCTGCCTCCGACACGCGCGGAGGAACTGTCGCGGAAGGTTCAGTTCTCGGGGCGGTGAGTCACTCATTGCTGCTTTCGTTAATATCTCTTTCAAACATTGCGTAGGGTGGGTCGATCGCAGCGAGCTACGCCTAATGGCCAATTTATGGCGGGGCTCGTTGCGCTCGACCCACCCTGCCACTTCCGCCAGCCCAACATTATCCTTGTATAATTACGTACTATTGCAACTTCTTGAAACACTCTCTGTCAAAATTATCCCTTTGTTGCGACCGCGGCAGTCGGACGACAATCACGGTAAGTACCGCCCCGAATGCCAGTGCGACAATCACCATCCCGATGAACATTATCGGAACGACGCCGCCGGAAGTGAACGATTCCGGTTTTTGCCCGAGAATGACCGCCAGCGTCGCCAAGTCGATTCCCAAGATGGCGGTGATCGCGACGATGGGCAGGAAAACGGCGGCCAGGATGTTCAGCCGGTGCGACGATTCGGCCATCCGCCGGCCGGCCTGGGCTTGTTCCTCGGCGCGTTTGGCGACGACTAAATCGAGCGAGTTCTTCGTTTCGCTGTAAAGCAGTTCGGTCGAGCGTTCGATGGCATAAGCCCGATCGCGCACGTCGATGATGTCTCGGTATTCGGGGCACTCCTTGCGGGCCTCTTGCAGCACTTGGTGCTGGTTTCGAGCCGCGCGAAGCAGCGGAGTAAGCCGTTCCAGCACCGCGAAATAGTCGTCCGCCGTTTTGGCGTTCTCTTCTTGCCGATCCAGCGCCGCGACGAGGTCTCCGTATTCATCGAGTTGCCTGCCGAGCGCCGCAATCCCGCTGCCCAAATCGTTTGACTTCCAAGTACCGTCCGGGCTGCGCCAGAAGAACCTGCCGATGCGCACGGTATCTTCCGTTTTCGGCGGCGCATGCAGCGCCAGCAACAGATTTTTCTCGGCCACCATCGGCCGTTGACGCCCCACCGTCTTCCCCAGCCGATCACGAAACTCCTTCGGCACCTGCCAGCCAGCCGGCAAAATCGATTTTTCAATCATCGTGCAACTCCCAAGGATGGTCGTGGGGCTATAGTACCAGAGCGCGTTTAGTCATTAGCAGAGCTTGCCGTGAAGCACTTTCAGGGTTTTTTGCAACTTTCGATTGCCCGCCTCGACCCGCGCCAAGGCGTTGCGCACGCTGCCGTGACTGCGATATCCCAATGCTTGCGCCACTTCGGCGGCCGCATACCCAAAGCGGCGCCGGGCAAGGTATGCCGCCACCGCCCGGCCGGCGTCGTCGCTGCGATGGCCGGGCGTCCAACAGGCCGGATCGCAGTCGAAATGTCTCGCCACCACGGCCGCAATCTTTGTCAGTGGCGGCCGACGGCGTAGGTTTTTCAACTGCGGCATGGCCTCGTCGGTCGGTCGGCCGTCGATCAGTTTTCGCACCCGTTTGACAAAGCCTTCCGAACCGACCAGCAGTCCTCCCATCGCATCGGCAAACGGCGAACGGATCCGCTCACGCATTCCGGCGCGGACGAATCGGGCGTACTCGCGTCGGGCGGCCTCTCCACGGCCGAACTCGCCCAGCACGGACGCATAGCTCACCCACTCGAATGCGCGTCGCTGCCGACAGTAGCCCGGAAAGCTGCTCCAGGGCCATTGCTCGGGCCGCTCGACCAGCCGAGCACGCACCGGATTCAAATGGATATACCGGCTGACCTCCAGGAAATAGCCCTCTTCCTCGATCAAGTGTCCACGGAAACGGCCCTGAAACAGGTGCCCCGCGCGACGATGACGGCGGTTGAAGTAGCTGGTGTAGCTGCCGTTGAGATACTGCATGCCCGCGGATAGATTGGCCTCGGGCGTTTCCACGAAGAGGTGCTCATGATTGTTCATCAGCACGAAAGCGTTCAGCCGCCAGCCGTAGGTTTCGACGGTCTGCCGCAGCCAGTCCAGCCGTCGTTGTCGATCCGCGTCGTCGCGTACGATCGGCCGCCGCTCATTGCCGCGCGACATGAGGTGGTACAACGCCCCGTCGAATTCTATCCGCAGTGGCCGAGCCATGAGCCGAAGTTTACCCCCTCCCTCGTCTTGCCGCAACCCCTATTGACTAATGGCGCTCTGACCCCAAAACTCTACTCGTCTTGCCGCAACCCCTATTGACTAATGGCGCTCTGACCCCACACTCTCCCTCGTCTTGCCGCAACCCCTATTGACTAATGGCGCTCTGACCCCAAAACTCTCCAAAACTCTCAGGACTCTACTTGCCCTTTGCCGCGCCCAGCCGCTGAAGTCGCTTTTTGGCGAGCCGGTTGGTGCTCCCCTTGCCTTCTCGTCTGTGGTGTGACATAGGTTTCCAGGACGAATATGGTGTCTCATCATGAGCCCAGGTAACGTTGGGCATTGTGATTGCAGCCTTGTAGACCCGCATGGCTTCCTCGGTGTTGTTCATGGCTTCATAACAAAGGCCCAAGTTTATAAGCCCAAGGACTTTCTCGGCGCCGAGGTCCATTCGTTCTGCCACTTGGCGAAAATGGTCCTTTGCCGTTTCAAATTGTCCGGCTTTGAATCGGAACTCCCCGCATCGCAAATGAGCCCAGGCCCAGGCATAGGTTCCCTCCGATGCCTTGACTTTGTCAAACCATCCTGCAAATTCCTTGTAGTAGCTTGGAACCTGGGGAGTGGACCAGCGGACTTTGGCGGCCACCTTACGATACATGCAGTCGGCCAGTCTTAGCTGCGCACAGGGCTTCAAAGGGCTGTCCGAGAACTCGTTGAGCAAATGCTCATGGTACGTGGGCCACGGCTCCGGCACGGGGGCCGTCCATTTCCAACCATAAACGTACTCGTGTGGAGTGCCCGGCCAGTAAACGAGCCTCAACGAGGCTTCGCCCGCGGCCCAAAAAGCCTCCTCTTTCCAGACGCCGGGTTTGGTTTCGGCAACGAGTCGATCCATGGTTGCCTGTAGCTTCTCGCGCGGCAGGACGCGTAATTGTGACCTGAGGCTGGCCAATTGCGCGTGAATAAAGGGCGCTCGGCTTTGCCGTAGATCGCCCTGCTGCTGGTCGGGCTCCAGCAGCCAGGCAACGACGTTTTGCAGTAGTGCGACTTCTTGTTTCTCATCCGGCTCGATCGGCCATTGATCGCGAGAGATGTTTGTCTTCCGGTGAGAACTGTTCCAGCTTACTTTCCGAACCACCAAGCCGGGATCCGGCAGAAACCATTGACCTAGGGACGCCACCACCACCCGGCCGTGTCGATAGGTTGTGGCAGCTAAAAGATTATGATCTCCGGCCGAGATCAAAACCGCCTCGCGCGGCCCCTCGATATTTACGGCACATTTTGCCGTGACGTTGTTGATACCGTGAGTAATTGGGTGTTTTGCGATGCGGGTACTACGCGCTCGAACCACCATTTCCTGACCAGCGTGAAGGTCGAAAAACGAGAGCAGTGAATTGTGGATTCCTGGTTGCGCACTTTCCCAACCCGGCGAAAGGACCACCAGAAGCGAACCGCCCGTGGCCACATAGTGGC
Source organism: uncultured Thermoguttaceae bacterium (assembly GCA_965195225.1). Taxonomy (GTDB): domain Bacteria; phylum Planctomycetota; class Planctomycetia; order Pirellulales; family Thermoguttaceae; genus JAHIKV01. Next base: position 55,736 of record CBDAFL010000188.1, read on the forward strand.
GTAATGCCAAAACATCGTCGGGAGTAAGCGCGATGGTTCCCGTGCGGACGAGAACGACCAATGGATATTGACACAAGTGGCCGGCATCGATCCAATGCAATCCGACACTGTGTGCCGTGTATCCTAGAGGCTTCAACCGCTTGGCCCATGCTTGTTGGGCAGGCGCTCCTCCACCCCAAATCAGAACAGTCTTTTCAGGCAACGCCAGTTCTTCTCCAAGTTCATGGAGCCCAACCGCAACATTGGCGCCCCAATTGTGGGCAACGCCGAACTCGTTTACAAGCCGTTTGTAGGATGCAATCGCCCGTTCAGGTTCCTTCAGTTCCCGTTGATAGATCCTCCCGATCTGCCACAAAGCCTCGATCTTCCGGTCGAAACAACTGGTTCGCGCTATGTCTTCGCTGTCCCAACTATCGGGCAATCTGGTGCGAAGGGAGGTTTCCGCATTGTCTATAATGTAGCGATTCGATTCGATCGCATCCTTCCATTTCCCCGACTTCTCTCTGATTTCCCTGAGTTCGAGGTGCGCTTTCCAAGCGATGTTCGGCACCCAGCCGAAGACCTCAATGGCCCGACAAAGGCGTTTTTCACGTAAATCTTTGCCTGCCGAACGGATATAACCTTGTTCGTCCACATACCTGGGTGCAACGCCGTCGATGGCATTATTGCTAGCCCACAACCGCCACTCCCTGGATCGCTTCCCCGTGGCCGCCGTGACGATGAGATCGTAAAGTACCAGGGTACGCTCTGCGATTTTCTTGGTCTGGGCGGAAATATTTCGCATATAGGGCAGATCGCGTGCATTCTTTCGACGTTGGAATTCGGGCGATCGCACCGTGTGCGAGTAAAGAGAAGAATAGTACACATACAGCTTTTTCAGCGTTTTCTTGTAGGATGGCGCATTCTTCCATGCATTTTTACTCCGGAGAGTTTTTTCAAGCAGTGAAACGGCATCGTCAAAGCGCTTGGCGCCCATCAGTGCATCCGCGTACCCTTGTTGCTCCCAAGCGCGCGATTTCACCTGGGGAAATTCGCGAAACATCTTCTCGTAAACGCGAATACACGCATCGTATTCGTGGAGCGAACGATGCATGCCGATGAGCAGTGAATACAAATTATACCGTTGTGATGATCGGGCCGGCAGACTGTCTCCGCCGAGCGCCTCCTCAGCCGCCTCGATAGCTTTCCTGTATTCTTTGCAATACTTCCATGCCCGTACCCGCCTCAGACCGGCATGCTTGTTGGCCGGGTCCACCAGCAAGACACGTTCGTAAGCTTTGGCTGAATCGGCGTACCGTTCCAAGAAGAAGAATCGTTGTCCGTTGGCAAAGTGAATCGCTGCTTCCAGCTTGCGAGTGGGCGTGGCGGCTTTGACCAACTCGGCGGCGTTTTCTTGCGGTTGGATTGCCAAATCGGCGGCCAGGCACAGGGATGTGTCTTCGATCAGGTCGGCGAAATTATCCAGCAGGCCGTGGGCGGTTTCCGTTGCCAAAATCTCGGTGGTTTTCGTGTCGGCCAGACGGACGTTCAGATGCAGTGTGCCGTTGAGTTGGACGAACGAGCCGTAGATCAGCCGTTCGGCGCCCAGCAGCTTGCCCACCTTGATCGCCGTGGCCGAATCCACTAGGCCCGACAGCGAGAGCTTCTGCTCCTTGAGCACTTCATAGAGCCTTTCGCGTTCGACCAGCCGCACGTCTTTCAACGCTCCGAGGTTGGCCTGCAGGATATCGGCAAATCCGGACTCCATCGGGTCGAGCTTGCCCGACGGACTCAGGTTGCGCAGGGCCAACACGACCACCAGCGGGGAAGGGCCTTTTTTCGGCTTCGGCGGCGGGCGGCGCAGCGGCTGGTCGATGCCCAGCGCCTTGAGCACCTTGCCGGTCAGTTCCTGCTCCAGATCGATCAACTTTTCGACCGGACCAGATCGCTTCCATCGCAGGAGCGGCTCGTTCTTGCCCGTCTCGAACAGCGATACGTCGAGGGTGACGGTCTTGTCCTCGCCGCGAAACGAGCCGGTCAACAAGTACTCCGCGGCCAGTGCCTGCCCTGCGCGCTGGACCGCTTCGGTATCTCTCAAACCCTTTTGCAGGTTGGCCTCTCGAAGGAATTGGGCGACTTGGACCCGCTCGACCACCCGGATTCCCTGATACTGCGACAGATCGCCGCTGAGCATCTCGGCAAACGCCGTCCGCAGTACGGCCAGTTCGACCGACGGTCCCTTGTCGATCAGGTCCAGAACGGCAAGGGTCTTGTCCTCTTGAGCATAAGCCGTCTTGTGCGCTTCGTTGACAATCAACCAAGGGCCCAACAAGAGCAAACATGGAATTATACCGAAGCTGCGGGGTCGACACATGACGCATTCCTTCCTGTACGGGAAATCAATGTGTGCATAATTGTTTTCCAACGCCTTACTTATTTACTGGGGTTTCGGACGGGACCGCATCGCCAATCACTACTCGCCAAACTTCCGAAAAGAGTCCCTGCGTAATCAGTCCATAGTGAGCGGACGGAACCAAATAAGCGTTGCGAAACTCGTGCGGCAAAGGCAAAGGAGCGTCCGTGAGTCGTTCATACTCGAGCGTTTTGGGGTCGATGAAATACCAATTGCGGCCCACGAAGAGAACCTTTTCTTGGTAAGGAATGAAATAGGCGCCGCCAAAACTGCCGCCACGGGCAACCGGTTTCGACGTCTCCTTGGGAAAGTCAAGCAGGACGTCTTTGACCCACGGGCCATTACCCCCGTTCCTCGGAGGACTGACGACCCGAATCCGCGATTGCGGCTGCCGGAAGTGCCATTCGTTCCAGAGAATCTCCCCACCAGGACAAACGAACATGTCTTGTTCGCAGCAATTCCACCCGGGCGTGAAAAACGCAACGGGAAACATGAAGACGCGAAGCGTTTTCAGATCGATCGCCAACGGACGGCGCCGCCCGTTGCGGCCCACCAACAAGAGCCGCTGGCCGGGGAACGACGGCCCTTGGTACTCCTTGATCCATCCCGCGTCAAAGACCATTTCCAAGTCGTTCTTGAGAGTCTTGGGCTTCTTTTTGAACAGTTTGATGGCCTTGTAAAACACGTGAACGCGGCGTCCGGGCGCCTGGGGGATATCGGGCTTCCGGGAGACCATTGCAGCCCAGCGCCGCTGCTGCGGTCCGAACGCCCCCAACGCCAGGCACTTCCCGCGTTCGACCGGATGAAGCTGGAGATAGCCGGTCCGCCGTCCCTTAGGGCCAGGGTGTCCGGACGTGTGCTCGCCAGGGTTGTACGGAGGCAATCCATCTTCCACACTGATCCTATCTACAACGGTCCCCTCGGGCGAAATGATCACAATGCCCTTCTCGGCAGTGCAGAGCCAGAAATTTTCGCCGTCCCACTGGACATCGCGGATTTCGGCGGGGCCCTTTTCCACCCTGAACACTTCTTTCCAGATGTCCTTGGTCGTCATCAGGTAGATGCGATAGCCGCCACATATCATGTCCATCGAATCCGAGCACTTCTGTAAAGGTCCCCAGCCTGGCCATCGGTGGGAAACCAACTCGAAAGTCAGGCGGCCGAAGACCATTGGCTCATGTGGCGGTTCGTCTTCCACGCGGATTTTCTTAATTTGCACGTTGGGCGGCCGTGGCCTGTGAAGACCCCATGGCGTCCTTTTGGATTTGGTTGAGAGCCTCGTCATGATCTTGGACCAATACCGACGTTGGTTTTCCCACCCGTTGCGCTCGGCCATCGCCTGTAACTCCCTCGCCTCTGTCAATTCTTTTTCAATCAGACTTTGGTCCGGCCTACCCAACCGCCGATTGTGGTAGTTTTTGTAATCGAGCAACCCGAGCAGGCCTAGGCGGCCGTAGTAGACGTATACCGGTTGGTCGGAATCGATCAGACGCCGATAGAAAGCCCGGAGTTCATCCACCGGAAATCGCCCCGTCACAACGACCGCAACGACACCATTTGCGTACTTGGTCGTGTCCTTTTCCTGGATCATGCCCTTGATTCCCCCAATACGGTCCACTCTCTCGTTCAGGAATTCAGCTACTGCTGAAATCGGGCCGCTATCGTGAGGAACCACCTCCGTGAGAAATCGGTAGAAATCGTCCAAGGTTTCGCGGTCATCGTAGCATGGCACGAAAAACGGCGCGTCCGGTGCCGCCCACCTGGCTCCGCGTTTCATGTCGAAGAGCCAATAGATGGCACGGGCCACCCAGGCGTGCTTATTGCCCCGCGGAGATGCCTTCCGCCCACGGCCGCGAGGGGGCCTCTCGTCGAGTTTTGGGAGCTGGGGGACGACCTGCCAGAAGAACTCTTCCAGCGTCTCGTTGACCTCCGGCGGCATCAGGGGGTCCGGGTCGAAACCGTGTCGGTGGAACACCTGGCAGAGCAGCCCGGACGCCTTGTTCGGACCCAGCCGCCTGCAATCGATCAGCGCTTTGGCATGGACCATGCTATTGCGCCAAATCGCGATCCGCTCGCTGCGGATGGTGGCCCAAAGCGCCTGCTCGCTCTTCGTCAGACGCCTGTACCGGCGTTTGCCGAACCGTTCCGCCTTGTGGATCTTCTGCCACTCGCCGTATTCGCGGAACAACCGGATCCGCAACTTCAGGTCATCCGGCCGCAGCAACAAGGCGGCCTCGCGCAGCCCGACCGCGTGTTCCCACGCCCCCACCTCGGCAAACGCGTTGGCCCGCGCCAGGAGTGCCCGGACCTGCTCATCACGTGACAGCAGAATCGCCTGGTCGGTCTTCGCCAATCGGACCACCAACTGTGGGATCTCGCCAGTCAACAGTTCAACGACTTGCGCTGCCGACAAGTCCTTTCGATCGATTTCCCGCAACGTGCGTTTGCCATCAAACAGCCGAATTGTGAGGTGAACCGTCGGCTCCTTGCCCTGATCCGAACGGCCCATCTCGAACTCGCCGTTGACGAACATTGGCACAACCCGGTCCTTCAAGTCGCTCGCGCCGATCTGCAACTCCCGGCCAATCGCTTGGGCCTCCTCGGTCTCAATCACCGCCACGCCCGGTACGGATGCCAAAGCATTCTCGATCAGGTGGGCGTAGCCGGCCTGGAGGTGGTTATGTTCGTACGTCAGATTCTTCGAGACAAAGTGCGGCACGCCGATGAGTTGCCGGATGCCGCCGGAAAAGTGCCGGCGGGTCTGTAAAACGAGTTGCGCAACCTTATCGGCCAGTTGCTCGCGTTGATCGGGATCGTAGGGCAGCCACTCGGTCCGCAACCGTGCTCCGTAGATACATTCGCTGACCACCAGTCGGACAGAGCGCTTTTTCTCGCGCTCCTCAACGGTCAGCAAGACCAGGGCCTCGGCTCCGAGCAGGCGGCCGAGTTTCAACCGCTCGGAAGCAGTGGCCGATCCGGCCAGCGACGAAAGCTCCAGCTCCTTGGTAACGGCAGCAAGCCGATCGCGCTCGACAAGCTCGATTTCCTTCGTCCGGGAAAGCTCCGCAGTGAGCAGGTCGGGGAATCCGTCTTGCTGCAATTGTTTGGACGAGACGATCGCCCAGCGCTGGTATGCATAGTGCTCGTCGGCCGCGCCCACGGCTGCGGCCGCCATCCATCCAACCAAAAACAGCAAGTGCATCATCGTCTCCTATGTTTGCTTCCCAGCCCCCTTTCCGCTTCCGCTAATGGTTCTCCGTTTGCTTTCGACCGAAGTCCCTGAAGCATTTTAGAAGGACGGAAAGGGGACGGAAAGGGACGAAAAGAGGGACAGGCTCGCTTTCGTGGGGAGATCTCGTTTCATCCGCCTTTTGCTGGTCGGCTTGGATCGTTTTGCCAATAAGCGTGTCTGTTCCCCTTTTCTCCCGGCTTGCTGGGGTGCAGTAACGGATTACGGGCCTTCAATGCGTTCTGCCCCCGATTTCGCCCCCCGCCCAAGCGGCGGAATCTCGCGGTAGTAAAGCCCGCGGCTGGTAGCGACGTACAGCCGGCCGCCCTGCTTCAGGACGGAAAGGAACGGGTTGCCATCCTGATGGGCCAACCAGGTGACGCGGCCGGTGTCGCGTTCGATTTCGTATAGGCCGGTAAAGGTTGGCACCCAGATGCGGTGCTCGTCCCAGGCCGGCTCGCCCATCAGCCACGGCAGCGGGACTTTCGCGGTCACTTTTTGGCCAGACTTGAGGAAGCGAAACTCCGTCTGTTTGCCAACGATTTGCACGAGGAGGGCTTCATCAGCGTCCGACACGATGAGTCGCGGCGCATCTTTGCCCGAGTACCGCCGCCACGCTTTGCCCTTCTGCATCCAGCCGAACTGGTGCGTCACGTCGGCAACGGATGCAAAACGCAGGTAATGGCTGGCGTGTAGGCGGCAATTGGCTGCATCCCACCATACTCGGTAGACGCCATACACGGGTTCGGCCTCCAGCTTTGCCTCACGACTCGATGGGGCCATCACGGAGACCTTGTTAGTGGCGGGATCCAGCGTGGCTACGCCGTACTGGTCGGAGTCGCGGTAGCACAAATATATCTTGCCGTCCCCTTCGCACAGATCCACGACGTGATCGGCTGGCAGTGTACCGTCTTTTCTGCTGTAGTGCTTCAGGAGCCTCCCGTTTGTGTCGAGCTTATACAGACCGTTCTTACCGCCGAAAAATACGGCGTCTTTCACCGTCGCCACGGAGCGGACGGTGGCTGGCAGGTCGGTCAGCTTCCGGGTCTCATCCAGATCGGGTCTATACATCAGGGCCGGCCCGCCCGATTGCCAATGCTGCCATGCCAGCCACAGTTTCCCGTCAGTGGCGGCCATTCGCGACGCCTTCAGGTTGGTTGCCTGTGTGCCCTTTGCCAACCGCAGGCCGCCCATGTCCGGCAGCGGTGTACCGGCCAGCCGGGCCAACAGTTCCTCCCGCCGCTCGACGATCCGTGGTCCATATTCGTTCTGCAAAGACGGATCCCGTTCGGAGGCGTCGAGGTAGGTGTCGCAGACGGCCAGGGCCTCCTTCTCGTCCCCCTCTCTTGTCAGTATCTTCGTTGCGCAGTGTAGATAAAGCCACTGAACAGACTGGTTGAACCTGCCGACGGCCATGAAGTGCCGTGCCCCCTCCAGCGCGGTCCGCCGAAGCAGCTCGGGCTTATTGAGAAACTCGCAAGCGCTGATCTTATAGCGGTAGATGTCGTCCACGGCCAGGCTATTGTAGGCGCAGGCGGCGAAAGCGGCTTCGTGCACCGCAATAGCCCGATCAAAATGCTCCAGCGCGGCGGGGTCTTTCTTCTGCCGATAGAGAATCTCCGCAGTTGCCAGCTCGAAATAAAACCGGACGAGCGGGTTGTCCGACCCGGTGTACTTGGCCGCGATCTCCAGCATCTTCTCAGGCGGCTCGCCGTCGCGGTTCAACATCGTGAAGACCATCGCGCTGATGCGATCGGGATCATCCCGCACGTCTCGGACGGCGTCGTCGATCAGCTTTGCCAGGGACTCTTTGCGCAGGCCAGCCAATGCGATCTGGGCCCACTTGACTTCGCCCGGAAAGACGTCGGGATGGGCAACAATATGATCGAACATTTCGGTGCTACGCTCGGGCAACCATGCCTTCAGACTCCCGGCCATGAAATAAAACGATATCGCCTCGTGGCGGCCAGGCCGGGCTCGCACGGCATTCTCCACCAAGCGAGAACCCCTCAGACACTGCTCGACGGCCAGTCGTTTCCGCTCGCCTTCCTTGAGCCTCAGCTCAGGTTTGTACAGGCCGACCAAGCCTATGCCCAGGTTCAGTCGAGCCTCGACATCGTTGGCCTCCAGCAACAGCACGTTCTCCCAGGCTCGAATCATCTCCATTGCGTCCAGTTTATCTCGCTTCCCTAGGCAGTCGTGCGGTCCGCGTCCGACGGCGTAGTGGGATGGTGGCATGAGGTACAGCGCCTGGCGGCGCCACAGTTCTTTTTCCGCAACGGCGGTCTGCAACGTGGGCTGGCGGCGGAATTCGTCGATCTTCTTCATAATGCGATCGGCCGCCGCTTCGACCGCGTCGCTGCGGCATGTCTGGACGATTTGACGGCTTTTGTCCCGCAGTCGCAACGTCAGATCGAGCTTCACCGCCCACGGTTTGCCGGGTGCGTACTCTCTGTCGGCGTCTTCCATGCTCCCAAAGATTACCAGATCGGCCGGGGGAAGCGTCTCCGGGGCGCCTCGGGCCAATCCCGACCGGGCCAAGTCAACCTCGTCCAGCAAGGGCCGTCGGGTACTGCCGCTCCAGGACAACCGCCCAGGCTTCCTGCCTCAGTCGCCTGCGGAGGGCCTTCTGCAACTCGATACCGAGCTTATCGCTGCGATCGGTGCCGCTGCGGTTTGGAAACGCGGCGATGCCCACGGTAAGACGATTAACGGCTTGCGACTGCGGTTGAAGAGCCGCCAAAACCTTCTCTCGAATCGCTGCCAAGGACAGGGCCAGATCGCTGGCCAACACAACTTGTTCCTCCAGCTTCACCTGGCCAGTGGCCACCTCGACTAATCGGACCGACGCCTTGTCCCGCGTCGCCAGAACGTGCAGAAGGTAATCCGCTCCGGCTAATTTGCCCAGCGCAACAGCGTTTTTCGTATCACCCAGGCCGCTTAGCGCGATGACGTGTTCCTTTAGGATCGCGCCGATGGCCCGCCGCTCGACCAAATGAAGGAACGGCTGATTGCCGAACTCGACCACCATCAGATCCTCCAGATCCTCACGGCTCGACCCACCGGTTCCTCGCACCGAGCCGACCAGAGCCAGCGTGGGTACATGCTTGGCCGAGCCGCCCACAAGCAGAATCATGGACCAGATCACCGGGCACACGATCTGCCGGACCAACGCAATCAGCCGCAAGTGCATCGCTATCTCCGAGGCTTATTTGTCGTTTGCGTCGGTCGGAGCCGCAAGCTTAGGCAGCATCCGCTCGGCCACTGCCGCCGCGGCCTGCTGGAGTGCCGACTTGGCCGCGATGTGCTCGGCCAGGTCGACGTTCACCGAGGTCTGGCGATCGATGGCCACGATCTTGCCGGTGGCCCGGTCGACCGCCTTCACTTCAAGGCGGGCCTTTACCGAGATTAAGTTGCCGTGCCTCGCCGCAAACTCGCTGAACGCCTCGCCGCTGATCAACAGATCGGCCTCTCTCCGATTGCCCTCCTTGGGATCAATCACCTTGAAGCCCAACTCCTTGCAGAACAGGGTAAGCTCCGTTTCCGCGGCCGGGTCGATAACGGGCTGTCCGACGTGACGCTCCGAGATTTGGATTAGGACCGAAGGGAGTGGGCCCTTGCCCAGTCGCTTCTTCAAGTTGGCGATGCGGTCCTGGCGAGATACGGGCTTGGCCACCAGCACATTGGCTTGCTTGCCCACGGTGTCGGCGACCTTTTGGGCAAGCTTCTCGACCAGCGGGGCAAAATCCTCATTGGTCTTGCCCTTGACCGAGGCTCCCAGCACGCGGCTCGTCTCGGTGCCAATGATCTTGGCCACCATGTAGATGGAATTGCCGGCCTCGATCACCGAACCGGTTACGAGGATCTTGGCGCCGGTGAGTTGGCCGACCTGAACCGCCTGGCCCGGTGCAACCGCGCCCGAAAGGTTTAGAGCCTTCTCCTGGAGGATCTTTTCCAAGTCGGCGCGATCGACCAAGTAGAGGTTAGGCTTGGCGGCCAGACTGGCAAAGAGGATGCCGGTGGCCTTCTCTCCGTATCCTTTAACTCCGGAACCATGTTCCGCGAACGGGAGAATCGCCAGCGGATAGACCTTCTTAACAGCCTCGTCGGCTGCCCGGGCCGGTAGGGTTTGCGTCGCCATGGAGCCGATCATCAATGCCGCACAGAGTGCGGGAACGAAAAAGCGGGTATTTGACATTTTCATCACTGCTCTCCTTTTGGTAACGAATCGAGGGATTTTTCAGTAAGGGTAAGGTGTTCCAGAATTCTGGCGAAGAGGAACCGCGGCGTAGGCCCGACCTCCCAATGTCGGACGATGCCGAAGCCGCAAATGACCAGCTTGCCGCGCTGGGCGGGAAAGTCGGCCTCCAGCCACGGCCAGCCGTCAGGCGACTGGACCACTTCGCCTACGACTCGATTGCGATCACTTCTGATCAACAGACTGCTGGCCAGCGGTCTTGCGTCGGCGCGCCAGGTCAAGGCGTCGAGACGCTTGTCCAATTCGCAGATCACGTCGTTTCGCCGCAGAGCAAGCCGTCCGGGTAGGGGAAGCGCCGCCCCCGCCCCAAAACTTCCCGGCAGCACTATTTCGCCGTCCGACGGTGCCAAACAGAGCACGGGACTGCCACTAGCGGCAGCCTTCACCATCATCTCCGGCAGTCCACGGTAATCCCTAAACGAGGTTCCTTCGCCAATGATTAAAAGGCCTCCATCCAGGGTGTCCAACGAATCAACGTTGGCTGTCTGCGAAAACGGAATCTTCATCTTCTCGAACACCTGCCGGGTGTTGCCCGGCGGGTCGAACAGACAAATCTTCAAACCCTTTAGCCAGCGCGAACGATCGGCAAAAGGATCTTCGGAGAATATCCACAGCGGTTTCTCCAGCGACGCCTCGGCGGTGCGCCGATCCCGAGCGTAAACGGCGACCGACAGGACGGCCTGGAGCACTACGTCCGCCTTCACCTTGGGCATGTCCACGCGGATATCAATGTTGCCCGGCGCTTGCGGGCTTGCCGCCACGGCAACTTCGCCACGTGTAACAATTCGCTGGTCAACCGAAAGAGCCCATGCTGCGATGCCTTCCAACGGTCTGTTAGCCGTCACGAGAAAAAACAAACGAGCGTCACGCCCCCCGAACAAGTTCGACCCAGCATCCGTCGCACGCACGGAGACATTTACCTGGGCACCGAGTGCTCGGGGCTGCGTAAACCCGAGCATTGCCAAAATAAGGGTAAAGGCTGTCAGGTTGTTGAACATGACACATCCGTATGGTTTGGCAGGGTTTGGGAGTCAGATCGCCATTAGTCAAGGGAATTCTAGGGGAGTTCTGGGGAGTTCTGGGGTCAGAGCGCATTTAGTCATTAGGCTCATCAGACGCGAGCAGACTGTCATCGACTTGGCGGCGATTGGGCGGAGCAACGTGCAAGTAGGCAATAGGCTCCTTTTCAACCATCTAAGGAAGGTGCGGCCACCTCACCTATCGTACGGTTGGATTATCGTCAACGGCGGGGTTTTGTCAAGTAGCCGGCGCGAGACACCGAGGAACTGGAGGGGGGTGGCTCTCACTGCGCTTGTTTTTCGCATCACCAGTTGGCTGGTTTCGCCCACTACCAAGAAAAACGAGCGAACCGCCGTGGAAGCACCGTTCCGCCGCTCGCTCGCCCAGGCCGTGCCGATGGACGTGACGCCCACTAATGACTGAGTGCGCTCTGCCCCCAAATCTCCCCCAAATCTCCCCAAATCTCCCCCAAATCTCCCGTATGGGGGTCAATCACCTTGCTGAGATCCACTATTCGATAGGGGCCTACATGTCCAACACAATGCTGAAACTGCGTCGCATTCAGTTCCATTTTTCTTTCTCCGGCTGGTGTTAATTGAAAACCACGGCCGAGTAGAGTTTGCCTCGACACAGCGCGACAGTTCATGTTCACGATCCAAGCGAGACCAACACGGTCATCAACAGCAGCACCCCACCGACTGCCAGAACGGAGAGTGCAAAACCGACCGCGTCTTCCCGATTCCACTTGAAAAACTCCCATTGGGAATTGGGAAACAACAACCGATCGTCAAAGCGACGAAGGTTCTCCAAGGATCGGGCAAGTTCTTCGGCATCCGCCTCTTTGTCCGCCACCACCTTGGTCCGCATTTTCGCAAAGAAACGGTCGACCGCCGGCCGGTCATCGCGTCGTGTTAGTAGAGTAAAGACAAACAGGATCAGAAACGGAACAATGGTGCGGATCAGGATGCGGATTGTCTCATTTAGGGCGTAGGAATTTCTGGATAAATCGAAGCCGAACCGGTCCAGCAGGACAAGTTCGAGTGTCAGGCACCCCAGGCCGGTAGGCCTGCCGTTGCCATCGAGTTTGATGTCTTGCGTCCAAAAGATGCTCTTGCGCGGTAGGGTATATTGTTTCTCGAACTGTCGGCCGAGCGCCAACGGCTGCGGTCGGGGGCCGATAGCCTTGCCCTGCGCGTAGAGCTTGTTCCAAGAGTCGATCTGCGTTTGGCGCTGCCGCACGTCGGCTGCGCGGGCCGTATAGCTTCGGACCAATGGAGCGGGGTTCGTTGTCTTTAGCAAGTAGGCGTTCGTCTTCAGTTGCGGCGCCGCCAAGGGCAACAGTATGGGTATTAAGAGGAACAACAGCCCGGCAATCAGGATCGATGCCCAGGCCCCAACGCGATTAGCCCGTCGCCATTTCATCCCCAGCCAGAATGCCGGCGCCAGCATCAAGTTGAACTCCCAGATGAACTTCAACAGTTGCAGAATCGTGTCGAACTGCGTGGCAATCAACACACTTCCGACCAGGACCATTGCGCCGAAGCCCCGTCCTGCCCAGACATAATGCCGTTGGCTGTGGTTCGGCCGCAGCGGCTCATATAGATTATGTGTCAGCAGACTGGAGCAAGTTAGCATGAGGCAGTCGGCCGTCGACATCAGGGCCGCCATCAAGGAAGCGATCATCAGGCCGACCAGTCCCATGTTCATCGGCCCCAGCAGATCACGTGTGGCATAACCCCACACCAGGTCCGAATTATGCACCTTCTGGCTGTACAATACCACTGCCGCCAGTCCGAACACGCCCCAAAACACCGTGCAAAACCGCTTTAAGAAGCTGCCTACCGTAAAACCGTATCGTGCGGTATATTCGTCGCGGGCCGAGCCGGTGGCGACAAGCATGTTCGGCTGTACCGGCACCGTGAAGACGGCCATTAGCGACAGCGCCAGGATGTAGTACCAAGTGAAATCGATGGAATGTGGAGAACCGAAGATGTCGAAGTAGGCATCGGGCAGTTCGCGGTGGATGATGGCCAGTGCGTCCTTAATGCCGCTGCCGCCGTGAGTGGCAGCGATCTTCAACCAGCCAAAGGGAATCAGGATCACCGACAACAGGATGATGAATATGCCTTGGAGCGTGTCGGTCAGGAACGCCGCCTCAAGACCGCCCGCGACAGCATAAAGCATTACCACCAAGCAGACCAACCAGATCAGGACGTTTTCGGGGATGTGCGAGATGATCTTGGCCGCACGCTTCGTCTCCAAATCGCGAAACCTTTCTCTCGATGCGTCATCAAGAGAATCGCTGCTCGCCGCTCGAAGCCGATCCCGCTCAACCAGTTCGTCAAAGGTCAAGACCGCAAAAGCCGCCGACGCAGTATCGGCCTTCTGAAAATGTCCCCGCACAACCCGCTGATATTCGACTTTCTCAGCCTTGCTGAATTGATCGGCGGTCTTCGGCGTAATGGCCACGATCGTCTTGGTCATCGCATTGAATCCCAGCGCGATGAACGCCATCATGCTAATCGAGCCGATCACGGCGTAGGTGGCGGCCATTGTTTGTGAACCGTAGCGCTCCAGGAAGAAGTCGCCCGTCGTCAAAACCCGCAGGCGGCGCATCCACGGCGCGATCAGCCAATAGATCGGCGTATTGAACAGGTAAAGCAGAGAACTCCACATGCCGGAAGCGCCGTTGGTGAAGGTCGTAGTCGTCACCCCTACCGCGCTGTCGGCGTTGGTGCCTTGTCCGAACGCGGCGAATGTTTGCACCAGTTTTCCGAATCCACGACCGGCGAGAAAGAAGTCCTCCTCGTTCTTGATCCGGCGCGAACACCAGCCGCCAATCGCCAAGATCACCGAGAAATACAGGACGATCACGACCAAATCGATTACAGATAATCCAAACACGCAAAATACCTCCTGACTGCGAAGTCCCAACAGCATAGACTGAGGTGACCCGGTTCCGACCCGGTTCCGGGGACGTTGGTTCCGGGGACACATTACCTAATTCGCAATTTTTTTTGTTCGCAGCTTGCGAGGTTTCGGCTTGGGGCCGGGTTTTTGCGGTTTCAAGACCCGACCAACAAGATTTTCCAAACGATCCAAGAAGGCCGAACTGCCCAGTG
>CBDAFL010000189.1:0-25289 GCA_965195225.1 uncultured Thermoguttaceae bacterium
TGAACAACCTCATTCAGCCAACTATGATTAGATAAACCGTGGTGGGGCTGCGCTTCGCTTGACCCACCCTACTTTCCTGTGGGTGGCACGTCCCTGAGCGTAGCGAAGGGCGTGGTACACGACCAAACCACGCCCTTCGCTACGCTCAGGGACGTGCCACCCAAATTCGACACAGGCCCTTATCGCGATGTCTCGAAGAACTCGTGGTGAAGGGCTTTGATGGCTTTTTCCCCGTCCGAATCGCGGACGATGAAATATGACGCGGCCTCCGACGCGCCGGTCGAGATCATTTCGACGTTGACGCCCGCCCGTGAAATGGAGGAGAAAATCCTGGCCGCCACGCCCTTTCGATTCAGGAGCCCGTCTCCAACCACCGCGATCAGCATGATGTCTTCCTCCAAATCGAGCCGGCTCATTACGCCCACGTCGAGATCGCGCAGGGCGTCGTAGCTTTCGCGGGCGTCCTTTTTGTCCAACAAGAGGTTGATGCAGGTCTGGGCGGTGATTATCGCATGAATGTTGACTCCCTTGTCCGAAAGTCGGCGTCCGATCCGGCCGATTACACCCGGCCTGTATCCGACACCGGGACCATGAATCCTGAGTACGGCGATTGCGTCGTCGGCCGTGACGCTTTTCACCACGTCCTCGTTTTCGCATCCTTCCGAGCAGATTTCCGTTCCCGATCCGTTGGGATCGAGCAGGCTTTTTATGCGGACGGCGATCTTCATTCCGTCCAATGGTTCGAGCGTCCGCGGATGGAGTATCTTGGCGCCGAAGTAGGAAAGCTCGGCGGCTTCGTAGTAGGAAAGCCGGTCGATTTTCCTCGCCTGGGGAATTGTTTTCGGATCGGCGGTCATGAATCCGTCCACGTCCTTCCAGATTTCCAACTCGTCGGCCCCGACCGCATGGGCCACGACCGCCGCGCTGTAGTCCGATCCGTTTCGTCCGAACAAGGATATTCGGCCGCGATCCGTAACGCCGAAGAACCCCGTGATGACGGGCACTACACCGTCGCGCCGATAGACCGACACCTCCTGCCCAATGGATTTGCGACACGCCCTCAAGTCTGCGGTGGCGTTTTCCAAGTTATCGTCGGTCAGCAGCCCTATGGCGTCGGCGTCAAAGTGGCGGGCCTCGATGCCGCCGGCTCCCAGCGCGGCCGCAACCAGCCTCGCCGCCAACCGCTCGCCGAAACTGAGGACGAGATTTCGGACGGCGACGGTCGCCTCTCCCGTCAAGGTGATTCCAGTCAGAATTCGCTCGACTTTGTCGATTTCTTCGTTCAACGCGCGGGCCGCTTCCGACCGCGAGCTGTCGTCGGCGACGGTTTGTTCGAGAAGCCTCAGATGGATGTCCCGGCAGCAAGCGACGGTCCGCCCGACGGTGTTCTTGGCCCGGTGAACGTCGGCGAGTCCTTGCAGCAGTATATCGGTGACTCCGGCGACGGCCGAAACCACGACGCAAGGAAGGTTGTTTTCCGAGCGGATCAGGTTGACGACGCGGTTCAATCCGTCCGCGTCTTTAAGGCAACCCCCGCCGAATTTCATTACTTTCATGCTGTTTCTCCCTTGTTTTCTCGATCAAGCACTGATTTTATCGACGTCCACGTGGACGTTTACAATTTCCGGCAAGTCTCCGCATGTACCCAGCATGTCGTCCATGACCACAAGCAGACCGTCCATCCCCTCGATGAACAGCCGTTGCATCGATTCCCGAACGTGGTCGGCGTCCGGCGTTTGTATGGAATTGCCCAAGGCCGTGGCCACCGCGTCGGCCAGACACACATTCTCGGCGACGACCACGGCGGCGTCGGCCCGTCCGAAGCTCAGCGAGTGTCCGACAGTCCCGGACGAAGTGCAAACGCCGAAAATACCCGGCCTGGGCGGGAGCCGAAAGCCGATGTCCCTGATTTTCGCCGGGCCGGTAAAAATACCGACCGTCAACGGTCGAGAGATGAGCATGGCCACGTCTCCACCGTTGTCCACCACGGCGTGAGTTGCGCCGGCGTCCCTCATTGCCCTCAGCGCGAACTCGGCCACGGCCCCCGCCACCGCGGCCATTGGACCGACGCCTGCCTTGGCTCCCGCCTCTGACATCCGCCGGACAATCGCCGGGGCGTCCTCCCGCGCCGGGTGCGGATCGGTCGCAGTCAGAAAATCAGGATCGGTCTCGATATATTCCTCGATCAGCCGTCGTTGACGGCGGATTTCGGATTCGGCTGGCGGTATAAATTGCTCATCCGCCAACACGGTCGCTATCGTCTCTTCGATTCTGACGACGTGTCTTTTCATTTTTTGCCTCCCCGCGGCGCCTGGATGGCCTGCGTCGGACAAGCGTCGCGGCAGCGTCCGCAGGGACGGCACGCTTCGACGTCAACTCGGATTTTCCAATCGGCGTCGTGCTGAAACACGCCGCGCGGGCAAAGCGAAAGACACAAGCCGCATTGGACGCACTTCGCCTCGTCCCAAACGACCGTTTCCGACGCCGGCACGGCCGAAAGCGTAGGTTCCGCATCGTCGTCCGCCGCCGTCGTTAACTTCAGCGGCCCAACCGCGGCCGTCCGCGAGAGCGGCTCGACAGGCGTGGAAAGCTCGAACTCGCCGCGCCCGATCCATTCCTTCAATGTTTCGGCGACCACTTTCGCGGCGTAAAAACTCGACAGCGGAGAAGTCGGAACGCTTTGGCCGTTCAACGAAATGGCGCCCGACTTGAGGTCGGCGTAGCTTACCGTCCCCAGGACGGGTCGAGCGCGCGAGGCAACGCCGTAGTCGCGCACTTCGGTGGTGATGTCGGCGTCGGCCACTCCCGCGCTCTCGGCGATTTGCTCGTTGAGTATTGGGATCGGCACGCCGAGTCCGACGTATAGCGTACTCCCGTAACCGGGGAAGCTCGCGGCGCGAAGGAACTCGGCCGACATCTTTTTGAGGTCCCCTTGGACCATTAACGTGCCGAGCCGGTTTTGCGGATCGTGTTGCGTCCCGGCGGCGGTGATGAATCCCTGGGCGCCGCCGAGAAATATCCGCGTTCCGATTCCGATAGTCGCCAAGCGGGGGTCGTTCGACAACGGCGACAGTTCGCCCGCGCCGGAGTAAGTCGCGTTGCCAAATCGGGGCAGCAGCTTGCCCATGTAGGTGCTCAACGTCTGCTCGGTCGAGTTGGTCGCCGCCGTATAGCGTTGATAACCGTTCCGCGGATTGCTCAGCAGGGCCGTGTTCAGATCGGCCAGCGTAAAGCGGCCGAGAATCTTCTTTCGCGGATAACAGTCCGTGCCGTAGGCGACCGCTCGGAGGGCCACGGACTTTCCCCTCAGCAGATCCTCGATCACGTGTGCTCCGCCGTAATGGATTCCGCGTCGGCGGGAGCGTTGCGTGGCGCCCAAATAGGCATCGACGGCCGCCACACCCGCGTATGCCTCGACGTCGTTGAGCCAGGTGCGGGCCATTTTAATCGGCGGCTCCGCATGGCCGAAGTTCAGCCAAACGCCCGACGAGCACATGGCTCCGAAAGTGCCCGTCGTCACCACGTCCACTTCTTCGGCGGCGCGCCGAGGGCCTGCGTCCCGGACGATTTTCGTCATTTCGTCGGCGCGAACGACACGTGCCGTTCCATTTTTAATCTTCTTGTTTATTTCGGCGATGGTTTTTGACATTTTCATTCTCCTTGGAAAAAACCGTTCGCGGAAAACTGTTGTAGCGCGAACGAGATCGGCGCCGTTTACGCCGCGAAAACGGGGCGGAAACCTTCAATTGCAAGTGAAAATACAAACAGCAAGTGGATAAAAGAGCTTTATCCCGGAGATTCCCGAATACACGTCCGTTGGGACGCGCATTCGGGCTTTACATCACCATGCAGCATGAAGAGCGCATAGTGCGAGAGACCATCATGCCACGAGAAGAAAGCACGACGGCAAAGCCGAACCGACACGTTGGGCGGGTATGATTCTTCATTGAATCAGCTAGGTTCCCAAACAGGACAACTTCCTCAACCACCTATTATTGAATATATCGTGGCATTGTCGGCCCGTCAACAGAAAAAAAGGGGCGAACGGTTCCCGTCGGTTCCCGTGAACAAGCTAGTAGGAGGCGTATCCAGCCGCCGACGCTACCCCATCCATTGGATTAGATAAGGGCCTACCGATCGCGTCTGATTCCAACGCACAATGCTTGCTTAAATCGCGTATATATGGTAAAAAGAGAAGTGTATTTGTCGGTGGCCGTTTGCGGGCAATTCGCCCCATCCACGTCGCCGATAAGTGCAGAGAAATTCCATTTTTCGGTCAAACGTCATATTGCCAAAGGAGACAGCGATATGAGACGGTTTTCGGTATTGTTCAGCATCGCGGCTGCGCTCGTCTGCGCCGCAGTTACCGTTCAGGCCCAAAACGTCGTGGTCCAGTTGTATCCGGAATTTGACCTGATCGGCGATCAGATCGAGGTCGTCCAGGGGTATTACCGGCCGGGTGAAGACCCTGAGCAGATGATGCGAGTTTCCTTCGGCATCTATGACACCGGTGCATCGGTGGTCACGCTGAACTGGATAGATCAGTTATTCTATGGGGAACAAGGGGTTCCGATCAAAGTGTCGGGCGGCGCCGTCGCGGATGGAGTGGACGGTCAGGTGATCGGCGACGTCTCTCAACCGGGAATCATCGTATCCGACGGCCTCCATGCGCTAAACATAGATATCAACAACTTTGACGTGTCCCTCAGTTGGGACTACCAGGGCACGGGTGATGGCCCCTATGCAGCCGTGGTGCCCGGCGTCCAGATGTTTGTCGGAACCTACGAAGGCAGCGCTTCACTGCCGACGATCTCGGGCACACCGATGCATTACTCCCAGAACCATGCTGGCGACGGCGCCGCCTACATCGATAAACAAGGCTACGTGTTCGACCTCTACGAATGGTTCCCCAATCTCATTTCGGAACCGATGCCGTATTACATGGCCGATCTGGAGTACGTTGATTCGGGCACGAAGCTGCTAACGCCCACTGACCCGAACGTGACCGGTCCCATCCGTATCCCGCTGACAATGCTTGGCGAGGACAATTACGCCAATCCCGGCAACGAGATCACCTACACCGCAAATCCGTTCGTGAACGTCGGCTTGACGATGGAGACCGATGGGTCGCCGCTAAGCGTCGCGGAGAAGAGCTTCCTCTTCGACACCGGGGCGATGGTTTCGGTCATTTCCACGAAGACGGCCATTGCGTTGGAACTTGACCCCAATTCGGGACCGCACGAAATCGACATCGCCGGCGCCGCCGGGGCAAGCATGACGGTCTACGGACACAACCTTTCTTTGCTGGAGTTGCCTTACGACAATTTGGATGGAACAACCGGATTGCTTCAGTTCGAGAACGTGCCGGTCTTTGTTCTCGATGTCGGCGAGGGCATCGACGGAATCCTCGGCATGAATCTGTTCAACATGGCCAAAGAGATGCTCTACGATCCGAGCGATCCGGACGGGGCCTCGCTGCAATTGACCTTCGATCTCTCCGGACGGGACACACTGTCGTACCCGGACCTCACTGGCGGCGACAACTATGCGCTGTTCTCCAAACTCTTCTTGTGTCCCCTCGGCATCAGCATACCCGGCGTGGCCCCCGTTCCCGAGCCGGGGACATTCGTGTTGTTGGCGTTTGGCGCGTCGATCTTTCTGCTGCGGCGGATTGTCCGACGCCGGCCGGCTTGACGGCGGGACGTACATCTACGAGTGTGTAGCGGGCGGGCTTGCCCGCCGTGTTTTCGCACAATACACGGCGGGCAAGCCCGCCCGCTACACGTTCCATTGGGTGCCCAACCGCCGTCCTTGAATTCCCGTCCGCCGCGCTGTACGATCATTGGGGTGGCAGTTGAACTGCCACCCCAACATGTGGCATCGGTCCGTTCCATCCCCCCTTCTATTCCATGGAGTATCCCCATGAACATCACCAGACGCGGGTTTCTCGCGACCGGGGCCACGGCGGCCGCCGGATCGGCGCTGCTGCAAAACGTCTCCGCGGCCGACAAGCCGAAGGCCAAGCCGGAGGCAGTGCTGAAACTGTCCAGCCAACTGAACATCATTCCCGGCCGCGACCTGCAAGAGAAACTCGCCAACATGGAGAAATGGGGGTTCGACGCCGTCGAAGTTTTCAGCGACGCCGTCGGAAATGAAAAGGAGTACTTAGACGCGCTGAAAAACACCAAGCTGCAAGTCAGCGCCATCTGCTGGGGGTCGCACAAAGGCGATCTGGTCTCCGACGTGGTGTCGAAACGGGCCGTCGGCGTCGAGGCGCTGCGCGGTGCCCTGACCTCCGCCGGCGAACTGGGCGCGGTCGGCGTCATCTTCGTGCCCGCCTTCAACGGCCAGACAAAACTCGGCAACCGGGAAATCCGCAAGGTTCTGGTCGATACGCTGCCGGCGTTGGGCGAACACGCCGAAAAGCACAATACCCTCGTGCTGATGGAGCCGTTGAACCGCAAGGAGGCGTTCTTTCTCCGTCAGGTGGCCGACGCCGCCTCGATCGCCCGCGACTGCAAGAGTCCGGGCATCGCGGTGTTGGGCGATTTCTACCACATGTATATCGAGGAGCCGAGCGATCTGGGGGCGTTCATCTCCGGCGGCCCGCTGGTCCGCCACGTCCACCTCGCCTCGCGGACATGAGTATTGCCCGGCCAGGACGAGCGGCAGTTCGTCGACGGATTCCGGGGTCTGAAATGGATCGGCTACCGCGACTATTGCAGCTTCGAGTGCGGAGTGCGCGGCGACCGCGAGACGGAAATCCCCAAGTCGCTGGCGTTTCTACGCGAGCAGTGGTCGCAGGCATAGCGGTCCATTGAAAACAGTTATTTAGCCCCGGGTGAATACACCCGGGGCACGGTCTGGAGCGTCCAACCACCGCTGCCCGCCGTGTATTCACTTCTCTCCAGCCCGAGCAAGTGTGTCTTTGGCCCAAGTTCGGCGGGGGTTTGACTGACCTATTGGTGGCTGTTAAGATAGGGCTTATTCTTGCTCTTTGCGGGGAATATCTCCTTTCAACATTGCAGCCAGTTTTGGGAAGATTCACCTATGAATACAGCCTCAAAAATCTTGCTCGTTGCACTGGCGTTGAATTGTTCCAGCTTGGCGATTGCCGTCGAGTACACTTTCACCCGAGTTTACACCGGGCCGGCACAGCCGGGCGTCGCCATCAACGATAACGGCCTTGTCGCGCTAATCTCGAATTATTCGCTGATTACCACCGATGGCCACACCTCGACGATCATTGCCAGTCCAACCGGGCCAAATAGTCTAGCGGACACCTATGCGCAGGTCTTGTCTCTAAACAACAACGGCTACGTCGCATTTCGCGGAAACGCTCCTGGCACGCCGAACTGGACGTATGGAATATTGGCGTCCAATGGAACAACCACCCACAAGATTGCAGCGAATTTTGCCAACGGTGGATCATTTGAAGCGATTTCAACCTGGGCCTCGTCGATAAACGACAACGGCCTGGTTGCCTTTGGAGCAAAGCCAACGGGTGGGAATTATCGGATTTATGTCGGTGACGGCGTCTCGCCGACATCCGAAGTCAACGATCATTATGGGTCCGTACCGGCTGTGAACAATGCCGGTACAGTAGTTTATCGGAACGGTGACACGTTCACGATGGAGATGCAGAAGGGGACTGAACTCTACTCTCTCCCCGATGTCATTGCCGCCCACATGCCGGACATTAATGACTCCGGTACAGCAGCCTTTTTCGGAGGAGTTGAAGGCGTTCAGAAAGTCGTCGTCTGGGACGGCGTTTCGTCGCCAATGTTTATCGACGGAAGTTTGTATTACTGCCTAACCGATGGTTTGGTGTTTGATGGAGGATCCCCAAGTTGTGCCATCAACAATCAAGGTCTCGTGGTCTTTGGAGCGACAACGCAATCGAATCCATATATGCAAGGAATATTCACGGGGCCTGATCCGGTTGCAGACAAGGTGATTCAGGCGGGTGATCTGCTTGATGGTTTTGCGGTCGAGACCTTATCCTTTTCGCGTAACGGATTGAACAACCGAGGAGAGATCGCATTCGTAGCGTACCTTAGCGACTGGACAACGGGCGTGTGGGTTGCCACACCCGTGCCGGAACCGTCCACTCTCATCCTGCTTGCCGCCGGGGCGGTCAGCTTGCTCGCCTATGTTTGGCGGCGGCGGGTAATGCAATAAAGAATATATTTACACCCCAGCGTTAACCGTTTCTTCCCGCCGCGACCACCACTCGGCGGCTTGCCGGCGGCTCCAGCCGTCGGCCGATTGACAGGCGGCCAACGCATCGGCCATCTCCGCGGTGTTTTGGAACCGATCGGCGGGGTTCTTCGCCAGACATCGCAGGATCACCGCTTCCAGGTCGGCGGGGATTTCAGGGCAATGTTCCGAGGGAGGGACCACCGGATCGTGGGCGTGGGCAAAGATCACCTTGATCGCCCTATCGCCCGCGAAAGGCGGCAATCCCGTCAGCAGAAAGTAGCCCACCGCGCCGAGCGAATAGATGTCGCTGCGGCCGTCCGGCCGGGTCTCGCCGAGGGCCTGCTCGGGCGAGATGAACAGCGGCGAGCCGGTAATCGTACCCTCGGCGGTAAGGTGGATCGACTCTTCTTCCAGGATCGGTTTGACCAGCCCGAAGTCGAGGAGCTTAACCACGTCGTGGACTCCGCCCCGCTGTGCGACGAAGATATTGCCCGGCTTGATGTCGCGGTGGATCAGCCCGGCGGCGTGCGCCTCGGCCAGGGCGTCGCACGCCTGACTGAGCAGATATATCACCCGCTCGGGAGGCATCGGTCCGAACCGATCGACCATCTCGCCCAGGCTCATGCCGGGCAGGTACTCCATGACGTAGTAGAAGGTTCCGTCGGCGGTGCAGCCGTAGTCGAAGATTTCGACCGTGTTCCAGTGCGACAATTTCGCGGTCGCCCGGACCTCACGTTGGAACCGGGCCAGAACCTTTGGGTTGCCGGTCTTGTCGGGGCGAATCAGCTTGACCACGCAAGGGCGTTTGAGCAATTGATGCTCGGCCAAAAAAACCTCGCCCATCCCGCCGGCGCCGATGCGGTGCGTTAGCCGGTATTGGCCCAACTGTCGCGCCTCGAATGCCTCTCGCCGCAGGGCGCCGATAATGTCCACGCCGAGAATGCCGCTCATACCCGCCAGACAGAAAATCAATACCAATCGCAATATCTGATCCGTAGCGGTGTGTTCGGCCACGTGTGGACACCACCACATCATACACAGCAACAAAGCCATCGGCGCAATGCACATCAGTCCGATGGCCACGGACGCCCGCCGCAGGGTGTTCGGGATGAACAGGGCGTAGGTGTAGATCAGGATCAACCACAAGCCCTCGGGGAAATCCAACACGCCTTCGCGGCATGAAGCGATCGTGAGAAAGTATTGCACTACGAGAAAGAAGACCGCCGGCAGGCCGAAAGTGATCCATTCCGACACCCGCAACCACCATAAGGGCAAATCGCATCGGCGACACAAGCTGGCCGCCAACAGCCCCAACACCACGGTGGCCGCGACGTGGAACCAAAATAGAAAGACGTCGACCGAGCGGGAGAAATCGGTGTACAAGCCATGTACGACCAGAAAGGCCGCGAACCCGGCGAACAACACCAGCGTGGCGGTGCGCAACCTAGACCGCAGCAGGTCTTGGGTCTCGCGGGTCAATTCGGGTGCGGCGCCTTCGACAAACTCCACGCCCGCCGCCCCGGCCTTGATCCCGCTCAAAACCGTGTCTCCCGAGGAGACCGCGTTCGGGCCGGAATCGATTTCCACGGTCGGATCGCCCGGCAAGAGGGTTTTGTCGGTGTTCGTCAAATCAGACATGTATACATCATATACAGAGATGGCAGTTGAGGCGACCCGGGTTGCGAAACGGGGACGCAGCTAGTTTCGTGAAGATCGTGTCGTCCCAGCTTGCCAATACTAGCTTCGTCCCCGTTTCAACTTCGTCCCCGTTTCAACTTCGTTTCAACTTCAAAACTTGATAACGCCGGCGGCGCGGAGTTGGAACGCCAGCTTGAGCATATCGAGCATCTCCGGCGTGTATTGCACGCCCATGTCTCCACCGTCGGACGCCTTGCCGCGGCAGGGGCTTTTCGGGCCAAGCCGGTAGTCGTGCCCCTTGGGATTGACGAACTGCGGATCGACGCTCATGCAGTTCTTGCCGGGTCTGGCCAAATCCTGGTAGCGGCGGAAGACGTTGCAGTAATCCAACTTGTTAGGCAGTCGCCTTGAACGGACCTCACCAATAATGCAATCCACAAGTATGTTGGGCGAAGCAGGGATTTGTATATTCACAAGGCCTGGGATGGTGCAATGGCGTAACTCACAAGCCCGGCCTGCATAAACACCACCTGCCACAAGGTTGTGAAGTTGCAGGGAACCGGTGCCACCATGAATGCCACCCTTGAGCAACACGCTGTTGCTAACAGTCAGCGGTATCATCGAATGTGACCCTTCGACACACACGCACGTGTCAAGGTGCGCACTCGGACCGGCGGAGAATGAAGTGCCCGAGAGAATACTCGATCGCACATGCACCGGCCCCCAATTTACTTGGAGCTTGCCGGCAATTACCACTTGCTCGATAGAAACATCAGCCTCCTCGACAGTAACCATATTGATAATCGGCCAGCAGTCTTTCTTGCCGCGGATTGTAAGCCCTTCCTTTTCTTTTGGGATGACGATTTCCTCGTTGTAAGGCCCGACATCCTGAATCTCGATCAGACTGTTGGACGGTGCGGCGTTGATGGCGGTTTGAATGGTTTTGTGGTCGCCTTTGCCGCCTTGCCGAACGGTGATCCGCTTGCCGAGCTTGGCCACGACAAACTCCATCTCGACAAAGGACGGTTTTCGCTTTGCATCAGTCACCGCAGTGGAGTCGGCGTAGCCGGTTTTGAGTTTTTCGACCAGCGGTTTCAGATCGAACGGCTCGTTGTCCTTGAGGAGTTTTGCCGCCTGGGCGTATAGCTCCTCGGCTTCCGATTCGTAGATACCGCTCTTGACGGCGGCCCGGGTGGCGTCGAACGATTCTCGATTGGATGCGAACCAGGTGGTCTTTGCATATTTCTTCTCGATGTCGGCCAGTGCGATCTTGGCCTTGCGGAACTCTTTTTTCTCCAACAGTTCGTTTGCCTCGGCCAGCGCCGTATCGGCAAGCGATGCAAGATAACGATCCACCTCGGTGCCGAGCGACTGTGCCTTGGCGAACAGTTTTTCGGCCAAAGCCGCATCGTTGCACACCAGCGCCAACACGCCCGCCGACAGCCAGTCGTCGGCGTTGTTGGGGTCGATCACAAGCTGTAGGAGTTTTGGCCTGACTTTCTGATTCAGTTTGCCCCACGGGTGCAGTTCGATCTTGCCGCTACGGAGTTTCGCGGCGATGGCATTCTCATCGGCGCCGGTTATATTGCCGCCGATGCCGTGCAGCATCAGGTCGCGTTTGCTTAGCTGCAATTTCTCGGCGTTGATTTTAGCGATCATCCGGGCCTTCAGCGCCGCCATGCGTTTAACTTCGTCGCGGCGTTGGGCCAGCCGGGCGGTGAACTTCGGCTCAGCGTCGAAGCGTACTTTCTCCAACGCCTCGGCGGCGCCGTGAAAATCCCATTCGGCAATCTTCGCTTCGGCCGGGGCTATGGCATCGGTGTACCGTTGCTCGCGGCGGCGTTGTGCCGCAGTTGCTTCCTCTTCTGACTTCTTGGCTGCCGCTTCTTGTACACGTGCCGCTTTTTGTTTGGCTAGTGCCTCTGCCTCCTGTTTGGCCCGCGCCGCTTCTTGTTTGGCTATGTCCGCTTCCGCTTGTGGCTGTTCGTCGTGGCCCGATTCATCGGGTTTACTGGGTTGAACACCTGGAGAGACCGCATGAATGCGGTCACTACGAACAGGTTCTTGTTCGGCCACAGGAGCCGAGATTTCCCAGGTCGGCTTGATCCCAAAATCCTTCCCCTCGACGATCGTAACGGCCTGCTCGAACGGCTCGAACCCAACTCGAACGATCCGAACCTTGTGCGGCCCGGCGTCCAACGGCACCCTCACCCTGGCCCAACCCGGCCGCGGTTTCATTGTCGAGAGCTTTTGCTCTTTGCCATCGATCTCCATTTTCG
This sequence comes from uncultured Thermoguttaceae bacterium, assembly GCA_965195225.1. Classification (GTDB taxonomy): domain Bacteria; phylum Planctomycetota; class Planctomycetia; order Pirellulales; family Thermoguttaceae; genus JAHIKV01. Next base: position 12,120 of record CBDAFL010000189.1, read on the forward strand.
CGTCGCGGCGTTCAGCCACGGGCCACTGAAGTACCAGATACGATTGGCGCAGCCATCGCGGCGAGACGTTCCGACGGTCGCCGGGTTCCAGTTGAACGACTTCTTCCCACCGCTTATACCCCGGGCGCTGGGCGACAATGCGATGCTCGCCCGGCTCACAGCTGTACTCGATGGCGCCCTTGGACGGGGGAAAGCGGTTACTGTTGCCGTCAATCATCAGTTTGACTTCTTCGCGCACGTCCGCCGGCCAGTCGAACACCAGCACCGGGTCAGGCAGCGGACCGGGCATCAGCAGCGACCTTCCGACGAAAATCGCGATAATCAGCAACAAAAGGCCCACACCCGCAGCGCCGAAGATCAGAGACTGCTTCGTCCGAACCACTTTCTTGCTGCCGGGCAGCGAAGACTGGACACCCAACTGCTGCAAAAACTGTGCCAGCCCGGATGATCGCGACGCCGCAGTCTCTTCCATCGCATGGCTCGGCCCGAGTGCCGGCGGCTTGTGCTCGGCGACTGCCAACAGCCCCGGCAGGTCGCAACCGGCCGCAAACGGACCCACAGCGTCGGCCACCTCGGCCGGCGTGCGGAACCGCCGGGCCGGGTCTTTCGCAATCATCCGATGAATGATCGATACCAACTCCTTGGGCAGGTCGTCGCGGAACCGGGTAATCTTCGGCGGCGGCTTGCGCAGGTGTGCCTCCATCTTCTCAAACGGGGTCTTATACTGCGAATCGCTGAACGGCGCATGACCGGCAAGCAGCTTATACAACGTGCAGCCGAGGCTGTAGATGTCTGCTCGAATGTCGACGTTGTGCGTGTCGGTGGTTTGCTCGGGCGCCATGTAGTCCAGCGTGCCGAGTGTCTGGCCGGTGCCGGTCATTTCGTCCTCGTCCGGATGGCCGGACTGGAATCGGGCCAGCCCCAGGTCGAGCAGTTTGACTTGTCCCTGGCGAGTCAACATCAGGTTCGACGGCTTCACGTCGCGGTGGACCAGTTTGTGTTGCTCGACACTCTGTAGCGCCAACGCCGCTTGACGGACCAACTCGCACGCATCGGCCACCGGCAACTGGTCTACACACCGCACGATGTCCCTCAAATCCAGGCCCTCGATCAGTTCGGTAACCAGGAAACGTGTTCCGTCGATCTCGCGTGCGTCCATGGCGCGGACGATGTTCGGATGGTCAACGGCGCCGACGGCCTTCATTTCGCGTTCGAATCGTGCAATTGCATTCTTGTCTGCAAATCGTGACTTTGTAAGCACCTTGACGGCGACATGGCGACCCAGTTTGGTGTGCAGTGCCCTGTAGACGATACCCATGCCGCCTTCGCCCAGCTTCTCGAACAGTTCGTATTCACCGAGCCGGGTGGCATGGGCATCTTGCCCGTGCTTTGGTAATGACTCGAATGTTATGGTCGGCTCACCGACCAACTGAGTGGCACGGGCATCTTGCCCGTGTTTTGGTGGCGGCTGGGTGTTCACAGGCTGGAAACCTGTGCTACGGGCCGTTTCTCGCAATTGCCGGTCGTAGTTGGCTTTCTTCTCCGGGTTGAGCAGGCACACCCTGACGGCCGACACCTCGTTGAGCAATTTCTGCGAGAATGCGGTATGACGACCCGCTTGGAATGTTCGCAAATGGATCATCCGCTGATCGGCGGCGTGTTCGATGGCGGCGGGCTTGGTCTCGAACGGCTTTAACCCCAGCAGCCGGTAGTGGTTCGGCGGTTGCTCCTCTGGCGGAATGCCCAGCCACAGATGATAAGGATCGAAGACGCTTGACATAGTTGTATCCGAAACGGGGATGCAGCTCTACAGCATGTCGATCGACGCGGAAAGCCGCTTGCCGTCGCGGTCCTCGATGTGCGATCGGAACGGACCGTTCTCGGGCCGCCAACGCTGAACCGCCGTGTAGAGGGTCCTCTTTTTCGACAGCCGGACCGCTTGTTTCACCGGAGCGCCCTTCGCGCGTTCGATGACCCAAACGTATCCCGACTTTGGGTTCGGCTCGCCGAGAACGAACTCGTACTCGACGCTGAACATCATCATCGTCCCCTCGGGGCCGGGCTGAGCCAACGCGACCCCGGTGGAAAGCTCGATCGAGTGCCGGTCGGTGACGATTGTGCGCGGCGGTGCAAGCGGCGGCACGACAGGCGCAGGCGGCTCGGATGCCGGCTGCTCGACCGGCTTGCTCTCTGGCACGGCGGTCGGCGCGGGCAATTGCGCCGACGGCGATTCAAGAACCGGAGCCGGGGACGACGGTGGCGGTTCGGGCGACGAAGGTGCTTCCGCCTGCGGTTCCGCCCTCGAGGGCGGACTCGGAACGTAATTTTCCGAACAACCCGCCGTCCAAAAAACCGTTGCCGCGACGAACGCCGCGATTAAGAAGCGTTGCATGACGACCTCCCACGATACAGTGCCGGCGGATTGTCTTAAACCTCGGGTGCCTCCGACGAATCGGCGTTGGGCGAGTCGGCGTCGTCGCCTTCCGCGACCGGGGCACCGGACGGATCGGCGCCGATCGTGGGCAGGTCGGCCGGCTCTTCGTCGGCGTCGAGGTACACTTCGTTCATTTCCATCGCGTCCACGTCGCGGCGGAGCAGCAAGTAGATCGCGGCCGAAGCGGACCAGAAATAGCTGAACAGGTAGCCGACGGCCAACAGCTTCACGCATCCGGCCCAAAAGCTGATCAGTCCGGCGCCGAACCAACCGACCCCGCCGAGTTCCCCACTAGTGCCCATAATCGAGAGTATCCGGTTCTCACCGCATCCCCATCCGGCGGCCCAATAGCTCATCCAGACAATGCCGGCGGCGAACTCACGGACCAACAGCCAGCCGAGCCAGCCGACGAAAGCAGCCACCACCGCATAGAACAGGTAGTGGAGCGGCTTTTGGAAAATGTATGCGTAAGAGCGACTCAGGGCGTCGAAGCTGTCGGACCCCTCGGCGCTGATGGCGCTCCACATCAGCGGCCAGCCGAACAGCACGCCCAGCAGCAGCAGGACCATTATGAAACCGGCCAGCAGCGCCAACGGCCACACGATGCCTCCCACAAGAATCCCGAAGCCGCCGGCGCGCATAATCAGCCCGAGAATGATGACGGGCATGGCCATCAGCAGCACGCCTCCGACGGGCAACAGCGGTGCGGCAAAATAGGCGGGCCATTTCCGCCCGGCGAAGCGCATGGCCGTGCCCCAGCCAACCTGTTCTTCGACCGCCAACTGGACGGCGGCGGTGCGACAGATGGCGGCCCCGAAAAACGCCCAAACCGCCGCGGCCCACAGCCCGCAGAGGATTATCGACGCGATAGCCCGCGGGGGCGTTGCCGACAGTCCGGTTTGCGATATGCCCTCGATGGCCGGCTGCGTCAGCGTCGCCCAGGAGCAGAACATCGGATTATCCCACTGCCAACTCGAGGCCGGTATTTCCATCCTACTACCGATTAGCAACGGCCGATCGGGCACGGCCTCAGTAACGGCTTGCCAGGGACGTCCGCTGTACGATTCAAGCCACTTTGTGGCGCGGCAATCCGTGGAGAAAACTGTTCCCAGCAGACCCCACCCTGCTGCCGTAAGTAAGATTGCCACCGCGCCGAGCACCAATGCCCGAAAGGCGATGGCCAAGCGAAACGCCCTGATGATCCTCAGCCAGGGAAAGACCTCCGACCACGCCACCGCCCGAATCGTATCGCCGTTTTGTTCCATCATGGCAAGACTCCCCCCCCCAAGAAAAGGTGTATGGAAATCACCCGTTTTCCGGCATTATACGACCGTCGGGCAAAGACGCAAGCCGGTTTGGCGATTGTCCGTGGGCTTTGCGAAACCGCAAGCGGCTATCCGCGCCTGTCGGCGTCCGCTTGCGGTCCCCATCCTTCCCCCTCTTCCGGCACGACCGGGAGGCTGATTTTCTCGTCCAGCCAGTGGCCGAGGTCGATCATCCGGCATCGCTCGCTACAGAACGGCATGGCCGGGCCGTCGTCCGGCTGGAACTCTTTTTGGCAGGCGGGGCAATGCGGCATGGCGATGGTTCGGTTTTCTTGCGGGAGATTGCGAAACCGCGAACGGTTTTCCCCCGCGATCGCAGTCGCGGGGCGTTTTTCACTACCCACTACCCACTATCCACTCTTCTCCGCCTTCTTCTTGCCCTTGTCCTTACTCTTGGCAGCGGTGTCGGACGCGTTTTTCTTTTCGGCGGCGGCGGCTTTTTTATACGACTCGCTGCGGTAGTCGGTTTTGTAGAACCCCGACCCCTTGAAGACGATTGCCGCGCCGGGGCCTATCAGCCGGCGGAGCTTCGCCCGGTCACATTCGGGACACTTCCGCTTCGTCGCGTCCTTGATCGACTGGAACAACTCGAACTGGTGGTCACAAGCTTCGCAAACGTAATCGTAGGTGGGCATGGCTTTCTCACTTGGTTGGGGTGGCAGTTGAACTGCCACCTCAACGCTTAAACTTTCTCACTCGGCTTTTGATACGATCACCTGGCTGGGGCGCACCACGCGGTCGTGCAACTGGTATCCGTTCTGCGTTACCACCAGTATCGTGTTGGCGGGATGTTCGTCCGAGGGTTGTTGCATGACGGCATGGTGGAAGTTTGGATCGAACGGCGCGTCTAGGGCCTCGATTCGCGTACAATGATGGCGTTTCAACATGTCCTCCAACTGCTGACGGACCATCTTGAAGCCTTCGAGCAGCGCGTCGGCGTCGGCATTTTTTTCGGCCGCCTCGATTGCCCGGTCTATGTTGTCGATCACCGGCAAAAGGTCTTGCAACAGGGGGAGATCCGCGTATCGCAACCCATCTTGATATTCGCGTGCGGCCCTTTTGCGAAAGTTGTCCAATTCGGCGCGGCAGCGCAGCTCGCGGTCGCGTGCCGCTTGCAGCTCCGCGGCGGGCGTCGCTTCCGTCGGCGCGACATCCGGTCGCGACTTTACGTCCGGATCATCCGCTTGCGGTTTCGCGGGTTCCGTTGGCGGTTCAGGTTTGGTTGTTTTTTGTTTCGTCACGCTTGGTACTCCGATCGCTCGATTCCGCCGAGAACAGTTCCTTCAGTTTTTTAAAAAAACTCTTTTTCGTCTGGCTCACGTGGATATTTTCGATTTCGGCCAGTTGCCGCAGCGCGGCCTCGTGCTCGGGCGAGAGGGGTTTGTGGACCTCGACGCCGACCCGCACCAGCAGGTTGCCGCGGCCACGGTGTTTCAGGTCGGGCATGCCGTGCCCTCTAAGGGAAAATACCTCGCCGTTTTGAGTGCCGGCGGGTATTTCTAATTCCTCGGGGCCGTCGAGGGTCGGCGCCTCGACCGTCGCCCCCAGCGCCGCCTGCGAATAGCCGATTGGGATTTCGCAGATCAGGTCTTGTCCCCTGCGTTGGAACAGCGGGTGTTCGGCGATGTGGATAAAGCAATAGCAGTCGCCCGACGGGCCGCCGTTGGGACTCGGCTCGCCCTCGCCTTGCAAGCGGAGTCGGGTGCGGTTGTCGACGCCGGCCGGGACGTCCACTTTGCGGGTGACCTTTTTCTTTACGAACCCCGAGCCTCGGCAATCGCCGCAGGGATTGTGGATCACCTGACCCGCGCCGTGACAGGAAGGGCAAGTGGTTTGCACGGAGAAGATGCCGGTCGATTGCACGACACGTCCGTGCCCGCCGCAATATCGGCACGGCTCGGGCCGCGTACCCGGCTTGGCGCCCGAGCCGCCGCAGGTCTCGCAGGCCGCGTGCCGCATGATACGGACCACCTTCGACGTGCCGTGGGCGGCCTCGCTCAGGTCGAGTTCGACGTCGCAACGGATGTCGGCGCCTTGGTGGGCGCGTGCGCCGCGCCGTTGGCCGCCGCCAAACAGATCGCCGAAAAGCCCCTCGCCGAAGATGTCGCCAAAGGCGCTGAAGATGTCGGAGATGTCGTGGAAGTGGGGCGCGCCGCCACCTTCCAACCCGGCGTGGCCGTAATGGTCGTAGCGGGCACGTTTGGCGGCGTGGCCGAGCACCTCGAAGGCCTCGGCGGCCTCCTTGAACTGAGCCACGGCCCCATCGTCGCCGGGATTGCGGTCGGGGTGGAATTTAAGCGCCAGCTTCCGGTAGGCTTCGGAGACTTGGGCCTCCGTAGCGTTCCGATCCACTTCCAGAACCTCGTAATAGTCGCGTCTTGCCGCCATGAGAGTCAGTGGTCAGTGGCCAGTGGCCAGTGGTCAGAGAAAGAAGAGAATAGGAACATAAGCTCTCTCTTTTTTTTTCCTCTGAAATTGACTGGGGATTCTGACCACCGGCCACTGACCACTGACTACTCCGATCTACCTTACGCTTCCCTCCACTCGCCGCTCCTTTTTGTCATCCTTGTCCAGATCGGTCACCATCGTTTCGGTGGTGAGCATCAGCCCGGCGATGCTGGCCGCGTTCTCCAGGGCCGTGCGGACCACCTTCACCGGGTCGATGATTCCGGCCTTAAACATATCGACGTACTTGCCGGTGTTGGCGTCGTAGCCGATAGCAGCGGCCTTCTGGCCGACCTCGTCGGCGATCACCGATCCATCCACGCCGCAGTTGTCGGCGATCTGACGGATGGGCATGTCCAGCGAGCGGAGTACAATGTCCACGCCGATCTTCTCGTCCCCTCGCGCCGCCGAGCGGGCCTTCTCGACCGCCTCGCGGCTGCGGACCAACGCCACGCCGCCGCCAGGGACGATCCCTTCCTCGGCCGCCGCGCGGGTGGCGTGCAGGGCGTCCTCGACCCGAGCCTTCTTCTGCTTCATCTCGGCCTCGGTGTTGGCCCCGACCGAAACCACCGCCACGCCGCCGCAGAGCTTCGCCAGACGCTCCTGGAACTTCTCCCGGTCGTAGTCGCTGTCGGTGCTCTCGATTTGGGCGCGGAGCTGGTCGCTTCGGGCGGTGATGTCGGCCCGCTTGCCAGCCCCCTCGACAATCGTCGTGGAATCCTTGTCGATGCTGATCTTCTTGGCGCGGCCGAGCTGAGAAAGCTCGACGTTCTCCAGTTTCACGCCGAGATCCTCGCTGATCACCGTCCCGCTGGTCAACACGGCGATGTCGCCAAGCATGGCTTTCCGCCGATCGCCGAAACCGGGCGCCTTCACCGCACAGATGTTCAATATGCCGCGAAGTTTGTTGACCACCAAGGTGGTGAGCGCCTCGCCCTCGATGTCCTCGGCGATAATCAACAGCGGTTTGGCCTTCTGCATCGCCTTCTCCAGCAGCGGGACCAGGTCGCGGAGGTTGCTGATCTTCTTTTCGTGGATAAGAATGTAGACGTCCTCGAGCAGACAGTCCATCTCGGGCGAGCGGTTGATGAAGTACGGCGAGAGATAGCCCTTGTCGAACTGCATGCCTTCGACGATATCGTAGGTCGTCTCGGCGGTCTTGCCTTCCTCGACGGTGATTACGCCGTCGCGGCCGACCTTGTCCATTGCCTCGGCCAAGAGGTTGCCGATCTCGGGGTCGTTGTTGGCGCTGATCGAGCCGACGCTGGCCATTTGCTCCTTGCTGTTGACCGGCTTGGCCATCGAGCGGAGGGACTCGACGGCGGCTTGGACCGCCCGATCAATGCCGCGGCGGATGGCCGTCGGGTTGCTGCCGGCGGCGATGTTGCGCAGGCCCTCGCGGAAAATCGCCCGGGCCAGCACCGTGGCCGTCGTGGTGCCATCGCCGGCCACGTCGGACGTCTTCGACGCCACCTCGTTGACCAGTTTGGCGCCCATGTTCTCGAAGCGGTCCTCCAGCTCGACCTCCTTGCTGACGGTCACGCCGTCCTTGGTAACCGTCGGGCCGCCATAAGATTTGTCGAGGATTACGTTTCGTCCGGTCGGTCCCAACGTGACGGTGACCACGTCGGCCAATTTATCCACTCCGCGGAGAATCCGCTCCCGGGCGTTCTGTGCGTATAGGAGTTGTTTGGGCACTGCTTATGGCTCCTTGTGTATATTTGGGGTTCGGGATTCGGGGATTCGGGGATTCGGGGATTCGGGGTTGGGGGAAAACGCCACGTTTGCTTCCCCGAGTCCCGAACCCCGACCACCCTCGCTATTTCACAACCTTTGCCAGGATGTCCGACTCGCGGACGATTTTTACCTCGCGGCCGTCGACTTCGATTTCCGAGCCGCTGTACTTGCCGTAGATCACTTCGTCGCTGACGGCCACCGAGAGCTTGCCGCGCTCGCCGCTGTCGAGCAGTTTCCCCGGCCCGATGGCAAGCACCGTGCCGCGTTGCGGTTTTTCTTGAGCGGAGTCGGGCAGCACGATACCGCCGGCCGTCATCTCCTCGGCCTCCATCGGCTCCACCACGACGCGATCATCCAATGGCTTCAAGTTGAGTTCCTTCATAGTCCGTTTCCTTGAGCTGAAGTGTAAGTTGGTTTGTTTTTCATGTAGGCCGGGTTGTAACCCGGTGAATACTATGCCGGGTCTCGACCCGGCCTACGTTGCTGCCGCCCCAACAAGCAACGTGCTAGAAGCCCATTCCTCCCATGCCGGGCATGCCGCCGCCCATGCCACCCATGCCAGGCATGCCGCCGCCCATTCCGCCCATGCCACCCATGCCAGGCATGCCGCCGCCCATTCCGCCGGGGCCAGGGGCCGCAGGCTCTTCTTCCTTCGGAATGTCGGTCACCAGGCAGGATGTGGTCAACAGCAGCGCGGCCGCGCTGGAGGCATTCTGCAAGGCGGTGCGAACGACCTTTACCGGGTCGATGATGCCCGCCTCGATCAAGTCGCAGTAGACGTCCTTATCGGCGTCATAACCGTCGGCCTTTCCTTTCATCTGCCGGACGCGGTTGACCACGACTGCTCCGTCGTGGCCGGCGTTGTCGGCGATTGCCCGTAGCGGGGCATCTAAAACTTTCCGCACGATCTTCGCCCCGAGGGCCTCGTCGCCCGTGAGGTCCAGCTTGTTGAGAGCCTTTTCGCTGCGGAGCAGGGCTACGCCGCCGCCGGGCACGATGCCCTCTTCCAACGCGGCCTTGGTGGCGGCTTTGGCGTCTTCCATCAACGCCTTCCGCTCCTTCATCTCGGTCTCCGTCGCGGCGCCGACGTTGATCTGCGCCACGCCGCCGGCGAGCTTGGCCAACCGCTCTTCGAGCTTCTCGCGGTCGTAATCGCTGGTGGTCGTCTCCATCTCGCGGCGAATCTGCTCGGCGCGGCCTTCGATGGCCTTCTTGTCGCCCACACCGCCGACCATGGTTGTGTCGTCCGAGGTGACGAGCACCTTCTTGGCCGTACCCAAGTCGGAAAGTTTTACCGAATCGAGCGAGACGCCGAGATCCTTGAATACGGCGTTGGCGCCGGTCAAGGTGGCGATGTCGCCGAGCATGGCCTTGCGGCGGTCGCCGTAGCCGGGCGCCTTTACCGCGGCCACGTTGAGAATGCCGCGCAGCTTATTCACGACCAGCGTGGCCAGAGCTTCGCCCTCGATGTCCTCGGCAATAATCAACAGCGGCTTGCCCGCCTTGCTGACGGCTTCCAACAGCGGAATCAAGTCCTTCGCGTTGGAGATTTTTTCCTCGTGGATCAGGACCAGACATTTCTCGAATTCGACGGTCTGCGCGTCCTGGTTGGTGACGAAATGGGGCGAGATGAATCCGCGATCGAACTGCATCCCCTCGACCACTTCGACGGTGGTCTCTGACTGCTTTCCTTCTTCGACGGTGATGACGCCGTTTTTGCCGACCTTCAGGAAAGCGTCGGCCAGAAACGCGCCGATCGCCGGATCGTTGTTGCCGGCGATGGTTGCGACCTGGGCGATCTCCTTCTTGTCTTTTTCGTCGACCGGAGTGGCCATTTTCTCGAGTGACTTGATCACTGCGTCCCTGGCGGCGTGGATGCCGCGACCCAGCGCCATCGGGTCGGCGCCGGCGGCGACCATCCGCAGTCCTTCCAGGTAGATCGCCTCGGCCAGCAAAGTGGCGGTCGTCGTGCCGTCGCCGGCGACGTCGCCCGTCTTCGAGGCCGCTTCCTTGACCAGTTGGGCGCCCAGGTTCTCGAACGGGTCGTCCAGATCAATGTCCTTGGCCACGGTGACGCCGTCCTTGGTGATTTTCGGCGCTCCCCACCCTTTGTCCAAAACGGCGTTGCGGCCGCGGGGACCAAGCGTGCTGACCACTGCCCGAGCCAATTTGCTCACCCCGGCGGCCAGCGGCTGCCGAGCTTCGTCTTCAAAGACCAACTGTTTTGCCACAGCGGATTCCTCCTGTTGCTGGCTATTTGCAAATCCAGAACTATTGCATGGCACGACCACAATTGGCAGCCGCGCGCGGTTTGCCACCGGATAGAAGCAAGCGGTGTGCCAAGATTTGCTTCGCCGCCGGCAAGTTGTTTGTGTGTATCAGGTTACGGAATTGCCACCCCGGCTTGATCTTGGATGGTGTAACTCTGCTACCCCCACCGCATGTCATTTTGGCAGGGCGTTGTTTTGCTTGCAAAAAGGGGGGGTCAAGTACGATAGTCGGCGTTTAGGCGGACGTATTCCGCCGTGAGATCGGCGGTCCAGAACCGCCGGCCGGCTGTACCGTCGCTAAACTCAAGCTGGATCAACGTGTCGCGGTTGTCGCGGATCGAGGCGGAAACCGCCGCACCGTCGAACTCGACCGGCGAACCTTTTTTGTAGAGCAAAAACCCGTTAAGCCGTAACGTGACGCCATTAGGATTGAACGGCACTCCGGCGTATCCAGCCGCCGAGACGATCCGCCCCCAGTTTGGGTCGGCTCCGTGCAGCGCCGTCTTGACCAGAGGGCTATTTGCCACCGTTTTGGCGATCTGCAGGGCGGATTGCCGATCGGCGCAACCGCCGACCTCGATCGTAATCAGATGCGTGGCCCCCTCGCCATCGCCGGCAATCGCCTTTGCCAAATCGACGCATACTTCGTCCAAGGCGGTTTGGAATACGGCCAGATCGTCTCCTTCAAACGGCCCTCCGCCGGCCGCCCCGTTGGCCAGCAGCAAGGTCGTGTCGTTGGTGCTCACGTGTCCGTCAACACTCATGCAATTGAAGCTCTCTTCGGTGGCCGCGCCGAGCGCGTTTCGTGCCCTCTCGGGCGTCAATGCCGCGTCGGTCAGTATCAGCCCCAGCATCGTGGCCATATTCGGTCCCATCATGGCCGCTCCCTTGGCCATGCCGGTGATCTGGATTTCGCGGCCGGCGATCGTAACCGTCCGTCCAGCCAGCTTGTGGATCGTGTCGGTGGTCAACATTCCCCGGGCGGCGGCTACCAGCGACGTCTCGCTGCGGCCGAGTTTGACGGCGGCGGCCGAGATGCCTTGGGCAACCTTGTCCATCGGTAAATGCACGCCGATCACACCGGTCGAGAGAACCAGGGCCTGATCGGCTTCCGCTCCGCAGGCCGCGGCGGCCAGTCGGGCCATTTCCTCGGCGTCGCGCAGCCCTTGCTCGCCGGTGCAGGCGTTGGCCACGCCCGAGCATATCGCCACGGCGCGAATCCGGTCGCTGGGGGTCCGCGAGCGATCAAGCGTTACCGGGGCGGCGCAGACGATGTTCCGCGTATAGACGCCCGCCGCGACGGCCGGGGTCTCCGACATCACCAACGTCAGGTCTTCGTTGCGCGGGGCGCGTTTTATCCGGCAATGGACCCCTGCCATCAAATAACCCTTGGGGACGCAAACGGCCATATTATGATTCTCCTCTTCCCGCGGTCGCGGGGCGTTTATCGTCGGAACACCGGAACTCTGAAAGCGAATTCACGGACACATGAGTCTAATCTTGCCGACCGGTTGTGGCAACACGCGTGGTTTCACCGCCCCCCTCGTCCCTTGCGCTTTGTGCCCGTATACTATGAGGGTATGGCACGCGAAACGATCCTTCAGAAACCGGCGGAGTTTGACGACAAGGACCGCGACCTGCGTCCGCAGCGGATGCGGGACATGGTCGGCCAGCGGGAGGTCTACGCCCGGCTGGAAATCGCCGTGGACGCCGCGAAAAAACGGGACGAGCCTCTGGGGCACATCCTCTTCGACGGCCCGCCGGGGCTGGGAAAAACCACCTTCGCCACCTGTATTCCCCGCGACCTGGGTATCGCTTTTCAGATCGCCAGCGGTGCGGCACTGTCGGCGCCAAAGGACATCATCCCCTATCTGACCAACGCCGAGGAGCGGTCGGTGCTGTTTATCGACGAAATCCATCGGTTGCCCCAAGCGGTCGAGGAGTTCCTCTATCCGGCGATGGAGGATTTTCGGATCGACTTGACTCTCGGCGAGGGAGTCAACGCGCGGACGATCAACATGTCGTTGCGTCCGTTCACGCTGATCGGGGCCACCACCCGTAGCGGGCTGCTCACGGCCCCGCTCCGCGATCGCTTCCAGATGCGCGAACACCTGGATTTTTACAGCGTCGAGGATCTGGCCGAGATCATTCGCCGCAACGCGAAGAAGCTGCGGGTCGAGATCGTCGATAGGGCGGCCGTCGAGATCGCCGTGCGCAGCCGGAGCACACCCCGATTGGCAAACAACCGGCTCCGTTGGGTGCGCGACTACGCCCTGAGCAAGGCCGACGGCAAAATTTCGCTCTCGGTTGCCCGCGACGCCTTAGAGATGCAGGGCATCGATACGCTAGGGCTGGACCCGCAGGATCGGAAGTATTTGGAGACGATTGCGAGGGTGTTTTTGGGCGGTCCGGCGGGCGTCGAGGCCGTGGCCCACACGATGAACATCGCCCCCGACACGCTGATCGACGAGGTCGAGCCGTTTCTGCTGCGGAGCGGGTTAGTGATCCGTACCCCTCGCGGCCGGAAGCTAACGCCCGCCTCGTTCGATCATCTCGGCATTGCCCCGGCCGACGACGCTACGAAAGGCCCCGGACAGCAGACGTTTTTTCGGTAGGCCGCCCGGCGAGCGAGAAGGCGTCGCTGTTATCCCGCCATAACCGCCGATATTTCCCCGAGACTCACGGACCCTTTGCTCCTCCTTTAGAACTCCTTGCCGTCGATCGCCATGCCGTCTTTGCGATTGCTCAGGCGGCGCGACCCGGCGTTGCTCACTGAAACCGTAGCGAGTACAAGTCCGCGTCTTTCATGACGAATCGTAAGCGGACCGGCTTGCCCGCAAGCGCGCTTAGGTCCGGCCCTTGCTTCCAACTCACCGTCCGCTCGATCTGGTCGCCGATGATTTCCGGGCAATCTTCCAGCGTGAAGCCGGGGATCGGTCGTCCGTCGGCGTCTTGAATT
>CBDAFL010000190.1:0-16376 GCA_965195225.1 uncultured Thermoguttaceae bacterium
GCCGTTGCCGTCGCGCTGATGTTGCTGCTCTGGGGGATTGGGGATATCCCGCTGAGCTACAACCTGCGCAACCTGACGGTTCGTTGGAAGACCACGCTGATGACCGCGCTGGCCTTCACCGCCGTCATCGCCCTGCTGACGGTAATGATGGCCTTCGTCGCTGGAATGAAACAGATGACCGAGGGGACCGGCCGGTCGGACAACGTACTCGTGCTCTCCGACGGTGCGACCGACGAGGCGATTAGCAACCTTCCGATCGTCGACCTCTCGGAGATCGAAAACCTGCCCGAAGTCGCCCGCGCCGAAGGCCGACCGTTGGCCAGCCGCGAAGCCTTCATGGTGGCCATTCAATCGGTGCCGACTCCTTCCGGAGGGCGGCCGAAACGCCGCATCCTTCAACTCCGCGGCATCGAAGAACCTCGACTGACCGCCTGGATACACGACCTCGAACTATTGCCCGGCGGAAGCTGGTTCTCCGAGGCGGGCGTCCAAGAATCGCCGGCCAAGGAAAATAACGGCACCGCCGCCGCGCCGATGATCCAGGCCGTGCTCGGCGAAGGAGTCGCCGGCGAGTTGGCCCGCGACCGTACTCCCCAACAACTCGCCGCGGCCAAGAACCCCGACCGCCTCGACGTCGGAGACACCTTCACGCTTGGCAACCGGACGTGGATCGTCGCGGGCGTGCTCGACTCGTCCGGCTCGACCTTCAATTCCGAAATCTGGGCCAAGCGATCCTTGGCCGCCGCGGTGTTCGGCAAGGAAAATTACACCACGCTGGTGCTCCGCGCCAAAGACGCCGAGACCGCCAAACGCCTGGAAACGTTTCTCGCCGAAGACTATGAAAAAGCCGCGCTCAATCCAAAAGTGGAACTCGATTTCTACAAGGATCTTTCCGAAACGAGTGCCCAGTTTTCCTACGCCATCGGTTTCCTGGCGATAGTAATGTCGATCGGCGGAATCTTCGGCGTGATGAACACAATGTTCGCCGCCGTCAGCCAGCGGGAGGGCGACATCGGCGTGCTGCGGCTACTCGGCTTCAACCGCCGACAAATCCTCGTCTCGTTCCTGCTCGAGTCGCTGCTGATCGCGATGGTCGGCGGATTGCTCGGCTGCGCGCTGGGCGCGCTCAGCGACGGCTGGACAGCCAGCAGCGTGGTCGGCGGACACGGAGGCGGCAAGTTCATCGTCCTGCAATTGGTGGTAGACGCCGAAATCATCGCCACCGGCATATTGCTCAGCCTATCGATGGGCCTGCTCGGCGGACTCCTGCCGGCGCTTTCGGCCATGCGGCTTAGGCCGCTCGATGCCCTCAGGTAGCGAGCCGATATCTCACGCCGGACGATTCCCAGAAAAACTTTCACAGGGGACTGTCCCCCTGGCGCCGCGGGAAATCATTCATTTAGCCCGCCGTGAATACACGGCGGGCCGGATTGACCATGAAAAACCGCTTGCCCCCGGGTGTATTCACCCGGGGCTAAATACGGATATTTCAATTCCAAACACGTTCCCTGGAACTGCCGGCGGGGCTTGCCCAATCGATGCAATTTCAGTACAATGCCTGACCGGCCGTGAGTGAAAGCGGCTTTTTCCACGCTGAAAACTGTCGCCTGGGGACCAATATCGCCGATCAGAAATCTAATCGGCAACGAGGCCGGAGTGGCGGAATGGCAGACGCGCTGGATTCAAAATCCAGTGGCCTTCGGGCTGTGTGGGTTCAAGTCCCACCTCCGGTACTTTTTTATTGCGCCGCGGGCGCGACCACCAAGCGTGGCTTTGTGTTGGAAACGCAGCAAGGGAGCTTTCCGGTAATCCGCCATGCCCAAGAGCAAAATACTCATCGCCGACGACAACCACACCAACGTCGAGTTGTTGGAGGCCTACCTGGACGGCGTGGACTGCGAGATCGCCGTGGCATACGACGGCCGCGAAACGTTGGCCAAGGCGGCGGAGTTCCTGCCCGATCTGATCTTGCTGGACATCATGATGCCGAAACTCAGCGGCTTCGAGGTCTGCAAGACGCTGAAGCAGGATACCAACGCCCGGCAGGTGATGATTCTGATGGTCACCGCTCTGAACGAGTTGGGCGACATCGAGCGGGCAGTGGCCGCCGGCTGCGACGACTTTCTCAGCAAGCCGGTCAACAAACTCGAACTGGTCAAGCGGGTGGAAAACATGCTCAAACTCCGCCACGTGACCGATGAGTTGGAACGGCTCCGCCGCTATATCGACAGTGTGGAAGATTCGACCCGCCCGGAACGCCGCCGGCAATAGCCCTCCCGGCGGCTGCTAAACCTGCGGCATTCGTTCTTCGACATCCAATAATCACACCATTCCAACCGGCATGGTACAATGGAGAGATGGATCAAGTACGAAACAGGTTGTTGACGGGCGTAGTCTGCCTGGCGTTGGTCGCGCCCGCCATGTCGCGGTCCGCCTCGGGCAACGAAATGTTGCGTGCGGCGCTCGATCTGAGAGCGAAATACGCCGCCGAAATCGAGCAATTGGCCACGTGGTGCGACGAAAACTCCCTGGCCGAAGAGGCGAGGAAAACCCGGCAGGTTCTTGGCCCCAGCGATCCACACAAGCTCTACGTGCCGGTGCTGCCGGACGATGTCGGACCGCCGAAATTGCCGGCCGAGGCGCCGCCGAAAGTTGCAGAGTGGGACTCTCGACTGTGGCGTTTGCGGCGCAGTCACGCCGTCGCGCTCTACGAGCTGGCCCGTCGCGCGGTCCGCACCGGCCACGCGGGACTGGCCTTCGAGTTGGCCCTGGCGGCGATCCAGGCGAACCCCGATTACGAGCCTGTCCGCCGATTGTTCGGCTACCAGAAGCACGGCGGTCGGTGGCGCACGATTTATGAAGTGAGAAAGCTGCGCGCGGGGAACGTCTGGAGCGAGAAGTTCGGCTGGATGCCCAAGGCCCGACTCCGTAGATATGAAGGAGGCGAGCGTTACGCCGGCGGCCGATGGATATCCGCCGCCGAGGACGCCGAGCGGCGCCGCGACATCCGCTCCGGCTGGGACGTGGAGACCGAGCATTACACGATCCGCACGAACCACGGCATCGAGGCGGCCGTGGCGCTGGGCGTGAAACTCGAACGGCTGTATCGCCTTTGGCAGCAACTCTTCATTCGCTACCACGCCTCGCAGGCAGACGTGGTGGCGCTGTTCGACGGCCGAGCGAGGCCGGGCACCGTCGCCACGCCACGCCACAACGTCGTCCTTTTTCGCGACCGCGACGACTACAACCGCTCCCTGAGGGCGGCAATGCCGAAAATCGGAATCTCTACCGGCGTGTACGTCGAGCAGACGCGTCGGGCGTACTTCTTCGCCGGCCCGGAAAGCGACGACCGCACCTTGTATCACGAGGCCACGCACCAGTTGTTCCACGAGTCGCGACCCGTCGTGCCCGGCGTGGGCCGAAAGGCGAACTTCTGGATCGTCGAAGGGATCGCCATGTTCATGGAGTCGCTGTGCAAGGAGAACGGCTACTATGTGCTGGGAGGATTCGACGACGAGCGAGTTCATGCCGCCCGATACCGATTGCTGCACGACAATTTTTACGTGCCGTTGGACGAACTGGTCGGCTACGGCATGGATGAGTTGCAGAAGGATCCCCGAATCGCCACGCTCTACAGCCAGGCGGCAGGCCTGACCAACTTTCTGATCTTCCACGACGGCGGCCGTTACCGCGACGCGGTGGTCTCCTATCTGTCGGCGGTTTACACGGGTCGCGACAACCGCGACACACTGGCCCGGCTGACCGGCGCGAATTACGCCGAGCTGGACGAGCAGTACCGCGTCTGGATAAAGGGGTCGGGAGTCTTTAATCTTGACAAAAGTGAAAAACAATGATAGCATCCGGCCATGCCACGACGACTACGAGTTGCTAGCGGAGGATATGCCTACCACGTGCTGAATCGGGCCGTGGGGCGGATGCGCATTTTCGGTAAACAACGTGACTTCGAGGCGTTCGAGGAGGTGATCGAACAAGCCAAGGTTCGGCTGCCGATGCGGGTTTTGGCGTGGTGCCTGATGCCCAATCATTGGCATTTCGTGCTCTGGCCTCGCGGCGACGGCGACCTCTCGGAATTCATGCGTTGGCTTACGGTCACGCACACGCAACGTTGGCACGCGGCGCATCGCACGGCGGGGACCGGCCCGTTGTACCGGGGACGTTTCAAGTCGTTTCCGATCCAAGAAGACGACCATTTGTTGACGGTGCTGCGGTATGTGGAGCGGAACCCGTTGCGGGCCAACATGGTTGAAGAGGCCGATGCGTGGCGGTGGTCGAGTCTTTGGCATCGAGTCCACGGCAACAAGGCCAAACTATTGGACGCTGGTCCGCTGGCGCTGCCGCGACGTTGGCGTCGGCACGTGCAGAAGCCGCAAACGGAAGTGGAGTTGGAGGCGTTGCGGCGTTCGGTTGCGCGTGGCGCTCCGTTTGGCAAAGCGTCGTGGCAGGAACGAACGGCGAAGCGATTGGGCTTGCAATCGACGCTACGTGCTCGCGGTCGCCCGTGGAAATCACCGCCCGTGAAAGGAACCCGATCATAAATCACAAACAAAGACTCCCGACCCCTTTATCGGTCTGTTATCCCGCGAAATTCACTGGGGAAAGAACTTCCTGTAGGTATGGCCGTAAAGGAAACGACACAATTACTGTTCGGTGGTTCTGCGAAACGAACGCTCTTGAATAGCCAATTCTTTGCACACGAATTGATTCATGTTAGCCAAATGATGAAGAATCCTTCCATTGCTAGAGGGCTGCCACCAAGACTTTTACATGAACCGATTCAACTTCTTACCGCCCACGGCGAAATATTCTGGCCATTGGCTGGCGGAATTGGATTTGGTTTTTATGGATATATTTTCGACTGGGATTTGTGAGAACCATTTTATGGGTGACATTCGGGAATTATGGATTGCCATAGCGATAATTATATTTGGGCTTGCATCTTCTATTATGGCAGTGGCAAAGCTACAGTTTTTGCACGAACTTCATCCCATTATATTACTCGTGCTGGTAATTGCTGGCACTTGTGGAATATTTGTCGGCACAATATATGCCTGGGCAGGGACAGCTAAATTAGTTCACTCTATTCGACAAGCGAGAAATAAAACTGATACAAGCAGGAAAACAAGGTCAAAAGTTGACAAGCCATGACAACATGCACCTCCAGCCGGTCGCCACCGGCGGAAACCTCGAACTGCTCGCCGTCGGAAACTTGGCCGTCGCGGCCAATGTGGGCGGCGACGTGCGGATGACCTCCTACGGCTCGATCGTCGGAGCGGTCTCCGCCGACGGCGACATCCTCTGGCTCGGCTCGATGGGCACGCTCTGCGGCGACTTCACCGCCGCGGGCGATATCGACGAAATCGTCTCCTACGCCGGCATCATGGCGAACATCTCGGCCACGAACATCGACCACATCCGCGCCTGGGGCGACATCGGCAGCACCGCCCACGCGATCACGGCCAGCGACACGATTTACGAAATCTACTCCGGCGGCGAGATCACCACCACGATCTCCGCCCCGAACATCGGCACGCTTGCCGAGTACAACCGCACGAAGTTCGTCGATCGACCGGTGGCGCCGTCGCTGCCGATCGGCGAGTTGCGGGCCAAGACGGCCGATGCGTATGCCAGCCTGATGAAGATGGGCGAGGATTTTGATGCCGCCGCCACGGAGCTTGTCGAGATGCAATCGGCCGCTCGGGCGGGGATCGAAAAATCGCTCGCCCAAACCGAGGAGCGTCTCGCCGAGTTGAAAACGGAAGGCGAGGCCCGGGTCGCTGATCTGGGTAAACAAGTGGCGCTGGCCGAGATCAAAGCCCAACAACAGACGGATCGGCAGTTCGAGATTGCCCAAGTCGCGGCCGAAGCCGCTCAAAGGTCAACCGTAGCGGCTGTTGACCGGCTCTCCGATCAGGCCGACCGAAAGTTCAAGGAAACCGAAGGCTCGCTTGAGGCAGGCAAGGAGGCGGTCGAGCAGGAAGTGGCGTACTTGACCGCGAGGAAGGATCAGATCCTCGTTTATCGCGGTGAGGAGCAGTATGCGGCGGGCAAGACCCGTGATTCACTTCTTGCCACGGCGGAGCCGACGTTCGCTGGCTTGTTCTACGGCCAGATGAAGGAATTCTCGCTGGATTTCGTGCAGGACAGGCTTCGCGGTGTTGCCATAGTCAGCGCGTTCATACCCGGCTACGGCTGGCTGGTATCGAGCATAACCGGCGCGGCCGACGGCGCGATCAGCTACTATCGCGGCGACCGCGTTGGTGGTCTAATAGAGATTGGCCTCTCCGCGATTCCCCTCGTCGGTAGGTTCGGGAAGATTGCAAAAGTAACCTCTTCAACCGGCGGAAGAGTGGGGGGTAGTCTCGCCGTGAGCGGAACGGCAAAACTAATGAGGCTGCCGAGCTACGAACCTATGCTCGCTGCACGAGGCGCACTCGGTGCCTTCGATGCCATCACCGGCAAATTGACGGTCTTGCCGGGTCTTTCGTGGGCAAAGCAGGCAGAAGTGCTTTGCCATGAAAGTGTGCATAGATGGTTCTATCCAAAGGGTGGTTTTTTGGTTGGGGCAAGAAGGCGGCTGGATGCCCGGGCGTACTCCAATAGCGCCTTCTTTATGGCAACCGAAGAAACCATTGCACAGACATATGCCACTGGCAGCCTTCGTCAAGGACTAGCACATGCGTTCAGTGGCGCATACAGTACGTCTCATGGTGGCGTTGTTACTGCCAAACGCTATATTACCGAGGCAGTTGGAGGAGTCACGGTTATTGTGGGGAGTTGGTGTGGTGCTCTTGGTTTTGGTGAATGGTTGTGGGGTGGAGAATGATCGACGCGATCAAGAATATATTTTCCCTCATCTGGCCTACCCGGACCACATACGCAAAGCGCATGTTATGGGATTTATTTGTCTCAGACTCAACTCTTAGGGAAACTGTGGTGATGGAGCGTTTGATACCTTGGTTGGACCACAGAACCTATGTTGTATGGCACAATAGAGGAGCGACATTGGATATGTATGTCGAGGAAACAGACTTAAGAAAGAGGACTTCTGCCTGTCGCACAGAAACCGTTTCGGACACGACTTTTCGCGACATCGTTGTCAAATTGGATGATTTGATTGCGTATGAAAAGAATCCCAAGGGCACATTTGTGAAAGATGGTGTTTCTTATTTCATTGTTTGGGGAAGTCCAGATAATGTTCGGCGGTTGTTCGTGCTAAATCCGGCAAAAGGCAGTAAATGTGAAAATACCCTGAAACACATCGAAAAATGTTGTTCCAGTGTTTTGGGTGATCGATTCTTGGAGTGGGCTAAACTGAAAAGCCGGGACAGGTCCAATATCAGCAAGATAAGCGAGTCTGATGTTGATAAGCCATGACTACACTCTCGGCAACCTCACCGGGAGCGAGATCGACGCCCAGGGCAGCGCCGGAGTCCTGACGCTGGGGTGTCCTGGTCCAGCGAGTCTTGACAACCGATAAGAAGTAGCCCTGTTTCCCGCAGAATGGCGGGGGAAAAGGCGTTGAGCGAGACGTTTTCCGAGGGCGTTGCGTGAAGTGTGGCTAAAGCCGGATTGTTCTTTGGCGAGTTAAGATGGAAACCGGTCGTCCGAGCATCTTCCGCGCGCACCGGCATCGCGGCGGTCAGCGAAACAGCCGTTGTGCTGCTCACGCGGCACGCTTCAGCCGCACGATCGGCAGGCGTTTCTTTCCACGGTAGAAGCTGACTTCCAAAGTCAGCTTCGCGCCGGGGCTGCCGCGCATCAGTACACAAGGTTTGGCGCAAGGCGAGCCGCGCGGCCAGCGTGAACGCGGCTCGTAGCGCGGGCTTCGGTTGGTTGGATACTTGCGGTGGTTGTGAACGGCGGGCCAAAAAGCCAGCGCCTGGGCGGTTGAAAAGGCTAGCGCCCGAAGTGGTTCCTGTAGTATAGACCCCCAGGCGTGGTTTGTCTTGTGGGGCTTAGCGAGAGGTAAAGGGGTCGGGAGTCTTTGATTGACTCTTGGGAGATTTGGGGCAGAGCGCCATTAGTCAATAGCGAAATCATACTAATGGCGATCTGCCCCCAGTCCCCCCATGCTCGCAGCCGCCCGTGAAAGGAATCCGATCATAAATCCCAAACAAAGACTCCCGACCCCTTTATCCCTTTATCCTTCTCAAGTTCATCGAAGGAAAAAAGGCGACGGCAGAGGGCGGGGAATAGCGTTGGGTGCCATGGGTGAGCGAAGTTTACCCGTGTGGGGTTTCCGCGTTTTCCGGCCCACTGGTAAGCTTCGCTTACCCATGACACCCGGCCCAATAGCTCTCCGCAACAGATACTATTTAGCCTTCTCTCTTTCCTCGATGTGGATCACAATCCATCCGTTTTGCGTTCCAACTTTCACGGCTCGCAACGTTTCGCCGTCGGCGGCCAATAGTTTCTTGCCGTCCGGTCCGCCCTTGTCGGAATCTTGCGCTCGGCGTTTCTTGTAGAAGAGGCGAATCGTATTCACGGTTTTCACGGGGTTTTTGGCGAGCGCGATCAGGTTTAACCCAACACGAACGGCCGAATCCGAATTCAGTGTGAACTTCGGAAGCAACCTCGGGTCGCCTTGCTCCGCGAGAAACGATACGTGAAGACACTCCTTGGTGGTTCTCAGGCGCATGGGCAGGTTCTCGTGGTCGTCTATTTGACCGCCGAGAAGCCCCTCCAGCTTGAGTTCGCGATTGAGCTTGTCGAGATGTTCCTGAACCGTCGCGTCAAACTTTTGGGAAACCTGGTCGATTACTCTTTGGGCGGCGATATGCCGTGATTCTTCGTAAGTCCTTTGCACTCGACGCTCCGCCACCCGCTCCACCACGCGGCCGCGGAGTCCCGGCTCGGTGGACGAAACGTCTTCGATCGTCAGATCGGTGTCGGTCGTAACTTTGGCGGGCGTCGCCGTGAAGCTATCGCCGTCGAAGGTGATAAACTTGACGGCCTTGTACTTCGTAACGGCGTGACTGGCAATTCTTGCCGGGCCATGGGTTCCGATCGTGTCGGAAACCGACTCGCCGATAAGGAAGAGTTCAAACTCCGCTTTGGTCGGATTCGGCGTAAGGACGACGTGGACCGTGCCCGTCGTGTGACACGTTCCGTGGACTTTGGCGCCCAATACTTCATCATTGACCTCGGTCTTCCGATCGACTTTCACGGCCGTTAGGGGTTCGATCACTTCCCGAGAGATACGAACCGTCGCCAGGATGGGAACCAACCCGTCGTCCGGTTCCGGGATTAACCAGACAAGCAAACACACTCCGACCACCGACGCAAGGACGACGGCAACGATGACTTTCCGTGTGAATATGGCGCGTTTTTTCACAACTCCAACCTCATTATCCTCTAAGAGAACACTGAAACCTCTTCGGCAGAGCAAACGCCGCTCTCGGCCTCTTTCTAACCAAGTATATCTCCCTCGGAGTGGGAATATCGGAAAATCGCAAACTTGTTGACCAGCACTCATGGAAACCGTTTGCGCCGTCCCCTGCTTTGAACGCGCTGATTCGAGTAGGGTAGGGTGGGTCAAGCGAAGCGCAGCCCCACCAACAGCGGGAAAAATCGTGGTGGGGCTGCGCTTCGCTTGACCCACCCTACAAGTTGGTGGAAAATGCGACTTTAAAAATCCCCTCGGGGGGCAAGATATCAGTCTTGCCACGGCGGGCGGACCTACATACAATCGCTTCTCATGTTGACGTATATAATGTATCGCCGACGAAAAATGTGAGGATGCGATGGGTAGGAAAGTGATCCTCGATGTTGATCCGGGTATAGACGACGCGATGGCCTTGTGCCTGGCGCTGGGGAACCCCGATTTGGAGGTCGTGGCCGTCACGGCGGTCGGTGGAAATGTTTCCCCAACACAGTCTACGCGGAACGTCCAGGCGATCATCGAGCAGCTCGATCCGCCGCGTTGGCCACGGCTGGGCGCGGCCTCGGAGCCGGACAACCGGCTGGCGGTTGATCGCCGCCGCC
This sequence comes from uncultured Thermoguttaceae bacterium, assembly GCA_965195225.1. Classification (GTDB taxonomy): domain Bacteria; phylum Planctomycetota; class Planctomycetia; order Pirellulales; family Thermoguttaceae; genus JAHIKV01. Next base: position 10,006 of record CBDAFL010000190.1, read on the forward strand.
TTTACGGCAGCGACGGGCTGGGGGAAACCAGCTTCGTCGTGGCCGAACGTCAACATCTGCTGCCTTCAGAGAAGGTGATCTGCGATCAGGTCCGCGACGCACCGCATCTGGTGACGATCATCGCCTTGGGACCGCTGACGAACATCGCCCGGGCGTTCATCCGCGATCCCGAGTTGCCTACCCTGGTTGGCCAAATCGTAATCATGGGCGGAACGATCTCGGGGCCGGGCAATATCACCCCAGCCGCCGAGTTCAATATGTTCTGCGACCCCGTCTCGGCACAGACTGTATTTCGCTCGCCCTCGACAAAGACGCTCGTTCCGCTGGACGTGACCAACCGGGTCGAATTGAGCTATGATCTGTTCAACCGGTTGCCCGACGAATCGAACCGCGTGGGCCAACTGTTGCGTCAGTTGTTGCCACACGCGTTCCGCGGCTACCGCCAGCAATTCGGCCTGGAGGGGATTCACGTCCACGACACGGTCACGCTGATGGCCGTGCTTCGGCCGGAATTGTTTACCACCAAGTCGATGGCCGGCGACGTGGAGACGCAAGGCGACCTGACCATCGGTGAAACTGTGTTCGACCGCCGCCGCGCCCCCGCCTGGCGCCACAACATGGAAGTGGTGACGGACATGCGGAAGAACGCGGTCGTCGAGGCGATCATCGACGAGCTGAACGGCCGCTTCCGGCACGAATAGTATTATTCGCGGAAGTGTACACACAAGTGTAGCGGGCGGGCTTGCCCCAAGTGCGGTTCAATTAACCACAACAATAAGAACCGCAAGTCATTGCAACTTTCTCCCCATAAAGCCGCGACCGCTGGTCGCGCCGGCGGAACCGTCGTGTAACGCGGAATTTTCGCATAGTCGCGGCGGCTTTACGGCCTGGGAATGAGGTATAGTTGGAATGAATTGGCAGTTGACCGCCCCGATGCGATTCGGTATACTTAAGTGGACGGACTGGTCCGTCCATAACTGCTACCCCCACCGCGGAACTAGGATTATGACTGGGCAGAACGGTTCTTGTTCCGAAGACCCCGGCAAGCGGCAGGCCATCCTCGAACAGGCCATCCGCACCTTTGCCGAACTCGGCTTTCGCGGCACCGACGTGCAGATAATCGCCGATCGGGCCAGCGTGGGCAAAGGGACCGTCTATCGCTACTTTCACAGCAAGGAAGACCTCTTTTGGGCAACCACTTTCGAGGTCATGTTGCGTCTGGAGAAACGGACCTTCGAGGCCATGGTGGGAGTGGAAGGGGCCTGTGCGAAAATCCGCGCGGCGGGAATCGCATACGCCGAGTTCTTCGAGAGCAACCCGCAATGCCTGGAGGTCTTCGTCCAAGACAGGGCCGAGTTCCGCGGCGCCGCGCCCGAGTCGCATCGAGAATATCATCGGCAGCTTTTCCATAAGTTTGAAACGGTGATTCAGCAGGGGATCGAAGCCGGCGAGTTGCGGCCGGTGGACACCTATCAGACCGTACACGGTTTCAGCAGCCTGCTTTACGGCACGGTGGTCATCGGTTGCCATTTAACTTCGTTGTCCGCAGTGCGGATGGCCGAGTACAACATTGACATTTTTTTACGGGGAATCCGCTCCGACGTTTCTATCGAGGCGGAAAGCTCGTGTTTGATGGAGAATCGGAAACAATGAACACCACGCTGCTCGAACGGCCCGATGTAGACATGAATCCATTACGTCCCAAACATGCCGTCGATAAGAGGCCCGATGAAAAAGCGCCGGCTGCCGGATCGCCGCCACCTCGGCGACGACGTTGGCCGATGATCGTACTGGCGGTCGCGGTTGCCTGCGGGGGCGGCGCCTGGTACGCCTATGCTTGGCTCGGCGCGGCCGGCAATAGCAAGGTGACTCTCGGGTTCATCTCGAAGGACGGCGCGGGCATGAACGATATGGCGGCGGCGGCAAAAATCGCCACGGTGCCGGTCGAGGTGATTCCCCGCAACGATATCCTTCGGCTGACCGGTAGCCTGATGGCGGACGAGCGGTCGTCGGTGGCCAGCAACACCAGCGGCATCGTGGCCGAGGTGCGGGTCGACCGCGGCAGTCGGGTGCGGAAAGGCGACGTGTTGGTGCAGATCGACCCGACCGACGCGAAGAACGAATTGGCCGAGGGACAGGCGATGCTCGATGAACTGAAGGCGCGGCTTGGCTTGGACGGAAACGTCGAGGATTTCAATCCCGAGGACCAGCCGGAAGTGCGGCTGGCCAAGGCCTCGGCCGATCTGGCCGCCGCGAACCTCCGCCGCGCAAAGGAATTGATCGACAAAAAAGTCATTTCGGACGAGGTCTACGATCAAACGGAGACGGAGTTTGAGATGGCCAACCAGCGCTACCGCCAGGCGCTGTTTCAGATCAAGCAGGCATACGCGGTGTGCAACACGGCGATGGTAAAGTTGTCTATTTTGGAGAAGGCGGTGGCCGACACGACCATCCTCGCGCCGTTTGACGGCTGGGTGGCCGAGAAACTGGTGGCCGTGGGGGAGCAGATATCCTCCGGCATGCAGGCGACCGAGGTGGTCACGTTGGTGCGGATCGATCCCTTGCGGTTGCTTCTGACCGTTCCGCAGCAGGACATCGGCTGCATTCAGCCGGGACAGAAGGTGCGGTTTCACGTCGATAGTTTCCCCGGTCGGACGTTCGAGGCCCAGGTGCGGTTCATTGCGCCGGTGGTGAACGACACCCGCTCGATGGTGGTCGAGGCGGTGGCGCCGAATCCGAACGGCATACTGTGTCCCGGTTTGTTTGCCACGGCGGAGTTGGAACTTCGGAAGCAGCGTCCGGTGATGTTCGCGCCTATCAGCGCCGTGCAGAAAAACGGCGAGGTGGGGCGAGTGTTCGTCGTCCGCGACGGGGTGGCCCGCGAGCGGGTCGTCGCTCTCGGTGAGCGGATCGGCGGAAAGATAGAAATACGCTCCGGGTTGACCGGCAAGGAGTTGCTTGTCGCCCGTCCCGGATTAGTTAAAGACGGAGACAAGGTTGGGCCATGAAGCAACTTGCCGCCCTTTGCGTAAAACGTCCGGTGTTCGCCACGGTGCTGATCCTGGTGCTGGTGGTGTGCGGGATGTTCAGCTTCATGAAGCTGGGCCTCGACCGTTTCCCGAAGATTGAATTTCCATTCGTGACCGTTACGACGATCCAACCGGGCTCGGCGCCCGAGGACATCGAAATGGAAATCACCGACAAGATCGAAGGGGCGGTAAACACGATCAGCGGCGTCGAGGAATTGCGTTCGATTTCCTCGGAAGGGATTTCGCAGGTCATTATCCAGTTCGTGCTGGACAAGGACCCGGACATAGCCGCGCAAGACGTCCGCGACAAGATCAACAGCATATTGCCCGACCTGCCGTCCGACATCGAGCAGCCGACGGTCGAGAAGGTGGACATGGACGCCGCGCCGATCATGACGATTGCCGTTTCGGCGCCGCCGCCGACCACCATCCGCGAGATCACCGAGTATTGCGACAAGGTGTTGCGCCGACGATTGGAAACGGTTTACGGCGTCGGCCAAGCGACGATTGTCGGCGGTCAAGCACGGCAGATCAACGTGAACCTCGATCCGCTGCGGCTCCGCGCCTACAAGTTGACGGTGGCCGACGTCGCCCGCGCGCTGCGGACGCAAAACATACAGATGCCCATCGGTTCGATGAAGGTCGGGTCCGTCGAATACACGCTGCGCACCCTCGGGCGGGTGAAAAGCTTGCGGGAAATGGAGGCCATCGCCGTGGCCAACCGGGACGGCCGGACCATCACGATCGGCGATCTGGGGCGAGCCGAGGATTCGACCGAAGAGGTCGAAAGCGCGTCGCTGTGGAACGATACGCCTTGCGTACTGTTGAACATTCGCAAGCAGTCGGGCACGAACACCGTTGCCGTGGCCAAAACGATAAAGGAACGGCTCGGGGAGTTGGAAGCGACGATACCGAAGGGCTACAATCTGCAAATCGTCCGCGACCAATCGGTGTTTATCGAGTCCTCGGTCCACGCGGTCGAGGAACACATGCTCCTCGGCGGCGTCTTGGCGGCAGTCGTCGTCTTCTTGTTTCTGTCTAACATTCGAGCGACGGTAATCGCGGCCCTTTCCATCCCGACCTCGATTATCGCCGCCTTCGCCATCATCAAATACATGGGCTTCACGCTCAACAGCCTGTCGCTGCTGGCGTTGACCCTTTCGGTGGGCATCGTGATCGACGACGCGATCGTGGTGATGGAGAACATCTACCGCTACATCGAGGAAAAGGGATACACGCCGATGCAAGCGGCGGTCGCGGCAACCGGCGAGATTGCCTTGGCGGTGATGACAATCACTCTCTCGCTGGTCGCGGTGTTCCTGCCCATCGCCATGATGGAGGGGATCGTCGGACGGTTTCTAAGAACGTTCGGCATCACCATGGCCGGAACGATCGTCGTGAGCATGTTGGTCAGCTTCACGCTGACCCCCATGCTGGCGTCCAGATGGTTCAAGAAAGCGAAAGAACAAAAAGCCGGCGAACATTCGGGCGGCGGGTCGAAGGGGCAATTTTTCTATCACGCCCTGGAAGCCGCTTATCTCGCGGCGCTGAGGTTCTCGCTTCGCCGGCGTTTCGTCGTGGTCATTGTCATGATCGGCAGTCTGGCGACGATCCCTTATTTATTCAAAGTGCTGCCGAAAAACTTCATTCCCGACGACGACTCGTCCGAGTTCCAAGTCAACGTCCAGGCGCCGGAGGGAACGTCGCTCGAAGCCACGCAGGTGCTGATCGCGCGGATCGCGCGCGACGTCCGCCGACTCGACGGCGTAAAATACACGATCGCCAGCGTGGCCGACACCGATCAGCACTACTCCCACAAGGGGAACGCCTACGTGCGATTGGTCGACATAGCCGACCGCGATTTCAGCCAGTTTGAAATCATGGATTACGTGCGGAAAGAGATACTGCCGAAATACGCCGGCGAGAACCTGAGACTCAGCGTTACGCCCATCGCGCTGGTTTCCCTCAGCGGCTTCAGCAGCGACGTCCAATTCATGATCAGCGGTCCCGACATGAAGGTGCTCGAACGAAGCGCCAAGGCGGTGATGGCCGACCTGCGGAAGGTGCCCGGCGCGGTCGACGTCGACTCGTCGCTTTCGGTGGGAAAACCGCAATACGGCATCGAGGTCGATCGACCAAAGGCCGCGGAACTGGGCGTTTCCATCGCCGATATCACAAACACTCTGATGCTGTTGGTGGCCGGCGACAAGGTTTCGGATTTCACCGATAAAGGCGAACAATACGAAGTCCACGTCCGCTCGGTCGCCGACGTCCGAAACCGGCTCGACGAACTAAAGATGGTTACGGTCCCTTCGAGCAAATTCGGCGCCGTTCCCTTGGCGGACGTGGTCCATTTCGAGAAAGGGACCGGACCGGCCGAGATCAATCGTCTGGCCCGCGCCCGTCAGGTTACGATCGGCGCCAACATGGAGGAAGGCGCATCGCAGCAAACCATCCTGGACGCCATCGACGAGTCCGTGGCCAAGCTAAATCTGGGACCGGAATACAGCACAGGGTTGCTCGGCAAGTCGAAGGAAATGGCGAAGGCGTTCCGCGCTTTCTACCTCGCGTTCATTCTGGCCTTCATTTTCGTCTACCTCTGCCTTGCCGCCCAGTTCGAGTCCTGGCTGCACCCGGTCACGATCCTGTTGTCGCTGCCGCTGACGTTGCCCTTCGCGCTTGTCTCGTTGTGGATATTCGGACAGTCGATCAACATTTTCTCGCTGTTGGGAATCATGGTGCTGTTCGCGGTGGTCAAGAAGAACTCGATCTTGCAGATCGACCATACAATCCAACTTCGCGCCGAGGGCATGCCGCGGTTCGAGGCCATCGTGGAGGCCAACCGCGACCGGCTCCGGCCGATCTTGATGACCACCGTGGCCTTCGTGGCCGGAATGATCCCCTTGTTCATCTCGAACGCCGAAGGCGCCTTCGTGAACAAGGCCATCAGCGGCGTGATCATCGGCGGACAATCCCTTTCATTGATCCTTACCCTGCTGGCCGTTCCGGTGGCCTACTCGCTGTTCGACGACCTGAGCGTCATCTTCTGGCGGGTGTTCGGCCACAAGGAAACCGGGACCGTCGAGGAATCGACTCCCTTGTCGCGACAAGAATCCGCGAACGCCGCCGGCAGCGGCGACACGTTCATTTCCGAACAGACCAACGAAACGGTTGTCGTGCGCCACGAGACGTTCCACTCGCCCCCCGACGACGTTTCGGTCCGGCATTCGTAGGTGTCGCGTCAGAATAACTTGATGATTATTGGGTGGCACGTCCCTGAGCGCAGCGAAGGGCGTGGTTTGGTCGTTCACCACGCCCTTCGCTGCGCTCAGGGGCGTGCCA
>CBDAFL010000191.1:0-1028 GCA_965195225.1 uncultured Thermoguttaceae bacterium
TAGACGTTCTCTCCTTCATCACCAGACCAGTCGGAGGTGTTTGTGATGGTGACTGGGTTGTTTGGTATCTGCGTGTTCTGGCTGATGCTGCCTGTCGAGAGCGTGCCTGTACCGGAGGTGTTGAATGCGTAAACCGTGACGTTCTGCCATGCGTGGGCTGTGTAAGTGTCGTTGTAGAATGTATCGGTCGTTGTGTTGTGCCATACGCTGTTTACGCTGACGTTGTAGGAATCGGTGTCGCCATAATCCATGAAGAATGTGGTTGGTGCTGACCTCCACCCAACAGCACCAAGCCCGCTCACCATTCCACTGTCGCTTTGCCATGCCGAACCAGTCCAGTTGAAGCCGGCGAAGACACCATTATACTCGCCAGATATGAGGTACCACGTCCCGTCCTTCTGGAATGTGGATGGTGTTGAAATAGCTCCAACATCGCCAAGCCCGCTCGCAATGCCCGGATCGCTCTGCCATGCCGAACCAGTCCATTTGTAGCCGTTGAAGACACCAGCATTCTCCCCTGCTATGAGGTACCACGTCCCGTCCTTCTGGAAGGCTGTTGGTGTTGATTGCGTCCCAACACAACCAAGCCCGCTCGCAATACCTGAATCGCTCTGCCATGCCGAACCAGTCCAGTTGAAGCCGTTGAAGATTCCATCATCCTCCCCTGCTATGAGGTACCACGTCCCGTCCTTCTGGAATACGGACGGTGTTGACCTCACCCCAACACAACCAAGCCCGCTCACTATTCCACTGTCGCTTTGCCATGCTGAACCAGTCCAGTTGAAGCCGACGAAGGTACCACCATACCCGCCAGATATGAGGTACCACGTCCCGTCCTTCTGGAATGTGGATGGTGTTGAATAACTCCCAACACCACCAAGCCCGCTCACAATGCCGGGATCGCTCTGCCATGCTGAACCAGTCCATTGGAAGCCGTTGAAGACACCAGCAGCATACTCGCCAGATATGAGCGTCAGCCTACCGCCTGCATCCCATGTGTGGTTCACCCAAAAGTTGCCTGTGGTGTT
>CBDAFL010000192.1:0-1498 GCA_965195225.1 uncultured Thermoguttaceae bacterium
ACCAAGGATGTTCACAATTGGGTTCGCAAGAACCTTGGCGATACCTTGACCTCCAAACGTCTCGCTACGTATAAAGAATTCCGAGGCGCAACAAAAACAGCCGCAATAACTTAGCGTTTTAATCAGACCACCCCCGGCCCCTCTCCCAAAGGGAGAGGGGAGACCGCCCGCATGAACTTGCCACAGTCCAACTCGACAATCGGCGTGCTTGCCAGCGGCGGGCTGGATAGCTGTATTCTGATCGCACACCTGCTGCGTCAAGGCCATCGTGTCCGCCCGTTCTACGTCCGGTGTGAGCTGATTTGGGAAGAAGCGGAATTGGCGGGATTGCGGGCGTTCTTGCAGGCGCTGGACTCGCCTAGCAGTGGCACCCAAACTCCCGGAGACCAACTGGCTGCCAGGCTGGAAGAATTGGTTACGCTCGATCTGCCGCTGCGCGACCTTTACGGCCGACACTGGAGCGTTGACGGCCGGAATGCCCCCGACGCCGAAACCCCAGCCGGCGCGGTTTATCTGCCCGGCCGAAACGCCCTGCTGACGATCAAACCGGCGATTTGGTGCGGCATGAACGGCATCGGGCAACTTGCCCTGGCCGTGCTGGCCGGGAATCCGTTCGCCGACGCCACCGACGAGTTCTTTCGCGGATTGGAAACGACCCTGGAACAGGCCACGGGCAATCGGGTGAGCATCATGCGTCCCTTCGCCAAGATGGAGAAGCGTGAAGTTTTGCGGCTGGGGCAAGGATTGCCGCTGGAGTTGACGTTTTCCTGCCTTTCGCCTGTCGCCGACATACACTGTGGCCGATGCAACAAATGCGCCGAACGCCAAGAAGCTTTCCGCTCGCTGGAAATGCACGATCCAACGCGATATGCGAATCAAGAGTAATAATCCGGAGTTGCGAAGCTGCGAGCGGGATAACTGGCCGGTGAACCGGCCAGCCCTCATTTCTAATCCCTAATCCCTAATCCCTAATCCCTAACCACCATGTTTACCGTCTCACGTGAAATCGACTTCTGCTACGGGCACCGGTTGTTGGACTACGCGGGCAAGTGTCGCCACCTGCACGGACATAACGGCCGGGCCGTCGTCGCCTTCGATGCCTCGCGGCTGGACGATCGCGGCATGGTGCTGGATTTCTCGGAGATCAAACGCGTCGTGAACCGTTGGATCGACGAGAACCTCGACCATCGCATGATCCTTCAGCGCACGGACCCCGCCGTGCCCGCGCTCGAACAGTTGGGAGAGTCGCTGTATCTGATGGACGAAAGTCCGACCGCGGAGAACATCGCCAAGCTGATTTTCGACGTGGCCGCCGCGAGCGGATTTCCGATCCGCGAGGTCCAGTTGTGGGAGACGCCACGCTGCCGCGCGGTGTATCGGCATAAAGGCGAGGGCGACGAGCGGGTTGAGTAAGGGCCCGCGAATCAATAACTGTCGCTTTCGACTGGGGGTGGCACGTCCCTGAGCGCAGCGAAGGGCGTGGTTTGGCCGTGTACCA
>CBDAFL010000193.1:0-38420 GCA_965195225.1 uncultured Thermoguttaceae bacterium
CCTCGCCCCTCGCCCCTCTCTCTTCTCTCTTCTCTCTTCTCTCTTCGTCCCTCACCCCTCACCCCTCGCCCCTCGCCCCTCATCCCTTTATACTAAGGGGATGGCCGACAAACCCACCGCGGCACCCGCCTACCTGGCCCAGCCGGACAAACATCCGCCGCTGCCGGTGTGCGCCGTCTTCGGCGACGAGACGTTTCTGCGTCGGCAGGCGATTATCTGTCTTCGCTCGGCGGTGCTCGGCGACGATGACGGCGACTTCTCGCTGACCGCCTTCGAGGGTCGCGGCACACCGCTCGGCGACGTGCTTAAAGAGCTTTCGACCGTGGCGATGTTCGGCGGCGGGCGGCGGCTGGTGGTGGTCGAGCAGGCCGACGATTTTGTCTCCCGCTGGCGGGCGGAGCTGGAAGACTACGTCGTCAAGCCCAGCCGCAGCGGCGTGTTGGTGCTCGATCTGCACTCGCTGCCCGGCAACACGCGGCTCTACAAAATGATCGCCGCCGACGGGCTGTTGATCGACTGCCGAGCGCCCGCCCCCGCGCGGTTGAGCAAGTGGCTGGCCGATTGGGCCAAGCGTCGCCACGACGTGCAACTAAAACCGGCGGCGGCCGACATGCTCGCCGAGATCGTCGGGCCGGAGCTGGGGTTGTTGGACCAAGAGTTGGCCAAGCTCGCGCTGATGGCCGGCGACGACCGAAAGATCACGCCCGAGATGGTCCAGCGCAACGTAGGCGGATGGCGGGCCAAAACCACCTGGGAAATGCTCGACGCCGCCATGGACGGAAACGTCACCGGGGCCATGCTGCAACTCGATCGGCTGCTTTCATCGGGAGAACAGCCGATCGGACTGTTGGGGCAAATTTCCGCCTCGTTGCGGCGTTTTGCCGCCGCCACGCGACTGGTGCTTCAGGCCGAGACGACCCGGCGCCGGATCAACCTCCGCGGCGCGTTGGAGCAGGCCGGCGTCCGCTCGTTCGTTTTGCAGAAAGCCGAACGGCAACTACGCCTGTTGGGCCGGCATCGCGGCGAGCAGCTCTACCGCTGGCTCTTGCAGGCCGACCTGGACCTGAAAGGCAAAAGCACGATGCCGCCGCGTTTGGTTCTCGAACGGCTGATCGTCCGCCTCTCTGCCCCGCAACCGAAGACACGATGACCGACTGCCACGACTTGCACGTTGAAACGCCGTTGCCGCTGCTGATTACCGGCGTAGCCGGGGTGGCGGGCTACAACGCACTGGCCTATTTCGGCGCGAAGTATCCGGGGCAAGTCGTGGGCATCCGGCAGGTCGATAATTTCCGGCTGACCGGGCCGGGAGTGGTCGCCTGCAACGCCGAGGACCGGGAAGGTCTGGCCCGGCTGTTCGACGAGCATCGGTTCGCCGCCGTGTTGGATTGCGCCGGCAACTGCGCGCTTAAACCCTGCGAGTTGGACCCGGAGTTGGCCTGGCGGGTAAACGTCGAGGGGGTGCAGAACCTGCTCACCCACACTGTTCCCCGCGGCGTGCGGCTGGTGCATCTCTCCTGCGATCTGGTCTTTTCCGGGGCCGACGGGCGCGGCGGCTACGTCGAAACCGACCCGCCCGACCCGGTCACGGTCTACGGCCGTACGATGGCGGCCGCCGAGGAGGCGATTCTCGCGGCCGACCCGACCGCCTGCATCTTGCGCATCTCGCTGCCGATGGGCGTCAGTTTCAACGGCCACGCCGGGGCAATCGACTGGATCGCCTCGCGGTTCAAAAAGAACAGGCCCGCCACGTTGTATTTCGACGAAGTCCGCACGCCAACCTACACCGATTGCCTGAACCGGCTGTGCGAGCGGATGCTGGCCGGCTGGCTAAGCGGCATCTTTCACGCCGGAGCAAGCCGACGGCTGAGCCTCTTTCAGATCGCGCAGATCATCAACCGCGTGGGTGGATACGAGGCGGACTATCTGACGGGCATTCCGCGTATCGAAGCGGGGCCGATCCCGCCGAGGGCCGGCAACGTCACGATGGACTGTGGCAAACTGATCGCCGCGTTGGGCCTCGATCCGTTCACGCCGTGGCCCTATTGCGACTCGCTGGTTCCCACGCATCTGGACTGGCACCGCGATCGCCCGCCGGGCGAGCCGCGATCGCCGAAATACCTGCACGAAGTGCTCTGCACGAATCCAACGCAGCCTCTATAGGGGCGAGTGACGAGTAGGGTGGGACAAGCGCAGCGCGGCTTTATGGGTTAACTCGCCGCCAACGAAAAATTAGTTTGACAAATTCAACCCGGATGGGTAGCCTAAAGATACTCTGAATTGCCGGTTGTAATGCAAATGTTGGTAAGAAACCGCACATTTCCCGTCCTGGCTTCGTTCGGCTACGTGCTGACGATCACCGTTTCCGCGCTCTTTCATAATCACGGCGGCAACGAGGCGGGGTATTGCGGTTGCCATGCGGGGGCATGTACTAAATCGCTTGCATGTGATTGCGACGCGCACGATGAAGATCGGTCCTGCCCGGCCGCTCCCGCCGATGGTTCCACCGATTGCGGCGGTTGCTTGATCTGCCAATTCTTGGTCCAGAAACCGGTGCCCGTGGAAGACGTCCCGCCGCCGACCTTCGAGTCGATGGTCGAAGAGGCCGTCGTGCCGGCGCCGGCTCGAGTAGCGGGCGTCGTTTTCTCGGCGTGGCGGAGCCGCGCGCCGCCATTGGTCGCCTAAATCTCTCTCGTTTGGTTTGCCCCCTTGTTTGTTTCCCCGCGCGCGGAGTCGGCGATAGTCCGAAGCCGCGCCGGTGGGTTTGCACTCTGTTGGAGATGTTTTATGTTTGCGCGAAACAAGGCGATACACTGGTCGCTGAAGCGACCAGCCCTCGCACCACGTTCCACTTACCGAACCGCTTTTACGCTTGTGGAGCTGTTGGTGGTAATCACGATCATCGGTGTTCTGATCGCGTTGTTGCTTCCGGCGGTTCAGGCGGCACGCGAGGCGGCGCGGCGCATGTCTTGCAGCAACAACCTCAAACAGGTCGGATTGGCGCTGCACATGTATCACGACACGTTCGAGATGCTGCCGGCCGGCTGGCAAGGATATAATCCGAGCAACGGAGAGCCTCACTGGTTCGGGTATCCCGGTTGGGCTTGGAGCGCGAGCATCCTGCCGTACATGGAACAGACGGCGATCTACGATTCGCTGATCCGTTTTGACCTTCCGATTACAGCGCCCGAGAATGATGTCGTCCGCGTGGCGAAAATCGGTATTTTCCGCTGTCCCTCGGACAACAGCGAAGACACGTTCCAGCTAACCGACGGAGGGCCGTCGGTCGGTTCGGTTTCTTTTCCGGTTGAACTCGCCACGAGCAACTACATCGGCGTTTTTGGCACGATCGATTTCCACCACGTGTGCAACCCCAGCTCCGCGGACTACAACGGCTGTCGGGGAAACGGCACGTTCTCACTTAACGAACAGTTTCGCTTCGCCGACATTCGCGACGGACTAAGCAATACGCTGATCGTCGGCGAACGATCGTCCAAATTGGCTCCGTCGACTTGGGTCGGAGTGGTGACCGGCGGTCAGCACGGCGTTGCCCGAGTGGCCGGCGTTGCCAGCTACCCGCCGAATTCCGAGGAAGCGCCCGTCCACTACTTTCATAACTTCAGCAGCTTTCATCCTGCCGGCACGCATTTCCTCTTGGGCGACGGGTCGGTGCGGTTGATCTCGGAGTACATCGAGACAAACGCCTATCACGCCCTCTGCACTCGGAACGGGGGCGAGATCGTGGGGGGCAACGTGTTGGGCAATTAGCAAGATAGTAAGATGGCGGGACAGCGCTGCGATTGTCCCACCCTACAGCGGTGCGGCGTCGTTTCTGTCGGCGACGCGCGTACCCAACTCGACGGTCGGCCCTAAAGTTCCGCCGCCACCGCGCAGCGCGTTTAGCCGCGACGCCACCCGCGGTTGGCGATTATCCAGGCTGAACGACCGCTGATAATTGGCCAGTGCTTGGGCCGTGTCGCCGGCTTCCTCGCGGATCTTTCCCAGCGCGGTCAGCGCGCGGGTGCTTTTGGGATCGGCGACCAGTGCCTCGATCAGAATATCCTTGGCCGCTTGACGGTCGCCGTACTCGTCGTTCAGCCGGGCCAACTCAACTTTGGCGTCGGCCAGACTCGGTTGCCGTTGCACCCAACCCTCGACCAGCCGGAAGGCCTCTTCCTTTCGCCCCTGCTCGGCCAACAAGACGGCCAGCCCGCGGTAACATTCGACGTGGTTGGCGTTCCGGTCCAGACAGAGGTTGTAGTAGGTTTCGGCCTGATCCAGATCGGACTGACGGTGTTCGAGCCGGCCCAGGCGATGAGAGGTCGCGGCAAGGTTGTAGTATCCATTCGAATTGTTCGGGTCGGCGTATGTCGCCTCTTGGAACTGCCGCAGTGCATCCTGGTATCGGGCTTGTTGAAAGAGTCGGACTCCTTCCGAGTTCCGGCCTTGCGCGGCGAAGGAGCCGCAGCCGGCCAGCCCGAGAAGCAATAACATTCCGGCCAGCCGAAAACCGAAGGCCCCGGAGGTTCCGCGGTCGAGACGGGCGCAATGGTATTTTGGCGTAGTATCCATAACGGGGCGAGAGGGTAGCGATCTCCGCCGCCCGGCACAAGGGCGATTTCCCGAAGGCCCCGTGTCGGGGTGCCGTTAAGCAAAGAAAAGAGGCGAAACGCCCCCCCGTTTTCCGCTGCCGCCCCAGTTTAACCGACGGCCGTGGGGCTGTGGGGCGCCACGTTAGACATTTCGATGCTCGGCACGGCATACGGTTCCGGTTGGTGTTCCGGTTCGGGCCTCGGACATTTTTCGTAGCCGAGCGATTTGATCACTTCGAGCACCTCGCTACATGTAGGAAACATGCGTCCACTGTTGCGCTTATAGTTGTCCATCGCGCTCATGAACTCGATTTCTTCGCATTTGTAGTCGCGTTCGCAGGTGGTCGGATCAATTTGCCGTCGTCGGCTGACCTTTACGCGGCGTTGCACTACCCGCCGTTCGACGCTCACCGGCTCATTTTTCGTTCGGCGATCGGCGTCCTGTCGACGGTCTATTTTTCTTCGGCGATCGACCGTAACCGTCTCTTTCGTTTTGGCGACGGCTTTGGGCTTGGATTTGGCCGCTGGCTTCTTTGCCGCTGGCTTCTTTGCCGCCACTGTTGCCCTCTTTTTACTTTTTTTCGGCGCTGAATTTTTTCTGGCAACCACGAATTGAGCCTCCGCTATCAAAGACAACAGGATTATGGGGTGTCAATGTAGATAGGATACATCATGGTTGACAAAAGTCATCAAAAAACGGACTGGGAAAATCGCGGAACCAGGGGGATGCACGCCGGTTTGCGCAAAGAATCGGAGGACGCACGGCGTAGCAGTCACGACGAGGCGGCCGGACATGCGGAATGTGTGGCCCGTGCGGAATGAAGGGGCCGTGGCGTATGCGGCCGCGGACAACTGAAAGCAGGCCATGAACCGGCCTACGGAAAGTCTATGATCGGCGGATCGATTCGGTCACGTCGCGGCAAATGTCGTGCAGTTCGCCCACGGAGACGTTTTCCAGGCGTTTTCCGCGCCCGTCGAGCCGCTCGTTCACCTTGACGGCGGTTTCCTGCATGATGCCGTGCGTTTCCTGGCTCCCGCCGAGCAAGAGGAAGTTCTTGCCGCGTGTGATGCGGGCATGACCATCGTCGTTGTCCAGCGCCAGCCCCAGCAGGGCGGCTGATTTGCGGGTCTCGTTGGCGGCTTTCACGGCAGTCGTTTGATGAAGCTCACGGCTTCTTTCTGTGGAAGAATTGCCTCAGGACGTCCGCGGCCGCGGCACCGCTGTTCTCGGCTATCGGTTTGGCGGGACGTTTAAGCTTGCCGGAGGCCTTCTTCGGTGTGTGTGTTTTTTCTTCCTTCGGTTTTTCTTCTTGTTTCGGCTGGGACGCTGGCAACGCGGACGTATCGGTCAGGCTCTTGCCCGTCATGGTATCGTCCGAGGGGACCGGTTCTCGACGCGTCGGGGTCGAGTCCGAGACGCCGTCCTCGTCCAGCCAACCGCTGATGTCCAAGTCTTCCGTAAGCGAGGGGGAGGAGCCGGCGGTGCGTGCCACCGCTTCCTGGACGCTGTGAACTTCGGGCTTCTTCTTTCCGCCCACGCTCACTATCAACTGGACCTCGAATCCCAACATTCCCACCCGGAGCCGATCGCCGTTGTGCAACTCGCACCGCTGGGTAATCCGCTCATCGTTCAGAAAAGTGCCGTTGGTGCTGCCGCAATCCTCGATGGTCGCCGATCCCTCTCCGACCTGGATCAGGCTGTGTTTCCGGCTGACCATGCTGCTCTGCGGCCGCAGATGACAGTTTTCGCCTCGGCCGATGAGAAACTTATCGCCGACAATGGGAATCTCTGTTCCCGCCAGCTTGCCACTTTGTACGACGAGCTTGACTTCCATGATAGCGCCCCCACCACGGACGAACATTTCCGCCTGCTACTTTGATACCCCCGTACCCCATCGGAAAGCGTTGATGCGGCAATATGAGATATGAGATATGTAAGTCGCCGCGCTTCCAACCTGGATACTATCAAGTCTGGAACCGTTAGTCAAAGGATTCCCTACCTCCGACCTCGGTTTTTCGTCCACGCGGCTGTAGCGTACTTTTCCGAGTCCAACTCGGCCGCCCGACGGCGGTCGCCCCCCGAAAGGGTCAAAACGCGCCACTCGACGGCCAAAACCTCCGCCAGCCTTTCCAGCCACGCCTCTATTAGTTTATCGGCAGCAATTGACTTGCCTGTGCGGTCTTTCAGGCCGTCCAGTTCCGGGGCGGCGGCCGAACGGGCCAGAAGCACGCTGCCGTGCTGCAAGACCGCTCCGCGGCGGCGGCGCTGCGCACTGCCGGCTATCTTAACACCCCCCGCAAGCACGTCACCCAACGACCGCCGCTGGAAACAAAGAAACGGCTGCCGCCCGGGTTGGGGTTCTTCGGTACACTGTGGCACAGCCGCCATGCCGCATGTGAACAACGTCGCCTCGATCCCACAACCGGACAATGCGTCGATCAGGCTCTCGTGGACTACCCGATACGTCCGCAACCGGTCGGCGACCAACGGATGCCCCTCGGGCACGGCGAGGCTGTAGGTCAGTTCCCGGTCGTGCAGGATTGCCCCGCCGCCGCTGGTGCGTCGGACAGTCGGGCAGCCGGCGCTGGCGGCGTGTTGCCGCCGATCTTCATACTCCTGGAAGTAGCCTAGCGACAGGGTCGGCTCTTGCCACTGATAGAACCGCAGCGTCGGCCGGCCTTCAGTCGCGGCCGCTTCCAACAGCGCTTCGTCTACCGCCATGTTCCACGCCCCGGCGGCGGGCGGATCAATCAGAAGGTGGAAGGTGGAATCCCGAGGGCCGGCCGCTTCAGCGGCCAGTTGGCTAGACTTAATTGCGCGAGTGCCACTGGCTTTGCCAGTGCCCGAGGCGCTCTCGCGTGTTGAATCAAAGAAATCCATCAATCCACCCCTAAATCTTTTATCATCTGAGCGTCACGGGTAACATCTTTTGGCTTTACCCCCAAAGCACCCACTATACATTCCCTGAGTATTTCCCACACCTCTTCCTCGGTCCACTCGTGTTCGGCCGTTTCTCCGCTTCGCTCGCAACTAACGGGCAACCATTCAACGCAATCTGGATAATGCTCGATTATCCAATTAGTAAGAGACATGACCGAATCGCATTGCCGAGGGATTTCGGGGAACCCTTCATCCGGCGGATGATCCAGTTTCGGAAGAGAGATTCCCAACTCCTTTTCCAGCGATTGCCAACATGCCTCGCGTTTTGCGGGAGCAAAGCGTTTGTTCAAGTCAGTCGACGAAGTAAGCCTCCACCATCCTGTAATTCGATTAACGGATTTGTATACCTTCAAGACCAATGATTCGATGTCCGGGGCTTTCTGATATTCGCCTCGGAGTTTGGCCATGAGGTAGCGATGGATAGCCCCCGGCGTGTCAAAGAGGACCGCATAACCCTCTTGATGCGAAATTTTGACGCCAAACTGCTTTTCCAAACGAAGACAGAGATCAAGAGCGCCCATCCCCATGATTTCGTTCACGTTGTCTGATGGTTATCTGGAATGACCGAACGATGCGCCAAGCGCCGCGTGGACGCGGCGGCTAAACATTGATGTACGAACTCTAATCCCCAATCCCTAATCCCCAATCCCTATCTCTCCTTCCACCGCAAGACCGGCTTCCGCGCCGCTTGCACCTCGTCGGGACGCGAGATCGGCGTCTCGTGCGGCGCCTCGTGGAGCAACTCGGGCGACTCCTCGACGATCCGGCCGAGCACGTCGGCAAATGCGTCCAACGCCGCACGGCCTTCAGTCTCCGTCGGCTCGATCATCATCGCCTCGCGGACCACCAGCGGGAAATAGACCGTCGGGGCGTGAAAACCGTAGTCGAGCAACCGCTTGGCAATGTCCATCGTCGTGACGCCCCGCTCGGCTTTCAACGCCGAACTGGACGCGACGAACTCGTGCATGCAACGCTCGCCGTGCGGCACCGGCAGTATGTCTTTCACCCGATGGAGCAGATAGTTCGCGTTCAGCACGGCGTCCTCGGCGATCCGCCGCAGACCCTCCGGTCCGTGCGAACGGAGATAGCAGTACATGCGGACCAGCACGCCGACGTTGCCGAAAAAGCTCCGCACCCGGCCGATCGACTTAGGCCGGTCGTAATCCAAATGAAAACCGTCGCCGTCCTTTACCACCACCGGCGTGGGCAGGTACGGGGCCAGCCGTTCGGTCACGGCAATCGGCCCAGCGCCGGGTCCGCCGCCGCCGTGCGGGCTGCTGAACGTTTTGTGCGGGTTGAAGTGCATCAGGTCGGCGCCGAAATCGCCCGGCCGGGCGACGCCCAGGATGGCGTTCATATTGGCCCCGTCGAGATAGACCAGCCCGCCGGCGTCGTGGACCATTTTTGCGATCCGCTCGATCTGCGGCTCAAACAAACCCAGCGTGTTCGGGTTGGTAATCATGAACACGGCCGTCCGGTCGTCGAGCTTCGCGGCCAGATCATCGACGTCGACGAACCCGTCCGGCGTACTTTTGACCGCTACGGTCTTTAAGTCGGCCATCGCGGCGCTTGCCGGGTTGGTGCCGTGGGCGGCGTCGGGGATCAGCACGTTTGTGCGCCGCTCGCCTCGATCGCGGAAATACGCCGCGGCGACCAGCAGCGCGGCCATTTCGCCGTGTGCCCCGGCCGCCGGCTGGAGCGAGACGGCCGGCAGTCCGGCAATCTCGGCCAGAATATGTTGGCATTGATGCAACAGGGCCAACATCCCCTGCAAGGTCGATTCCGGCTGATAGGGGTGCAGGTCGGCCATGCCCGGCAGAGAGGCCAGCCGTTCGTTCCGCTTAGGGTTGTACTTCATCGTACAAGAGCCAAGCGGATAGAAATGGGTATCGACCGAGAAGTTCCGGGTCGAAAGGTTCACGAAGTGTCTCACCACTTCCGGCTCGGAGAGTTCCGGCAGCGGCGGCACGGTTTCGCTAATGCTCTCTTTCGGCAGCAATTCATCGAGCGGTTTTGTCGGCACGTCGCACTCAGGCAATTGCACCGCCCGGCAGCCGGGTTTGGATAGCTCGAACAACAGTTGGGTGGATTGGGTGTTTTTCATGGTTTTGGTAGCAAAAGACGATGAGATTTTGCATAGCGCAGCACAGTTCTCGGCCTGTTGTCTGGATCATCCCAATTTCACTACAATACTGACGAACGGCATGATTCCTGCGATAAGAAAGAAACCGAGCATGACGACGCCCACTAGCAAAGTCGCCGAGGTGTGAAGTTGGACCATGTCTCGGGGCGGTTCTGGTTTCCTCCAATTCAGAATCAACAGAGCGAGTGTAATTAACAACCAGATCAGGGGAACTGCCCGGTACAGCCATTGAACCTGGAGCGCTAGTTCGCTGCCTGCCGGGAGCATCGTTCCTTCACCAACGTGAGGGTATTGCACGTAATAGTTCCACAACTTGGTCTGTGACGCAGCACTACCAAGGCTGAAGATGCCCATTAGGGCCGCGTTCAAAATCAGAGTCAGTCTCCACATACGGTTTTCCTTTCTCTGACGGTTTAGTGCCCCGGAGGGGCGTTTGGCAATAGCCCAGCAGTTCACTGCTGGGGCGAGAGGACACCTCCACCCCGCGCCTTCCGTCCCGGAGGGACGGTTGAATTGTTGCGTCGCCGATTCAACCGTCCCTCCGGGACGGAATCGAAATCTCCCAAAATCCTCCATTCCCAGCGATAAATCGCTGGGCTATTGTCGAACGACCCTACGGGTCGAAATTGCTGCGGACATCGTATCTTGCTTTGCGTCAACTGCCTCTTGCGCCCGTTCACGGGCGTCCTGCCTACTCCGCCCTACGAACAAACCGCCGCCAGCCGATCGATCTCCTCTTTGGTGCGTTTCTCGGTGACCGCCACCAACATGCAATCGGACAGTTCCGTGTACCAGCGGCCCAGCGGGACGCCGGCGAAAATATTTTCCGCCCTGGCCCTCTCGATCAATTGCTCGACGGGCTGCCCCTTCGAGCGGACGACGAACTCCTTGAACGTCGGGCGGTCGAACGCCGGCGCGAGCGACGCGGCGGCCGATAGTTTTTCGGCGGCGTAGCGGGCCTTTTGCAGACATAGCTCGGCCGCGGCCTTCATGCCCGACGGTCCCATCAGGGCGAGATAAACAGTGGCCCGCAACGCGCAGAGACCCTGGTTGGTGCAGATATTGCTGGTGGCCTTTTCGCGGCGGATGTGCTGCTCGCGGGTTTGCAGGGTCAGCACCCAGCAGCGGTTGCCGCGCCGATCGGTCGTCTGTCCGACGAGCCGGCCGGGCATGCGGCGGAGGAACTTCTCGCGGCAGGCCATCAGCCCCAGGTACGGCCCGCCGAAGGACATCGGGTTACCCAACGCTTGCCCTTCGGCCACCACGATGTCGGCGTCATATTCGCCCGGCCGCTTTAGAATTCCGAGGCCGATCGGATCGACCGAGACGATCATCAGTGCCCCGGCGTTATGGGCGATTTCGGTCGCCCGCTCGACCTCTTCCAGGCAGCCGAAGAAGTTGGGATGCTGAATCAGCACGCACGCCGTTTGATCGTTGACGGCCGCGGCGAGTTCCGCGACGGAAACGGTCCCCTCCGGCGTATCGAGGACGACCAACTCGACGCCCATGTTGGTCAGATAGGTATCGAGCACTTGCCGGTACTCGGGATGCATGCTTTGGGCAGTGACCACGCGGTTTCGGCCGGTCGCGTGCATGGCCATCAGCGCGGCCTCGGTCGCCGCGCTGCCGCCGTCGTACAGACTGGCGTTGGAAACGTCCATGCCGGTCAGTTGGGCGACGAGCGTCTGATACTCGAAAAACGCCTGCAAACTCCCCTGGCTGGCCTCGGCTTGATATGGGGTGTAGGCGGTGTAGAACTCGCTGCGGGAGGAGATCATATCGACCGCGGCGGGAATGAAATGGTCGTAACTGCCGCCGCCGAGGAAGCAGGCGGCCTGACCGGCGTGCGTGTTTCGCCCGGCCAACTCGGCCAGATGAGCGGTTAGTTCCAACTCACCCAGCCCCGGTTTTACGCAAAGGCCGCGCTTCATCCGCAGCTCGGCCGGGATCATGGCGAACAACTCGTCGACCGTGGCGGCGCCGATCGCATCGAGCATCGCCCGACGGTCGGCGTCGGTATTGGGGAAATAGGGCATTGCAGTTACCGCAAAAAATAAAATGTCGAATGTCGAAATTCAAATGACGAATGAATGTCGAAAATTAAATGACGAAAATGCAGAATTGTCGAAAGCCAAAATATAATTGACGATAAGAAGTTGAAACGTTGAATGTCGAAACGATTTTGAGTTTCGTCATTCGACATTCCTTAATGCTGTTCCTCTTCACATTGTTTTTTGTATGCCGCTTCGTCAAGAAGATCCGCCAGGGCGGCTTCGTCGGTGAGTTTGACCTTGAAAAACCAGCCGTTCCCGTATGGATCGTCGGCGAGCCGTTCGAGATTGTCGGCCACGGCGGAGTTGACTTCCGCCACTTCGCCGTTGACCGGGCTGTAGAGGTCGCTGACGGCCTTGACCGATTCGATCTCGCCGAAAGGCTCCTCGGCCTTCAACTGGCGTCCCACCTCGGGCAAATCGATGTAGACCAGATCGGTGAGCAATTCCAACGCGAAGGCAGTCAGACCCACGGTGGCGGTTTTCTTGTCGTCGGAAAGGCGGACCCATTCGTGGGTTTTGTTGTAGAGCAAATCTTGAGGCATGGTTGCGGTTGTCCTTTTCTTGTTATGGGCGCGACCAACGCAAAGCGGCTTTATGTTCGATGCTTTGTTGGGGTGGCAGTTCAACCGCCACCCCGGCATAGGTCGTGGGATTATTTCTTGGCGGTCTTTTTTCTGCTGTAGAACGGAAGTTCCACAACCAAGGCATCCGCGATCTGGCCGCGGATGTCGATCTGAAGTTTCGTACCAGGCTGGACATGTTCGGGCGAGACGTAACCCATGGCGATCGGTTTGCCGAGGGTGGGTGAATGCGTGCCGCTGGTTACTTCGCCTATTTTCAACCCGTCGGCCAAGATGGGGCATCCCGGCCGCGCGGCCCGGCGTCCGTCGGGCATCTCAAGCCCGATGCGGACCGATTCGAGCGGCTCGTTTTGGATTCGCAGCAGTGCGTTGCGGCCGGGAAAATCGTAGCCCTCCAGGTGGCAGGCGAAGGACAACCCCGCCTGGAACGGATTGATTTGTTCGGAGAGTTCGTGGCCATAGAGCGGCATTCCGGCCTCCAGCCGCAGCGTGTCTCGAGCGCCCAGACCGGCGGGAACTATGCCGAGCGGTTTGCCCAGCTCCATCAGCACTTCCCACACGCCCTGGGCGATGCCGGCGCCGAGACTCAGCTCGAAACCATCTTCGCCGGTGTAGCCGGTTCGGCTGATGATTCCTCCCTGATGCTTGGTGGCGGGGTGCAGGATGCAGACCTGCGCGCCGCGGTAGTATTTCATCGACTGGATGTCCATGTCGACCAGCGGCTGTAGCAACTCGACCGACCGAGGGCCTTGGATGGCGATCATCGCCCACAGCCGGCTGACGTCGTTCCAGATGATCTCCTGCCCGGGGCGTTCGGTCCGTTCCTTGGGCAGATGCGCGGATATCCACTCGACGATTTTCGTCCGGTTGCCGGCGTTGACGACCATCATGAAAAACGGCTGGCCGTGTGAATTGTGGTAGTATCCGACCAGCACGTCGTCGAGAATGCCTCCTTCGTCGTTGGTAACCAGCGAGTAGCGAATCTGCCCCAATTTCATATCGGCCACCCGCCGAGTGAGCAACTCGGCGAGAAAGACGGCCGCGCCGGGGCCTTCAAATCGGAGCCGGCCCATGTGCGAGATGTCGACAATTCCAACCGCCGAGCGGATGACGGTATGTTCTTCGGTGATCGAAGTGAACTGGACGGGCATGGCCCAGCCGGCGAAGTCAACCATCCGCCCGCCGTGAGAAACATGCCAATCGTATAGGGGGGTTTTCATAAGAGGTGTGTCCATGTCCGATCTCCGGTGATCTTGTCAATCCGTCGAACCGGCCATACTCGAAACGCCGGTCGTAAAAGACCATTTTATCAGTCGGCGGATCGATATCCAGGGGGACGCTACATTATCGTTTTCCCAAGCATTGCTCGCAGTAATTCACGAATCCGAACCTTCAAGATAATCTCCTCAATATCATCGCGAAATGCGATATTTTGCCTAGCGGCAATAGTTTCAATCCGCGGCAAATCGGCCGGTGTTGCAACTCGCCCCAAGTATTCGTGAACCCTGTAATTCGTCCACCAACCATACCTTCCGTCGGCCTCCAGATGCTTCAGGATCGTATCCTTGACCGTAACATCGCGCCGGCTGGAAAAACAATCCGCGGCGAGGGCGGCTTCCATCTCCACTTTGCCCGCCAGGTAGGCCAGGAGTTCTTGACGCACTTTGTCGTCACCGTGAAGATAACGGAAACAGCAGCCCAGAAACCGCTGTTCGGCGACATCGCTCGTCTGCAAATCGGCAGGAACCGACCAGAGACTCGTATCGGCCGCCAAGGCGTCGAAACAATTGGCGATGTAGTATGTAAATCGTTCAAGCGTTTTCGGCCCCACCGTGCGGCACCAACGAAAAAAGAACTCGACGGCCTGCCGGTCGCCCGATCGAATCGGACGGTGGAGGTTGGCCATGAGCCGTTTTTCCGACCACAGCGGCGGCGTTTTAACTATTCGCAACGGTTGCGAACCGATTTTGTCCGTTTCGTCCTTGAAACGCGGATTCAGTTCCATCAGACGCCCCGGTTCCGAGGCCCAAGGCGAATCGGCAATGACCAGCCGGGCGGCGGCTTCCTTTACGGTATCCGTCGGATGCCCCTGAAATTCGGTGAATATCGACTTGCCGTTCAACTCGGGCAAGACCTTGCGCAGCACGGCAGCATTTTGGGAGTTACCCGAAAACGGGTACCCGCCGCCCGCGAAAGTTTGGCCGAGAACGCTGCAACGCCATCGCCATGTCTCTAGTTCAGCTGCATTCTTATTCTGGTCGATATTCCGGACGGCTTCGGCATATTGCCGTCGAGCGTAATCCCACAATCGCGGCTCGATTCTAAGCCGGTCTCCAGACAGATTCGCGTTTTTGATCAAGTAGTCGAAGTTATCGAGATTCTCCGTGGCGAAAGCCGCAAGCACGCGCCAAGCATCGCGGTCGCGACTCGCAGATAGCGTTTCCAGGGCGACTTGCCTTTGAAACCGGGCTTGAACGTCTCCCTCGTCTTTCGGCGCGGCAAGCAGAGGCCGCAGCATCTCCGCCGGTTTCTTCGCGAAGCTGGCCCGGCAACTCTGTTCGCGCGACCAGTCGATGATCCATTGGCAAGAATCCTCGTCTTCCTTGGGGTTGTGGGGAGACAACGGCTTAGCCAGCGCCGCGGCGTCGGCCAGCGAGTGAATAGCTTCGTCGTACCGACCGTCCTGCCGCAACAATTCGCCGAGGAGATAGGTGAACATTGCCTGTTCCACCGGCGAAAACCGTTTGGCGCCGAGTTCCCGACGCAACGATTCAATCGCCCGTTTCCGATAAAACGCGTGAAGCTCCTCATTCTCGGCATAAATCGTTTCGTAAAAAAGCAGCATTGCCAAGTTGAAGTCTCTTTGCGCGTCGGGCTTGCGCAAGGCGTTGCATTGCCGGGCAATCAGCAATCCCAGATAATCCTGATCCCGCAGTCTGGCGTCTTCATCGGCGGCAGCCACAGCCCCGGCCTCTTCCGGCTGGAGTTTAAGCTTAAAATCGGCCAGATACTTCTTCATGGCGTCTTTTTCGGCCGGCGCGAGGTTGTCGAAATCGGAACTGAGAGAAGAATAGAGACAATGTGGACAGGTCTGTGCTTCCGTGAACCGCGCGAAGGGGCTGCTGCTCAGATCTCGCTCCTGCTTGCCGAAGGTGTTGTACGAGCCGACCACCATTATCACAAACGGCTTCTCGCAAACCGGACACTTCGTCAGGCGGGGATGCACAGTCGTGGCCCGGCCAGTGCCATGCAATATGAGGATTAAGAGCAGAAACATCAACGTCTTTTGCGGTAGATTATGCGGCATTGATATTTTTCCCTTGCTAAACGATGTTGCTCCGCCGGATTAACGGTCGCTAAGAACGTGTTTTTAGCGGCGTTTGCCGCGTTTCTTTGGTGCGACTCGGGCGTCCTTCTTACCCTTCGGCGGACTCCGCTTTCCCCGTTCCACCACACGGAAGTCGATCTCGCGCCGTACGGGATCGACCCCGGCGACGGCCACCCGCAGCAGGTCGCCGAGCCGGAAGCTGTTTCCCGCCCGATGGCCGGAGAGCGTGTGCGAGGCGCGGTCGAAGCGGTAAGTGTCGTCGCGGAGGGTCTCGACGCGGATCAACCCCTCGGCCGGCAGATCGACACCCGCGACGAAGAGGCCGTAGCTTTCCACGCCGGTTACGATCGCCTCCATCTCCTCGCCGATGCGCTCGCCCAGATAGGCGACCAATTTGAGTTTCGTCAGGGTGCGTTCGGCGACCTCGGCCCGCTGTTCGCAGTCGGAACAGTGCCGGCCGAGAACGACCAGGGCGTCGTAATCGCTCGGCGGCTTGGTCCCTTTCAGCACGGCGTCGACCAGCCGATGGATGGTCAGGTCGGGGTAGCGGCGGATCGGCGAGGTGAAATGGCAATAGCACTTGCTGGCCAGGGCGTAGTGGCCTTCCTGCTCCGGGCTATAGACTGCCCTTTGCAGCGAACGGAGGACCGCAAAATGGACGGCGTGCCGCTCTGGTCGGTCCGCGGACTGGTCGAGCAGCTTTTGCAGCTCGAAGCGGCTTTCCAGGCTACCCGTCTTGTAGCCCAATTCGGCGACGAACTCGGTCAACGCCTTGAGTTTCCTCGGGCTGGGGGCCTGATGGATGCGGCGGAGGAAGTGGAAACCACGCTCGTTGAGCGAGTCGGCCACCGCCTCGTTCGCCGCCAGCATGAACTCCTCGATTATCTGATGGCTGACCGTGTTTTCGACCAGATGCGCCCCGGTCACTTTCCCGCTCTTGTCGAGATCGATCTTGATCTCGGGCATGTTCAATTCGAGCGCCCCGTTGGCCAAGCGGCGCTTCCGCAGGATCATGGCCAGTGTGTGCATGCGGTCGAGCAGGTCGCAGACCTTTGCGCCGAGTTTGCGGCGAAAAGAGTCCGGTTCTTGCAGAAATTCGTCCACTTGCTCGTAGGCGAGCCGTTTTTTGCTGCGGATGGCCGCCGAGTGAAGTTCGGTCGATACACGCAGCCCGTCGGCGGTGAACTCCATGATCGCCGTTTTGGTATAGCGGACTTTACCCGGCTGTAGACTCGCCAGTCCGTTGGAAATCACCTCGGGCAACATCGGCAGCACGCGGTCTGGAAGGTAGACGCTCGTGGCCCGTTCGACGGCCTCCCGGTCCAACGCGCTGCGCGGTCGGACAAAGTGCGAGAGGTCGGCAATGTGGACCCCCAGCCGCCAATGGCCGCTGTCCAGCAGTTTTAGCGAGATGGCGTCGTCAAAATCCCGGGCGTCGACCGGATCGATCGTGATGATCGTTTCGTCGGTCAGGTCGAGCCGGCTGCCGATCGACTCGTCGAACTTTTCGGCCCGACGCCGGGCATCTTCTAGCGCGTCGTCGGCGAACTGGTCGGGTATGCCGAACTCGCGGATGATCGAGAGGGTATCGACGCCCGGCTTGCCGTGCGGGCCAAGCACCTCGGTTATCACCCCCTCGCCGTCCCGCAACGGCGAAGGAAACCGCAGCATTTCGACGACCACCTTGTCGTCGGTCTGGACGTTTTTCGCTCCGGGATCGCCCACGTGGATCGGTCGGGCGAACAACGTGCCGTCGATCCGAACGTAGGCCGCTCCGGCCGACTCGAAATACGTACCGACGAACTGGCGGGTCTGCCGCTCGACGATTTCGATGATCTCGCCGCGTGGGCCGAGGCTGCTTTGCCGCGCCCGATTCACGCGCACCATCACCACGTCGCCGGTGGTGGCGTCGGCCGTCCGGTCGGCGGGGATGTAGACGTCCTTTTGCTCGACGCCCGGCTCGCCGCCGCTGAGCCGGACGAAGCCGAAGCCTTTTTGCGTACGTTGAAAGACGCCCAACAGGCGGTTGGCGGATGGTTTTGCGGCGCTTTTTCCAGAAGGTTTTCCGGGGGCTGTTAGCCCCCGGCTATTTTTTTTGCGAGGAGCGGCGTCGCTGGTTGTGGCAACGGGAGTTACCAGATGGTTTGTGCTGTAGGCGATTCGTCCGTCGCGGACCAGTCGTTTGACGGCTTTTCGCACGTCGGCGGCCCGATCTTTCGGCAGCTTCAACCGCTGGGCGATGGTTCGCGGCTTGATCGGCCGGTAGCCGGGCGCGCTGACGAGTTTAAGTATTGATTTTTCGAGTGTCTTCATTTTAATGTTTGTAGCGAACGTGTGTGGAATTCAGTTGCTAGCAAATATCCTGCAAGCGACCGAAGTGTGCAGCTAATAAATAATCTCGCAGCCAGGAAGTATCTGTTTTAGTGAATCCACGCCTTCCTGCGTTACTTTGGTGTTTTTCAGATACAACTTTTCAAGTTCCTTCATGTCACGGAAGTGTTCTAATCCCTCGTCTGTAATGTGCGTGTTTTCCAGGTTGAGTGAACGAAGTCGAGGCAAGTTCTTTAGGTACTCCAGGCCGGCGTTCGTAATGTTGAGGCCGCTAAGATTAAGCCAGGTACGCTTGTTTAACGATCGAAATCGAGGCAATGAATCGTCGCAGATCGGCTCTTCAGCAAAAACTCGATCATCCCAAAATCTCACCGCATAATTGCTATCCGGATTTTCTGCTTCCACCTTGTCCCAAATCCACCGGAGGGTATGCAATCCGACCGGTTCCTTTAGCTTTTCGTCGAGGGCTTTATTAAGGCGTTTCAGGCTGGGAAGTTGAAACTCATTTGGGGAAAAATACACGTTGCCGATCAAATTGTGCGTCCACGTCACTGCTTCTTCCCATTGCTCCGGCTCGACGGTTTCCGGCCTCCGGTTCTGGAGCGAGTCGATTTTTGCTTGTACCGCATCGTGGACAGGCCACCAATACTGGACAAAGATAATATATCTGACCACGGGCGATACCATGCCCAGAAAAGCGAAAATGATGGCCGCGAGCCAGAACCGCCGCACTCCAGGGCGACAACGGCAAGCGAACTTTGTCACGGCGAGAATCACGATCAACAATATAAAGGCTGGAGCCACAATCCAAATGTGACCCCCGCCAAAAGTTTGAGCGCAATATCCCACAATATCCCCGATGTACTTGCCGCCGCCGCACAGAAACAATAGACCGATGAAGATCAGCACAAGACCCACGCCAAACACGACTAGCGTTTGAACCTTGCTTGATTCTGATGGACGGGAATAATTTCGGCGAGCACTTCGCAAGTTAAGCCAAAGACCAGTCAAGCCGCCTCCCAGGGCACAAAAACCCCACGTAATAAACGTGGTTTTCCAGTAAATGGCCGTCGAGGGGTCGAAAAGGGCGGTAGCCGGAAAAAGAGCGCCTGATATGGCGCCCGAGAGAGCAGCCATTCTCGCGGAAAATCTGTGCGGGAAGAAAAGTCGCGTCAGAAAGGCAAAGATTAGACAAGTGGGTATCGCAACAATTCCGACAAAGATCATTCCACCGATATACACATCGACTTCACCCGTAGCCAAATATGCGCCCAAAGCTCCACCAATCACAATTCCCACCCAAACCGTGACCCAAAATTGGATGCCAGAGCGAGGAGATGCCGAGGGTTCGCTGTCGGGGACAGTGGGTGGTTGATCGCTGTTCATCCTAATGCCTCCCACTTTGTTCACGATAGCGAAAGAACGCTAATCACCTGAGTCTTAACAGGAATAGCGAAAAATATCTTCGCGGTGTTATGCTGAAGCATAACCTACGAGGGTTACGAAATCGCAAGCGGGGTTATTGCTCAACGTTCTCTTCCGTCCCCCGCCCCATGCCCCTCGTGCCCTTGAACAGTTTGCGTTCGAGGTTCTGATTGTACGTGGTCCAGGGGCTATCGACGTTCGGGTCTCTTTCCATCAGCCGGGCGAAGGTGTTGATCTTGGCGTCGAGGTTGTCGAGATGGGCCAGGGCCACGGCCTCGATGGTCATCGGCAACTTCGGGCTGCCGAAGGCGTATTCGCCGTGGTGGCTGAGGATCATGTGCTTCAGCCGCAACACGGTCTCCGGCGGGACCGGTTCGCCGGAGAGTTTTTCGGCCTCGAGGAGCTTGGGGCCCAAGAGTTCGACGGCGATCACCAGATGCCCGATCAACTGGCCTTCGTCGCTGTAACCCAGTCCGTGCCGATAGCTGAGTTCGTCGGTCTTGCCCAGGTCGTGCAGGAACGCGCCGAAGAGCAACAGATCGCGGTCGATTTGCGGATAGCAGGGGGCGATCCGCAGCACCACTTCCATCAGATTGACGACGTGTTCGAGCAGTCCACCGTGGTAGGCGTGATGATTTTTGGTTCCGGCCGGGGCCAAGGCCAGCTTGGCCATCAGGGCCTCGTCGATGAGAAAACACTCGGCAAGGGTTTTCAGCACGGGGTCGTCCATTCCGCGTAGTATTTCGCCCAAACGGAGCGACAGCCGATCGACGGCCACGGCCGCCAGGGGCGCGAACTCGGCCGGGTCGACCTCGCCCGAGTCGATCTTGTGCAGATTCGTGGCGATGACCTGCATGGCGCCCTGAAAAAGCTGTGCAGTGCCCTTCACGTGGATATAGTCGCCATTGTCGAACGACCGATAGACATCCTCGTTGGCGTTCCACAGCCGGGCGGTGATCGAGCCGCCGCGGTCGGAAAGCTCCACCTGCAAGTAGAAGTTGCCGTTGCGGTTTGTGCGGAGCTGCTTCTCTCCGGCCAGAAACACCTGATCGATCGATTCCTGGTGGTTGATTTGGTTGACGTATCGGCGCGACATAGGAAACTCTCGTCGGAGGCTGCATAAGCGGGAAAAACCAGGTTCCGATTGTAGCGCACGGCCGGCTCCCCTGCAAGGGGGCGTCCCCTTTCCTGCCGGCCGGATTTCTCTACAATGGCAGCTTTGCCGGATGCCGCGTGGACGCGGCGGCTAACACCCGCGCCGGGCAAGCCCGGCCGCTACACTTGAGTTTTCAATCCCGACCCCCAACCCCCCGTATACGCCATGTCCGAAACGCCGCGAGTAATTCTGTCCGGATTTGCCGACGAGGCCGCCAACCAAAAGACGGCGGTGCAGCAATTCGCCGCCTTTGCCGCGCTGGGACTGCAATACTACAGCTTGCGGTTCATCGACGTCGGCGGCGGGATCAAGAACGTGATGAAGCTCACCTTGGCCGAAATCCGCAAGGTCCGCCACCTGCAAGACGAATACGGCCTGAACGTATCGTCGATCGGCTCTCCGATCGGCAAGGTGAAGCTGCTTGACGTCGATGACGGGACGAAGAACGTTTACGTGCCGTTCAAAAAATATCTTGCCCGGGACGTTAAAAAGGCGTGTGAACTGGCCCATGCTTTCGAGGCGAAGCTGATCCGGGGCTTTTCGTTTTATCCGCCTAAGGACGACGATCCACGGGATTATGTTTCGCAAGCAGTGGACCAATTGGGCGCGATCGCCGAGGTTTGCCACCGCGCCGACCTGACTTTCGGCCTGGAGGTTGAGGCGAATCTGGTCGGACGGACCGGCCAGATATTGGCCGAGATTCACCGACAGGTGAATCATCCGGACATGGTTTTGGTCTTCGACGTCGCCAACGTGCTGGCGCAGGGTTTTTCGGCCGCGGAGTTGTATGAACAATATCTGGCGATGAGGCCGGGGCTGGGTTGGTTGCACATCAAGAACTATTGCTGCCCGGAAGACGAAACGACGAGCGATCCGGTTGGACGAAAGGGGGGGCGGTCGAGTTCGCGAAAAAAAACCTCGTCTTCGCGTCCGGCGAAGAAGGGTGGCCACGTGGACGAGGACTCGATGTGGCATTTCGTGCCCGCCGACATGGGCCAGGGTTGCCACGAGGTCATCTTGCGAGATTTCAGCCGGCTGC
Organism: uncultured Thermoguttaceae bacterium; assembly: GCA_965195225.1. Classification (GTDB taxonomy): domain Bacteria; phylum Planctomycetota; class Planctomycetia; order Pirellulales; family Thermoguttaceae; genus JAHIKV01. The sequence continues at coordinate 21,591 of CBDAFL010000193.1, forward strand.
TGCCGGCGGTGGAGAAGAAGCTCCGCCGACGCGGCATTCCCGGCGTGTTTCTCGACATGGAGCCGCACCTGAAAGGGGGCGGTCAGTTCGGCGGGTTCAGCGGTCCGGACGGCATGGGCGTGGCCGTCCGTTCGCTCTGCCGCGTGTTGGACTACGTCGGTATCGACTACCACCTCCGCGACTTCGCCGACATCCAGGCGACACGCGGTTTTTAGAGCGGGGGTCGGGGGTCGGGATTCGGGGGTCGGGGGTCGCTTGCGGTTTCGCCCGAGGGTTTTTCGTCGCTGCTTTCCGCTGCTTTCGAGGCGCCGTTGCCGTAGCCGGCCGAGGAGTGCCACTGGATGTGGCCCGACTTGTTGATCATCAGCCGGCCGGACAGCAACGCGTATTGCACACCCCAGTAGATGGCCACGATCAGTGCGACCAGCGCCAAATAGAGGGTCGTCTGCCATCCGGTCGTCGTCTTCCACATCCACAGCAGACTGGCGGCGGAGGCCAACGCCACCGCAACGACCAACAGCTTGGAGTACATCGCTTTGACCAGTATCCGTCGGGAGTACCGGCTCAGCGCGTTTTGGGCCGAGAGATTTGCTAGTTCCCTCATGGCCGAGAGGTTGACGTGTTTCTCGGGCGCCTTGGCGCGGGGTGCGACCTGCGCCGGTTCGCGCCGCTGTGGCGCGGGCACCGGGGCGGTCGATGATGGTTCCATCGTCTCGGCGACTGGGGCGGTGGCGGGTGCCCCACTCGCGGCAGCCGGGGGCGAACGGTACGGAACGACCGATGTGTCCGAGGATGCCTGAGTGCGCTGCATAAGCCGGCCCATGTACTCTTCGATCGATTCCTCGCGGGTGCCACTGCTGGCTTGTCCAGCAGTGTTTTCCCGGGTGTTTCTCCCCACACTGCTGGACAAGCCAGCAGTGGCACCCTTTTCCAACAGACTGTTATCCTCGCCGTCGGCCGCATCCGACGTTTCCGCTTGCGGCTCGTTGCCCGGCGTCGACTCCTCCGACCGGTATTCTTCGGCCGCCAGATGTTGCTCTCGCTCGGTTTCCCGCTGTCGGTGCTCTTCGGCCAGTGAGTTGCGCTGCGATTCGAGTTCGGCTGCTTGTGTGGTGAGTAGCGAGAGTTGTTCGTCCAGTTTTCGCCGCGATTCTTCCTGTTCGGCCTGCCACTGCCGCCGTTGCCCGTCGAGCGATTGGCGCTCGGTTTCCAGCTCGTCGAGCCGCGCGGAATCGTCCGAATGGCTGGTTTCCGGTGGTTGTTGAGGATCGGCGCCAACACCCAAAACCTCCAGCTCGACCGGTCCGACGCTCAGTCGATCGCCGGGCAAAAGCGGAGCGTCGTCAAAGGCTTGGTGGTTCAGCAGCGTGTCGGCGGCCCACCGTCGCACGACCGCTCCGGCCCGGCCACGGACGACCAAACAGTGGAGCGGCGCCACGCCCGGCGCCCGAAGCCGAAGAGAGCAATATTTTCCGGCGCCGATCGTGCATTTATGCGATTTCAGTCGCACGATCCGGCCGTCGCGTGTGGGACCGGAAACGCGGAGAACCAGTTCGTCGCCGGCAACATTTGATCGTGTACGCCGTTGGGTCGCAAACGCGGTGGCAACCATGCTTTAATACCTTGCGCGGAAAGGCGCGAAACCCTTTTTCAACGGCAATAAACATCGCACTTCAACCCGCGTGAAGAACGAACCGTCGGGGGGGGTGTCGCTATAAATCCTCTACTGCATTTAGCTTACGCCGGAGGGAAGGTCAAAAGCATTATCGGCGCGATGGACCGTCGGGAGGTCAATTAGTGAAAAACGGCTGTATATCCTTGCCGGTTTTGACGATTATCGGATAGCGACGTTGAAACGGACGCCGCACCTGCCTACGAATGGGGGTGGGGGAACTTACTTTCCGACAAACTGTCCTGACCGGCGGCGCTCGGAATATTCCACGTATTTTGACCCACGAGCGGTCGAACTGCGTAGTATATTTTGGTTGTCGGCGTTCGGCAGCCTTTTGCGGTCGACCGCAGCAAGAATGAAATGAATCAGAACAGGCTACTGGAAATCGAGTCTACCAAGAGAAGGGAGTTCGAGGCGGCTACACTGGAGGGGGGCAATCCTTCGGCGCGGCCAGGATCGGACACCGAGGTGAAAATCATGAGCCGCAAAGACGCGATCCTGAGCATGCACCAGATACTCATTAAGAGGCGCGACGCATTGCGCAAGGCCCTGGCCGGCGACTTGAGCTTGCTCAAAGAGCTTCGCGCGCAATCCTCCGGAGACGTGGTCGACGCCGCGCTCGATTCGGTCCAGGACGAAATCAGTTCGCAACTGGCCGAAGTCGAGAGCCGCGAACTGAGCCGCATAGAGTACGCCTTGGAGCGGATGCGGGAAGGCCAGTTCGGCGTCTGCGAGGGCTGCAACACGAACATCCCGATGGCGCGGCTAAACGCGTTGCCTTACGCCACTTACTGCATCAGGTGTCAGCGCGAGGCGGAGCGCCAAGGCGCCAATTCGCCCGCCGACGTCGATTGGAGCCGGCTGCTGGATTCCTCCGGCGGCGACGCCGACCTGTCGATCAACGACATCGAGTTGGACGTCTCCTGATTTTTTTCTCCGGCGCGGCGGCCGGCCAAGTATAATTGGGGCATTGGAGGCTCCCATGTCCCAGGGTGGCGGAATGTGCGAAAAGAGAAGGCTGAAGAGAGAAGAGGGAAGAGGGAAGAGAGATGAGAGAAGGGGGCGCGGGTCTGCGCCGTTGCGTTCTTCTCTATTCTCTCTTCTCTCCGCCCTCCTCTTTTTCGCTCTGTTGTGTGGATTGTGTCTTTCATTCCCAGCAGCGGCCCACGCCCAGACCCCGACCCAGCCGACGGCGTTTCAATATCCCGGGGCCGTAAGCCCGGCGGAACGGACGGAATTGCGGCGACAACTGCGGCGCCACGCCCAAGTCCTCGAGGCCCAATCGGCGGTGCTCAAGATCGTGGCCAAATTGGTCGGGCCATCGGTGGTGCATATCGAGGCCGACATTCCGCCGGCGGTCGGCATGCGGTACGGACGCGGCCAAGTCATTGAGGAAGCCGGCTCGGGCGTGATCGTCGAACTGAAAGACCGCCATTACGTGTTGACCAATCGGCACGTGATCCGCAACGCCGCGCCGGCGGCAATCAGGATCAATCTGGGCGACGGCCGACGCATTCACCCGACGAAGGTGCTCTCCGACCCGGACAGCGACGTGGCGGTGATGGCGGTCGAGGCGCCCGATCTGGTCGCCGCTCCCTTGGGCGATAGCGATAGTGTGGAGGTCGGCGACTTCGTGTTAGCCATCGGCAGTCCGTTCGGATTGACCCGTTCGGTAACTTTCGGAATCATCAGCGCGAAGGGTCGTCGCGATCTCCGGCTAAATGATGCTACGGTCCGCTTCCAGGACTTTATGCAGACCGACGCGGCGATCAACCGGGGCAACAGCGGCGGTCCGCTGGTCAACCTCCGCGGCGAGATCATCGGAATCAACACCGCCATCGCCAGCAACTCGGGCTTCAACGAAGGGGTCGGCTTCACCGTCCCCATCAACATGTTCATGGCGATTGCCCGGCAGTTGATCGACACCGGCAAAGTGACCCGCGCTTTCCTGGGGGTGAACCTGAACTCGAAGTTCGGTCCGGCGATGGCGGCCGAATTGGGTTTGCCGCGCCTCTTGGGCGCGCACATCACGGGCATCACGCCAAATTCACCCGCCGAAGCCGCCAAACTCCAAGTTGGCGACGTGATCCTCAAGTTCATCCAGACGCCGGTCGAGGACGACGCCCACCTGGTAAACCTGGTCGGTCTGACCGAGGTAGGCCGGAAGGTGACGCTGGTGATTTTCCGCGACCGCCAGCCGATTGCCGTAACGGTGGTAGTCGGCGACCGGAGCAAGTTCGGGCAATAGCATTATCACCGCATGTTTAGCAGCCGTCGTGCCGGCGACCGCTAAGCATCAATCCAAACACCCCGCGACCGCATTCGGGGGGGGCGACACAACCAGCGACCGATGTGACGACGACATTGTCAAAATCGCCGTTATTATCGGTATATGTTTCCACGATGAGGAAACAGTATATAATAGCCGCACAAGAGTATGCCTCGTAAGGAAACCATCTACATGAGAGGACCGACATGGACCGCCGCGATTTTTTTCGAGTTACCGGATTGGGCGCAGCAGCCACGGTTGCCGGTCATTCAACTATGATTGTGCCAACCACCGCCACGGCAGCCCCGCCCGAGCCTACCGCCGTGAAACGGCTCCCCGACCGCGGCGAAGTACCCGTCTCGGACACCTGGGATCTGTCTCGCCTTTACACGGGCGACGAGGCATGGGAGGAGGCTTTCGTCGCATGGACCGAGCAGATCGACGGTTACGCGGCGTTCCAAGGCAAGCTCTCCGAAAGTCCCGGGATGCTGGCTGAGTGTATCCGCTTCAATCTGGACATCGAGCGGACGGCCGACCGGCTGGGGTACTACGCCATGTTGAAGACGGCCGAGGACCAAGCCAACAGCGTTTATCAACGGATGATGGGCCGGTTTACGCAGGTGGCCAGCCGCGCCGGACAGGCGGCCAGCTTCATTCGTCCCGAGATTCTCGCCCTGCCGTCGGAGAAACTGGACGAGTATCTCAAGTCGCCGGAATTGGCGCCTTACAAATTGCTGCTGACTCGCATCATCCGCTACAAGCCGCACACGCTCGACAAGAAGGAAGAGCGGCTCTTGGCGATGCAGTCGGAGATGTCCGGCGCGTCCAGCAAGATTTTCCGCCAACTGCAAGACGCCGACATGAAGTTCGGCATGGTCGCGAACGAAAAAGGCCAGCAAGTCGAGCTGACCCACTCCAGCTTGATGTCGTTCCTGACTTCACCCGATCGGAAAGTGCGCGAGACGGCCTTCCACAAATACTACGACGTGTACGAGTCGCTCGATCATACGCTGGCCGCCACGCTGAACGCAACGGTGCAGAAGGACGTGTATTACGCCAAGGCCCGCGAGTATCCTTCGGCGTTGGAAGCGGCGTTGTTCCCCGACAATGTGCAGGTCTCGGTCTACGACAACCTGATCGACACGATCCATAGCCATCTACCGGCGTTGTACCAGTACTTCGACGTGCGGCGGCGGAAGATGGGACTGAAGGACATCCATTTCTACGACTGCTACGTGCCGATCCTGACCGAGCAGCGAAAAACCCATTCGTGGGACCAGGCGGTTGACGTAATCCTCACCGCCCTGCAGCCATTGGGAAGCGAGTATTGCGGTGTGCTCGAAAAAGGGTTGCGCGGCCGATGGTGCGACCGTTACGAAAACCGCGGCAAGCAGAGCGGGGCGTTCTCCGCGGGATCGTTCGACGGCGACCCCTACATCCTGATGAATTACAAACCGGATGTGCTCGACGACGTCTTCACGCTGGCCCACGAGGGCGGACACTCGATGCACAGCTTCTACTCGGCCAAAACGCAGCCCTACGCCTACTACGACTACGTGATCTTCGTGGCCGAAGTGGCCAGCACGTTCAACGAGACGTTGTTGAGCAACTACTTGCTCGATAAAGCCGAGACCAAGAAGGAGCGGGCTTTCCTGCTCAATCGGGAAATCGACGCCATTCGCGGCACGATCATCCGCCAGACGATGTTCGCCGAGTTCGAAAAACGCATCCACGCCTCGATCGAGTCGAACGAACCGCTCACCCTGGACCGCATCAAGGAGATTTATCACGGGCTGTTGAAGCTATACTTCGGCCCCGAGTTTACCCTCGACGCCGACTTGAGCCTGGAGTGCCTGCGGATTCCGCACTTCTACCGGGGGTTCTACGTCTACAAGTACGCCACGGGGCTGTCGGCCGCAATGGCTTTGGCCGATCGGGTCACCAACGGCGGTCCCGACGAGTTGAAGGACTACCTTGGCTTCCTTCAAGGCGGCTGCTCGAAAGACCCGCTCGACCTGTTGCGAGACGCGGGGGTGGATATGGCGAAGCCGGAAGCGGTGGAAAAAGCCCTGGCCAGATTCACCCGAAACGTTAAGGAATTGGACTCGCTGATATAGAGCGGTTTCCACGACCGTGTAGCGGGCGGGCTTGCCCGCCCGCTACACATTTTACTTGAACGTGTTCTCTGCCATGATGGCAAACGACGGCGAATCGACTTGGAGGTCTTGGGCGCCGCTGGCGGCTGTGATCGCGCTGGTCATGTTCGTCGCTCCACTGGGAATTGACTTTCCCTTGTTGGACCCCGATGAAGGACTGCACGCGGGCATCGCCCAGGAAATGGTCGAACGGGGCGACTGGATTATGCCCCGCTTCCTCGGCGAGCCGTTTCTGGACAAGCCGATCCTCTACTTTTGGGCCGAGGCCGCCTCGCTACGGCTGTTCGGATTCGGCGAAGCGGCGGTGCGGCTGCCGGGGTTGATGTTCGGCCTGCTCGGCGCGCTCAGCACCGGACTGCTGGCGTGGCGGATGTTCGGCGCCTCGACCGGCTGGATCGCCGGCATTCTGTACGCCACGACAATCCTGCCGACCGCGTTGGCCCAGGCCGCCTCGCACGACGTGGCGCTGATACCTTGGATCAATCTCGCGCTGCTGTTGCTCTGGGAATCGCAGCGCGGCAGCGGACGAAAAGTCGCAGTTTGCATTATCGGCGCGGGGTTCTTCGTCGGCCTCTCGATCCTGACAAAGGGGCTGATCGGCGTGGCGGTGGTCGGGATTGCCTACGGCGGCTATCGGCTGATCTCTTGGCGAATCAATCCGATGCTGGTTTTGCATGGCGCGGTCGTTCTGGCGGTCGCCGCCTTGGTCGCCGCGCCGTGGTACGTCGCGCTGGAAATCCAGAACCCCGGCTACCTAAGCTATTACTTCGTCGATCGGCATTTGCTGGGAGTAGCCACTTCCTCGCAGCCGCACGGCGATCAACCCTGGTGGTATTATTTCCCGTTGCTGCTGGGTGGCGGTTTGCCCTGGATCGGATATTTGCCTGTAGTTTTGCGGAAAGGAGTGGTCAGTGGTCAGTGGTCAGTGGTCGGTGCGAAACCGCAAGCGGCAAATCCGTCGTCTCCAAATTTCCAAATCTCTAATCCCCAATCCCTAATCCCCAATCCCTCCTTCATTCCCTCGCCCCCCGCCCCTCGCCCCTCGCTCCTCCTCTGGTGCTGGCTGATCGGTTGGATGGTGTTTTTGACCGTGGCTCGTTCCAAGCTGGCGACATATCTTTGGCCGGCCTTTCCGCCCGTGGCGATCTTGGCGGCGGTGGCCTGGTCGCGGTTGATCGACGGCACTCTAAGCGATGCCGCTCGGCGTTCGTTCGCCAGGACGTTCGTCTGGTCGTCTTGGAGCGGTCCGCTCGTGCTTCCGGTGGCTGTGTTTGTGGTGCAGATATTGTTGGACGTGCGGTTTACCTGGCCGGTTTGGGTGGCGACCGCTGTGGCGGCGGCCGTAGCCCCGTTGCCGCTGATACCCTGGCGAGCCGGCCGATGGAGGGCATCTCTGGCGGCGGCGGCGCTCTCGCTGGCCGCGCAGTTCACCGTGGTGATGACATTGGTGCTGCCCCAGGCGGTCGAGGGGTTTTCCGCCCGCGATTTGGCCGAGCACTTCAACCGCGCGGAAAAACTCCCCACGCGATTGTTCGTCGTCGAAGAACGGATCGGCTCGGTGGTCTTCTACCTCGACCCCACGCTCCGCGCCGGACTGACGACGGACAAACTGAGTCGGCTTTCGCTCGATCGGCCGCCGCAATTGGCGCCGGGCGACGCGGTTGCCGTCTCCCGGAAAAAACTTGAAAGAAGCGTGGAAGTGCTCGATCTTGGCGATAGCCCGTACGAGTCGGCCGGGCGACACCGGCTGTATCGGATCATAAAGCCGCGACCATAGTGCGTTTACCGCCCGGAAAGAAATAACTATCAAATTTGGGTGGCACGTCCCTGAGCGTAGCGAAGGGCGTGGTACACGGCCAAACCACGCCCTTCGCTACGCTCAGGGACGTGCCACCCCCAGTCGAAAGCGACAGTTATTGATTTGCCGGTCCTTACCCACCCGCTACGCAATTTTCGATCGCCACCGTTGTTCCCAACGGTCGAAACACCCCGGCAGCAGGCCGACGTGCAAAAACAACGTCGATATTGCGCAGCCGACGGCCGCTCCGACCAGCACGTCGCTGGGGTAATGCGCCCACGATACAACCCGCTGGCATCCGACCAGTACTGCCAGCAGGATGAACAGGAATCGGCCCTGGGGGTACAGCCAGATCAATGCGGCCGCCAGCCCGACGGCCGTGGCGGTGTGGGCCGAGGGGAAACTCTGTTGTCCGCTGTTGCCGCTGAACATCGGCAACCAGTGTTGGAAGGTCTCCCACACCGAGTCGGGAGCCGACAGGTTATGCGGTCGGAATCGGACGACGAGCAATTTCAGCAGGTCGGCCACCCCGCCCGAGGCCAGCGCACAGCCGAGCACCCGCGGAATGGCCCAGCGCCGCTGGCGATCGAGTTGATGCAGCGCCAGCAGGATCAGGATCACCCCCAAGCCGTGTCCGAACGGCTCGAACGTGTCCAAGCAAGTACGATAATCGCATAGGGGTTTGGACTGGAAGACTCTGACGACGGGTACGTCCACGGCCAGCGCGGCCGCCCCGGCCAACGCCAGCACGACGGGCAAAATGAATCTCCGGCAACTTCTGTAGGCGTTGGACATTGGTGGCACGGCGGAAAACTGATGTTGGCCCGCAACGAGGGATGGTCTACAGTGTGCCTGATAGGCGTTCCTGTAAACGGTGTCAATACCACTCCGGCGGGGCAAATGAGTCAGCAGATTCGCTATCAACTCTGGATCGCCGCGGCGGCGAGCGTGATTTTCTTCTGGAATCTCGGCGACGCCGGACTGTGGGACATGGACGAGGCGCTCTACACATCCTGTGCCCGAGAGATGTTCAATCGCGGCGATTGGGTCGTGCCCTGGTTCAACGGCCAGATGTTTCCCGAAAAACCGCCGCTGATGTTCTGGACGATGATCGCCGGCTTCGAGCTGTTCGGTGTGAACGAACTGGGCGCCAGGTTCTTTTCGGCAGTGATGGGCGTTGCCACGGCGCTGATCGCCTTTCATCTCGGCCGGTTGCTTTTCAACGTGCGGGTAGGATTTTGGACCGGCCTGATCACCGCCTCGACGATCGTCTTCACCATATCCGCCCGAGCGGCAACGGTCGATTGCGCGCTGACCTTCGTCACCACCGCGGCCATGCTGCTGTTCGTGATGGCGAAGAGGTCGGGGCTCGGGGCTCGGGATTCGGAGAAGACAAGGAGACAAGGGGACAGGGAGACAAGGAGCCAAGACGAGGATGGGACTAACGATATGATGTCTCCCTGTCTCCCTGTCCCCTTGTCTCCTTGTCCCTCTCCTCTCTTCCTTCTCCCCGCCGCTGGTATGTACGCCTGCATCGGCTTGGCCGTGTTGGCCAAGGGGCCGGTGGGAATGGTTCTGCCGCTGGCCGTGATCGGATTGTACATGCTGATCGAAGGCGGTTGGCGAAGGGCGTTTCGCTCGGCTTGGGAGATGCGTCCACTGACGGCGATAGTCGTCATCGCGGCGGTCGCCGCGCCGTGGTACGTGTTGGTGGGCTTGAAAACCGACGGGCAATGGCTGCAACAGTTCTTCTTCGAGTTCAATCTTCGTCCCTTCCGCCAGCCGATCCTCGGTCACGGCGACGCAAGCTCACTGCAACACGCCTGGGCCGTGACGGTCTCGATCCTCTACTACTTCTATCACGTCCCCGCCATTCTGTTCGGCTTCTTTCCCTGGTCGGTCTTCCTGGGGCCTACCCTGATCCACACCTACCAGTGCCTCCGCAGTAAGTCAACCTCTCGTTCCCATGCTCCGCGTGGGAACGCTGGATGCGTGCTGGCGGTGTGTTGGTTCGGTGTGTGGTTTGTGTTCTGGTCTGTCTGCAAAACCAAGCTGCCCCACTACCTGTTGCCGGCCTATCCGGCGCTGGCAATGCTGACCGCTGTGTGGATCGACCGCTGGCTGGAAGGTACGAAAGAGACCTCGGCCTGGTCCCCTTTCACTGCGCGCTGGCCGCGGAACGCATGGATTTCGACGATCCTGACCGGCCTGGGCATCACCATCGCCATCCCGATCGTGGCCGACTACTACCCCTGCTACCTGCCCGGCGAGGCGCTGATCGGGCTGGTCGGGCTGATCCCGCTCGTCGGCGGCATCTGGTGTTGGCGCGAGACTTCACAAGGCCGGAACCGGCAGGCGATGGGCGTTTTCGCCGTCATGTCGGTATTGTTTTTGACGGCCGTTTTCGGTTTCGCCACGCTGTATGTCGATCGCCATCAAAACGCCGAACCGATGATCGCCGCCATCCAGAAAGACTGTAAAACGCTCCATCCGCCAATCGCCACCTATCGCTTCTTCCGCGAAAGCACGGTCTATTACTCCGGCCGGCCGGTGACCCGCTGCGAGGGCGATCAGGAAGCGGCGCTGAAAGCGTTGGCCGATTTTCTCGCCAAACCCGGCCGTTCTTACGTCATCACCACCGACCGGCAAGAGTGCGAGATCGAGGAGGCGTTTCCCGGCCGGTTGCGGGTGATCTTCCGCCATCCCCGCTTCCTAGCTCCCGGCGAGATGGTCGTGCTGCGCCGCGGTGGCGAGGACGATGGCGGTTCGACAAAGCCGGACATCTGAATTCCCTCGGCGGTGATCCTTACCCTAATCGCCCCACGGTCGGAAGTCGGCAATACCCGTCCGCCGACCGCCCGATAGGTCGCCTTGATGTCCGGGCGGTTCCATCGTCCGCTGCCGCTGAGTACCACCCAGCGCGGCCTGCACCACGCGGCCAGCTCGGGCGAGTTGCTCTTCCGGCTGCCGTGGTGCGGGGCCAAAAGCACATCGCAACGCATCGGCTCCTCGGCCAGCAGGTCGTTCAGCCCGGGCGACTCCAAATCGCCGGGCAACAGCACTCTCCGCCCGAAACACTCCACCGCCAGCACGAGGCTGTTGGCGTTGTTCGAGCCGAGTACGCCCCGTCGTGGCGGATGCAGCACTTCGATCGAGCACTCGCCGCCTCCTTGCAAGCGGTCGCCGGCGCGGATTTCCCGCACCACCACATCGTGTCGGTCGAGGGCGTCGCGCAGCTCCGCCAGCAAGCCGCCCTCTTCCTCGAACATGATCGGCGACACGTACACCACCCCGACCGAAAACCTTTCGAGCAACTCCGGCAAGGCGTTGAAGTGGTCGGCGTCGGGGTGCGAGATCACGACGGCGTCGAGGTGCGTGAGTCCTTGATGCCAGAGGAACTCGGAGATTGTCCGGGCGCCGCCTTTTGGCGAGCCGAGTTGTCCGGCGTCGTAGAGCATCGTCTGGCCCGAGGGCAGTTCCAGCAGCGCCGCACAACCGTGACCCACGCTGAGGAACGTGCAATCGAGCCGGTCGGAACATTTTTGGTTACCCAGATTTCCGGCCGCTGAAAAACCGACGGCGATCCACGCCGCCAGCAGTCCCGCGCACCACCGCCGCGGCGGCCGCAGACGCGGAAATGCCGCCAACATCCCTAATCCACCATAAAAACCCCACAGCCACCAATTCTCCGGCCCGGGAACCCGGAAGTGGCTCAGGGGTATCTGCCGAGCAGTGTCGACCAACCATTCCAGCAGCCACAGATTCAGGTTGCAAAAGCGGCCGAGCAACGCCCCCAGCGGCGAGAAAATACCGCCGAAAAGCAGCAGCGCGAAACCACCCACCAAACTGCACGCCATCGGTATCCACGCCACGGTGTTCAGCAGCACCCCCACCGGAGAACAAATATGAAATCGGGCCATTACCAATGGCATGTTCAACAGCCAGAGCATCAAACCGACAAGCAACAAATATCGGAAGGTACGTTTACCGGTCCAATAAAATCGTTGAACCCATAGAGAGTTTTCCTCAATCAATTTATCCAGGACATCCTTCCTGCCGCCGGTGAAAATCCAGTGTTGGGCCCAAAACATAATCCCCGCCACCGAGAGAAACGAAAGCTGTGCCCCGACGAGGAACAAATTGCAGGGGTTCAGCGCCAGCACGACCAGCGCCGCGGCGGCCAACAAGTTGAACGAAGCCAGCGGGCGACCCAAAACGGCGGCCGTGCAGATCGTCACCACCAACACCGTCGCCCTTACGACCGGCGGCCCGGCGTCTACCAACAGCATGTAAAATACGATTATCGTAGCCACCACCGTGAAACCCCAGTTGCGTGGCAACGGCGTACGTCGCACGAGCCAAAATAACGCCCCGGCCAGAATACCCAAATGCAGACCGGAAATGACCAGCAAATGAACCGTGCCGGTCAGCACGAAACTTTCCTTTCGGCTGTATTCGAGTTGCTCCCGTTGCCCCAACAAGACCGCCGCCGCCAATCCAGAACGACCGGCGTCAAGATGCGTTTTCAGCAACCGGTTGCCCCGGGCGCGGACCCGGTCGAGAAATCGCCCGACGCTCCACCAGTTGCCCGGGGCGATCATTGAGACGCATTGCGGAACCTTCGCGCGTAGGCTGCCGAGAACTCGAGCGGAGCGGAGCCAGGCGGCGCGATCGAACGAGCCGGGATTAAACGGAACGGGAGGGGCCGAGAGCTGGGCGAAACAGTGCAGTCGGTCGCCGGCCTCGACCTTCGGCGCCTCGCCATGCACCAGCAACGTCGCCCGGCCCGAAACCGGCCGCCACTCGGCCCCGTCGCGCAATGCGATCAGGTCCACTAAGAGCCGTGAGCCGTCGCGGGACGACCAGGAATTGGCCGACGAGGGCGGCAGCTCGCGGGGCCGCTCGACCGCAACCGCCTCGAAGCACGCCGGTTCGGCTTTGCGGCGGGCGAAAAGACCAAGATCGTCCGCCGCAAACAGGTTCCATCGGCAGTGGTGCCACGCCCCGGCCGCGGCCGCTACGGCCAAAAGCAATGCGATGTTGCCTGCCAATGAGATGAGGAAACCCGGCGTTGGGGCGGCAGTTGTACTGCCGCCCCTCGTAACGGCAGGCAAGAGTCGGCAGTACAACTGCCGCCCCAACCAAAATTTCCGTCCCAACCGAATTGCGGTCCAGGCGGTCAAACCGCCGGCCGCCAACGTCCACCATGCCTCGACCCGAAGCGGCCAGTGCCGATCGACAATGATGCCCACCGCCGCGGCGACCAAAACGATCACCAGCGGATGATAGCGCGGCCCTGGCGCGGGCTTGTTCGCCGCATCGAGGGGTGGGGCAGGCATGGCGGGTATTCTGGCACGAAACCCACTTGTCAGCAAGCCATCTGGCAAACAGGGGTGGCACGTCCCTGAGCGCAGCGAAGGGCGTGTTTCCTCGGGCAACCACGCCCTTCGTTCCTCAGGGCGTGCCACCCAATAAACGTCAAGATACTCTAACGCGGCGCTTTACTAACCCAACATGCCGTCGCACGCCTCGCGGACCATCTCCGTCGTGATGCTCTCCATGTAGATCGGCGGGGCCGTGCGTCGGGCGCGGGTCGGCCCCTCGAAAAACATCTTCTGCAACGCGACGTGACGCGGTCCGTAAGGCCCATGGCGGGCGGCGGGCCAAGGACCGTAAAGCCCCACGCACGGCGTGTCAACCGCCACGGCCAGATGTAACGGACCGGTGTCGGCGCCGATGAACAACCGCGCCCGACGGGCCAGCGCGGCCAGCTCGGGCAGCGTCGTCGGCGGGGCCATGACGGCCGACTCGCCACCTTCGCCTGCGATCCGTTGGGCCGCCGCCTGCTCGGCTTCCCCGGCCCAGACGACCAGTGTGGGCAGTCGCCACGCGTCGCCCAAATGTCGGGCCACCGCCGCGTATCGCTCGGCCGGCCAGAGCTTCGACGGCCAGCCAGCCCCGGGATTTATGATTGCAAACCCGTCGGCCAACCCCTCGCGGTCGATTGTTTGCTCGGCCGACTCACGGGCCTCCGCTTGCTCGGGGACTTGAAAGCGAACCGTCGGCGAGCGGATACCCAACGGACCGAGCAGTTCCAGGTAGCGGTCGATCACGTGCGTGGACTTTGGATCGACCCGCTCGTTGTTAAACCACTTGCTCAACTCGCGCCCGCCGGGGTTTCCAAAACCGATCCGCCGCCGCGCGCCGGTGAGCCACGCCAACACGGCCGACTTCGTCAGGCTCTGCACGTCCACCGTCACGTCAAATCGCAGGTCGCGCAGCTTGCGACGCAACCGCCACACGCCGCCGGGCGACTTGAGCCAGCCGCGCGGAAGCATAATCAATTCGTCGAGCGCCTCGTGCCCTTGCAGCAGTGTGCCGGCCCGCCGCTCGACCGCCCAAGCCAGCATGGCGTCGGGAAACCGCTCCCGCAGCGCGCAGGCGACCGGCATGGTCTGGATAACGTCGCCGATCGCGCTGAGGCGGACTATTAGTATGCGAAGCGGTGGCATATTCATGTGCCCCGATAGTTTTTTCACGTTTAGCCCCGGCACTTGTGCCGGGCGCACGCAACAGAGCGGCATTATATCATTATTCGCCGCGTTCCCCAGTGCCCCTTCCCGCGGCAGTGACAGGCCGCCGCCGTCGGCATAGAATACATGGATGGCACGTTCGATGAAAACTGATGAGGCGCCGCTACCGATGACGCCGTCCGAGGTGGCCGCCCGAGGCTGGGACTCGGTGGACGTGGTCTTTGTCACCGGCGACGCATACGTCGATCATCCCAGCTTCGCCATGGCGCTGCTGGGGCGAGTGTTGGAGTCCGAGGGGTTTCGCGTGGCGATTCTCAGCCAGCCCGACTGGCGATCCTGCGAACCCTGGCGGACCTTCGGTCGGCCGCGGCTCTGTTTCGCCGTCAGCGCGGGCAACATGGACTCGATGCTCAACCATTACACGGCCGCCCGCAAAGTCCGCAACGACGACGCCTATAGCCCCGACGGCGAGCCGGGCCGACGGCCGGATCGGGCCACGCTGGCCTACTGCCAACGAGCGCGCGAGGCGTATCGGGGCGTGCCGGTCGTCGCCGGAGGGGTCGAGGCCAGTCTCCGCCGCCTGGCACATTACGATTATTGGAGCGACAAGGTACGGCGTTCAATTCTGCTCGACGCCAAACCCGACCTCCTCGTCTACGGCATGGGCGAGCGCCCGTTGGTCGAAATCGTCAAGCGTTTGGCCGACGGCGAATCGGTGCGCGAGCTACGCGACATCCGCGGCACCGCGTATCGGCTGGGAGCGAGTGAAGGGAGAGGGGAGAAGGGAGAAGAGAGAGGAGAGAAGAGTGAGAAGAGCGAAGGGCCGCTTGCGGTTTCGCAACCGCTCCACTCTCCACTCGTGCTGCCGAGCTACGAAGAAGTGTCGTCCGACAAATCCGCCTTCGTCGCCATGACGCGAATGATCCACGAGGAGACGAACCCCTACAACGCTCGAGCGTTGATCCAGTATCACGACCGCGAGGCGGTGGTTGTGAACCCGCCGGCTTGGCCGCTTACGCAGGAAGAGATGGACCGCGTATACAATCTGCCGTTCACGCGGCGGCCGCACCCGAGCTATGCGCCGCGGCGGATTCCGGCCTTCGAGGTGGTGAAGGATTCGATCCAGATCGCGCGAGGCTGCTTCGGCGGCTGTTCGTTCTGTTCGATCGCGCTTCACCAGGGCCGAGTAGTTCAGAGCCGAGGCGAGGAGTCGATCCTGGCCGAGATTGGACGCGTGGCCGGGCAACCCGATTTTTCGGGCACAATCAGCGACCTGGGTGGACCGACCGCAAACATGTACCGGATGAACTGCTCGCGGCCCGAGGAGCGCGAAAAGTGCCGGCGGACGAGTTGCCTGTGGCCGGCGATCTGCCCGCGGCTGACAACCGATCACGGACCGCTCATCCAACTGCTTAAGGCGGCGCGGCGCTGTCCGGGGGTGAAGCGGGCTTTGGTGGCCTCGGGCATCCGCATGGACTTGGCGCTGCGCAGTCCGGCGTTTATCCGCCATGTCGCCTGCCACCATACCGGCGGCCTGTTGAAGGTTGCCCCCGAACATTCCGACCCGGAAGTGTTGCGGCGGATGCACAAACCGCCGATCGAGCAGTTCGAGGATTTTGGACGAGAGTTCCGCCGCCAGTCGGCCGAGGCCGGCAAGCGGCAGTTCCTCGTGCCGTATTTCATCGCCGGACATCCGGGCTGCGACCTCGGCGCCATGATTTCGCTGGCCCTATATATCAAACGGCACCGATTGAAACCCGACAAGGTGCAGGATTTCATTCCCGCTCCGATGGACATTGCCACGTGCATGTACTACACGGGCATCGATCCGATCAGTGGCGAGGAGGTCTATGTTCCCCACGGCGCCCGCCAACGGCGGCTGCAACGGGCGCTGCTGCAATACTTCAAGCCGGAGAATTACGCCGACGTCCGCGCGGCGCTCGAGGAGGCCGGCCGGCCCGACCTGATCGGCGACGGTTCGGATTGTTTGATACCGTCTCGCCCGCCGAAGGTTTCCGCCGCTCGAAAACCACCGCCGCGTCGGGAGCGGAAACAAGGAAAACCCGCCGCCGGATACCGGCCGCATCGCAAGACGGCGAAGCGAAGAAAAAACCCTTGACGTTTTCATGTCTAATTCCCACGATTACCAACTTCTCGACTTCGGCGGCGGCCGGCGGCTGGAACGGTTCGGCCAGCTTGTGCTCGATCGGCCCTGCCCGGCGGCGGAAGGTTTCAAACAGGCCGATCCCGGCGCCTGGCGACGGGCCGACGCGCGCTTCGAGGGACGCAACGAGGAAAAAGGCGAGTGGACCTATCGGCGCGAGTTGCCCGAGCGATGGACGGTTGCCTTCGGTCAGTTGCGATTCGAGCTGAAGCGGACCGACTTCGGCCACTTGGGGCTT
>CBDAFL010000194.1:0-1576 GCA_965195225.1 uncultured Thermoguttaceae bacterium
GGCGTGATGGGCGCCAACACCGCCCTGCGGATGCCCGAAATCCGCGACGGGACGAGCAACACCATCCTGCTCGGGGAAATTCGGGCCGGACTGTATACCGGCGACCAGCGCGGCACGTGGGCCATGAGCGGCGGGGCCAGCGCGCTGTGGGCGCACGGCTCCTACATGGGCGACGGCAACGGCCCAAACTCCCCCTACCTCCGTAGCGACAACATCACCGGATGCGACGCCGTCACCGCGGCTGTCGGCTACGGCACGATGGTGTCCGAAAGGATGACCTGCTATCAAATGCCCCGTGGTACCGGCTGGCACAACCAACAGTCTCCCCGCAGCGTACACCAGAACGGTGTGCATGTCTGCTTGTGCGACGGCAGCGTCCAATGGATCAGCGATTTCATCGATACGGTCGGCAACGTCACCTCCAACCCGCCGGTATTTTCCGTCTGGGACCGCTTGAACCTATCGGCCGACGGCGCGCCGGCCAGCGCCAGCGCCTTTTGAGAAAACGAAGAACAACAATGAATTGCCTTAACCCAATGCACCGCTTGCTGACTTGCCGCCGGCTTCGCCTATTCATCATTCATCATTCGGCATTCCTCATTCTCGTTCTGGCCGGCTGCGGCTCCGGCGATCCGTTCAAGTATGTACAAGTCTCCGGCAAGGTGACCTATGAAGACGGCTCGTTGATCCCGATCGACGGGATGGCGTTGACGTTTTATCCGCAGGGCGGCGCGTTGGACGCAAAGACTCATCCTCGGCCGGGCGTGACGACGGTGGACCGGGCGACGGGCGAGTTCCACTCGGTCACAAGTCACATGCCCGGCGACGGCTTGGTCCCAGGCAAGTACAAGGCGACATTGCTGGGGGGCAATCGCCAGCCGCTGCCGGCCGACATTGTGCCGCTGGAATACGGCGATCCCTTCAAGACGCCGTTGGAGGTTGACACGGCCAATGTTCCGTTCGTGTTGAAGGTGCGGAAGCCGCAATGACGGCTTTCTTGAAGTGCGACGAGGCGGGTGGCCCCGATAGCTCGTCTATCGGGGTGCCGTAGGCACAAGAGGAATTCTGAGTAGCGTGAAAAACCTCTTGCGGCTTCGCCGCCCCGATAGACAAGCTATCGGGGCTACCCGCTCCCGCCATAGCAGAATAGGCCGGGTCGTGACCCGGCCTACTACGGATTATTGGCACCCCTATTTTTGCGCGAACTTTTCGAAAAAGCGTCCAAACCGATTTTCGCGCGATTAATTGGTTTTTCGGGGCCAATTTAACCTGGCGCATCCAGGTTAATTAACCCGGTATACCAGGTTAATCAACCTGAGGTTAAACTGGGGTTACGTCTAAAGCGCGGTCGTCAAAGCAAAATGAATAGCCGTGGTTTTAAGCGGTTTGAACGCATCTTCGGCCCTCGGCGAATCGACGTAAGAATTAGTTGGCAATTTCAGAAATTTTTTCCAGTTAATTCAGGCCGGAAAATCGACCTTAACTTGAATAACAACATCGGGTTGTGGCGACGATGCCCCAAACTTTTTCGCAGTCTCCCCTCCTGCGAGGTATGCGCAGCGAGGTCATTCTACCA
>CBDAFL010000195.1:0-15094 GCA_965195225.1 uncultured Thermoguttaceae bacterium
CTTAAAACCAGGGCTATTCATTTTGCTTTGGCGACCGCGCTTTAGGCGTAACCCCAGTTCAACCTCAGGTTGATCAACCTGGTATACCGGGTTAATCAACCTGGATGCGCCAGGTTGAATTGGCCCCGAAAAACCAATTAATCGCGCAAAAATCGGTTTGGACGCTTTTTCGAAAAGTTCGCGCAAAAATAGGGTGCCACTGCTGGCTCGTCCAGCAGTGTTTTCACGGGACATTTGCACCTGCACTGCTGGGCAAGCCAGCAGTGGCACCCATTTTCAAAACACGTTCTGAGCGGAGCGAAGGGACGTGCCACCCAACGACAAGCTTTCGACCCGGCGGGTCGTTTGACAATAGTGTGCCTGGTGGGGCAGACATTCTTGTCTGCCCTATTTACCATGATCCCTAGGGCAGACGGGAATGTCTGCCCCACCATGGTGAGAAATGCGGATTAGCATAGCGAACCGATCACCCGCCCGAATGTTATGCTGAAGCATAACCTACGGTGCTGGAGCACGGGCAAGATGCCCGTGCCACCCAGAAAAATGCTTAACTGCTGATTTTCCCTTGCCAGCGGACGAACGCCTCCATGGCGTAATACTCGGGCAGGCCGACGCGGTTGTAGAGATCGGCCGTACGGCTGTTGCGGTCCTCGGCACGCTCCCAGAACTCGCGTTGATCGTCCGGGCCGGGAAACAACGCCGTGTCCTTCTGCGACTGATGACGGAAGATGGCCGTCCGCTTGCGCTTGATGTCTTCCGGGCTTAAGGGGACGGCGATGTCGATCTGGTGCAGCGGCCATTCCTGCCACGCCCCGCGATAGAGCAACACCTCCGGCCGCTTGCCCGTGTCGGCCTCCATGCCGTCGATCGCCCGAAATATCGCTTGGGCACAGAGCCGGTGCGTGCCGTGCGGATCGGACAGATCGCCGGCGACGTAAACCTGATCCGGCTCGATCCGTTCGATCAACTCGCGGATGCGACTGACATCTTCCTCGGTAATCGGGCGTTTGGCGATAGTGCCGGTCTGATAGAAGGGCAGGTCGAGAAAGTGCAGGTTTTCCTCCTTACAGCCGCAGACCCCGGCGGCGTCCTTCGCCTCGCTCCAGCGGATTAGCGTCTTGATGCGCAGCACTTCCGGCTGGTCCTGATCACCCGCCCCCTTGGTGCTTAGCGATTTCGCTACGGCGGCTTCCAGACCCGGGGTTTTCTCCACGTCGATGTCGAAGCTCCGGTTGATCTCGGCCATTAGGTCGGCGATGCGTCGGGCGTCGTGGTCGAAGACGGCGATGTTGCCGCTGGTCATGTAGGCCACGTGTACGTCGTGTTGGTCGTTGATCAGCCGGATCAGTGTTCCGCCCATGCTGATAACGTCGTCGTCCGGGTGCGGGCTGAAGCAGAGTATCCGCCGCGGCTGCCGGCCGCCGGGATGATACTCGATCGTTTCCAACATCCACTTGAAGACGCGATGGGCCAGCTTGGCCGAGGGGCCGTGATGGCGGAGCAATTGGTGGAGGTTGTGGTGACGAAAGTCGTCGCCGTCGAGTTTCAGCAGGGCCTTTTCCGTCTGGCCGCAAAGCCACAGCACCGCGCGCTTGATGAGCGCGTCGGTCCATTCGACGTTACCCAACACCCAGGGCGTGGCCATGCCGGTCAGTTCGGCGGCCGAGGCGTCGTCCAGGATGAACGAGGCGTCCCGATGTTCGTGGAGGAAGCTGGCCGGCACGCGGTCGGTCATCGGCCCCTCGACCGCCTCGCGAATTATGTGGGCTTTGTGTTCGCCGAATGCCAGCAGGATGATCTGCCGCGCCTCGAAGATCGTGGCGATGCCCATTGTCAACGCATGGGCGGGTACGTTGTCCTCGTGGAAAAAGTCGCTGGCCGCGTCCTTCCGCGTCACCGGATCGAGCGTGACCAGCCGGGTGCGGCTGTTGCGGACGGCGAACGGCTCGTTGAAGGCGATGTGGCCGTCGCGGCCGATGCCCAACAGCAGCACGTCGATCCCCCCGGCCCGGCGAATTTTATCCTCGTACTGTCGGCAATGCTCCTCGACCTCCTCCGCCGGCGCGGCGCCGTCGAGCAGGTGGATGTTCTCGCGCGGAATGTTCACGTGGTCGAAAAACGTCTCGAACATCCAGCGGTGGTAGCTTTGCAGCCGATCGGCCCGCAGCCCGTAGTATTCGTCCAGGTTGAAAGTGATGACGCGGGAGAAGTCCAGCCCTTCCTCGCGATGCATGCGGATCAACTCGCGGTAGATGCCAACCGGAGTCGAGCCGGTGGGTAGCCCGAGAACGGCGTCGTGGCCGAACGAGTTGCGCTCGCGGATCGTGTTGGCGATGATCCGGGCGACGTGGCGGGAAACGTCTTCGTTCTGCTCGAACCAGTAACAAGGGATTTGCGTGGCGGGAATCAGATGGGCGGTGTGGTTCATTCTTACTGGATTGTTGCCGACTTGCTTTTTACTCATTCATCAATACTATTCGGTAGGCTTAGTCGCGTCAATCGGGGAGTCGAATTTGGGTGGCACCCTCCATAGCCCCATAATCAATTCCAAAACACGTTCTTAGCCTATTATTCTCGCGGCCACCTCGCACAATCGCGCCGCTTCCGCGGCCGTGGGGGCCTCGGCAATCGCACGGACGATCGGCTCCGTGTTGCTGCCGCGGACCAACAGCCACCGATCCGGCCAGTCGAGCCGCAGGCCGTCGAGCCGGTCGGCGGCCGCGTCGGAAAAATGCTTTTCCAGCGCGTCTAGCGCGTTGGGTAGCTTTTCTGGCGGAAGGGAGATTTTTGTCTTCACAATCTCATAGCGCGGCAGCTCGTCGGCCAGTTGACCGATCGGCGTCTCGCGCGCGGCCATCGCGTCCAACAGCAACGCCATTCCGACAAAGCTGTCGCGGACGTAGCCTACTCGCGGGTCGATCGGTCCTCCGTTCCCCTCGCCGCCGAAGACGGCCTTTTGCGCAATCATCGCGTCGGCCACGTTCGCCTCGCCCACGGCCGAACGGAAATACGGCACTCCGTATCGTTCGGCAATGTCTTGCGACATCCGGCTGCTGGCACAATTGGCCGCTACCGGTCCCTTTTGCCGCCGCAGCACATGCTCGACGCACATCGCCAGCGTATACTCCTCGCCCAGGTAGCGCCCCGATTGGTCGATAACCGCCAAACGGTCGGCGTCGGGGTCTTGGCAGAAACCGATCTCTGCTTCGTGCTCGGCCACGCTTACCAACACTCCGGCGAGGTTTTCGGCGGTCGGCTCGGCCGGGTGGGCAAACCGGCCGTTGGGCTGCTCGCCCAACAGTGTGACCCGGCAGCCAAGCTCGTCGAGCAGCCGTCGCCCCAAAATGCCGCCGGCGCCGTGATTGCTGTCCAACACGACACGGAAGCGGCGGCCGCGTATCCGATCGGCGTCTACGGTTTCCAGGACTGCCCGCAAATGATCGGTAATCGTGTCGTCGCAACGTCGAAATTCTCCGATCCGGTCGTGGGTTGCCCATTTTGGTTGGCCCTCGCGGTATCGTTCCAGGACTTTCTGGCCTGGCCCGGCGGAGATTACCCGTCCCTCGGCGGAAAACAGTTTCAGCCCGTTGTAAGGCGGTGGATTATGGCTGGCGGTGATTTGCACGGCCCCGGCCGCTTTGTGGCGTCGCAGCAATACGCCGGCGGTTGGCGTGGCCACTATGCCCGCGTCGATGGTCGTCCGTCCCACGGCTTGCAGACCGACGTGTACCGCCGAGGCGAGCATGAACCCCGAGGGCCGGCTATCGCGTCCGACGAGAATCTCTCCCGGCTGTGTTTCGGCCGCGAAGGCTATCGCGTATCGCGCGGCGACCTCTGGCGTGAGCGTCTCGCCCACGATCCCCCGCAGTCCGGAAACGGTGATAATCGGTTCGGTCAAGGCCGGCCTCCGTGCTAAAGAAGCTTTGTAAGTTGATCTGGAGAAACGTCCGCTTGACGCAGCAGCGCGCGAAGCGTACCACGGTCCAATTCGCGGTGGTCGGGCACTGAGAGCGTCGTCGTTGGGTCCGAACGGAAAAGCATCATGTGGCTGCCGCGCCGACGATCCAAGGTGAAGCCGACTTGCTTCAACGCGCGGACCAATTGCCGTCCTGAGATTACCGGCAATTTACTCATACGGCGATCACCTGAACGTCGAAGGTCTCCTCGGGCACATCTTGGCCGTGGGCGGTCGCGGTCTCGATCCAGCCCTCGATGGCCTCGCGGATATTGGCGATTACTTCTTCTTTGGTCTTCCCCTGGCTCACGCAGCCGGGCAGACTCGGACACTCGGCAACCCAATAGCCGTCCTCTCCGGGGCGGATGACAACTTCTCGCATTTTAACACCTTCCACGTACCCTGTTGTCCCATTAAATTTTGCCGCCGACACTTTGCGGAAAGCCCGATCCCATCATACCCCACTCCGTCGGTGGCGTCAATTCGCGGGGCAAGCGCAGCTTACCCGTGGGTCCAAACGTCACACCACGGGTAAGCTGCGCTTACCCACGGTACTCCTAGTGGAAAATTCAGGCAAAACAATTACGAAAAACGGACTTCCACATCGAGCCATTGGTGCGGGCCGATGGGGATTTCGATGCGGTCGCCATCGACGGACAACTCGTCCGGCGGCGCGTTGCCGACGTTCAATATCCGCGCCGAGGACACCGAGCGAAGACAACGCAATCCCAGGCGGACGCCGCGCCCGTCGGTCTCCAACAAGCGAACGCGGAATCCACCGGTGGCTATTGGCTCCCGGCTATTTTTGCTCGCGGGTGGCCCCGATAGCTTTGCTATCGGGGTGCCGCAAGCACAAGAGGGAT
Source organism: uncultured Thermoguttaceae bacterium (assembly GCA_965195225.1). GTDB lineage: Bacteria > Planctomycetota > Planctomycetia > Pirellulales > Thermoguttaceae > JAHIKV01. The sequence continues at coordinate 4,819 of CBDAFL010000195.1, forward strand.
TCCGCGCTTCGTGAAAATCTTCTTGCGGCTCCGCCGCCCCGATAGACGAGCTATCGGGGCTACCCGTTTCGTGCAAAGTAAGCGGTTCCCAGTGGGTTGCCAGCACGTTGCGGCAATCGAGGTGGAATAGCCAGCCGGTTGGCGAGGGTGGCGGCGGTTGGTCGGGCAACTCCAGCGGCGGCGATAGGAAACCCGTTGCCGCGGACGTTGGATGCGGCACGTCGATGCCGATTCCCAGCCGGAACGAGCGGGCCGTCTCGCCCTGGACGATCAGCAGCGTATCGAGCTTCCGCAGACCGAAACGGCGATGGTATGGCAGCCCGCCGCAGAGCAAAGTCGTCCGTAGCCGGTCGCGGCGGAGGTCGAGAAATTGCGGCGATTCGATCCGCGTCAGCTCCGTCGGCACGTTTGCCATGTTCGCGCTGCGATAGAGGCAAAGAGTTTCGTCCTTCCAGGCGAAGCGGACGGCGTAGTACGAGTCCCACGGGTTTGGGCCGGGGAGCCGATCGACGTCCAACTCGATCAGGAGTTCGATCGCCCGGCTTCCGCGCCAAGCGCGGGTAGTTTGCTTGAACCCGGCCAGTCGCCGGCCGTCCCGGTCGATCAATTTACCGTGGCAGACGATCTCGCCCAGCACGGGCCCGGCGGATGTCACGTCGATCCGGTCGGCCGCCATGATCGAGTAGTTAGTTTCGTCGCCCGGTTGGCCGCCGCGTGGCAACCGCAGGGCGATCTGCTGGGCCAGCCGGGGGTCGCGGTTGCGATAATCGGAAATCGAGCGAATTGCCCCCGTTTGCGGATCGAACCGAATCTCGAAAAACTCGTTCCGCAGCACGTTCGGCTCGGCCAACGGCGGCTCTTTTTTGCGTGGTAGCAGTCGGCGTTTCTTCTCCTTCGCAACGGTTGGCGCCGCCGATGAATCGCCGCCGATCCACGCGAATCCCATCGCCGGCACTTCGACATTTCGCAGACGTTGGCGGAAGCTGCACGGATTGACCGCCAAAATGCCGCGCTGGGTCGAATCCGAATTGCCGGCGATCGAGTCTGCAAAACCGGCAAGCGATTCGCCAAGCGTGTTATCAAGTTGATCGTCCAACGCAGCGCCGTCGCTTTCCTCGTCGCGGGAGTCTTCGATTTCAATTGCGAACTGCTCGTAATCCTTTTTCTCTCCTCTCTCCTCTCTCTTCTCCTCTCCGCTCGCTACACAGGTATCCATCGCGCGCAAGGTTTGATAAGCGTCGAGTTTCGCGCGTCGGGCGAAGTAGCGTACCCAGCGGGAGATCGGATCGCGGCGTCCGGCGGCCACGTCTTGCACCAGGTACGGCGAGCGATAATCGTCCGGGTTGTTGCGTTCCTGATGGCCGGCGAAACTTGTTTGCTCGAAGTAAGCGGAGATGGTCGAGAACGTACCCAGGACCGAGCTGTAGGCGGCGATGCGTCGCAGATCGTCGTACCATCTGTTGGATCCGCCCGGCCAATGGGCAAAAATCACCGTGGGCGTTTGGTCCAGGTTCATCGCATCGCCGAGTTTCTCGGCCAACTGGAGAAACGAGCTTGCTCGACCGGCGTCGATCGGAACACAGCAGAGCGAATCGATGGTCGTCGAGTCGAAGCCCTCCCATTGCACTCGGGTCTGGGTTCCGACGGGAAAGCGGCCATCGTCGAGCGTACAGTGGAAGGCGGCGGTGAATCCACGGCGATGAAGTATCTGCGGCAAGACGGGGGTCAGCCCGAAGCGGCGGCGGCCGAAAACCATCGGCCGATGACCCAAATGTTCTTCATACGCCGCCAGTCCGCGGGCAAGATTCAGGTTGACGGCCTCGGGACCGAGCAGCGGCAACGGGACTTCGCCGTACTCGCCGCCGATCAATTCGACCTTGCCGTCTTCCAACGCCTTTTGCAACGCCTTGAGGGTTCCCGGCTCATCTTTGGCCATCCGATCGATCACCTCGCCGGAGACCAGCAAGTTTGTGGGGCAGGTTGGCAGGTTTGTAGGACAGGTTGCCAACCTGTCCCACAACGCAGCGCCGAGCGTGGTTGGGGCGAGCAACGTCAGGTCGAGCAGCCGGATTTCGAGGGGATGGAAATACTCGCGGGCTTCGTGCAGCCGATCGAATGCCGCTTGGAGCTGATCTCGCGCGTCGGCCTTGTCGCCATCGACCGCCGCGCGGGCCGCCGCCAGCGCCGAAACCCGAAACGAGGACTCGTCGAGGTTGCTCGTGTACCGCGATTTGCGATTGATTAGTTCCATCTGGAGATGGCAATATCCTAAAGCCAGGAAGTCTGCCGCCAGATCGCCATCGACCGTCGGGGCATCGGGGCCGAGCCGCTCCAGGGCGGCGGCGAGCATCCGGTCTCGGTGTTTCATACCCCGCAACAGACATGCCCCGGCCGCCTCGGCCTCGGCCAGCCACTGTTCACTCAGCGATGGCTCGCAGCAATCGGGGATAATAACGAGGCAGCCGGATGGGTCCAGTGGAGGAGTCGAGGGGGGGAGCCAAGAAGGGATGTCGTCCTGACCGGCGAGCAGCGCGGGGTGCCACAAAGCCGACCACGCCGAAAGCAGTTCCTCGGCGTCGTCTTCCTTCCGCCCGAGGTCGAAATCCTCGAGGCTCTCGCACGGGAACAGAGCGATCAGACGGTCGAACTTCATGTAAGGCAAGGGTTCGGGGCTGAGGGTTCGGGGCTGGGGACTGGAGCGATTCACGAGTTTGTAGCGTCTTGGTGGGCACCATACCCACGCAAGCGTGGGCGCGGCCCCCCCGAACATCGAGTTCCAAACCCCGAATCCCGAGTCCCGAGCCCCCATCCCCTCATACCTTACCCACCGTGGAACGGCGTGGCAATCGGTTGACATTTGCCCTTATTCGACGATACATTAGGTGTATAGGGGAGTAGGCAGCCTAGTTGTATCCCATCTTGACAGGTCAGCCTCGGGCCTGGGGTTGTCAGGAACAGAGACATTGCCGGAATTTCCCGCCATTTTGGGCCGGCATTAGAAGAGGGTTCGTATCATGGCAAGCGGTGCCGTATGGGGTATCGACATTGGTCAGTGCGCATTGAAGGCGATTCGGTGCCGCGCCCACGACGATCCCCGGAAACTCGTCGCCGAGGCGTTCGACTACATCGAGTACCCGAAGATACTCAGCCAGCCGGGTTCCGATCCCGCCGAGTTGATCTCGGAGGCGTTGAAGCAGTTCCTTTCGAGGAACACGGTGCTGGGTGATCGGGTGGCGGTTTCGGTTTCCGGCTCCAGCGGTCTGGCCCGATTCATCAAATTGCCGCCGGTCGAGGCCAAGAAAATCCCCGACATCGTCCGCTACGAGGCGAAGCAGCAGATTCCCTTCGATCTGAACGACGTGGTCTGGGACTATCAGCGGATGGGCGGAGGCAGCGTCGAGGAAGGGTTCGCCTTGGAGACGGAAGTCGGCCTGTTCGCCATGAAGCGCGACGCCGTATTCCGCGCCTTGGACCCGTTCCTGAAACTCGATATCGAGGTGGACGTCGTTCAGCTTACGCCGCTGGTGCTGTACAACTTCCTGCTGTTCGACCAGATGGACGAGTTGCCGTCGGCCGACGAATACGATCCCGAGGATCCCCCCGAGTCGATAGTGATCGTATCGATGGGTACCGACGCCACCGATCTGGTAATCACCAACGGCTATCGGGTTTGGCAGCGGAGCGTCCCGATCGGCGGCAACCACTTCACCAAGGCGTTGACTCGGGAATTGAAGTTGACTTTCGCCAAGGCCGAGCATCTGAAACGGAACGCCACGGCGGCGGCCGATCCGAAGGCGGTCTTTCAGGCCATGCGGCCGGTCTTCAGCGATCTGTTGACCGAGTTGCAGCGTTCGATCGGCTATTTCTCGAATCTCGACCGGGCGGCGAAGATCGGTCGGGTCGTGGCCTTGGGCAACGCCATGAAACTCCCCGGGCTGTGCCGATACCTCTCGCAAAGCCTCGACTACGAGATCGAAAAGCCCGACTCCTATAAAAGGCTTGTCGGCTCCCAAGTCCTCACCGCGCCGGCGTTCCAGGAAAATCTGCTCAGTTTCGGCGTGTGTTACGGCTTGGCGTTGCAAGGTCTGGGAAAGAGCGGGGTCCACACGAACCTGCTGCCCAGGGAGATCATTAACGACAGGTTGATCCGCCGCAAGAAGCCCTGGGCGGTGGCGGCGGCGGCAATGTTTATGCTCGCTTGCAGCGTCAGTTACGCCGCCTATTCGCTGGCGCTTAGCACCGTCAACCCGGACACCTGGAAACCGGCAACGAGCAAGGCCCGGCAGATCAGCTCCAAATCGGGCCAGCTTTCCAGCGAGTGCGAGCAGGCCAAAACAGAATTCCAAGCCACCGACCAGATTGGGCAACATCTGGTCGGAAACGTCGAGGGCCGGCTCCGCTGGCTGGAGCTGCTGCGGGCAATCGACCAGTGTCTGCCTTACGAGCCGCCTCCCAAAGGGGACGAAAAACCCAAACCCATCTCCGAACGCAACGAGTTGCACGTCACCAATCTCGACAGCCAATATCTGGAGGACGTTTCGACCTGGTACGTGGAAGCGAAGAATTGGGAGCCGAAGGGAGCGAAAGGGAAGGACCAACCGCCGGCGGATCCGAACGCCAACCCGGCGGACGGCCAAGCTGGCGAGACCGGCCCGAAAGGCCCAGGGCGGATCGTGCGACTCTGTGGTCATCATTGGCACAACGCCGATCGCGCCAATCAGGGAGCGCAATTCGTACGCAATACCTTGATAGACAACATTCTCCTCGGCAAGGTGGAACTTCCCCGCGGCGACCGCGGCGGACTGGAAACCGTGTCGATGGAAGAGCTTGGTGTTGTTCATCCCGTGCTGGTCAACCCATTGAAGGTCTACCCGCAAGAAGTGATCGACCCCAACGCCGAGCCTGCAACGGGCTACGGCGGCGCGGGGCGCATGATGGAGGGTGGCATGCCCGGTATGCCTGGCATGGCGAGGCCCCGCCCGACGCCCGGCGCGGCTGCCGGCGCAAGCACCGGAAACACCATCTCGCTGCTACGCTTCGATTTCGACGTGCAGTTCTGCTGGCAACCGAAAACCCCCAGCGAACGGCACGAGGCAAAGGAAAAGGGAAAACCAGGGAAAAATCCACCAACTCAATGAACAGTAGTCGGGGGCTAACAGCCCCCGGAATGTGCGCGAATTGCGGAATTATCCCTCCGGGGGCTGTTAGCCCCCGGCTATTGCGACATTAGTTTTGTGAGACCCAAACGTCGATCATCCGAGATACCGACATGGACAAGCTCAAACCGATCATCGCTGCCGTCAAGAAGTACCATTTCTGGGTAATCTGCGGCGCGATGTTTTTGACCGCTCTTGTCTGTTGGTGGCTGGCGACCAGCGGACTGGCGGGACAATACAAGAAGCAAGAGTCGAAAATCAACAGCGATTTCAGCGGCGTCGCCGGAATTCAAGCGAACCATCCCAATCAGGGCGTCATCGATGAGATCAACAAACGGCACACGGCCCTGAAGAAAGTCGTCTTCGACGCTTGGGAAAGCCTCTACAGCGAACAAAAGGAAAAAAATCCCTTCCCCACTGGCGTGCTCGGCAAGGATTTTAAGAGGCAGTTTGAGAACCTTCGCCCGCAGGAGGAACTTGCCCGAAGATACCGCGAGCGCTACCAGAACTATATTAAGGGCTACTTCCCCAAGCTGTTGCAGGCGATTGACGTTCGGCGGCCGGTCGAGGAGAAGCCGAGAGAAAAGGCGGCCAGGGTAGCCGGCGGCATGATGCCCGGCGGAGAGATGGGCGGAATGCCCGGTGCCGCCGCTGAAGTCGAATGGACCGGCGTGATCGATTGGAACGAGAACGATTACGCCAAGTTGCTGGCGCGGTTCGAGTGGCAGCAAGCGCCCTCCACGCTGGCCGTCGTGTTGGCCCAAGAGGATCTCTGGGTGTATGAGGCGCTGCTTCGGGTAATCAAAAACTCCAACGAAGGCGCGACCAGCCAGAACAACGCTTCGGTCAAGCGGATCGAGGCGTTGGAAATCGGCAGGGACGCCGTGGCGGCCTGGCAAAGCACCGAGAACGCCTTGGGGCTACAAGGCCAACAGGGCGGTTCCGGCGGTGGCATGGGTGGCATGGGCGGCATGGGTGGCGGCGGTCCCGGCGGTGGCATGGGCGGAATGGGTGGCGAGATGGGAATGGGAATGGGAATGGGCCGTGGCGCCGCGGCAGACGGATCGTCCGGAGAACAAGTTATTCGCCAACTGGTCGAGGGTCGCTACATCGACGATAAGGGGCAACCCCTGCCGTACCAAGAGCAGTACCCGTACGCAAAGCAGCCGTACGCCGAATTCAGGATGATGCCGATCCGCATGTCGCTGGTGATGGACCAACGGAAATTGCCGAAGTTTCTGGTTGAATGCGCCAACTCGAACATGCCCATCGAGGTCCGAAGGATCCGCCTCCTGAAGACCCAAGGCCCAGCGTCCGGATCTGGAGCAATGTCCGGAGGGGGCGCGAGATATGGAATGGGCGGCATGGGCATGGGAGGCGCTTATCCACCACCGCGCGGCGGACCGATGGGCGGTGGATTCGCCCCAGGCGCGGGCAGTCCGCCGCAAGAGACCGGGCAGTTCGACATGCCAGTCGAAATCCATGCCGTCATCTACATCTACAATCCGCCCGACAAGGATAAACTTGGCACCGGAGCGGCCTCGACCGCTCAACCGGCTGGGGCTGCCAACCCCGCGGCGCCGGCTGGATTGCCGACGCCGACGCCCGCCGCGCCTCCGGGGAGATAAGCCATGAAAGTCAAAGTGAAACTGGACGTCAAGACCCTTCAGGAGCTACTGCTCCAGAACGTGGAGAAAATCGGCTTGGGGGTCGTGGCGCTGATCTTCCTGCTCATGGTCTACTCCGCCTTCACCAAGGTGGATTCTTATAAGCGGACTCCCGAGCAGTTGATCCAAGCCGTCCAGCAGGGAGAGGGAACTATCGAGGGGACGCCGCCGGAGACGGACCTGATAGTACAAAACTACGACGCCCGCGCTGAACTGAGCCGTATTCCCATCAAGGTGGAGGGGTACGGTACCGAGAAGCCCTTGACCCCTCCGCTCTTTAAGTTGCGTTCGCTGCGCCCCGCCCCGCCGTTGCTGGCGGTGCATAAGCTTCGCGGCAAGGCCGACGTGGGTGCGGTTCAAATGGTAGCCACCCCGGAGGAAATCGCCGCGGGAGGAGCGAATCCCATCGGTGAAGGCATGTTCCCGGGAGGGCCGCGGCCGGCAATGACAGGCTCGGTAAACGAGGTCCGCGGACAGCGGTGGATCGTCCTTACCGCGCTGGTGCCGATCGAAAAACAAGAGCGCGCCTTCATCGAAGCCTTTAGAAGTTCCAAATACTTCGATTCCCAAAATGACGTGCCGAGGTATCTTGGGTACTGGGTCGAGCGCGTGGAAGTGGCCGGTCCAAGCGGGGCAGCGAATATCGACTGGAAGAAGGCGCGGAAAATTCAATCCAGCAAGGCCATGAAGGAGGCCATGAGCAAATGGGCGCAATCCGGCGGCACGGAGGTCGTCGAGCAAAAATATCTCCACGAGCGACTTGTTTTTCCCTTGGCGCCGTTGATTGGAAGTCAGTGGAACGAAAACGTCGCCCACCCTAAGGAGATTCCGATCCTCAGCACCGGTGCCACGGGTATGGGCAGGGGCATGGGTATGGGGATGGGGGTGCCCGGCGGACGCGGGGGGATGGGCGGTGAGTTTCCCGGCGGAAGGGGTCGGCTCGGGGGTATGCCCGGCGGAATGGGCCGCGAAGGGTTTGGCAGGCCCGGCGGCATGCCGAACGCCGAAGACGATCCCTTTAACACGGAAAAAAATAATCCACTCGGACCGGATCCCGCCGATGCCGAAAAGATTGCCGAGCAAAACAAGCCGCCCTCCAACCTGCTGCTTCGCTTCTTCGACTTCAACGTGGAGCCGGGGAGACATTATGTATATCGCGTCCGGCTCGGGCTGCAAAACCCCAACTACAAGCTGAAGCTGGCCTTACTCAATAATCCCACACTGGCCGACAAGTACTGTCTGGAAACAAAATGGTCCGATCCGTCGTCGGTGGTCTCCGTGCCCCGCGACACGCGCGTGCTGGCGGTCTCCGTCAGTCCGGGTCGTGCCAACCGCGATCCGACCGGCCGCGTGATGTTGGCTAAATGGGTGCAACGCCGCGGATTCCTGGCACACGATGAATTTACCGTCGAACGAGGCCAAACGCTCAATTTCCCCGACAAGAAGTTCCGACGCGTTGAAGACGGCAATCGAATGCGCGGGGCAATGGGAAGAATGATGCCCCCGAATCCGATGGGGCTAGAGGGCTTGGGAGGTATGCCGCCCGGCGCCGGTCGCACCCCGCCAGCTCGTCCGAGACCCCGTCCGGGAGCCGGCAGACATCGAGGCATGGAAGACATGCCCCGTCCTGAAATGCCGTTCGGCGGCCCGGGTCGCATGCCCACTCCCACGGCGGCCGGCAAAGAATGGCTCGTAAACTACTACTCCAGGGCAATCGCCATCGACTTTCGCGGCGGTGAGAATCTTTCCGGCCGAAGGGGAAGCGGACTGACTTCCCTCGGCGAAATCCTGCTGCTCGACGCGGACGGTAATCTAGTCGTCCACAACGAGTTGGACGACAGACCCGATCGCGACAAAATCACCGCCGCGTCCGAAGCGACGTTGCCGGCCGCAGGCGGAACTCTCAAAGGTCCGGTCCCAGCCATGCCGAAAGCCCGCGGCGCACTCGATAAACTGTTCCAGCCGGGTCCGACCAGAAAACAGTCGGGACGGCGGTAGCGGCCCGTCATCGCCGTTCCTTCCGGGTGACACGACCCTGAGCGAAGCGAAGGGCGTGGTTAGCCGGAAATCACGCCCTTCGCTTCGCTCAGGGTCGTGCCACCCTTTTCTTAAGACTTGACGAGTTCCCACTCGTTTCCGCTGATTCAACGGCATTGCACCAAGAGTCCAGGCACCAGATTGCCATCACATAGTCCCCTTGAAGTGTTATGCGATGGCATCATCTACCCATCTGCCGGGCAGATTTCGATCAGGTGGGCACTATTGGGGGAATAGGCAGCCGATTCCACTCGGACCGCGAAGCGGATGGTCTCCGAGTCGGGGAAATCTCATGCAACTGCCCTTGACCCGTGTGGTCAGCCGGAGTATTTAACCCGCTCTTATCCACCGGAATTTCAGGATTTGATCTCGAACTCGACCTCTATTCGATGTCTGGCGGGTGGAACAACGCCGGCACGAAGCGAATGAGTCTTATAAGGAGAGTTCTGTTGAAAACGACACCAAACGCACTCGTTGGCTGTATCACGTTCGCAATGGTTTTTTGGGCCGTAACGGCGGCGGCCAGCGTTCCAGATTGTACGCTGGCAGCCCGACTTGGAGCGGTGGCCTTGGAGCAATCGGCATCGACCGAAAATGATTCCAAGGACAAAAACCGGCAAGCCGCCGATCTGCTTCGCCGCGCACGGCAGGCAATGGCCGAAAACGACCTTTCGGCGGCCGATGCTTTGATCTCCAAGGCCGAGGCCCTCGACGTGCGGTACGGCAGATTTTACATGGGCGACACGTCCAAAAAAGCGCGGCGCGACCTGGAGCGGAAACGCAATTCCGCGGGCGCCTCGCCGATCAAGCCCAGCAAGCTATTCTCGCCGTTTGGTTTGAACAAGAAGAAGCAAGCCCCGAGCAGCGACCCCTTCACCGGACACGCGGTCGATTCGTCCACACCGGTCGCCGGCGCGGGGAAAGTTACGCCGCTGCCGTCGGTCGAGTCCACGCGGGTCCGCTCGCTGTCGGCCGAAGGTTCTTCGCCCATGCAACCGCCGCCGGGTCGGCTTTACCCGATAACGCAGCCGGGAGAAAACGATGCCCAAGTGCCCGGAGCCGATCGGACGGCCGACGGCAGCCCGTTGCGCGAGGCGCGATTGGCGTTGGCGGTAGGCGACGTCCGCCGCGCCGCCGAGTTCGTCCGGCAGGCGCGAGCGATGCAAGTCAATTATCGACCGTTGGACGACACTCCGGAAAAGGTCGAAACCGCTATCCGGAAATATCGCGAGCTTTCCGGTCTCGACAAGAGCACCGAAGCCTACGCCCGCGCTTATGCCCGAAACTTGATGGAACAAGCCGACGCCTTGGCGCGTTGGCGCAATTATGACGAGGCCACGCGACTGGCCGACCGCGCGGCCGGTATGAGAATCACTTATGGTCCGTTCGAGCAGAAGCCGCAAGACCTACTCGGAC
>CBDAFL010000196.1:0-46328 GCA_965195225.1 uncultured Thermoguttaceae bacterium
GGCACGTCCCTGAGCGCAGCGAAGGGCGTGGTTTGGTCGTGTACCACGCCCTTCGCTGCGCTCAGGGACGTGCCACCCATTTTATCGGCGCTCGTTGGCTTCCATTTCCTCGACGGTTACTTTGCTCTGGCTCGACGGCCGGCGGACTTTCAACCGCTCGCCGGGCGAGGCGGGGACGATCCGCTTGACGATCACGTCGTCGAACTCGACCGTGCCCGGCGTGAGGTATGCGTAGAGCATAACGCGGCCCCATCTGGGCGAGTATTTCGTGTGCTTCGGGGTGAAATCCTCGGTGTGCGTGTTCCAAGAGTCTTTTGGTCCCTTGAGGTTTTGCTGGCTGCGATAAACCTCGCGGCGGCGGCCTTCCTCGGACAGGTAGTCGTAGCACTTCACAAAGACTTTCACGGCCGGGCCGTCCGTCCGCCATCGGCATTGAAAACGATACCTCGCGCCCTCTTCGACCGGAAAGTAGTCGCTATAGTACATTACGCCCGTGGTTTCGGCTACCTGCTTGTCGAGGACGAAGCGGATCAGCCTGTTGGTTGAATTGTCGTTTTCGGTGGTCCAACGGACCTGTCCGCCGAGCGGCTCGCGTTGCTGGCCGGCCGTCTTGTCCCAGCCCTTGGGGACGCCGTTCGCGCCATGCTCGAAGTCGCCGGCAACCAGATTCGGCCCTTTTTTCCAGTTCTCTTCGGCAATCATATCCAGCGCGGGCGGTTGGCCGGGCCTGCGGCCATATAGCGAGTCGAGCATCCGTTTGACGTACACGTGGGGGATTTCGCTGACGGTTTTTGTGCGGACCGTGGCGTCGTAAATCACTTTCGCCCGCCGTCGGTCGGAAAAATCGACGCACTTTATCGTCAGGTCATAGACGTCGCCTTCCGCTCCCGGTGCCCGTTCGATGCTCCCCCAGACGCCGATTTGGGCACCGAAATCCTCGCGGACGATTTTCCGCATCACCGCCAGTTCCATCTCGGGCGAGGGAGCGAGCTTATGGGCGGCGCAGAAGTCGCGGACCTCGTGCATCGACTCGGGGATAATGAACCCGCCGGTGCGCGAGAGCTTCTTCCAGACCATGTCGCCCAACATCCGGCCGTAACGTCCATCGTCGAACTTCGAGACGAAATCGAAGGGAATCACCACCTTGCGTGCGTCGGCCGCGTGGACGGAAAAAGGCGACAAGATCAGAAGGAGAAAAATGGAAATTGAAAATGGAATTAGTCCACACGAAACGGCTCGTTTCAGGATTTTCAATTTACCTTCCTTACTTGCCATCCGAATCATCTCCGGTTCCGCCGTCGCCCTTCGACAACCGCTCGAAATATCGCCGATTCAGCTCCTCCCATCCGGCGGGCGAGGGGTCGTGCATGCTTCCAAGCAACTCCTTGCGCACGTCGGCGGGGAGATTCGCCGAGGCGTCGCGCCGTGTCTGGAACTCGCCATCCAGGTGTTGCTTAACGTCGCCGAGCCCATCGAGTAAAACCCGTCTCTGCCGCAAGGCGTTTTTATAACGTCCGGCCTTCAGATCGCGCTCGATCTGGGCCATAATCTCGATCAGTTTCTTTAGATCGGTACGGTGGAAGCCGGAGACTTTGAATCGCAGGTCGATTCCCTCGGCCTTGTTCCGCAGTTCCGCCTGACGGCCGGCGAGTCGCTGGGCGTCGCGTGGTCCGGGCGGGCGCGGGGCCGGCCCCTCCAAACCCTCGCCTCCCTTGCCGCTTTCCTTGCCGCCGCCGGTGGCCCCGCCGGCCGGTTGCCGGTCGTGGTCCTTGATTTGCCCGGCCACGTTCGGGTCGGGCGTAAGCCGGCTGGGCGTTTTTCGGCCACCTTTGCCAACCGCCTCGTCGCCGACAAACTCGCCGCTCGATTTGCCCTGCCGCCCTTCGCCCGCCCGGCCGCCGATCTCGCTGGTGTTGGGCAACCGGTTGCCGGTCACTCCCTTGGCGCTCATGTTCGATATTGGGCCGTCCAACGCGTCCCAGCCGGCCCCCTTGTCGAGCGAATCGGCCGCACTGCTCGATATGTCGTCCATCTCGTCGAAGAGATCCTCTTCCTCTTCCATCAGTTCGCCGACGAGGTCTTCCAACTCGCCGGGCAATTCGGCCATCGGAGCCTCCTTGTCCGCGTCGGTGAGCGATTCCTCCTGGCTCCACTTCTCGCGGTCGGGGCTGTCGGGCAGCCACTTTTCGAGGTTCGTCTTCAATTCCTCGGCCATTTCGTAGCCCAACTGCTCGAGCGGAACGGCTATATCGACCGTCTTTTTCAGCAACGCGTCCGCGGCCATTTTGAGTTCCGTCTGAATCTCGATCAGTTCCTTGGCCGTCGATGGATTGGCGAAATCCTGCTCGGGCAGTTTGCTCAGGTCCGATTGCAACTCCTGCATAAACCGCGACAGGTCGTCCTCGGCGGCGGCCAGTCCCTTGAGCAATTCCTCCTGCTCCTCGGTGAAATCGTCTACCGGCGTCTTGGCCAACTCCTTGCTGGCCTCGATCACCTTCTTCTGCTGTTCGAGGAACTTTTCGAGCTTGTCGCGCAGCTCGTCGAGCTTCCGTCGGGTGTCGTCGGGCAGATCGCCGCCGGGGCGTTTTTTCATCTCGGCCAATAGATCGGCCTGCGCTCGCCGGGCAACGTCCAGCAGTTTTCGCAGCACGTCGATGATCCGGTCCTGAGCGGCCGTCAACTTTGTCGTGGGGCGGATGAAATCCTTTGCGGCCGCCAACTTCAGCATCTCATCGCAAATCGCCACCGCTTGGAGCATTTCGTCGTAGGCAAGTTCGCTCAGGACGCGCTTGATTGTTTGGAGTTCCTTGCGGGCGGCCGGGTTGATGGTTTTTGCCAACTCGCTCGATGATTTCTGGATGTCGATCTGTTTTTTTCTTAGATCGTTGAGCATAAATCCGCGACCGGCGGTTGCCGTGCGGGCGCGGACCTGCTTCTCCAGTATCTTCAATAGCTCGCCGCGCAAACTATCGAGCCGTTCCAGGGCGGCCGACGCCTCGTCGTCCTTCGAGATGATCGTGATCTCGCGCCAAGGGCCGACGGTCTCTTGCGGCTTCAGATTCAGCCCCCAATCGTCGATCGCCCGCTTGTCCCAAGCCGCCGCGCGGATAAGGACCGTCTGGCCGGGTTTGATTTTCTCTGGATCCAGCTTCAAGCCATATTGACGGACGACCGAGGTCGAGGCGGCGGCGAAGTCGGTCCATTGGCGATCAACTTCGGCCGCCTCATCTCCCTTCAATTTCATCTGCAATTCCACCCGACCGATGCCGTGGTCGTCGCCGGCGCGGATCGTCACCGGCAGCGTCGCGCCGGGCGCCGCGATGGTCGAGCGGCCCAGCCCTCGCAATTCGACCGTCGGCGGCCCGTCCACGCGAACCCGGATGCTGTTCACCCGCGGATTGGGATGCGAGTGGCCGGCGTCGTTCCACAGCCGCACGACGTACGAGCCGTCCTTCAACAGCGGCATGGATGAAATCGTCAGGCTTCCGTCCGGCTCGACGCGCCCGGTGAAACGTTCGCCTTCGCGCTCGACGTACCCCTTGGCTACGGGAGTTGACGGCCGCAATCGCAACTCGACCTCGGTAAACCGCGGGGCCTCGATATTCAAGTCCCTCAAGACGATCGTCTCATCCCTCTGCTCGAGGTAGGCCGGGTAATGGAACGTTGCCTCCGCGCTTTCGACGACCGGCTTTTGCCGCACGCCGATTGAATAAACCCTGGTTTGCGAATCGCCGATCTCCAGGCGATAAGTGAACGCCTCGATCGCGGAGGGGACCGTCAGCGTGTAGCGGCTGTGCGTCCGGTCGGCCGTCATCGGGAGCGGCGTTTCCGGCCGATCTTTCTTCGCGATGAACAGCGTGGCTTGGTGTGGTTGGCCGTCGGGGTTGCGGATTTCGGCCGCGATCCGAACGCTTTCGCCGACCAGCACGTCCGCGTCGCCCGGGGTGACGCCGACGATCTCGACCGAGCCGACCGAGGGGACGAACGTCCACGGGGCAAACAATCGCGACGCCGCCGACCCCCAGTTGGGCAACAACGCTCGGCAAAACAGGGCGACAACGATCAGCAGCGCGAGGATCGCCAACGACTCGGCCAGATCTCGCGGCGTTTGTATGCAATGGATGAAGCGTTGCAGGCGAGATTCCTTGGCCGCGGCGCGGTCGAAGGGCAAGCGGCCGATTTCCGCAGCCGCCCAGTTGACGGCCGCATCGCAAAACGCCCGGTTCTGGTTGTCTCGACCTTCGCGGAGCTGGACTATGTTTATCAGGTCGCTGCCCAGGTCGGGAAACTCGGTCTCGACCCGGCGTGCCGTGGCCTCGATGCCGCGTTGACCCCGCAACAGCCGCCGCCCAACCACAATCATCAGTGCCAATGAAGTCAGCAGCCACGCCGCGGAAAGCCCCAACAGCCACGATGGCGGGAACAGAATCAGGGCATCGGCCGCCATGAAGCAGACGAACATGCCGAAGGAGACGCACACCGCCAACGCGGTGGTCGAAAGCAGTGAAAACAGCCACCACTTTTGCCTCGCGGCGTCGAGCCGGTCGATCACGTTTTCGGCGGCGGGGGACATGGACTCTCCTCTGTGGCACAGCCGCCCTCGGCTGTGCCACCGGTCAATTCTTAGCTATCAGCGGTCAGTTTTCAGCGATTGGTCAGTTTGGCTTCTGGCCGTTTTCACAGATATACCCCGTGCCCAAGATACCCCAACAAGACTAACACGAAACAATGCCCAACGCGATCCTTCTCGATAGACACTGAGATTTCCACCACACCGCGTTGAATTTCCTCGATTTTGGGAATCAGGTTCAAGGAAGGAAAACGCCATCCCTTGGTTACGAGTGGCACGGTGTTCATTGCGCCCGACAAATAACGAGCCTTGGCAACCTTGCCCTGTTTTGCGTCATACCAAAAAACGAACCCGATAGCATGTGGATCAGGAACGTTGGCGGCGGCTGCCGCTCTGAGAGGGGAAGAAGGATCTTGGTCTGCCGTTTCTTTCCGGTAGTGTCTAATAGCCCATGCCTGTGCTGTGGTATTAACATGCCACCATTCAGGAAGCTGTTCGGGAAGCGCGCGATCTTGATGTTCTTGTTTCATTCGTGCGAGAACCTGCTCGAGGAATCCTCTGTCGGTCGCGCAAAGAAGTACACCCCGCCGTGGTCGAGTTACGAACAGTAACCATTTGTCCGCTTCCCATTTTTTATTGAAAACGGCAACATCGAAGTCACTTAGCCGGATTGTTTCGTCAGCTTTTTCAAGACACAACTTAAAAGCGGATTTGAGCGCGCCGTCAGAGGAATCATCGAATAGAAGCATTTGGCATCCCTCGAAGGGCATCAAGCCGAGCCCTTTGGGCGACTTGAAGCGTCGGCTTCCTTCGACGGCGATCAGAACCTTGTGCCCCTGCAACTGCTTTTGGAAAAGCCCATCCTGAAGCCCTGCGACCAAGCCAACCGACATGGATTGGAGTAATTCCTGAAAGGCGGGAATTTCACTTGCCTTGCGAGGAATCTGAAACGGACCGTTTACGACGAATAGGGTTTCAGTATCGACCGGCAACCAGTCTAGCATCTGCTTCACACGCGGCGGCAATCTTGGCATTGTGTCTTCTTCGCAGATTGTAGCGCTAGGCATTCCAAGCACGAACAGCGCGAGGAACATTGCCTTTAATCGTATGGTCATCGGCGGATTCCTTTCGTTGGCGGTGGTTTCTAACAATAGTAGTCGTAGCCCTCACCCCCTGCCCGAACAACCTCTCAGTGCGTCACCGCGTAAACCAACATGTTCGTTCCGAGTTGCAGGGCCGACCGTTCCTGTAATCCGTAACTGTACGCGTGCGGGAACTGCTCCCAGCCGTTGCCGAGGTCGAACCGGCTGTAGACGACCGCCAACCGGCCGTCGATCGAGATCCCTTCCAACTCAGGTGCGTCTAGTTGTCCGAAATCCTCGCGCACGCGCGGCGTGTACCGCACCCGCCCAATGTCGAAAAGGCAATGATAGAGCGGATGGTCGGCGGGTATCCGTTCCAGCTTACCGCCGGGCAACGCCTTGGCGATCTCGCGGCGCATGGCGGCGTCGAAGGCCAATCGTCCGCAGCAGGCGTCGGCCAGCAACATGCCGCCCGCCTTCAAGTATCGCCCCAGAGAGGCGGCCTCCTCCTTGCTCCAGACGAAATCGTGATGCCCGGTGATGTAGAGCAAGGGGTACGTGGTCGCCTTGGGGTCGTTCAGGCGGACGTTGGCCCGTTTGAACTTCACCTCCAACGTCGAGTTGTCGCGGGCGAACTTCAGCAGGTTATGCACGGCCGACGGGTCCGTGTCCCAATCGCCCTCGTGGATCAGTTGTGCGAAGACAAAATCGTCGCGGGTCGGCTCGGCGGCCTCGTGATAGACCTTCGTGGTGCTGAGGAACCGCCCGAGTTGGAACGTGCCCAAAATATACGTAATCATATTGGCGCCCAACTGCCGGGCCTGGTCGATCACCACGCGTGTACCGCGCGGGTGCTCGTGCCCGTCCCAACCGCAGGTCAGATCGCGCGGCGAGAAGATCACGCCCGCGCGGCAGCCGAAGTCGATCCCCTCCAGGCACGGTGGCTCGACGAACGTTGAACCGTCCCCCTTTTTGTACGTCAAGTCTCCCAGCTTGTAGTAGGACGAGAAGACCGGCTCCTCGGGCAGCATCTTCCTCAGCGGCCGGCCGGGAAAGATTAACTCTATCTCGCGGCGAAACGATTCGGCGAAATCGTTCCATCCGCAGCAGGCGTCGCCGAGGATCGTACCGCCGTCGAGCACGTATCGGGCCAGCTTGGCGCGGACCTCGTCGTCCAACTGGAACTTGTTGTGCCCGGCCAGCAGCAGGGCCGGCAGCTCGCGGGGATCGAACGAGAAATGGCCGAAATCGACCCCGACCGCCCGATAGTTGATCCCCAGCTTTTGCGAAGTCCAGCGCAGCAGCGCATTCACGTCGGCCGGATCGGTCATCCAGTCTCGATACTGGACGCGCTTGCCGTCTCGGGTGGTCCAGCGCGTGGTGCCCAACGCGGCTTTGCCCAGCAGCGAGGGCGGGCTGGGCGGCCGCTTCTTCTCGCTACGACGCAAGGGAGTGACCGGCAGCGGCAGCGGCGGGAACGATTCGCCGCCCGTGCGACGATGCGGCTTCGCCCGCGGCGGCGGGCCACAGTCGATCGGACCGGAATCGCCATCATCGGCCCAAGCGATGGATGGGATGGCGCCGGCGCCGCCGACGGCCGATGCGAGTCCAATGCCTTCGATGAACTTCCGCCGAGAAAGTTCATGCGCGGGAGGTGTTTGGTGTGGCCTCACGACTGTTCCCCTCATGCACGGCGGGCGAGCGAAACCCGCGACACGGCGAGAAAACCCACGATCAAAGCTGTTCCAATACTCATTGTCCCGAAATATCGCCTCCCGGTCAACCCGACACCCGTAGCTGTCGGGTATCCCCGCACCCATCCGCAGCGGGTGTTTGCGTTCCAGCCGACCATCGACCAATTAGAGAGGGCAAAATACAATGCAAGAGAGGGGAAAAACAAGTTGTCGAATTTGGGTGGCACGCCCTTCGCTGCGCTCAGGGACGTGCCACCCTCTTTGCGAAAGATCAATCATGTGGCTGAAACGGCATTACGTGTACGCTGCCGCGATCGTGACCTTGGCGTGCGGACTCTCCGCCGCCAAGGCCGACGAACCGCCGGCGATCAATCCCTTCGGTCCCAAAACCACGCAGCGAGAAGACGCCATACCGGGCTGCATCGAATTGTCCGACGGCTCGGTCCATCCGGGCATGATCTATCTGACCCGCGACAAACGCCTGGAAATCTACGACAAACAACTCCAGCGGCAGCGAGAGATTCCGCTCCGGGCGGTCAAGCGGATCGACTGCAAGATCAAGCGGGAGTGGATGGAGAAGGAATGGAAGTTCAAGGAAACGACCAGCGACGAGAAGATTTACACCGGCCGCAGCTATCCGGCGCGGGAATACCTGCACACGATCACCTTGCACGACGGACGGACGATCGCCGGCCCGTTGTCGGCGTTGGTCTATCTTCGGCCGAAGCGGTATTCGCCCGAACGCTACTTGCTGAACAAGCGCGACAAGGGCAAAATCGGCGAGGAGTTGAAATCGCTCGTCTACGTCAAGCGGATCAAGTTTGGCAAGGTAAAATAATCGTTTAGCAGCCGCCGGCACGGCGGCTAAACAATAACTCATGCAACTTTCTCTCGCCCAGGGATACAGCCTGACGACGATGCTGGCGGTCGCCGCCGCGGCGCTGCTGCTGGTGGGAGTGTTTTACTATCGGGCGTTCCACGCGCTGGAGTTCCGACGGTGGCGGACGTTGTACCTGCTGCGGGCGGCGGCCATCCTGTTGGTCGTGATGCTGCTGTTTCAGCCCGTTTTGAGCTATCAGAAGGAACACATCGAGAAGCCCGCGCTGATCTTTCTGTTGGATGCCTCGGCCTCGATGGACATTGCCGACGACCAGTCGGAGCTATCGCGATTTGATCGGGCGCGCGGCAAGCTGGAACAATGGAGCGATTCGTTGAAACGCGATTTCCGCGTGCTGACGGTCGCCTTCGCGGATCGGGCACTGCCGCTGGAGAGTCGGGAAGAACTGGCGACCTTGATTCCAAACGGCCGGGCGACCTCGTTGTGCCGGGCGCTTGCTACCGCCTCGAACCAACTTGCCCCGGCCGAAGTTGCCGCGCTGGTCATGCTTTCGGACGGCATAAACAACGTGGCCGGCAATCCGCCCGAATCGGCCGGCAAGCTGGGCCTGACGGTCCATTGCGTCGGCGTCGGCGCCGGACTGCGAAGCAACCGCTCCTATCGAGACGTGCAGGTGGTCGGGATCGACTGCCCGGAGCGAATGATGCTCGGCAACGTCGCCCGAGTTACCGGCTCGATCGACGCGGCGGGATTGAACGGCCGCGTGATCCAGGCGTTTCTCGACGAAGACGGCCGGCAGGTGGCCCGTGCCGAACTGACGCTCGACGAGGTGGAAGGTTCGCAGCAGGCCGCGTTCGAGTTTACGCCCTCGACCAAGGGCCGCCACGCATACACCGTTCGTGTCCCGCCGGTTTCCGAGGAGCGGATCACGGAGAACAACAGCCGCTCGGCCGTTTCCACCGTACACGAGGCCGAAATCAGCGTGTTGTACGTCGAGGGGACGTTGCGTGCCGAGTACGGCGCGCTGGTCGATCGCTTTTTGGCCAAAGACCCCGACCTGGAGTTTTGCGCCCTGGTCCAGACCCGGCCCAACGTCTTCCTGCAACGGACGAACATGGGCGATATACGGTTGGCCGCGATTCCCGCCGATCGGGAGACGATCGACAAGTTTGACGTGTTCATCCTCGGCGACATCGACGCCTCGTACATTCGCCCCGAGCAACAGGAGATGTTTCTCGATCGCATCCGCGCCGGGGCGGGCCTGGTGATGCTCGGCGGATATCACAGTCTTGGACCGGGTGGATACGCCGGCACGCCGCTGGGCGACGCCCTGCCGGTGGAACCGGGCGACCGCCGGATCGGCCAGTTCACCGACCCGTTCCTGCCGGTGCTGACGCCCGAGGGTGTGCGGCATCCGATTTTCGCCGGCATCGGCGCCTTCTTTCCCACACGCGGCGGCGGGCCGCAAACGCCGGGGTTATCGCCGCTTGTCGGTTGTACGCGGGTCGAGCGGGCGCGGGCGGGGGCCACTGTCCTGGCGACTCTAACGGCTGATCCCGGCTCGATGTCCGTGCTGGCCGTGCAGCCGTTGGGTCGCGGACGGATCGCCGTTTTCACCGGCGATACTACCCGCAACTGGCAGCAGGTAAGCCAATCGCTCGACCGTGAATCGCCCTTCCTGCGATTTTGGGGGCAGATGGTCCGCTGGCTGACCGGACGGGCGGAAGCGGTCGAGGCCGCCGCCGGGGTCGTCGCCGACACGGACAAGGCACACTATGAGCCGGACCAGACGGTGCAAATCTCGGCCGTCGTCCGCGACCAGCAAGGGCAAGGTGCCGGCAATGCTCGCGTAACGGCCGAAGTAAAAGGATCGGGCGGACGCGCCGAACGGGTCCAGCTTTCGTCGGTTCCAGGCCCCGGAGGGCATTACCAAGGGACGTTCGAGCCGCCCTCGCCCGGCCGATACCAGATCGGCGTCGAGGCACGGCTCGGCGATCTTACGCTCACCGCGGAAACAGTCCCCATCGAAGTCGGTCGCACCAATCTCGAATTCGAGAAGCTCGACCTGGACGAGAAGATGCTCATGGACGTCGCCGCCGCATCGGGTGGAAGGTACGTTCACATCTCCACCGCCGACCATTTCATCGAACAACTCGAACGCCGCCAACGGAAGAAGACCACTTACGTCGAGCGGCGGCTTTACTGGCCGCCGGGATTGTGGACGCTCCTGGTGGCGGCGCTGACGACCGAATGGATTTTGCGCAGAAGGTATCAACTCCGGTAGCGGATTTCTTGAATGTTTAGCGGCCGTCGGCACGACGGCCCTGGTTCCGTCGCTGGCCGCCGTGCCGGCGGCCGCTAAACGGATACAACATCACCACCTTGGCGCAGCACCCCATTCGACGTACCATGACGCACATGGAATACATTCTCCCCATTATTATGCTGCTGCTCGGCGTTTTTCTCGGCGCCTTGGGCGTTTGGCTGCTGCTGAAGGCAAAGATCAACGCCGCTTATGATAACGGGCGCGGCGAGTCGGCCTCCGAAACCGCCGCTTTGGCCGAAAAAGTGGTTGGCCGCGAGGAGACAATCGAGGAACTCCGCGCACGACTAAAAGAAGAGGAGATTTCTTCCAGCGATCTGCAACGACAGGTGCTCGCCCTGAACACTCAAGTTGCCGAGTTGAAGCAGATGCTGGTTGCCGAACAGGAACAGGCCCGAGAGAAACTCGCCCTGTTGGACGAGGCCAAGGGGAAATTGGCCGACGCATTCAAGGCCCTGGCCGCCGAGGCCCTGCGCAGCAGCAACACGTCGTTCCTGGAACTGGCCAAAACCCAGTTGGAAAAGTTCCAGGAATCGGCCAAGGGAGACCTCGCAAAACGTCAGACCGCCATCGACGAGTTGGTCAAGCCGGTCAAGGAATCGCTCGGCAAGGTGGACGCCAAACTGGTCGAGATCGAAAAGAGCCGGATCGAGGCCTACAGCGGCTTGACCGAACAGGTCAAATCGCTGTGGGAGACCCAAAAGGAGTTGCGCGGCGAGACGGCGAATCTGGTCAAGGCGCTCCGTCGTCCCCAGGTCCGCGGCCGCTGGGGCGAAATTCAACTGCGGCGCGTTGTCGAGATGGCCGGAATGTTGGAGCATTGCGATTTCTTCGAGCAGCAGAGCATCGACACGGATAACGGCCGCTTGAGGCCCGATCTGGTCGTTCATCTGCCGGGGCATAGGACAATCGCCGTTGACTCGAAGGTGCCGTTGGAGGCGTATCTGGAAGCGATCGAGGCCCCGGACGACGAAACTCGCGCCGAAAAGCTCCGGGAGCACGCCAGACAGGTGCGCAATCACATTTCGATCCTCGGCAAAAAGTCCTACGCCGAACAACTGGACAGGTCGCCCGACTTCGTGGTCTTGTTTCTGCCGGGCGAAGTCTTTTATCTGGCGGCGTTGGAACACGATCCCGGCCTGTTGGAGGCGGGGATCAAAGACAAGATACTGATTACCGCTCCCACTTCACTGATCGCCTTGTTGCGGGTTGCCGCATACGGATGGCGCGAGGAGCAATTGGCCGAAAACGCCCAAAAAATCAGCGAATTGGGGCAGGAACTCTACAAGCGGCTCTCCACGCTAAGCAAGCATTGGCGGTCGATCGGCGAATCGCTCGCCAAAAGCGTCGAGCACTACAACAACGCCGTCGGCTCGTTGGAACGGAGCGTGTTGCCGAGTGCCCGACGGTTCAAGGAACTTGGCGCGGGGGGCGCCGAGGCGGAGATCGTCGAACTACAGCCGCTCGATAATGTTCCCCGAATGCTCCAATCCCCGGAGCTTGTCGAACAGGACGAATCCGACGAGCCGCGTGCGGCTTTGCCGTCGGAATAGCACCCTTTTTCAACAGGCTGTTGTCACAGCTTTCCCGCCGGTGTTTCGGCATGGAGCTGGTCGATCATGTTTCGCGTGGCGGCCTCGACTGCCTCTTGCCAGCGGGCCGCGCCGAATCGCTCGCAGTACGGCTTCGCGGCGTGGGCAAAGATGATCCCCCGCGAATTGTTCACCACGGCGCCGTGTCCCTGTGGATCGAAAGCGGCGGCCACGTCGCGGGCCGTGCCACCCTGGCTGCCGAAGCCGGGTACGAGGAACGTGGTATGCGGCATTGCAGAGCGCAACTCGGCGAGTTGCTCGGGATACGTTGCCCCGACCACCGCGCCGACCGCGCCGTAATTGCACGCGCCGAGCGTCTCGACCGCTTGTCGTTCGACGTACTCGGCAATGTGCCGGTAGATCGGCTTTCCGTCGGCGACGAGGTCTTGAAGCATCTTGCCGCCGGGGTTCGAGGTCTTAACGAGCACGAAGACACCCGCCCCGCGCTCAACGGCCACGTCGATAAACGGTCGAAGGCTGTCGTCGCCCAGATAAGGGCTGACGGTCAGGGCGTCGGCCCCCCAAGCGCTTTGGCCAGCGGCGCCTAGTATTCCCCGCGCGTATGCGGTTGCGGTCGAGCCGATGTCGTTCCGCTTGCCGTCGAGAATGACAAGTAGCCCATGGTCCTGGGCGTACTCGATCAGTTCGGCAAGGACCGTCATTCCGGCGGGGCCAAGCTGCTCGAAGAACGCCGCTTGCGGTTTCACGGCCGGAACCAGCGGGGCCACCACATCGATCACCCCTCGGCAGAACCGGCCGTAGGCCGCGGCCGTTTCCGCCGCCGCGGCGTTGGTTCCCTGGGGTAGCATCCCCTCGGGCAGGCTTTCCGCTCTCGGGTCCAGGCCCACGAGCACCGGGTTGCGACAGCGTTTGACGGCGGCGTCGAGTCGATCGGCGAAAGGCAACACGATAACACTCCTTAAAAAAAGCCGCGACGGAAAGGTCGCGCCGTTCGGGGTCACGATCGGCCATTGTGGCGTATTTTCCCGGGCTTGACGAGCCCCTCGACAAGGCCCGAGAGGCATTGCAGCGTTCGCCTTGATGTGCGATACTTACGTGTTAGATGACAGTTTATTTCGTTCGGGGCGTGGCGCAGTCTGGCTAGCGCGTCTGAATGGGGTTCAGAAGGTCGCAGGTTCGAATCCTGTCGCCCCGACACAGAAGCCCGTCGTGACAAAAGGGTTGCGGCGGGCTTCTGCTCTTATTTGCATCGATCGGAACATCACGTTATTGATTGCTCGGCATATCTATGCCGATAATAGGAACGTCCTTGACGGTCCCACGGGGGGATGACATACTGGCGGAATCCGGGCTGCAAGGGCAAGTATCGAGGGCTTTGCGAGTTTTCGACGTTCCAGAGAAGCAGAGAAGGGTAATACTGTCATGAGCATGGCGCCCGGTGCGTTGCGAAGGAAATCGTGGTTTGTGCTGGGCTTGGTTCTATGTGCCATGTTGGCCACGGCAACCATGCCCCGCTATTCGGCGGCACAGGACAAGGAAGAGGCAAACGCCGCCGCCGTGGAAGAACCGGGAAATGAGGACGCCAAACCGGCCGCCGCCGGCGATCCGGCGGAATCCGACGAAAAGCAAATCGAGGGATTCCTGCACTGGGTCATTCGTTGCTCGGGTTTCATCGGACTGGTGATCCTGCTGTTGTCGGTCTACTTCGTCTCCACCGTCACCCGGCTCTTTTGGGAGATGCGGGTAGAAGTGGCCGCCCCGCCCGAGGTCGTGTTGCAGTGCGAAGGGCTTTTGGAGCAGCGCGACTTCAAGGGAATCTACGGGCTGGTAAAGGAAGACGATTCCTTCTTCAGCCGCCTGTTGACCACGGGCATCACCGAGTTGCCCAACGGCTTGGCCGAGGCGCGCGACGCGATGGAGCGGGTCGGCGAAGCGATCACGGCCGAGATGGAGAAGAAGATCAGCATGTTGGCCGTGCTCGGTACACTGGGGCCGATGATCGGACTGCTGGGCACCTTGAAGGGGATGATCGCCTGTTTCAGCGTGATCGCCAGAAGCGACGTGCAATTGAAAGCCAGCGAAGTGGCGGAGGGTATTTCCGAGGCGTTGTTGTTGACGTTCGAGGGGGTGGCACTGTCGGTGCCGGCCATATACTTCTTCGCCCTGTTCCGCAATCGGGTGGTCTACATCTCCACGTCGGTGATGCTGACCGCGGACCAGTTTTTGCGGCATTTTTCCCACGCCGGACGGGCAAAGGCATCGGCCGCAAAGCCCACAAAATAACAACGCGACCTTCGGTCGCGCCTCACAAGCATAGGCAACCTGCATGGCTGCACGATTGTCCCAGAACCTCAAGGCCGAGCCGAACCTCACGCCCATTCTGGACATGGTGTTCCAGTTGATCACCTTCTTTCTGTTGGTCATCAACTTCAAGTCGGCCGAGATCGATCTGAGCCTGAAACTGCCGGTGGTCGGGTCGGCCCGGCCGGTGGAGACCCACGGACAGCGCGGCCTGTTGGTGTTGAACATCGACAACGCCGGCGATCTGAAGATTTACGGACGCCTGATAACAAACATCGAAGGCTACATCCGCAACGAAGCGCAGGCCAGCATGTTGCAGAGCCGCATGACTCCGGCCGACCTCGAGGCGGGTAACGAACTGCCGACCACAATCGTGATTCGGGCTGATCGGGCCACGCCCTTTCGGATGATTAACCGGGTGATCAGGGCATGCCAGGACAACGGCTTTCGCAACTTTGCGCTCAAGGCGTTGGACAAGGAAGCATAGCAACGTTTTTCACAAAGCCGCGACCGGTGGTCGCGCATTTTCAGGATGCGCAAGAGAAGAAAAAAACGACGCCCGCAGTCGGATGTGGAGCTTAATCTGGCGGCCATGCTCGACATGGCTTTCCAGTTGTTGGCGTTCTTCATCTTGACGTTTCGGCCCGCGCCGATCGAGGGCCAGATTTCGCTACGGCTCCCCCTGCCCCAGGCCACGGCGGTCGTCGAGGATGGCCAACAGGCAGGCGAAGACTACGACAACACAAACCCCATCCAGGGCCTGAATACGCTGACGATCAGCGTCATCGCCAATCCGACCACGGGCGACATCTCCGGCCTGGGTATAGGCGAGTCGCAGGTACCCAGCCTCGCCGCCTTGGACGGCAGGCTCAAGGAAGTGTTCGCCGACGCGGGCAACCCCTTCGATCAGGTCATCCTCCAGGTCAGCGACTCCTGCCGATACGACGAATTGATGAGGGTCATCGACGTTTGCACGCACCAAATGTTGCCGGGCGGCCGTAAGCTCTCGAAGTTGAGTTTCGTCGGTTTGCCCGACAACTGATATAAAGCCGCGACCACCGGTCGCGGCTTTATGAAAGTGAGAAACGCCATGCGGCGCTACTGGGAAGAACGAAGCCCGTCGTCGATGTTCGGCGGATCGTTGATGCTGCGTCTGATCTGCGGCATCGGGATGCTGGTGCTCGTTTCGCTGCTGATCGTCAGGATGGGCGAGCCGAACATGTGGCGTTGGCTTGCCGGCGACGACGGCCGACCGCCGGAAAAGCAATCCGCCCCGCCGCAGCCGATTCCCGAGGCCACCGGCCCGACCCACGAAGACCCCGATCAGGCGGAAACTGTCCGGGAGGAGTTCCAGGCGATGACCGACGGCAGCTTGAAGCCGCGTCGGGAGGAGATGGAGCCGTATTATCGGTTGGTGTTTTGGGTAAAGAACCAGCCGTTCGAGCGATTGCGGCAGCTTGCCCGGCGCGATCTGCTCTACACCAACTTCCACGACGAGCCGGACAAATACCGCGGCGAATTGGTGACAATGGACCTGGACGTCCGCCGCGTGCTAGAGGCCGGAGAGGGCCGCGACGGAGAGAAACTGAGAGAGATATGGGGGTTTACGGACGAGTCCTGGGGACATCCCTACGTGGCCATCGTGGTCGATTGCCCCGAGGACATGCCGGTCGGACCGTCGGTCCGCGAGAAGGCCACCTTTGCCGGCTACTTTCTGAAGCTGCAAGGATACCTGCCAGCCGAGTCCAAGCCGGGCGATCCGATCGAGAAAGCGCCGCTGTTGATCGGCCGGATCGACTGGAAGCCGGTCGTCGTCCAAGACGCCGACAGATCGCTGGAATGGATTTGGGGCCTGGCTTTGTTTGTCGTCGTCGGGTTGGTGCTGGCCGCAAGATTTCTCTATTTCAAGTTGAGGCCGAGACGCAGGCTTTCCCCGCCAAGCGTGGCAACGTCGCCGTCCGGCGAAGTAATTTCGATTGATTCGTGGCTGGAGCAAGCCAACCTAAATGCAGATGAGGACGGAAGTAACGTTGCGGATGATGGTCGCCGCCGGGGCGAGAAAGACCTTGACGGGCAGTAGCGGATGGCCGATTATATACACGGAGGGCGTCGTTGGGGATTAGTCGGTTATTGACACTCGGAATATGTTTTTCCGAGGTTCAATCATCCGGTTTCCCGACATTCTGGCCCGCTTGCCAGGGAGTGGAACGGAGATGGCGGAACAAGAGGCGGCGAAAGTGGAGCCACGGCAAACGACTCCGCAACCCGAGCTACCGCCGGAGTTGGCCGGCATGGGTTTCTTCGAGCGAACCCGGACGTGGTTCTTCGAGGAAGGCCCCTGGTGGATGTGCAGCTTCGTTTTCCACCTGGTATTGATCTGCTCGCTGGCGCTGATCAGCGGAAAGGCCATCGAGAAAATCGTCGACGAGGCGCCGGCGTTCGAGGAGGTAAAGGTCGATCAGCCCGAGGACGTGCCGCAAGAGATCGAGAAGTTCGACATCGGCGAGACGCCCTTGGACCCGACGGAACTGAGCACCGAAACGCTCACTCTTGAGAAGCCGGCCCAACTCGCTCAAGAGGAAAAGTATTACGACGACAGCGCGGTTTTTTCCGAGCGTGGCGGTGGGATGGCTTCGGGCAGCGATCAGCCCGACCTCGGCGGACTGGGCGGTTTCGACATCAAGGGGATCGGCGCCGGGCCGGCCGTCAAAGGCCGCGGTGGCGTAGGCGTCGGACTGGGTACCGGCACGCATCCCGGCCGCGGCGGCAGCGGCTGGGGCTTTGGTGGCCGCGGCGCCGGCAGCCGAAAGAAGATGCTCGCCAGCGGCGGCGGTACCCGGCAATCGGAACGGGCCGTGGCCGGCGCGCTCAACTGGCTCGCTCGACACCAACTCGCCAACGGCGGCTGGGGACTAAAGAGCTATCCCGCCCGATGCAAGGACAACACCTGCACCGGAGCGGCCACTTCCGGCAACCGGCCCGCCGCCGCCACCGCAATGGGCCTGCTCCCGTTCCTTGCCGCCGGCCAAACGCATCAGTCCAAGGGACCGTACAGAAAAACCATCGCCAACGGCATTTATTACCTGGTGAAAAACCAGAAGTCCAACGGCGATCTGCGGATGGGCGGGGCAATGTATGACCACGGACTGGCCGCTATCGCCTTGTGCGAGTGTTACGGAATGAGCAACGACAAGGCCCTTCGGCCACATGCCCAGGCGGCGTTGAACTTCATTATGGAAGCGCAAGACCCCAAGGGCGGCGGCTGGCGATACACTCCCGGCCAGGCAGGAGACACGTCCGTCGTCGGCTGGCAAGTCATGGCCCTGAAAAGCGGACAAATGGCATACCTCTCGGTCAATCCGGCGGTATTCGAAAAGGCCAAGGCGTTTCTCGAATCGGTCTCTTCCAGTGGCCGGGGGAGCGCGCGGAAAGGCGGTCTGTTCGGATACACCAGTCCCGGCGCGGGCATTACCACCACCTCGATCGGCCTGCTCTGCTACCAATACATGGGCGTCCCCAAGGAAGACCCGGCGATGGTCGAAGGGGCCGCTTTTCTGATGAAAAACCAACCCGACAAAGGCAAACGAAATATCTACTACTGGTACTACGCCACGATGGTAATGCACAATCAACCGGGGCCGGATTGGGACACCTGGAACCGCAAGATGAGGCGATACCTGATCGACTCGCAGTGCAAGGATGGCTGTGCCGCCGGCAGTTGGGATCCGAATAAACCGACCAAAGACCGATGGGGTACGCACGGCGGACGAGTGATGACCACCAGCCTCTCCGCCTTGACGCTTGAAGTATACTACCGCTATTTGCCGTTGTACAAACTCGACAGCGCCCCCGGCGGTGACAGGGCCATTGTAAAATGAAAATTGCAATCTTTTGCGTTTTCGTTCTATGTGTCCCCCTGACGTGGACCGCGGGGACGGCCTCGGCCGGTGAAAAACCGTTGCGGTTCCTCCAGCTTCTGAGGGAAAACGGCTACGGCGACATGGCCGTCGATTATCTGAGAATTCTGGACAAGCGCCCCGACCTGCCGCAAGAGGTCCGCGACGTCTGGGATCTGGAGATGTCGAAGAGTCTGCGGGCCGCGGCCGACGACGCCTTCGACGCCCACGACTACGAGCGGTTGATCGCGGAGTCGCAGAAACATCTGGCGAAGTTCATTCGCGAGAAGCCCGACCATCCGGCCACGGCGTCGGCCATTGCCTCGTGGGGCGAGCTCCTCGGGCAACAGGCGATTAGTCGCATCGGGGCGGCCAAAAGCATCGCGGGCAAGGACAAGTTGCAACACGAAATGTATCTGGCCGACGCCCGAGAGAACCTGAAGCTGGCGCGGGAAAAGTTCATCCAGACCCAGCAGTATTTACAGAAACAGCTTGCCGCGTTGCCGCCGCCGCCGAAATTCTCCACCCGAAGAACCCAACGGAGCAAAGCGGCCAAGGCGCGGGCCGAGATCGAGGCCAATCTGCTCGAGGCCCGGTTCCAAACCGCAATGGCCGACTACTATCTGGCCCAAACCTATTCCGATCCGAAGAACAAGGAACGTATCGATACGCTTCATCGGGCGGCCAAGGGCTTCGACGACATCTTCCAACAAGACCGCACTAGCGGCGACATGCTTACCTTAACCGGTCTCCGCGCCCACATGTGGCACGGCAAAACCGCCGAGGAATTGGGCGACCCGCGGCTGGCGACCGACATCTACGACGAGGTGTTGGTCAACGCCGCCGGGCCGGGCCAGCGTAGGGCGGCGACCGGTCTCGAACCCCTGTTCGCACAGGTCGAGTACTTCCGGATGCTGATCCTCGCCAAGCAGAAGCCCGATCAGTTCCTTGCCGAGGCCATCGCCTGGCTCGAACAAAATCGCCACCGCCTGCGTCAGACCGAGGGCTACCAAGGCATCGCCTTGGCGGCGGCAAAGGCCATCCACGCAAAAGCCCAAAAGGCCGCCGGAGCGAAAAAGGCCAAGGGCGTCTCCGAGGCGCTGCGGATTCTCGCCGAAATGTCCAGAATCCGCGGCCCTCACCAGCAAGACGCCATTCTACTGCGACGCGATCTGCTCTTAGCCTCCGGTAAGTCGGAGCTGGAAATCGGCACGTTCGAGGAGGCCGTGACGCTGGCCGACGCCGCCGTGGCCGACGCGCAGTGGGAGCAGGCGCGGAACCTCTACCGCAAAGCGTTGGAGATCGCCGACCGGACCAAGCTCATGGACAAGGCCCGGATCGCGGCGGCCGGCGAGGCCCTGCTCGGCACGGAACTGATGATCGCCCGCGGTCTGTTCAACGAGGGCAAACTCGAACAGTGCATCAAGGCGGTCGGCCGCATCGTCCATGAAGACCAGGACAAGAAGATTGTGCGGAAAGACAGCGATGCGGCGTCGCAGGCGGCCGCGTTGGCCGTCGGCGCCGCGCTGAACCTCTATGTCAACGCAACCGACGACAAGAAACCGGACGCTCTGAAACGGCTGACCCGGTTGGCCGAGTTCACCGAGTCAAACTGGCCCGGTCGCCCCGAGGCCGACGACGCCCGCATGGCCCGCGGCCAGGCTAAACTGGTCACGGGCCGGGTCCAAGAGGCAATCGATATTTTCGAGCGGGTCAACCCGAAATCGGCGCGTTATCCGCAGGCGATGTATTTCGTCGGACAAAACTACGCCCGGCTCTACCTCGTCGAGAAAAACAAACCCGACGGCCTGCGCGACGAGTCGCAAGTTGCCGCCTACCGCGACAAAGTCGTCGAGCGGCTCCGCACCGGACTGAGCATCCTCGCCAAACAGGTCGAGCCGGGCCAGCCGCTGCCCGACTACTTCCTGGAAACTCAATTGCTTCTGGCGGAAATTCGCGCCGACGGCGGCGAGCAGAAGGAGGCCGCCGAGTTGTATCGGCCGCTGATCGACATCATCAAGGCCGATAAACCGCGAAACTTCGACCGCACGACCGTCCGCGTTTTTCTCGGAGCCGTCCGGACATACACCGCGCTGGGACAGTTCGACAAGGCCGGAGATGCTGCCGACGTGTTGATCGAACAGGGGCCGGACTCGCCGCAAGTCAACGACGTGCTGATCCGATTCGCCGGATTGCTGGACCTGGAACGCAAAAAAGCCTCGGCCGCCGTCACCGAGTTGGGGGCCACGACCAAGACGGCCGAAACCGAGGCCGCCAAACAACAGTTGGCGAAGGTCCAGAATCTGCTCGGAAAAATCCTCGGCAAACTGGCCGGGCGAAAGGAACTCTCGTTGTGGGGAATGGTTTTCATCGCCGACGGGCTGAACTCCCTCGGGATGACCGCCGAGGCCAGCCGCGAATATCAGGAAATCATCCAGCGCACGGAGACCGATCCCGAGTTCGCCAAGTCAGCCAAGAGGGCCATGACCCGCGTCCGCGCCCAACTGCTCGGACTGCTCCGCAAGGAAGGCAAGTTCGCCGAGGCGCTCGAACAGGTGGACCAACTCATAAAGGACAATCCCAGGGCCTTGGAACCGCTGATGGAAAAGGGGCGGATACTCGAAGGCTGGGCCGAAAAAGAACCCGCAAAGTTCGGCCACGCCGTGGCCCATTGGGTCATGCTGCGGAACAGGTTGCAGCCGATGAGGAAAAAACCGGCCGAGTACTACGACGTTATGTACAACGTCGCCGCCTGTCTGGTCCAAGAGGCCGAACACGGCAAGGACAAGGCGACCGTCTTGGATCGGGCAAAAAAGGCCGAACAGGTGCTCAAGGCGGCCTTGATCCTCAGCCCGAAACTAAACGGCCCCGACACCGTCGCTCGCTACAAGGTATTGTTGAACAAAGCGATAACCATGCAAGGACGCACGCCCAAAAAGTAAGGGCGGAAAACCGTGAAAACAAACTCCTTGTTCCCACGCTCCGCGTGGGAACACACTGCCAAGCCCGCCCGCTACACGCTCATACTCTGCGCTTGTTTGGCGTTCGTGTTTGGTTTGTCGGTTGGTGTTCAGGCTGAAGAGCCGACCAAAAAACCCTCCGAAAAAGAAGTCTCTCCCCAAAAGGGACTCGAAGGGCTGGGATTCTCCATCGCCCCGAAAGAAGGCGGCAAGGCCCGAACCAGCCTCTTCGGCCTTGTCGGAGAAGGATACAAGTTTGTCTTCGTCATTGATCGCTCGGGCAGCATGGGCGAAGAAGGCCGCAATTCGCTCCGCGCGGTCAAGGCCGAACTGATCGAAAGCCTGAAAAACCTCGACAGCGTTCACCAGTTCCAACTGATCTTCTACAACCAGCGCCCGGTGTTGATGAACCCCGCGGGCAGGCCCGGCCGGCTGGCTTTCGGAACCGACGAGAACAAGCGTCGGGCCGCCCGGTTCCTCGATTCAATTAAGGCCAATGGGGGCACCAACCACGAAGCCGCGCTGAAAATGGCCGTTCGTATGCAGCCCGACGTTATCTTCCTGATGACAGACGCCGACGAGCCGATCATTGAGCCGGCGCAACTGGCGAAAATCCGACACATGGCGGCGGGCATCGTCATCAACGCCATCGAGTTCGGTCCCGGCCAGAAGCCTGCCGAACGGAGCTTCCTCGCCGATCTGGCCCGACAAAACGGCGGTGGATACACCTACATCGACGCCTCGAAACTTGATGCAGGCAAAGCGCCGAGCAACCCCGGCCGCCAAGAGCTTGGGGGAAAATAATTGTCGAATTTGGGTGGCACGTCCCTGAGCGCAGCGAAGGGCGTGGTGAACGACCAAGCACCGCAGACGCACCACAAACAAGGAATATCGGTGCGTCGCGGACGCACCCTACCGGCTTTCCGTGGGATCGCCGGGGAATGTGTAGTCGTCCGGCAGGAGTTTTTCAAGAACGATAATTTCCCGGTCGATTTGTTCGGTCTGCATGTCCAAATGGTGCATCATACGCCGCAACCACTCGTACTGACCAATCAACCTGTCTCGGTCCGCAACGATCCTGTCTCGGCCCGCAATCAACCTTCTCTCGTCCTTCGTGGCCATTGCGCCCTCCCGTACCAGACAAAGAGTGACGTTGTCTCCTCGGTGCGGGCACAACAAAAAAGGAGCGCCGAACCGAGGCTGCTCCTGAGACCCCTGCGAAAGGGCACATGAAACAGCACCCGGCCGACGCTCCCTTTCGGGAGCGCGGTCCAAGCACTGCCTTCATGTGTTCAAGAGCCGGATGGCTCAAGTTCGCAGTCTCTCAGGAGGCAGTAACTTGACGCTCGCGCGTCAAACTCAAATTATCATCAACATCCTACTACTGGCCAGCAGCAGCCGCAAGTGGTCAACGCGCCGGCAATCCTGATCGCCTTGGCACGGTGGGGGGGATGTGCGATAATCTCGCTTCATGGTGAATCAATCCCGGGAAGAGCAGATCAAGCCGACTGACCGCGAGCCGACCTCGCGGCTGACGTTGGGTGAATTGGAGGTTGCCGTAAGGGCGGCCGATCCGACGGCGTTTCTCGTGCTCCCCCGCATCCTCCGCCGGGTAATCAAGCAGGACCAGCAATTGGCCGGGTTCGGCCTGGTGGTGCCGCATCGAAAGAGCTATGTAATCGACGGCAAGCAACTCCTGGAGATCGTCGAGAAGGACGAGCTTGGCCTGCCCGATTACGCCGTATTGCCGGAGAAGGTCATCTTGCTGGCCCGACCCGATCCGGGGGAGCTTGAGGAAACGCCCGCCGGAGACGTGCTGTTGGACTGTTGGCGGTTGTTGTTCCACGCCCGGGTCCACGTCGCCTTGGAGGACAAGCTGGCGGCGAAGCAGCTAACGCCGGCGATGATTCGCGAGCGGATTCACCGCGTCGGAACGGCCGAGTTCGACGAGGTCCGCGCGGTGCTCGGCCAGGACGACCTTCTGCTGCCCGTCGGGGGCGAGGAATCCGTCTACGTCGAGTTCGTGGCGACGTATCTGGAGTTGCGGTATTTTTCCGCCGGATTCTTGCCGCATTACTTCCCGAGTTTGAAGAGCTTGGAATCCGTCGACGCGGTTCTTTGGGAGGACATTGACGCCGAGGAGTTGTTTCGGGCAACACGGCCGGCCGGCGCGCCCGACCCGCGCGCCCCGTTCGCCCTGGACGAGTGGGCGGACATGTCGGGCGAAGCCGATATTCTCCCGCCCGATGCGTTTTCGTTCGACGAGATCCCCTCGCAATCGAAATACCGCGTGTTGATGCGCAAGAGCCATCGGCCGGCTTCGCTGGGCAACGTGGTCCGCTCCGCGATCTACCACGCGCGGGCCAGATGTTGCGCGCCGCCGGAGTTGGCCGGCCGCGCCGAATCCGCCGTTAAAACGGACGTCAACCGGCTGATCCAACGGCTGCGGGCCGCTCTGGAAGTCGAGCGGTCCAGTCCGCAACACTGGCAGGAATCGCTCTTCGCTCTGGTCGGTCAGACGCCGCGCGG
Source organism: uncultured Thermoguttaceae bacterium (assembly GCA_965195225.1). GTDB lineage: Bacteria > Planctomycetota > Planctomycetia > Pirellulales > Thermoguttaceae > JAHIKV01. The sequence continues at coordinate 23,747 of CBDAFL010000196.1, forward strand.
CATCTGGACGGTCGAAGCGAGGCTGCTCTACGACCTGCAAAAGGTGTGCGTGGACCACGAGCGCGAGGTGTACACGGTCGATCTGGTGGAATGGGCCAGGACGTTTGGGCGCCGGCCCTTAAAGCGGTCGTTGCCGACCCAACGCGACGTGTTGATGTTGAAACACCTGCGGAGCGCGGCCGGACGGTTGGCGTTGGTGCGGATTTCGGACGGTCGGCGGCGGCAGCTTGCCCAGTTGGTGCATGACGCGATGGAACGGGTCGAGGCGCGGCTCCGCCGCCGGCTACGCCCGAGAATCGACGCCTCGTTGGACGAAGTGGGGTTGAAGGGGCGGAATCTGCCCGAGCAAGTCGCCCGCAAAAAACTGGTCGAGGAACTGCTCGATCAGATCAGCGAGCGGGGTTTTCTGACGATGGGCGACCTGCGAGACGCCATCTCGCGGAACAACCTAAAACTGCCCGATCTGGCCGAGCCGCTCGATTTCCTTCGCGGCGATCAATTGCTCCGGGCCGACCGGCGGCTGGCGCTTGCCCTGGACGGCGTCTATCGACACGGCGAATTTTACATGCGTTGGATGCAACGGCTCAGCTCGCTGGCGTTTGGCACGGCGGTGGGCCGCTTTCTGACCCGCTTCGTCGCCGTGCCCTTCGGCGGGGCATACGTGGCACTGGCCGGCGTGCATCACGCCTGGGAAATGATTCCCGGAAAGGAGCCGGACCAGACGTCGGCCTCAGCGGGATTGCTCTTAACCTCGCCGGCCGTGGTGTTGTCGCTGGGGCTGCTACTGCTCGGCCTGATCAACTCAGCCGGTTTCCGTCGGGCGGTCGGACGATTTTTCTCGACCGCCTATCGAGTTTTCAACGCGATGGCGATCGAGCCGATCCGCTGGATAGTCCAATCTCGATTATTGCAGCAGATCGTCCACAGCCGCCCCTTTACGATCTCTTTCCGCTTTGTCGTCAAGCCGTTGGTGTGGACGGTGATTGTGTGGCGGCTGGCTCTACTGGACGAGCCGAGCTGGCGGATGTCACCCGGCGCTGCCGTCTCAATCTTTCTGGCGTTCAATCTGCTGTTGAATTCGCGACTCGGCCGCAACGCCGAGGAGGTGGCGGCCGACTGGGTTGTCCAGGGGTGGCATCGCTTCGGTCTGCGGGCGATAACCGGTCTGTTCTGGTTCGTCGTCGACGCGTTCAGACGCCTCTTGGCGGTCATCGAGCGGATGATGTACTCGGTTGACGAGTTTCTCCGCTTTCGTAGCGGCGAAAGCCGCATGTCGCTGATCGTCAAAACCGTACTGGGATTCGTATGGTTTTTTGTGGCCTACGTGTTGCGGTTTGCGGTAAATGTTTTGATCGAGCCGCAGATCAACCCCATTAAACACTTTCCCGTGGTTACTGTGTCGCATAAGCTGTTGCTCGGTCTGATACCACACTTCACCGGAGTGTTGATCGGCTTGGGCATGGAAAAGGCCCCGGCAGGACTCGCCGCCACCGCCGTCATCACGAGCATCCCCGGCCTGTTCGGTTTCCTGGTCTGGGAACTGAAGGAGAACTGGCGGCTGTACGCGGCCAACCGGCAGCCGGAACTGGGATCTATTCCGATCGGCCCACACAGCGAGACCATGTCCCGCTTGCTGAAGCCGGGCTTTCATTCAGGAACCCTCTCAAAGCGCTATGCCAAGCTGCGCCGTGCCGAACGACGCGCTCGGGACGGCGGAAGCTGGCGCGCCGCGCACAGGCACGCGCGGGCCATCCGACACGCGGAATTGTCGATCCACCGCTGGGTCCAACGAGAGTTCCTCGAATTGTTCGCCCAAAGCAAGTCGTGGCCCGCCGCGCGGATCATAATCGACGAAATCCGGCTGGGAACGAACTGCGTGCGGTTGACTCTCGGCTCGGCCGACGACGTGGAAGCCCCGTTGAAATTGGTCTTTGAAGCGAAGTCGGGCCGGCTGCTGGCCGGCGTGACTGCTTCGGGATGGATCGATCGGCTCTCGCCCGACGGGCGTCGGGTCTTGGCCGCGGCGATCGTCGGCCTATACAAATCGGCGGGCGTCGAGATGGTGCGCCAGCAGATCGAGGGCGAGTTTCTGGCTGAGCCGGTGTCCCCCCTTTGCTACGACGTTACGGCCAAAGGGTTTGTCGTTTGGCCCGACGAGATGTCGGACGTCGAGGTCTTATACGATCTCCGCGAAGGCCCGTGGATCGCCCCGCAATCGGTCCGCGGACTCCCCCGGCGTCGGATGCCGACGATCGAGCGCCGGCGAATCATTTTCGACGAGGTTCCGGTCGATTGGGACCGCTGGGCCGAGGCGTGGGAGGGGGACATCTCCCATGCGGGCAACCCGCTCGACACCCCGATTTTCTTGTCCGTGCTGCCGCCGTGAGCAAGCCCCTCCCTCACCGAAGGGGGGGGCGATTGGCGAGAAAACATCCTTTTTTTCGAGAGGCTTGTCGCTCAAGACCCTCACCCCCGGCCCCTCTCCCAGATAGAGAGGGGATATATCTTAAGCACGTTCTCAGCCCCCCCCCCCTTGATCTTATCCAAAATATCCGCTCTTTACACGAAAAAAGTTGACTATCGTACAATGAGTGATATGATATAGAATATATATCTTATCGTTTGTGATATTCTATTGGGGTGCTTTGTTGAATTCACGCGGATATTGTGGGGTAGGCGATTCTCGTAACCGACCTGTTAGGGCAATCATGGCTGCAAAAAAACAAACTCGATCGAGTTTTGCCTCGCAAATGGAGCGCCGACACAAGGCCCTGGGGATCAGCCGGCCGATACTGGCGCGGCGGAGCGGCGTTTCATTGCCCACGATCAATAGAATCCTCGGCGGCGGCGGAGATTGGCAGCGCGCTTCGTATGCAAATCTCAAAGCAATCGCCGACGCGCTGGGAATGGACTTTGAACTGAAAACCACCGTCGACGAACACGACTTTGCCGAGCAACAAGCGCGAACCAAGGCCGAAGCCATCGCGCGGATGGTGCAAGGTACGTCCGCGCTCGAGTCGCAGGCCGTGGATGCCGAGACCTACAAACAAATCGTCAAGCAGAGCGTGCATGAACTGATGGCGGGCCCAAGGCGCAGATTATGGAACCCGAGATAGATGCTTGGCGCGTCGTTGCGGGCGAAACGCCGATAGACAGATCGCATCTGAAGGACCGCAGCATCACTACGCGGCGCGAATTGTGCCGGGCGGAGGCCTTGAATATCGCAAAGGCTTTCGTCAAGTATTTGTCTGCCGCGCCCGCGAAGAGGCTCACCCCGTTTGACTATTCCTGGCTGCTTCGCCTCCACAAGGAAATGTTTTGCGACGTGTGGACGTGGGCTGGCAAGCCGCGGCAGGAAAATCTGACCATGGGCGTCGACTGGCCGCTGGTTCCCGAGCAGGTTCTTTCCTTGACTCGCGATCTTCCGTCCTGGGGCCAATTCGACATGTCGCTATTGGAGCAGGCCGCGAGACTTCATTACCGTGCAGTCTGGATACATCCGTTCATGAACGGAAACGGCCGCTGGGCGCGTCTGTTGGCGAACATTTGGCTCCGACTTCACGGCTCCCCGATTGTCCTTTGGCCCGATGAAAGCATCGGTCAAGAGAGCATTATTCGCAACGAGTACATCAAAGCTCTCAAATTCGCTGATCAGGGAGATTTCGGCCCGTTGCTGGCATTGCACAACCGGCACCTTGAACAATGAGTCGGGATTGCGGCGGGCTAATTTCCCGCGTCTCCCACGTCGGTGCGTCCCACCTGGGCTTCGAGAACCTTTTGCCGACGGACCTTGCGGACCACCACGCGCAGCCCGGGATGCTCTACGATGTCGCCGCCGCGGAGCCGCTTTTGCAAATGGCCGACGATCCAGTCGCTGACGTTTCGCAGATCCTCTTCGGGTGGAGTCGGGGGCTGATCGGTGGCAAGGTCGATTCCGGTGAGTTCCTTCAGTCGTTCCAAACCGAGTCCGCCGCCGACGACCCACGCCCTCCCCGATCTGACCGCGTGGACCGGCAGGCGATCATATTCGTCTTGGATGTCGCCGACCAACTCTTCGAGGATATCTTCGAGGGTAATCAAGCCCACGACTTTTTCATCGGCGTCGCGGACCAAGGCGATGTGGGTATGCTCGCGGATCAGGCGTTCCAGACAGGCGGTCAACAGCAGATCGGCGTTGAGGCTGAGCAAAGGGCGCAGTATCGCCCGCAGCGAGGCATTGTGCGGCCGGCTCAGCCGCATCAAGGCCACCAGGTCCTTGAAGTTTACGTAGCCGATGATCGATTGCGGATCGCTGTTCTGCTCGACCACGGGAAAGCGGGTGTGCATTTCCAGATGGGCCGCTATCAGGCACTCCTCCAGCGAGTTTTCGACGCTCAGCATGGTGATGAATTCGGCGGGGAGCATGATCTCGCGGACCGTCTGGCTGGAGAGGCGGGCCGCGCCGAGGATGATACCCTCCTCGCGCTCGCCGATCAGCCGCGACGCCCGGGCCGAAGCGGCGTGCGCGCGAAGCTCGAGCAGTTCCACGGCCTCCGATTTGCCCGCCGGATTGACCCGCGGACGCCAGCGCCGCTCGCTCCAGGCCACCATCGTCGTCACGCAGGTCTCGAACAGCCAGACCGCCGGCCAAACGCTGAAACAGAACCAGCGCATCACCGGCGAGAGCCGCAAGCAGACCCATTCCTTGTTGCGTAGCGAGAAAACCTTCGGCACCAATTCGCCGAACATAATCATCATAAACGTCAACGGAACCACGATCAGGGTGATGGCTAGAATGGTGGCCGTGGCGGGCGAGAAGCCGAACTGCTCTTGTAGGAACGGTTTGATGCCTTCCGCCGCGCCTGCCCCGCCGATCGCCGCGGCGATGGCGCCGATCAGCGTGATCGCCACCTGCACGGTGGCCAGACTGGCCTCCATGTTCTGCTTCATGTACAAGGCGGCCTTGGCCCCGGCGCGGTTCTCGCCGACCAGGATGTGGAGGCGGGCAGCAGTCACGGCCGCCAAGGCGATTTCATAACCGGCGAAAACGCCGTTGAAAACCACCATTACCGCCATTGCGCACAGTTCGACCAGTCCCACGAAAAACCCTCCTAAAAGGCGTTCTACCAAAGATACGCCGGCCTGTCGAGCGGAGTTGGACGGCCGTGCGACCTAATGAGTTTCTGTTGCGGAAAGCTATTGGACCGGGTGTCATGGGTAAGCGGAGCTTACCCGTGGGCCGGAAAACGCGGAAGCCCTACACGGGTAAGCTCTGCTTACCCATGGCACCCACCCTTTCCGCAACAGAAACTAATGGGGGCAGTCCCATTTTCGCGGCGGTCAAGTCAATTCGCGGTGCAACGTCCCTCGCGCCGCGAAAATTGGGACAGTCCCCTGCGAACGGTTATCAACCCCGTTGGCACACTCCGTCGGACGGGAAAAACGAAGCCCCCGGAGCCATTATCTTGTTGGCTTCGGGGGCTTGTTATGAATAAAAAATCCGGCGACACCTACTCTCGCACTTTTGGTACTACCATCGGCTCCGAAAGCTTAACTACCGTATTCGGGATGGGAACGGGTGTGGCCTTTCGGATATAGTCACCGGAAAGGAGCGGTTGTCCCGACAGTGAAGGGACAAGACGCTAGGAGTTTTCAGTTGTCAGTTTTCAGCGGTCAGTTCTTGGGATGCAAGAACCGAAGACTGACAACTAATAACCGACAACTCCGTAGTAGTGATAATGAAGCGGCACCTTAAAAGGTGGGCCTTAGGAGCATTGGATACATGCGGCCAAGTATTCGCCCGTTAGTATCGGTTAGCTGAACGCATTGCTGCGCTTACACATCCGACCTATCAACCTGGTAGTCTTCCAGGGGGCTTTCGGGGTAAATACCCCAACGAAACCTAATCTTGGAGAGGGCTTCACGCTTAGATGCTTTCAGCGTTTATCCTTTCCGTACATAGCTACCCAGCCATGCCGCTAGCGCGACAACTGGAACACCAGAGGTACGTCCTTCTAAATCCTCTCGTACTAAAGAAGAACCTCCTCAAGTTTCGTGCGCCCACAGCAGATAGGGACCGACCTGTCTCACGACGGTCTGAACCCAGCTCACGTACCACTTTCATTGGCGAACAGCCAAACCCTTGGGAGCTTCTCCACCCCCAGGATGTGATGAGCCGACATCGAGGTGCCAAACCGCTCCGCCGCTATGGACGCTCGGGAGCGATAAGCCTGTTATCCCCGGAGTACCTTTTGTCTGATGAGCGATGACCCTTCCATACGGGATCACCGGATCACTAAGCCCTACTTTCGTATCTGCTCGACTGATAAGTCTCGCAGTTAAGCACCCTTCTACCTTTGCGCTCGACGCCTGATTGCCAACCAGGCTGAGGGTACCTTTGGACTCCTCCGTTACTGTTTTGGAGGAGACCGCCCCAGTCAAACTGCCCAACTGGAACTGTCCTCCGCCCGGATTCACGGGACAGAGTTAGAACTAAAATATGCCCAGGGTGGTATTTCAAGGTTGGCTCCACCGATACTGGCGTACCGACTTCAACGCCTCCCACCTATCCTACACAAAACATATCACAGCCCAATACCAGCCTACAGTAAAGGTTCACGGGGTCTTTCCGTCTAGCTGCGGGAACGTGGCATCTTCACCACGGCTACAATTTCACCGGGTCACTGGTTGAGACAGTAGAGCTGTCGTTACGCCATTCATGCAGGTCGGAACTTACCCGACAAGGAACTTCGCTACCTTAGGACCGTCATAGTTACGGCCGCCGTTTACCGGGGCTTCGGTCGCGAGCTTCGCCTTACGGCTAACCCTCTTCCTTAACCTACCGGCACCGGGCAGGCGTCAGACTCTATACATCCTCTTACGAGTTGGCAGAGTCCTGTGTTTTTGATAAACAGTCGCAGCTCTCGATTTACTGTGACCCCCAGGAGCGTAAACCCCCGAGGGCACCCCTTATTGCGAACGTACGGGGTCATTTTGCAGAGTTCCTTAACCAGTGTTCTCCCGAGCGCCTTAGACTACTCGTCTCGCCTACCTGTGTCAGTTTTAGTACGGTCGCTGGAGCTTCAACCTTTAGGAGCTTTTCTTGGACGTCATTCAGATGACTTCACGAACGTAAACGCGTTCGGTCCCGACTCTTGGCTTGCGAGGGCGGATTTGCCTATCCCTCACCTCAAGACGGTCCACGGACATTTCTACTCGTACCGCTCACCCTCCAGACGCCGTCCCTCCATCAGTCCACTCCGGCGGCGCAGGAATATTGACCTGCTGTCCATCGTCTACGCCTTTCGGCCTCGACTAAGGTACCGGCTAACCCTGGGCGGAATTACCTTCCCCAGGAAACCTTAGGCTTTCGGCGGACAGGATTCTCACCTGTCTTATCGTTACTCATTCCGGCATAATCACCTGAAGACCCCAACACCGTTCCTCACGGTACGGCTCGTATCTGGTCTTCAGCGCTCTCCTACCAATTCTTACGAATTCCACTGCTTCGGCGTCGGGCTTACTCCCGTTCATTATCGGCGCAGAACTGCTCGGCCAGTAAGCTGTTACGCACTTTTTAAATGATGGCTGCTTCTAAGCCAACATCCTGGCTGTCTCGGCAATTCAACTTCCTTAGTGACTAAGCCCGACTTCGGGGCCTTAGCAGGTGGTCTGGGTTGTTTCCCTCTCGTCCGTGAAGCTTATCCCTCACGGACTGACTCCTGAGATAGTCGCACCGGTATTCGGAGTTTGGTTCAGGAGGGTAGTCTGGGAAGACCCCCAACCCGATTCAGTATCTCTACCCCCGGTGCGTAGTGGCTCAAGGCTAGCCCTAAAGCTATTTCGGAGAGAACGAGCTATCCCTGCGTTTGATTAGACTTTCACTCCTCCCCACAAGTCATCCCCTCGGTTTTCAACCCAAGTGGGTTCGGTCCTCCACGCGGTTTAACCCGCGATTCAACCTGCTCATGGGTAGTTCACGCAGATTCGCGTCTACCGCCATCGACTTTATTTCGCCCTATTAAGACTCGGTTTCCCTATGGCTCCAGCCCGTAAGGCCTTAACCTGCCGCGGACGGTAACTCGCCGGATCATTATACAAAAGGCACGCCGTCACGCATTGCGAGTAAACTCGCCATAGCGCTCCGACCGCTTGTAGGCACATGGTTTCAGGTTCAGTATCCTCCCCTAGCAGGGGTTCTTCCCATCTTTCAGTCGCCTTACTGAGTTCGCTATCGGTCGTCAGGGAGTATTTAGCCTTGCGGGATGGTCCCCGCAGATTCAGTCGGGATTCCACGTGGCCCGACCTACTCAGGTACCTCTCGAGAGGCTGCACAACTGCCGCGTACCGGGCTGTCACCGTCTATGGCCTGCCTTTCCAGACAGTTCCGCTAGCTGGCAGCTTGGTAACTCTCATGTGAGAGGCCCTACAACCCCGCAGGGGAAAACCCCCGCGGTTTGGGCTATTTCCTTTTCGCTCGCCGCTACTGGGGAAATCGAGTTTTCTTTCTTTTCCTACGGTTACTTGGATGTTTCGGTTCACCGTGTTGGCGGCATACGCCTATGAATTCAGCGTATGCTAATTCGGGAATTCCGGGATCAACGCTCGTTTGACAACTCCCCCGGGCTTATCGCAGTCTTCCACGCCCTTCATCGTCTCCTGACGCCAAGACATCCCCCATGTGCCCTTAGTAACTTGGCCACATGAATCCAACGCTCCCAAAAGGGAACAGAAGTTTCATGCAGACCCGCTAACGGATCGAAAAACAACATTCATTTCAATAAGACTGGTCGTTAAAAACGACCAACCCTCGACGAAATGAGGTTGCCGTTCAACCCGAGTAACGAATGCTTCTAAGTGCCCTTGGAGCCACGCACGACGCACATCGCGCCGACGTGGTTCACACTTTTAAGATGCCACTTCATTACCACTACCAAATTGTCAAAGAGCACACGGCCAACCCGCTTTGTGAATTGGCGAAGCACTTAAATTATCACCCCGCCCGAAACATGTCAACAGCTAACTGACATTTGCGGCGATTTTTTTTTCTCTCGCGGTATTTTCCGCGAACCGCCGCCGCCGTCGAGCGAGATGTGCCCCGCATTGTATCGGCAGAAAGGGTCGTGGCAACCCACCCGATATTAAAATTATCTCCCGCGAGGGAAAGAAACCTAACTCGATGTCCCCAAAAGACTTGCGATTCCATGCCGATGGCCTGCTCGACCCCCTCACAGCCACAAGTGGAGGCGGCCGTCGAGCATGTCGGGGAGGGCATTGGCAACGCACTGGCGGACCTGATTCGGATGGTATCGTGTGCTGAAGTGCGAGGCGATAATCAGTTCGTTGCGGAATTGCCCGCGACGTTCCAGCAGGTCGTCGAGGTGCATGTGGCCGTACTTGTGGATTTTGTCCCTGCGATGATGCGGAGAGACGAAGGTCAGCTCCATGATGAACACTTCGGCCTGGAACATTGCCGGGCAGGCGTCCAGGCCGTCCGGCGAGCTATCGCCCAAATACGCCACTCGCGGCAGGCGGACCTCGCCGGCCACGTCCACGCCGCTCAGGCGCAGGTCGCGTATCTGGTGTCCATCGAGGCCTTGATATTCGGGCTTGAGTTTCCGCCGCCGCTCCCAAACGACAAACCCCAGCGATGGTACCGTATGGGTAGTGGCCGAGACGGTTACCACCTGCTCGCGCGAAAGCTCGATTTCATCGCCTGGCCTGGCTGGCAGCAACGTGCAGGGCAACCGGCCCCGGTCCATGCGGCTGAGCAGCCGCAGCACTCGCTGCATCGGCTCGACGATGGATTCCGGCAGGTAGATCGTCGGAGGCGTCATCTTCATCATCCGCCGCCGCGCAACGTACACCGGCAACGCAATCAGGTGGTCCATGTGGGCGTGGGAAACGAACCAGGTGGGCGTGCCCATGAAAGACCACGGCTGTGCCCCAAGATCGAAGCCGACCTTCAACTCCGGGATCCTCCAATAGGTCTGCACGGCGGCCCGCGAATAGCCCTCGATCGTAAGGTCTTTGTGGGCGATCGTTTTGACGGGGAGGTTGTTTATCATGGGGATTCGGGGATCGGGATTCGGGGATCGGGATTCGGGGTTCGCCAATCTTCGCCGCCCGAGTCCCGGACCCCGATCCCCCTACTCACTCGCGTGTTCATACTCGTCCACGTTCGACAAATCAAGCGGGGCGTCGCTTTCGAGGTTCGGCAGAATCCAGATTTCGCCGAACAGGGAGTTCTGGTCCACGCGGACTTTGGCATGGCGGACAAGCTCTAAAACGGCCAGGAAAATCCCGATCAACGTCGATTTGTGCATGTCCGGCTGAAACAGGTCGCGGAACCTGAGCCGGCCCGCCTCCAATAGCCGGTCATGGATGCGGCTTATGAACACGTGGATCGGCGTGTCGTCATAAACGATGCTCGACGGCCGGGCGGCCTCGGTCTCGCGCATTATCCGACCAAACGCGCTGACCAGGTCCCAAAGCTCCACCTCCTGGATCGGCTCCTCGGCCAGATTGCGCTCGTGCGGCGGCAGGTCGGTCCCGAGCCGCGAATAGCGCTGCTGCCAACCGCGGCCGCGCTCCTCCAACATACTGGCCGCGTCGCGGAACTTCTTGTACTCCAGCAACCGTCGGACAAGTTCCCGCCGCGGGTCGTTCAGCTCACCTTCCACCTCGTCGCTCCGCGGCAGAACCTGCTGCGACTTGATCTCGATCAACGTGCTCGCCATGGCCAGAAAGTCGCCCGCCGCCCCAACGTCCAATTGCTCCAGCACCGCCAGATAGTCGAGATACTGTTCCGTGATCGTCGCGATCGGAATGTCGGTGATCTCCACCTCGTGTTTGCGCACGAGATAAAGCAGCAGGTCCAGCGGACCGCGGAACACGTTCAGGTCTATGCGAAAGTCGATCACGGGCGGGGCGGTCGATTGGACTCGATGCGTCGGATTGGGTACGTTGGCCGCGGTCGGAATGCGGCGAAGTAATTCAGTTTACCGTAGCAAGTCTTCGTCGGCGAGTGGTCGGAGCGACTGATCCCCCTCAAACCACAAATACTGCCCGGTCCATATTATCCCTTTCGACTGCCGACGGAACCTAACTTGAAGTTCAACATCGGCCTGCTTTTCTCCTTGCCCCATGCCACAAGTCCGGTTAGACTGCCGAGAGAATAATTCCACCAGCCGATGGGGGGTGCGACTGTGTCGAACGAACAGCTTTGGGCCCCGTGGCGATTGGAATACATCACCGGCGGAAATGACGACCCAGAGCCGTGTGATCCAAAAACACTCTTGCCGGACGCCGATCCTGAGTGTTTCCTGTGCCGGGCCAACACGACGGGCAACGATCGACGCCGAGGAATCGTCCAGCGGGGTAAGCACACCGTCACCCTGCTGAACAGGTATCCGTACAACAACGGGCACCTGCTGATCGCCCCCAGCCGGCATCTCGCCCGACTGGACGAGCTTGGCGTCGAGATCGAGGCCGAACTGTCGCGGCAGACCACTCTGATGACGGGCTTATTGGAAAAAGTCATGAAGCCACAAGGATTCAACGTCGGCGTGAACCTTGGCCGTGCGGCGGGCGCTGGGCTGCCCGGCCATCTACACTGGCACGTCGTACCCCGCTGGATCGGCGACACGAACTTCATGCCCGCCATCGCCGGAGTGCATACCATCCCGCAATCGCTCGACGCGCTGTGGGACTTGCTGACCGAGGAATTGAGTAAATAGGGATACGCGGCGGCGTCAATCTTCAAACGCAGCATAACAGCCCGTCACAGAGATGCAGATGCCTTCTTCTGTATCTTTACCGCTCTTTCTATCCTTCCCAGACAGCCATCGGGATTGTTGGCGAGTTGGCATTCCCAGATGCGTATAACCCGCCAGTGTTGATGACGCAATGCACGTTCTACATAAAGATCACGACTCCTATTACGGCGAATTTTTTCCTGCCAAGCTTTTGCGTTTGTCTTAGGTTTGATGTTCTTACCGCAGTTGTGGCCATGCCAGAAGCAACCGTCAACGAAGACGACAATCTTGTACTTGGGCCAGGTGAAGTCTGGGGATCCAAGTAGTGGTTGATGCCTTCGCCAACCGGACAGGCCCGCTCTTCGGAGTAAACTAGCTAGTCGCTTCTCGGTTGTTTTGTTCCCTCTGCTTCGCACGCGAGACATCAATTGTCCACGAGACAAGCCCCCAAAGGACGTTCGCTCTTTTTTCGCGTCCCCCGGCCAACGACTCATTATCACGCGCCTTTTCGTCTGTGTCCGTGCTTCTGGATAGCTAAAAGTAGCTCTTTACCGGCCAGCTTTGCGTATTGAGGGGGAACCGCGTTGCCAATCATGTTGCACGCCGCGTCCATTTGTTCGGTGACGAAGCGATAACTTTCCGGAAAAGTTTGCAACAGAGCGGCTTCACGAACGGATATGGTGTAACGGCGTCCATCAGGGTGGCCGAAGCGGCCCTTGCATGAAGTCGTACAGCCGCCCGTAATCGTCGGTGAAACCTGATTCCACGACATTCTTCCGTAAACGTTCGTAAAACCGTCGAATCCACCACGATGGCATCGCGGCCGCACGGATTCGTCAACCTTGAGCCACGTCTGTCCAGGCTGGGCCGCTTTGAGTCGCGCTTTAGTCTGCGGTTGTAGATTGCGAACCACGTGCCAATTATGTGCCACGGTCCCCCCCTTCCCAAGCGCAGCACTTAACGTAATCGGCGCGCCCACGTGGCCGATGGCTTCACGCACGGTCTTCCACGTTTTTAGTTTCGATTTGGCCTTTGGCACGCGGGCACGGGTGGACGAAGGGAATGAAACGTGAAATCCGCGACCAGCCAACAACACCAGGCGGCGACGTGATTGCGGAACGCCAAAATCCGCCATCTGTTCAATGCGCCATGTGCATTGGTATCCAAGCTTCCGTATCATCTCCAGGAACTTGTTGAAGATGACTTTTCCCCGATCCTTCAAACCGGGAACGTTTTCCATCATAATCGCAACGGGTTGAATCTCCTCGATGAGTTTACCCATCACGAGAAGAAGTTCATTGCGTGGGTCTTCACGCTTGCACTTGGACGTCAGGGAACAAAACCCTTGACAAGGAGCACAACCAGCCAACAGCGCAATTTGATTGCCGCCGACTGCCTTAAGCAGTTCGCCCGCCGTAACGTCACGAATGTCCTTCTCAATCAATCGAGTGCGGCGATTGTTCCACCTGTAAGTTGCCGCGGAGACGGGATCGATTTCGACCGCCGCGGCGACGTGAAATCCCACGTCGCGGAGGCCCCTCGTAAGGCCACCGCACCCAGCGAAAAGGTCGATGGCTACAGGCTTGCCGGCGATCACGTCCTGCGTCCTTTATTCTTGCGACGAGCATTTTCCTTTGGTTTCCGCTTTTTTGGGGAAACCGTGTCAACGAAGGCTGCACTTCCGTCGTCATTAGGGATCGAAGCCTCATCCGCTTCGGCCACTCTTTTTGCAAGGACATCTCTGAATTGATAATGGCTTTGCTTTGCCCGTTCAATAAGGTCGTCCCAAGTGGTAAAGAACACCCAGCCTTTGTCGGCGACTGCTTGCTCGATGTCCTGAACGTCATCATGAAGCTCGGCGGCTATCAGGTGGCTCTGAACGTGCAAGTACTTGATTGCCTTCGGGTCCGTCAGCTCTCCAAACCGTTTCGATACGTACTTGCGATATTTGTGCGCTTGGGCAATGTCCTTGAGCGTGGCGACGTGTGCGCCTCGCTTTATCTCGACAATGTGCAACGTCCCGCCGACGGCAACGCAAAAAAAATCGGCTCGATCAGCGTCACCAGTTTGCCCAGTTGGCGCTAAGCCGAACTCCTTTCTGATCCACGTCGCAACACGACCCTCAGCCTTATTCAGCATCCATGTGGGGTCGATAAGCCAAGGATTCTTTTCGAGGTGCTTCGACAGAACGCCTCGTTCCTTCGCGTTCTCCCTATGCATCTTCTCAAGCGTTTCGATGGCGGCAAGGTTGCTGTCGATGATTTGCAGCAGGGTCACCGCGGTACGTACCTCCATCTTAGACAAGAGATCGTCCAATTCTTGGAGATCCGCAACGTCAGTCTCACGTAGCTTCTGGAGAATGCTCCGCAAAGTCGCATTTTCCAGCGCGTCCAAAAACCAAGACAGGATGTCCTCGAATTCGCTCGGCTCCATCTCAACCGATTTGAACTTGTCCACAAACTGGATCGCGACGTCCTTGTAAGATGGAGCCAACCGTTCCATCCGGGCCATTAGCCCTGGACTTACTTTCTTGATTTGCTTCACTCGCAAAGAGACGCGGAACTTGGCCCATTCAGTAAGGCATCGCCGAAGAAGCTTTTGACCCCATTCCTTGAACGCAACTCCTGAAGGATCCTCCCATGCTATTGAATCTCGTGGTGTGGCTATGCGGTCAGGGCTGTCAACTCCAGCGTCAAGCCATTCAGCCTTGACCATGCCGACCATATAACGCAGGCCGTGCTGCCCCGTGACACCGCCGCTAATGTCAAAGAACGTTGCCTCCTGAGAAATCTTGCCCCGAGTGTAAATCAGAATACCACTCAGTTCCCCTTCGTTTTGCTTGCGCGGCTGCGGAGTGAATCCGATCCAATACTTGACGGGCCCACCACCTGCAACGTCATCCGTAGTCCAGTCCTCCTTTGGCTCCCGCCACTGAAGCTGAATGTCCTCCTTTCGCAGACCGCCGCCGTTGATCCGAACGCGGAATCGCGGTCCGACGAGGAGGAACCGCTGTGCCATACTATGATGAAAGCGATCCGCGTTTTGCGCCCGTCGTTCGTGTAGGTGCCGTAGCGTTACCGTCGTTCCCTTAACCTTTCTGGCACCCGAAGGCGCTTTGCTGATTGGACCAGCAAAAAGCACCTCAACGGGCGCTGGATATCGTTTGGCCTTCTTAAGGTCGGAAAGGTCCAGCTTGAACCAAATAAGCACCCTCTCTTTCACACCGGGATCCGGTTTCTGATAGACAGTCTGAACCTCCAAGGTGTCAGCGATGCCGAATCCAGCCAGCTTGCCAATCCCCTTTCGGCCCTGAAGCGGGCGATCACCGGGGGACCTGTCGGTTTTTTCCACCTCGCGCCGATCACGACCCACGTCCAGGTACGCGTCCCGGACCATGTCCCACGTCATACCGTTGCCGTTGTCGGAAACCTCGACGAATTGGCGGTCGTCGTTCTGATCCCAAGCCTCGTCCAGTGGCAGACGAACCTTGACTTCAGTTGCGTCAGCGTCCCACGAGTTGGAGATAAGTTCTGCAATTGCCGGGACGGGCCGACCGGCGTACATCTGCACTCCAAGGTGCTTCACAATGTTGCCCGCAAACGTAAGAACCAATTCATCAGGCTTGCGACCGGGGAGAAGCACTCGGTTCTTGTTGACAGCCATTGACAATCTACCTCCAGGGAAGGGAAGGAAGCGAGCGTCGAGGTTCCCGTAATGTAAATGGTCCTGAGGAATGAGAGATGCACCTGAAAACGCGGATATTATACCGCTCTGCGAACAATATTGCTACTCCCTCTCGAACGGAGGATTGTCGGCCGCCGGGTGAGCCATCGGAGATCAGGTTTGCGGCACGGGGGCGGCGCCGTCCTGATATACGCCGGCCTCGTCGATGCCGTCTCCGTTCCAATCGCCGGCCACCGGTTTGTCGCCCACGCTACCCAACTCGAATACCTTGTCCGTGGCGTCGATCTGCCGGTTGTTGTTGGTGTCGAGATGGAAGGCGCCGTCGCGATAGATGCCGAACTTCGAGATTCCGTCGCCGGTCCAATCGCCGACCACGGGCAGGTCTCCCTCTTGGCCATATTCGGCGGCCACGTCGTTTTTGCTCCATCGGCCGTCGCCGTCGAGGTCGAGGAACCAGGTTC
The DNA here is from genome assembly GCA_965195225.1 of uncultured Thermoguttaceae bacterium. Lineage (GTDB taxonomy): Bacteria > Planctomycetota > Planctomycetia > Pirellulales > Thermoguttaceae > JAHIKV01. The sequence goes on from CBDAFL010000196.1 coordinate 39,627, forward strand.
CATTGCGGAAGATGCCGATGGCGTGGATGCCGTCGCCGTTCCAATCGCCGGTGACCGCCACGTCCCCCTTGGTGCCGTATTGGAAGACATGGTCGATCAGATCGGATCGCATCCGGCCGCCGTTGCCGGGTTTCATCGTCCGCCATCCGACGGCCGCGTCGGCCGGATCGGGGGGGACGTTCTTCGGCCGGTCCTTGGGCGGGTTCTGCGAATCGGGTAACCCCGGCTCGACCGCCACCGCACGAAGATCGCCGATCCACGTTGGCCCAAAAATGCCGACGTCGGTCTTGCCGTCGCCGTTCCAATCGCCGGCGACCGGCTGATCGCCTTTGTCGCCCAGCTTCACCCACAGGTCTCCTTCGTCCCAGACGCCGTTGCCGTTCAGGTCGAGGAACCACACGCCGTCGAGGAACGCGCCGATTTTGCTCGTGCCGCTGCCGTCCCAATCGCCGACCACGGGTGTCGCGCCGGCCATGCCAAACTGGAACTTTTCGATCTTCGCGCCGCTCTCGTCCGTTAGGATCCACTGCGAGCGGTCAAGATCGGCGCCGGTCCAAGAGGCCGGATCGAAGTACGGATTGTGCGAGACCTGGGTGAACTCGGCCCCCGACGACTCGCTGCGCGGATGTCCGGCGTCGATGACGCTCAGGTGCCAGGTATATCCACCCGGCCCGCCGCCGCCACCGAAGATCGGCTGCATCACGGTCTCGGGCATAAGGTAATACGGGCTTCCCACGGGCCGGAAGTCCACAAACGGCAAGATCGTCGGCTGAGGCGTGATCGGAGTGGGGCGGCCCGGCGGAATGTTCGGCGGAATGTCCGGCGGCTCGTACTCGATCAGCACCTCGCTGAAGTTGTACTGCACCGCCGTGTTGCCCGACTTGATGGAAATCAATACGATGGCGCTCCCTTCCGGATCCACCGCCAACGTACCGAGCACTGACGGATCGACCGACGTGTAACCGTTGACCACCAGCCCGCCGTGGCTGCCGGCGGTGTCGATGCCGGAGATGTAACCCGCGGGCTGGATTTCCACGATCGAATAGATGCTCGGATAGAGCCTGTCGAACTCATAGTACCCGTTGGCGTCGGTCAAGGTGGTGATGGGACCGCCGTTGCCGTCCAGCAGGGGTACGCCGGAGGCGTCGCACAATTGCAGCACCACTCCGGCCAACGGGGTGTCGTCGGGGGTGAACACGCCGTCGCGCAGCGCGGGCACGTTCGGCATCGGATCGCCTTCTTCGATGACGATTGCGTCGCCGTCCTGGAACACGTAGCCGGAGATTTTTGCCGGCACGATTTCCCAGAAGTCGTAGTTCAACCCCGTGACACCCGAGGCGAGGTTGGCACCGTGGATTATATCGTTGGCCGCGATAGCCCCGCCGGCCGTGCCGACTTGCTCGCCGCTGTCGAGATATGCCGCCGGCTGTACTTCCTCGACGCCGTAGACGCCCGGTTTCAGTCCGGTGAAGCCGTATTTTCCGTTGGCGCTGGTCGTCGTCGAAGCGATGCGGTTTCCAGAGCCGTCCAACAAAAAGATGGTTACTCCCGACAGCATCGGCTCGCCGGAATCGAGTGCGGCGTTGCCGTTCAGATCGGCGAACACCCGGCCGCCGATACCGGCCGGCAGCAGTTCGCCGAAGTTGTAGTTCACGGCGGCCGTCCCGCTGCTTAGCGGGATGGAGTGGATCAGGTCGCCGGGGTTTTGGGCCAACCCGCCGACCGTGCCGGGCGTGTCCAGCCCGTCCAAATATCCGTCCGGCTGGGTCTCGGCCACGCGATACACGCCGGGCGTCAGACCACAGAAAACGTAGTGGCCGGACGAGTCGGTCACGGTTGTTTTGCCGGTCGGGTCGCCGCCGGCGTCGAGCAGCGCAAGCGTAGCTCCGCCGATACCCGTCTCCGACGGGTCGAACACGCCGTCGTTGTCTACATCGACGTAGACGTAACCGCTTACGCAGGCCGAGAGCAGTTCGCCGAAATCGTAGTCCTCGCCCGATTGTCCGCCGACAAGCTGGATGCCGTCGATCAGATCGCCGGGGTTGTGTGCCGTGCCGCCGGCGGTTCCGGCCGCGTCGAGGCCGTCGAGATATCCGGCCGGCTGGATTTCGACCAACTTGTACTCGCCCGGCATCAAGCCGTCGAACTCGTAGTAGCCGCCAGCGTCGGTGGTGGTGGACGTCCCGGTGGCGATCAGATTGCCCTCGGATTGCACGTAGAGCGTAACTTGGACGCCGCCGATGCCAGCCTCGCCGGGGTCCATGAGGCCGTCGTTGTCGACGTCGTGGTAGACGTGGCCGTCGATCGAGGCGGGCAAGGACTCGGCAAAGTCGTTGTCCACGCTGTCTTCGCCGCCGTCGAGGGTGATGCCGCTCAGAATGTCCACGCTGGTCACCACGCCGCGGGTCACGCCGCCGACGGTTCCGGCCGCGGCGCCGACGCTGAGGTATCCGCTCGGCTGGGTCTCGGCCACGCGGTACGTACCCGGCAGGAGGCCCTCGAACTCGTAGTTGCCGGCGGTGTCGGTCGTGGTCGTCGCCGTGGTGGTGGCGTACTCGCCGCCGACCAGTTCGAGCAGTGTCAGTTCCACGCCGGCGATTCCCGGCTCGCCGGTTTGCTGAAGGTTGTCGAGGTTGGGATCCTCGAAGACGGTGCCGGAAAGGGTGATCGGCAGCGGTTCTTGCTCCAAGGAGAATATGGCCCCGGCGGTGTAGACCGGTCCCGGCGACGCTTCCTCGGGCATGTACGGGCTTGGCGGATCGTAATCGTCGGCGGGCAGGTTCAGGCCCGTGCCGGCGAGTTTGCCGTCGTAGGCGTCGTAGAAGATGTCGTTTCCGGCGGCCACGGCGTAGTGCGGGGCGGTGAAAGTGGCGGAAAGGATCGACCCCTCGAACTCCGCTCCCTCGGCCACGGCGTTGGCGGAGAGCAGCCCCTGCTCGTCCACGTCGATGCTGAAGACGAGTTTTTCGCCGGCGTCGAAGCCCTCGAAGGTCAAGATCAACAACGTGCCGCCGTCGGCGACCTGCGCGGCCACCGAATCGATGCCGCTCTGACCCAGCACCGCGAGAGGCGAATGTCCGTATACGCCCGCGCCACCGGCGGTGGTGTCGAAGAAAGTGTCGCCCATGCTCAATCCGTCGCCCAGTTTGTCGGCATCGATCCGCAGTTCGGCGAGTTGCGTTCCGGCGGCGCCGCCGTTGAAGCTGATTTCCAACAGGTCGCCAACCTGGTCCGACGTGCTCGAGTCCTCGAAGTAGACGGCGCCGATCTGGATCGGCGCGATCGAGACCGACAACAGGTGCCGCGATTCCATCTGTTCGAGGCGGCAGACTCGCCACCGCGAACCGGCGTGGCGTGGTTGTTGTCGGTGCGGCTGGGGAACTCCATGCCTCCGATGCATTTTGCGTAGCAGGCCCACGTCAACCTCCGTGTCGATTACCCGTTGTGATTATTCCTAACGTCGCGTAACTTTATCAACGTCCAGGTGTTTCAAGTCCCACAGGCGGACCGTGGTGTCGAAACCGCCGGAGATCAACGTCTCCGCTCCGCGGTCGAAGCCCAACGTCGTGATCGAACCGGTGTGGCCGACCAATCGGCAAAGCTCTTGCCGGGAGTCCACGTCCCAGAAGTGAATCACGTTGCCGCTGCCGGCCGAGGCGAGTTTGTCGGGGCCACAGAAGCAAAGCGCCAGCACGTCTCCCAACCGCTCGGGCAAATCGGACAGCGGCTCGCCCGAGGCCGCGTTCAACAACCGCACGACTCGTTCCTCGCCGGCGGCGGCCAGGAGTTTTCCGTCGGGTGAATACTCCAGGGCGCAAATCCGCCGGGGGGAGACCTGCACGTCGGCAAGCTGGTTTCCGCTCTCGGCGTCCCAGATGCGGACCACCCCGGCGCGGCCGGCCGCCGCCAGCCGGGTGCCGTCGGGCGAGAAACTCAATGCTCGGATGTCGTTGCCGGGCGCGGCCAGTTCGCGCACGAGCTTTCCCTGCCGGCCGTCGAATATCCAAACTTTGTCGCCGAAACCGCCCGCCGCCAACATTCGCCCGTCGGGGCTGAAAGCGAGCGAGTAAATTACCGGAAGCTGTTCGACTAATACGTGCGGTCGGGTGGTGGAACCCATGTTCCAGAAGCGGATGCGGCCGTCGGCGCCCGAGGTGGCCAGCAGTTGACCGTCCGGCCGAAAAACCGAAGCATGGACCCAATCGACGTGCGAGTCGAACCGGTGCAGGAGCCGGCCGTTTTGGGCGTCGAATAGACGCACCAGATGGTCGTCGCCGACCGCCGCCAAGTATTTTCCCGTCGGATCGAGCGCCACGCTGGAGATGACCGGCGTTTTCTCCTGCGAATCGGGAGGGGCCAACTCGATTATCCTACTGGCGGAGACCTCCGGAACGGCCTCGGCCGATGCCCGCGAGTCGAAGACCGCGCCGACGATCAGGAGCGTCCCGAGCAAAATAGGGAATGACAGTTTCGACATGCTTACCACCTGAAAATGGATGGCTCCTTGGACGGCGCGCGCCCCACCGGTGCGCACTCGTCTCCCTCTTTTCATCGGTCGAAGTGGTGGGTGGGCCTGCGGGAAGTTTTCGGCTAAAACCCGAAGAATAAGGCCAGGCAAGATGCGCAAGTTTTAATGGTCGCATTGAGCTTGGTGCGGCATTTCCCATCAGTGTGTAGCGGGCGGGCAAGCCTGCCCGCTGCACATTGAGGTGGAACCCCATTGATTTTGTGTGGTTTTGCGGCCAAAATGCGATATGCTGCTATTTGTCCTCCCCTCAGAAAAAGGACCACGCCATGCCTAGGACACTGATCTTGCTCATGCTTTCGCTCGTGCCGTGTGGATTCGCCTGCGCCGCCGGCGATCGACCGCGCGAGATAACCGACCCGGCCGAAGCCGCCAAAGACCCCGACTTTGCGGTTCAGGGGGAATACGTTGGCGAGGGGTTATGGTCGGATGGCGAGAAAACCAAGGTCGGGGCACAGGTGATTGCCCGAGGCAATGGTCAGTTCGACGTGGTGGTGACCAAAGACGGCCTGCCCGGCGACGGTTGGAAGCGCGGCGAACCTCGTTTCACGCTTAGCGGAAAACGAGACGGCGATATTACGAAGCTCTCCGGCCAAGATTATTCGGGCAAGATCGACGGCCCCGCGATGACCATCGTCGGTGGCGGTGGCAAGGACGAGTTGAAGTTGAAGCGGACGGTGCGTCACAGCCTCACCGAGGGCGCCAAGCCGCTCGAGGGGGCCGTGGTGCTGTTCGACGGCACGACCGCCGAGAACTTCAACAACGGCAGGATGTCGAAAGACAATAACCTGATGTCCGAGGTCACCACGAAGCGAAAGTTCGGCGACTATACGTTGCACCTGGAGTTTTGTCTCTCCTACATACCCGAGGCTCGGGGCCAGTCGCGGAGCAACAGCGGCCTCTACCTTCACGACTGCCACGAGATACAGGTGCTCGACTCGTTCGGTCTGGAGGGCGAGAACAACGAGTGCGGCGGCTTCTACCAGTTGCGCAGGCCGGACGTGAATATGTGTTTCCCGCCGCTTACTTGGCAGACCTACGACATAAAGTACACCGCCCCGAGATACCAGAACGGTAAGAAGGTCGCCAACGCGCGGGTCGAGGCGCGGCACAACGGTGTGCCGATCCACCCGGAGTTCGAGTTGAAGCACGACACACCGGGCCGTCAGAAAGAAGGCCCCGCCCCGCGGCCCTTCTATCTCCAAGGCCACGGCAACAAGGTGCAGTACCGCAATATCTGGGTGAAGGAGAAGAATGACACCCGATAAACGGTTTTCCTGGTTCCCATGGAGGACCGTGGGAACCAGGGCTTCGTTACACCAGATCGAAAGGCGAAAAATGAATCACAACACGCTCAGGAAATACACCGACATCGTAATGTTCCTCGCGATGTGTTTCCTCGTAGGAACGGGGTTGATGATGCAATATCGCCTGCTTCCGGGCTATCGCGGCGGCCACGGGCTGACGCTTCTCGGTCTTTCGCGGCACGAATGGGGATTCTATCACCTCTGGTCCGCCTATCTGCTGATAGCGATGGTCGTCGTTCACGTCGTGCTCAATTTCGCCTTCGTCAAGAATGTCGTTGCCTCGAAGCGAAACTGGATATTAGCCGTCCTCGGACTGGTCGGGCTGGCTATCTTGCTGGTGTTCCTGATCGTTCCCATTGAACGAACGGAAGGCGAAGTCCACGGCGGGGAACACGGCGCGGAACACGGAGAAGTCCACGGAGAAGTCCACGGTGGGGAACATGGCGAAGGACGCGGTCGGGGACAAGGCGAAGGACGTGGCGGCGGCTACGGCGAAGGACGTGGTCGGGGACAAGGACAAGGCCGAGGACAAGGACACGGTCGAGGCCGGATCGACTTTGAATAGATAACACTTTGGCGCGTGTTTTGAAAATGAAAACATCCGTGTTTAGCCCCGGTGTATTCACCTCGTTGTTATACACAAGTCTTGGCTACTTCGACCCGTAGGGTCGTTTGGCAATAGCCCAGCGATTTACAGGATTATGCAAATGCTAGCAACGATAGCAGAAAATCACTTACCACAACGGAGTTTGTCATGCCAGTTTAGCAATTTTCATAAAAACCTGGAATGATGATCATCACAACCGTTGACGTAAGTCCCTATTTTTCAACACCAATATGATAGCAGTGATAGCATTTGCATAATCCTGT
>CBDAFL010000197.1:0-3978 GCA_965195225.1 uncultured Thermoguttaceae bacterium
GGATTCAATGGATTTCACCCGCCAGGGCACACGACCCCGGCGGGGCCTGACGAAGCCCATAAGGCTCAGGGATACACCTGAACGAGGTACTCCTGCAATGTGCGGCATTGCGATTCCGGAAGGTCTGGCAAACCGTCACCACAACGGCTCGACAGAGAAATCTTTCGGTGACATGGTGTCGAAAAGGCGTATCGAAGTCCCCGTGCGGGCCAACGACTAGGGCCGTGATACTATCACGCAAACACGGGCACGTCCAGAATAGGCGACGGGACAGTTTGAGCGTTGACCTCCCGGCCGGGCAGCATGGCCGAAAGCTGCTTGTCTTCGTCGATCAGCAGCGGCCACGTGAGCGGATCGTCATGATCGAGAATACTATCAAGCAGTGCCGCCTTGATCACTCGCCTTCGCGGGTCATGATTCATTGCCGCCACACGGTCCAGAAAATGATGCATCCGAATCGTCGCCGTATCGAACAACACCAACAGGCGATATGAACCATTAATGGCCGCCTCGTGATCCATGTAGAACGAAATCATCTTGTCCAGACTCTCGCGTGCTTTGGACGAATAGACCGGCTCGGTTCCACAATCCAGTTCAACGACAAGCGTGTGCGTCTTCCGTCCTTTCATCTTCAGGCCGACCACGGCATCCGGGATTTTGACGACCGCTTCTCGTGACAGAGTCATTTGCCCATCTCCGTAGATGAAGGCAATCTCAACGCCTTGCTGCTTCGCGGCCACTTGAAGCTTCACCAACAGGTCGGCCAACCGGCGTGTATGCCGCTCCAGCGACGGAGAAACGGGCCGAAAAACCCTCCGGCCAGGAACAGGAAACGGTCTATCCGGTCCACAAACGAGCTGATAGCCACGTCGGGATGGCTTCCAATACTTGGTCTTATCCGGGAAAATGAATTCCAGAGCATAACCGCCCCGCACAAGACGTGCCATCGTGCGGCGAACATACTGCGCATCGGTGAATGGCTCCTCAAAGGTCTGGCTCAGCGAGCAAAGCTGGCGGGAATCGAGTGGCGTGACCGCCAACGCCGTGAGTATCTGTTGCCGACGCGTGATAAAATCAATCCTTGTTTTAGTGGACATCGTCGGGACGAGATCTTAACCTGTATTCCTCCGATTTGCATTCATTTCAACTTGCGTGACCCCAGAAAAACGACGTGTGATCGACATCGACGACATCCAACGCCGGCTCACCGTGGCCCAGGTGGCCTCGCTCTACGGGTTCACACTGCCGGAAGGGATGAGAGAATCGGGCGAAGCCCGAATGCGGTGCCCTTGCACCGGCTGCTCGGGCCACAGTGACAACCAAAGCGTTTCAGTCAATCTATCCGACCCGATGAAACGTTGGAAATGTCACCGCGAAGGCTACGGCTGCGGTGCTCAGGGCCGACTGGTGATGCTCGCCTACTGCATGAAGCATGGCCACATGCCCGTCAACGGCAAGCTAACGGGCAAGGACTTCATGGATATCGCTAAGGATCTCGAAGCACTTGCCGACGGCAAGCCACGCGAAGACTCCGCTGCTCCGACCTCAAAGAATATCATTGCCAAGCATACCGAACAAACGAGCACGGATGTACAAGCCGTGGTCGAAAAGCCGACGAAAGTCCCGCTCGCTACAAGCGGGAACGCCCGCAAGTTGGTAAACCTCGATGAGCAACTGACCATCGATCTGGCCGACCTCTCCCCAGCGGCTAGTGGCCAATTATCACAACCTTGAGGTCACTTGGTTATCAGTACCTTGAGGTCACTTTGTAGAGAAAACTTGGATTTCGGATGGGGGGCGGAACGGAAGGAGGGCGTAGCCCGACTGGAGTTCCGCCCCCCATCCGACGCGACGCCGCCGTGGGGGGTCGCGGAGGGTTGTCTTGATCGACGTATGCTGCGATACCAGAAAGAAAACCCTCGAGGAGATCGCAATGGCGCAAAAACGTCACACCACAACAGCGGCGTGCTATGGTAGTCGCCGTACGGCGTGGGACCTCGCAACGTGCGGTTGCCAACCGGTTTGGCGTGGCGCTTTGCACCGTGCAACGCTGGGTTGCGCGGGCCGAGGGGCGACGTCTGGATCGGGTCGATTGGACCGAACTTCCGCCGACTCCGAAACGTACCCGACGCACCGAGCCAGCGATCGAACAGCGTGTGCTTACGATCCGACAGTGGCTCAAGGACCACAGCGTGTTGGGCGAGTACGGTGCTGCGGCGATTCGACGGGAGATGGAATCCCGAAAGGTCGAACCGTGCCCGTCGATCCCCACGATCAGCCGGATTCTCCAACGTCGGGGTGTCTTGGATGGTCGCAAGCGAACGCGTCGACCGCCGCCGCCACCAGCATGGTACCTTCCCGACGTGGCGACCGAGAAGGTCGAATTGGACAGCTTCGATACCATCGAAGGCCTGGCGATCCGCGGAGGGCCGCATTTGACGGTTTTTACCGGCGTTTCGCTGCATGGTGGCCTGGTTGCCGCTTGGCCGGCACGGTCCGTATCCGCCAAGAGTACGCTGGATGCCCTGATGGAACACTGGCACGAAGTGGGGCTTCCAGCCTACGCCCAATTCGACAACGACAACCGCTTCACCGGGCCTCGCCAACACCCCGATGCCATCGGCCGCGTCATTCGCCTCTGTTTGAGCCTGGGGGTGACCCCCGTCTTCGCGGTGCCCACCGAACACGGCTTCCAGGCAGCCATCGAGAGTTTCAACGGTCGTTGGCAAGCCAAGGTCTGGTCGCGATTCGAACATCGTTCCGTGCGCGGTCTGAAAACACGATCGGCCAGCTACATCGCCGCCGCCCGAAGCCGCGCCGCTGCCCGGATCGAATCCGCACCGGCGCGACTTCCGTTTCCCAAGCACTGGCGGCTGAACCTGCAGAAACACCCCCAAGGCAAGATCATCTACCTCCGACGCACCAACGACAAAGGCCATGTCAGTCTCCTGGGGCATGCCTTCCAAGTCGATCGGCACTGGCTGCATCGCCTTGTCCGCGCCGAGGTCGACCTCGATGCGAATCAGCTTCGTATCTTCGCCTTGCGAAGACGCGAACCGACCAATCAACCACTGCTGAAGGAGATCCCATACACCCTTCCAAGCAAGCGGTTCAAAGAGTGACCTCGATGTATTGATAATTGCCATTGTTACGACAAAAAAGTGACCTTAAGGTACTGATAATTGCCCATTAGGGATTGGGAATTGGCGGACGCGCCGGGGCGTGTTACCAGGCGTTTCCGGACGATTCTCCGGACAAAATGAGGTTGGCCAGCCGCGAGGGTTCGGCCGTTTCGATGTCATCGGGGACGTTCTGGCCGTTGGTCAGGTAGCTTATGGGCAACCGGTTCGACTGCACCAGCGGCAGAAGGTTGCCCAGTCCCGAGGCTTCGTCGAGTTTCGTGAGAATCGTGGCCGTCGTTCCGACGGAGGCGAATCGCTCGATGGTTTGCATCAGGCTTTTGGTGCCGGCGACGCTGCTGAGCACGAGGTGAACTTCGTCCGCGCCGGCTTCGGTGAGAAACGCCTTGAGTTCCTGGATCTTGATTTCATCGCGTGGGCTGCGGCCGGCCGTGTCCATCAGGATCAGGTCGAGGGCGGACAATCGCCGCACGGCCTCGCGCATTTCGCGCGGAGTCGAGACGACCTGCATCGGCAAGTCGATGATGTCGGCATAGGTCCGCAACTGTTCCACGGCGGCGATGCGATACGTGTCGACGGTGATCAGCCCGACGTTTTGACGCCGTTTGAGGCGATAGTTGGCGGCCAGCTTGGCGATCGTGGTGGTTTTGCCGACACCGGTCGGCCCCACCAGCGCCACGAGCCGATGTCCTCCCGGCACCGCCTGGACGGGGCCGGTTACGTGGATTTGCGACTCGATCATGCTCGCTACGCGGGCCTTGACTAACACTGGATCGGTCAGCTCGCCATCGGAGGCCTCCGCGCGAAGCCGCTCGATCAGTTCGCCGGCCGTGCTCTC
>CBDAFL010000198.1:0-2980 GCA_965195225.1 uncultured Thermoguttaceae bacterium
AAATCACCTCACGCCCACTGCCGGGCGAGCCGGCAGTGCCACCCGACGCCAACACCTTCACCGAACCGCGGAAGACGTGTGACTCGGTAACGCCCGCCTTGTCCACTTCCACGCCGAACTCGGTGCCCAGATCGGTGACGAGGGCGGTGGGAGTTCTGACGGAAAATAGGGATGAAGGATGAAGGATGAAGGATGAAGGCTCGGCCTTGGACCTTGAACCTTGAACCTTGGAACTTGAACCTTTTCCTTCAACCGCCTCCACCCGCGCGGTTAGCTTGCCAAGCGCGAGATAGCCGCCGGCGGTGGATTCGACCTCGTAGGTGCAGGGGCCTTCGAGAATGACCTTCGCGCCGGAGTCGTAGGTGATTTCCAACAGCCCGGAATCGAGGATGTATTTGCGGTCTAAGGGGACGTAAGCCCGTGAACTCAGCGGCGGCAGATAGCGGGGATCGTCGGACCATTTCACATCGACCATGCCGGTGATCCGGCCAACAAACACCATTTCCGGCCTGACATCCGACGGAACCGACTGCGACGGCGCCTCGGCGATATGTTGGTGATGGGTGATTTCGTACGCCCAGAACCCCAGCAGCATCACGCCCGTGATCACCGTGGCGACCATGTAGGAGAACGCCCAACTGCCGACAAAGTCAGAAGTGGGTAGTGGGTAGTGGGTAGTGGATAGTGTGGGGACTGGGGGTTCGGGGTTCGGGGTCCGGGGCCATTGGCCCGACGGCAGTTCAACCGCCGCGCCAGCAGAGACAGGTTCCGAATCCCGAATCCCGAATCCCGAATCCCGAACCCCGAACCCCGCTTCTCCATCACTGGCCGGTTCACCGGCCATCCCTCGTCGCTGGTCCCTCGCCCCTCGCTCCTCCGGCAGACCATGTTGCCAGTGGAGCAGGCAATGCACGTCGACGTAGTCCTGGTAGTATTCCAACGCGGCGTGGTCGGCCAACAGCGCCTCTTCCAACCGGCTGCGGTCCTCCGGCCCAAGCGCGCCTTCCAACAGCAAGCCGGTCAGGCGGCCAACCTCTTCGAGTTGGAGCGGGTACTCGGCCATTACTTCTTTCCTCGTTCCGACAAGCTTTGCTCGATACAGTGCAACAACGCCGCGCGGGCGCGGTGCATCGCCTGGAATACGGCATCGACGTTCCGCCCGGTCTTCTCGGCGATCTCGCGGCCGGAGAGCCGGTCGCCGTAGTGGTCGTCCAGCAATTGCCGCTGCGAGTCCTTTAGCTCCCGGAGACACTCGATCAGCAACTCGCGCTTCTCGTCCAACGATTCGCCGCGGCTCTCGCCCAGCCGGGCCAACCGGTCGACCAACTCGTCGCCGAACACCAGCCGATCGAGCGATTGCCGCTTGCGGAAGGCCATCACCTGGAATCGGGCGATGCGGAACGCCCAGGCGCGGAAGTCGCTGCCCGGCGTGTACTCCGACTGCTTACTCCATAGGATCAGGTTCGTCTCCTGGAGGATGTCGTCGGCGTCGGACAGACGGGGCACCAGCCGGAGGATAAAGGCATGCAGCATCCGCTGGGCACTGGTAACCAGCACCAGAAACGGCTCGTCGTGATTGTCCGGTTTCGACATGATTCGACCTCGCGCAGCGCCGCCCCGGCGCGAACAACTTTTCGCCGCTACTTAGCTATAGAAGAACCCGAGAAAAGCTGACAAGAAATCTTCAGGCGGGCTGCCCTTAACCCCATGTATTACATTGTAACTGGGGCGGGTGAGAAATCGTCGGAATAGCCGGGGGCCAACAGCCCCCAGAGTGTGGCGGGATGGGCCGCAAGGACTGGCAACCGTTCACGGGTTGGCCGGGAACTGGTCCATTTTTCGGCGAAAAAACGCATTTTGCCGACGAACCGTTGGCCGAAGAAAACGTGGACCTTGTATGTTTCCAAATAGTCTTTGGGGCATGTTATCAAAAGTTGCTTTGGAGGGTAAATTGGGATTCGCAGGGGACCCCCGCGGGGGTCCCCTGCGGCCGGCCGCGAGATCGTTTGGACCTGGGCCCTCGAGGCCGTGGGACAGCTGGATACCGGTCGGCGATTACGAGTCCAACCCGAACAGTCGCTTGGGCCGCTGCGTTCAGCAAGCCCGCATTTGCAAGGAAGGGTACTCTCGTGCTTAAATCCCAACATGCCGTCTCGGTGGGAATTGACGTGTCCAAGGAAAACCTCGACATGGACTTTGCCCCAAACCGAGGACCGTTTCGTCTTCCCAACACTCCGGCGGGCCATGCCGCAATCGTTGAGCGGTTGGCCGCAGTGGAGATTCGGGTAATTGTCATCGAAGCCACCGGAGGCTATGAACAAGCAATGGTGGCCGAATTGATGGTGGCGGGTATGCCGGTCGTCGTGATGAATCCACGACAAGTCCGCGACTTCGCCAGAGCCCAAGGCCGCCTGGCCAAGACAGATCGGCTCGACGCGGCGGTGCTGGCCGATTTTGGCCTGGCGATTCAGCCGCCGCAACGTCCGTTGCCCGACGCGGAAACACGGCAAATGCGGGAAAAATTGGCTCGCCGTCGCCAACTGGTCCAGATGGTCACGACCGAGTCGAACCGCTTGGAACACGCCACAAATCCGGCCGTGCGACGGAGCATCGGATCCGTGCTGAAGCTGCTTCGCAAGCAACTGCAACAGATTGAAGACGATCTGGATCAAACCATCCGGTGTTCTTCCGCGTGGCAGGAGAAAGCCGAGTTGATACGGAGCGTTCCGGGGATCGGTCCACAGGTCAGCCGCACTCTGTTGATCCAACTCCCCGAGTTGGGACAATGTTCGCGGCAGCAGATCGCGGCCCTGGTCGGCGTCGCGCCGCTGAATCGCGACAGCGGAAAACTTCGCGGACGGCGGGCCATTTGGGGCGGGCGTCCCGAGGTGCGCGCCAATCTCTACATGGCAACGCTTTCCGCCACCCGTTTCAACCCTAAGATTCGCAAGCACTATCAACACCTCCTGGAGGCCGGCAA
>CBDAFL010000199.1:0-2426 GCA_965195225.1 uncultured Thermoguttaceae bacterium
GGCGAGCTGTTGAAATAACGGAAGGGATTGCGCATCGCCGGAGGCTACGGATCCTCGCCAGGAGGCTCAAGCCAGTTTACTCTGACAATGCCCTCTCAGGTGCTCGACCTACAGAAGGACGCCCTGCTCTCCTCTGGCGTCAGCGAGCGTCACCTCTATAGCGACACTGCGTCGGGCAAGAAGGACGACCGGCCTGGACTAACTGCATGCCTGCAAGCGCTCAGAGAAGGCGATACACTCGTTGTCTGGAAGCTGGATCGCCTGGGCCGCAGCCTTCGGCACCTTGTCAACACTGTCCACGACCTCACAAGTCGAGGTGTCGGGCTGAGAGTTCTGACTGGGCAGGGTGCAGCTATCGACACTACCACGCCTGCGGGCAAGCTCGTGTTTGGCATCTTTGCGTCACTCGCCGAGTTTGAGCGCGACCTCATCTCCGAACGCACTCGCGCAGGGCTTGCTTCAGCACGCGCTCGAGGACGCAAGGGAGGCCGCAGACCTAAGATGACCCCAGCCAAGCTGCGGCTTGCCATGGCTGCTATGGGCAAGCCCGAAACCAATGTCGGCTCGCTTTGTCGAGAGTTGGGCATCACCCGATCTACGCTGTATCGACATGTTTCGCCTTCTGGCCAGCCACGTGCCGATGCAACGCGGGTCCTAAATGGCCATCAGCGCGCACCCTTGACTGACAGTTGACCTGATTATTGTTCCAATAAGATCAGGTCCTCGCGCGTAGGATGGGCAACCGGGATCATTGGTTCGAGTGGATAATTTAGGCCCGCATTCCCCGGATGAACCACTGAACTGCGGCGCGGTCACGCCGATTCAGATATAAGAGTCAGTACCTTATATCATTTGATCGGGGGCAAACATGGCGCACCCAACGGGTGAATCGGAATCGGACGCCCCTCGGCTCAATTTCGACCGCCGACTGAAGCTGGAGTTCCACGGCTCCAGCGTCACCTCCGATGCAGGATTGTTGGCCTATCGCGAGCTGGACGATGCCCTCGGACTGATAGAGATCGCGGGTCAGCACCTGGCCGACACGCGGACAGGCAAGAACGGCCGGCATGCTCTGATCGGGATGCTACGGCAATCCGTGTTCGGACGTCTTGCCGGGTACGAGGACGTGAATGACGCCGACCGGCTCGGGCGTGATCCAGCGATGCGCTGGATCGTTGGCGGTCGTGCTGCAACGAAGCAGGCAGCCTCCACCAGCCAGATGGGCCGGTTCGAGACGGAGTGGCTCGCGAGTGATGAGAACCTTGTCGCGCTTGCCGATCTCTCCTGTCATTGGATCGACCGGGTGCACAGCCGCCGTCCGCCGAGAGGCATCGTGCTCGACATGGACTCCAGCGTGAGCCCGACCTACGGCGACCAGGAAGGCACCTCCTACAACGGCCACTTCGCCTGCACCTGCTATCATCCGCTGTTCGTGTTCAATCAGTTCGGCGATCTGGAACGCTGCGCGTTGCGTCCGGGCAACGTCCATAGTGCTGACGGCTGGCAGGACTTGCTGGAGCCGGTCGTGGCCCGCTATCGGGGCAAGTTCAAACGCCGCTACTTCCGCGCCGATGCCGCCTTTGCGAATCCTGAGGTCTACGAGTTCCTGGAGGCCGAAGGGTTCAAGTATGCGATCAGGCTTCCTGCCAATCAGATTCTTCAACAGAGGATCGGCTACCTGCTCAAACGCCCGGTCGGGCGTCCCCCGAACCATGTGCGCCGTTACTACGCCAACTTCAGCTATCAGGCACAAAGCTGGAAGGCAGCGCGCCGCGTGGTGGCGAAGGTCGAGTGGCACTCCGGCGAGCTTTATCCCCGCGTCGGCTTCATCGTTACCAACCTGTCACGCCCGGCGGAGCGGGTCGTCGCCTTCTACAATCAGCGCGGCACAGCGGAGCAGTGGATCAAGGAAGGCAAGAATGCGATCAAGTGGACGCGGCTGTCATGCTGCTCGTTCGCCGCCAACGCTGTCCGGCTTCAGTTGCATGCGCTGGCCTACAATCTCGCCAACTTCATGCGGACGCTGGCTCTGCCGGAGGCGGTCAAGCAGTGGTCGCTGACGAGCCTGCGGGAGAAGCTCGTCAAGATCGGCGCCAAGGTCGTGCGCCATGGCCGCTACGTCATCTTCCAGATGGCCGAGGTCGCGGTGCCGAGGGAATTGTTCCAGGAAATCTTGCGGCTGATCGACGGACTGCGACCAAGACCGGCCCCAGCGTAGGACTGGCACGGTCGGATGCGTCATCACCACGGAGGGAGTGTGTCTGAATGACGGGAAAAAGGGCCAAATCGGCGGAGCGAACGTCGTTTGGGACGCCGGGCACGACGGAAACGCTGGGGGCACTGCACAGCCCGCCTGTGGCTTCCGGGGAACTCTGCCGTCTGCTACCGTCTACGCCGTTCCAGAGTTCATCTGGGGAATGTCGGTT
>CBDAFL010000200.1:0-1647 GCA_965195225.1 uncultured Thermoguttaceae bacterium
TTGTACTGGTTCAGCCTGACATTGAGTTTCGACGAGCTTGAGTTGGCTAGTTGAAGTGGTGGGGGTAAGTGGACTAAAGGCAGTATTTTCTTAATTGAGTTTATCGCATTGGGCCAAAAACGAAGAGGTAGTGGATAGGAAGCGGGGCGGCGCGATCGATTCCTGAAAGCCGATGGCGGCCGCCCCGGACTTCGCTTCTGGCCCTGGGACGGCGCTCGGGTCGGTCTCCACCGTAGCCCTATCCTCCGCCCAGGCGTCTTCAGTATAGCATCCAGCGGCTTGCGAGGGGCATGAGTCGTCTTCGTTTTGGCGTTTTCGATTGCGAGCCCGTTCCTCGCGCGCTTCTTGCAGCTTCCGGTCGCGTTCGGCGAAGATCGCCTCCTCGCGGCCGAACAGCTTGTCGAGCGGCGTGACGTAGCCCAAGGCGCTGTGCAAGCGTTGGTTGTTGTACTGATCCACGTACTTGGCGACCAGCCGTCTGGCGTCTTCCAGGCAAAGCGGCGTCCCCGGCCGGATGCACTCGCCTTTAATCGTCCGGTGATACCTTTCGAGCTTTCCGTTGGATTGCGGATAGTAGGGTGAAGTTCTCACGTGAGTCATGCCGCAGATGCGGATGAACGCCTTGAAATCCCTGGCGACGAACTGCGGACCGTTGTCGCTGATAATCCGCGGCGTCTCGCCGGGGAACTTCTCGCGGGCGCGTTGCAGAATCGTCTCGACGTCTTGTTCGGTCATCTGCTCGCGGATTTCCCAGTGCACGATGAACCGGCTGTATCCGTCCAAAATGCTGCACAGGTAGTAAAACGTGCCACCCAGGTTGAGGTAGGCGATGTCGATATGCCAATGGCGATGCGGCCGGCTTGGGTGATGAAAACCCTTGCCCTTGCGCGATGGCTTGATGTTGTGCCGGGCCAGCACGCCCGCAGCCTTCAGTACCCGGTAAACGCTCGACGCGCTCACCGCCACGACGTTTGCATCGAGCATCTTGTAGGTCAATCGCCGGTAGCCGTCGAGCGGGTGTTCCCAGTAGAAGTCGAGAATCGCCCGTTTTTCCCAGTCTTCGAGCCAATGGTCGCGTGGAATCCAGCCGTTGTGCTCGTTCACCTTGCCATACCGCTGTTTCCAGTTGTAGAAGGTTCCTTCGGGCACGCCGATCCAACGGAGGATCCGCCAGGCCGCGATCTGGGTCCGATCTTTCCAGTAGCGCACATAATCGACGACGCGGTCGCGAACGTCGTGGGGAACCCAAACTCCGTTTAGAGTTCCCCATTGGCTTTTTTTGCTTTGACGTTCTCCTCCATCAACTCGGCGATGACTTCGTTGCGGTTTTGCAGCTTGTTCTGAAGCTGCCCAATTTTCTTTTCGCAGGCGTTTTGTTGCCTTTGCACGTTCGACTTGTTAGGCCGCCGCGCAAAGGCGCCCTCGCCATTCTCGAAGAGTTGCTTTTGCCAGTTGTAGTACTGCGTGGCATGGATTCCCAACTCATCGCACAGGTCCGAGACCGGCACGTTCTCGACCAAGTGCCGGCGAACCATCGCCACCTTCTGCTCGGGCGTAAATTGCTTGCGTTTGGACATCGTGAACTCCTTGGGGTGAGCCAAACTCTAGCTCACCAAATCCACTCAATGTCCAACTGAGGCAAAACAC
>CBDAFL010000201.1:0-2218 GCA_965195225.1 uncultured Thermoguttaceae bacterium
CAGGGACGTGCCACCCATTAAACCTCCTTTTGCCCCTCATCCATCATGTCCAATTCAATCCGATATCTGGTGTTTGACGTTGAAAGCGTGGCCGACGCCCCGTTGGTGGCCAAGCTCCGCTATTCCGGCGAGTCGCTCGAACCGGCCGACGCGGTCCGCCGCTACCGCGACGAACTGATGGAGAAATATCAGAGCGACTTCATCCCCTACACTTTCCAACTGCCGATCTCGGTGGTGGCGGGAAAGGTGACGGCTGATTTTCGGCTGGAAGACGTGGTCGTGCTGGACGAGCCTCGGTATCGGCCGCACGTGATAACCGAAAACTTCTGGCGCGGCTGGGAGAAGTATCACCGGCCGACGCTGGTCAGTTTCAACGGCCGCGGTTTCGACCTGCCGCTGCTGGAACTGGCGGCGTTCCGCTACGGGGTGAGCGTGCCCGGCTGGTTCCAGGAGAAAAGCCGCTCGTTCGATCAGCCCCGCTATCGTTACAACACCACGGCACACGTCGATCTCTACGACCTGATGACCAACTTCGGCGCGACGCGCTTCACCGGCGGGCTGAACCTGGCGGCGAACATCCTCGGCAAGCCGGGAAAAATGAGCATTGAAGGCGACATGGTCCAAGACATGTACGACGCCGGCCGGCTGGCGGAGATCAACGATTACTGCCGCTGCGACGTGCTGGACACGTACTTCGTTTTTCTCCGTACTCGCGTGCTGCTGGGCCAACTCGCCTTGGACACCGAGCAGCAATTGATTGCCGAGACGAAACAATGGTTGGAGAGCAAGGCCGAAAGTTCGCCCGCCTATCGTGGCTATCTCGAACACTGGGGCGATTGGCCAAGCCCCTGGGTGGAAGGCGAAGGCTGAAGAAGGTACAAGGTCAAAGGTTCAAGGTCAAAGGTTCAAGGTCAAAGGTACAAGGTCAAAGGTCATTGAACCTTGAACCTTTGACCTTGAACCTTCATCCGCCCTATTCCAGCTTGACTTACCCAATATTCGACCTATTATTCATTAGTCAGGGCGTGCTGGGGTGCGACTGCCTCGTCGCCGGCGCTCTGACGGGGACACCGCATGAGGCGTCAGACTGATTCCCGCGGTGGAAGCCCGTCACTGGCCGATGTCTGACAGGCCGATGGCGGGTTTTTTTATGCGCTTTTAGCAATTGCGTCGCCCGGCCGAGGGTCGCCTTCGTACCGAACCCTCACCGACAGTGCGACCGCCCAAACCTTGTGCGAACCGGCAAGCGCCGCGCGATTGAAGGCTTCGACGTACCGCCGTGCCGCCCGGCCAACCCCCCCGTAATCCGGATAAAGGTTCTCCATTATACCGGGCTATCCACGCCCGACACCGTGTTTTCTCGGGGTACATTGTACCGGACATTGCCATCCCCCTTTGCATATCTGCTTTTGCGCCATTAGGTTCCATCGTTTTAGCTTGACAACGCACACTGCTTGCAGTATACATAAGTACATATTAACATTGAGGGCTGCCGCCGATGACGTCGTATGCCCGGGAAAATCTGTTGCGTCTGATGGCCGCCGCCGGGCTTTCGCAGCGCCAAGTGGTCGAACAAACGGGCCTAAACGCGCGGACGGTTCGAGGAATTATCCGCGGCGGACACAAGCCGCACGCGCGAACACTGCACCGCCTCTCCAAGGGGCTGGGGGTGAAGGTCGACGAGTTCTTCGTCGATCCCGCCAAACTGCTCTACCGCCGTTTCGACCGCCGCACGAATCCCGTCGTGGCCAAAGTGGTTGAAGAACACCGGGAGTTGTTCCACAATTGGACCGAGGCCGATTTCGACGAGCTTCACAGCCGGGCCGGCGAGGGAGACACGTTGACCGTCAAAGGGATATTGGCCGCCGTTCGCCACATGAACCGCAAGCGGGAATTGCACGAGAAGTTCGACATCCTTTTGGAAAGCGCCCACGCCGAAATCGCCGCCGGAGTGCTCAATGTGTTTTACCAGGAAACAGTGGGTGGTGAATAGTGAACTTGTTCCCACGCTCTGCGTGGGAACACTAGTTTGGTAGGGTGCGTGAAACGCACCACAACAGCCAGTGCATGCTGTAGCGGGGCCGGGGGTGGTCTGATTAAAACGCTAAGTTATTGCGGCTGTTTTTGTTGCGCCTCGGAATTCTTTATACGTAGCGAGACGTTTGGAGGTCAAGGTATCGCCAAGGTTCTTGCGAACCCAATTGTGAACATCCTTGGT
>CBDAFL010000202.1:0-13912 GCA_965195225.1 uncultured Thermoguttaceae bacterium
GGGTCGAATCGAAGTCGGGCGGCCGTTTTGCTCGCGCCTCGGCGATTATCACCCAGCGGCCTACGATCGGGTCTTTGCGAAGGTCAGGCATAAGAAGTAGATCGGGGTTCGGGACTCGGGGTTCGGGACTCGGGGGAATGATGAATTGTCGACCGATGGTCGCATCAGAAATTCATCCTTCATCCTTTTCTTTCACACTTGCCACATAATCAGTTCGTAATCGGGTGAGGGGATTGCGGTTTCGATCGCCCCTTCGTACGGCACTCGCTCCACCGGCTGCTCGTCCTTAAGCAACTCGACGTAAAAGTGTACCGGTTGATCGGTCTTTCGGCCAAGACTCCGGAAGGGAACGGCAATTTCCAGGAGTTTGTCGGCCGCGGCGGACGCCTTGGCGCCGGGCACCGGCGAACCGTCGCGCCACAGTTGCGCCTTTGGCTCCTTGCGGCTGGGATGCGAGAGGAGCAACTCGAATCCCTCGGGCTGTGTGAACACCAACCGCAGCGCGTCGACGTCGGCGAATTGCTCGCGGACCGGACCGCCCTGGGCATCCAACCGCAGCAGCAGCCGCTCCAGGTCGAAGCCGAAGAACAAGTCGGACACGTGCCCGGCGGAGACCATCGTCATCGCCCCGCGCGAGCCGCCGCATTTGTAACGACCGGCGTTGATCCACTCGAAGAAGCTGCGATGCCCGTCCACCTTGACCCTCAACAATCCCGTCGGTTCGGAATAAACTTGCGAGCGACCTGCTCCTTGGCCGATGGGGCGCGTCAACTCGGTTGGCGGTTGTTCGCCCAGCGCCAGGTAGACGTTTTGCAAGTGCTTGCGGAAGAGCCGGTCGAACAGCCCGTCTTGGGCGCTCTGGTGGCTGTCGCCGAACCACCAGAACCAATCGCTCCCCTCGGCGATGTAGAGTTCCTCCCACGCCTGGGCGATCTGTTCGGCCGGTTTCGATTTTTGCGCCGTCACGGCGGCCAGATGCTGCCGGGTCTCGTGCAGCGAGTCCCAGGCGCGATTGCACTCGGAATGTCCGATCCAGATGCCGAAGTTGTGTTGGACCCAACTGCCGGGGAAGAGGTGGCCGAGTTTGTCGGTGGCGGGGTATTGGTCCAAATAATCGCTGATCCGCATCGGTTTTATCTTCGGATGCCGCACAACGCGGCGATAAACGCCACGGAGGAAATCGACCCCGGCGTTGGGGTAGTATTCCCAGCAGTTCTCGCCGTCAAGGATCATGCTGACCAGCGTCGGCCGATGGCCGGCGTTGCCGCCGGTCGCGCTGCCGATGGCCTCCAGCTTGCCGATAAAATCATCGACCGCTTGCTCGGGCGCGTAGCGCTGATAGTGGAAACCGATTTGGTCGCTCATGGCGTGGTCGCGGAAGACGATCTGCAACGATTGCCCCTGCTCCTCTACCCGCCAGGGGCGGTAAAGCATTTCCGGATTGCGGAGATGCCCCTCCCCGTCGCGCGAGACCCAGCCGTCGGTCGAGCAGGACAGTATCTCCTCGTCCGTGCCGATCCATTGAATACCGGCCTCGGCGATCATGGGAATGATCCCCTGGCAGACCGAGCCTTCCGAGGGCCACATCCCCCGCGGTTTTTGTCCGAACAGTTTTTCGTGATATTCGACCGCTCGGCGGACTTGCTCCCTTGCGTCCTCGGCGTAACCTTCCAGGTGCGTCGGCAAGGCGGCGTCTGGCATCGCCCGACGCGCCAGCCGCTTGTCGTACAACAGCGGCAGGATGGGGTGATAAAACGGCGTGGTGGTCAGTTCCACCTGACCCCGCTCCATCAGTTCCCGGTGCAACGGCACGATCTCGCGAAGCAGTTCCATCTGCCGATCCAGCAGCCACTGCTTCTCCTTCTCCGTCCAGCCGCGTCCCTTTTTGCGGAACTCGGCCAACGCGGCGTCTTGCTCGAAGGCCAGCGGATGGATCCATACCAGATTCGACCAGCATTGCAGGTCGATGATGTCCCGCTTGCTGAACCGCTTCCGCGACCTCTCGGCCGAGTCGATCGACAGCCCGCGCTTCTTGTACAACTCGTAATAGCGAGGGAAAGGACGGATCATCTGGTCCGGGTGGACCATGAAGAAGTTGTCCAACAGGTAGTGCGAGTCTTCCACGCTCAATCCGTCGGCCGGCAGCCGCGAGACTCGCAGGTGCGTATCTTCCTGCCCCCGGTCGGTGTACGCCGACAACTGCTGCAACAGGCTGGGTACCAGATTGATCGTGGCGTGCAGCTCGGGTACCTCCTTCAACAGCATCGCCATTCCCCAATAGTCCTTGGTTCCGTGCAGACGGACCCAAGGCATGGGATTTTCGCCGGCGATGTCGTCTGGGTAATACGGCTGATGCTGGTGCCAGAGAAAAGCTAACGCGACTTCGTGCATGGTGGTCCTTCACCCTCGGAATGAGAATTTTAAAACAACGTCGGACAAGATTTCCCATCCGGGTGGCTTGGCGGCTTGATAGATAAGGCCGGCCAGCCTATTTGTCCGTCAAATCGAAGCAGCTTCTTGTCGTACGTGTGCAAACAACCGCATTTTGAGCTTAATGCCGTTGCCGCATGGATGGCGTCGGGTGGCTTGATATTGTGCTGACGTACGATGTCGCCGGCCTGTTCAGCTATAAGTCGATCAACATTCCGGATTGTCACAAAATCGTTTTCAAAGAATTCCCGTATCCTAACGGCATCAGTTGCCGACCGATTTGAATCAGCATTGTCGCGGGACTCCTTGACGACCTCGGCAATAGTCAGAGCGGAAGTAACAACAAAAACTTTTTCCGCCTTGGCGAGATCGAGAATGGCCTCGATAACCGGGGAACACCCGGCCGTTTGCTGAATAGCCGATATAAACACACAAGCATCCCAGTAGAGCAATGTCGGTTTATTCGGCATCGCGGAGCCTCCTGATATACTCGGCAGGCTCCACGCCGTTTGTAATGTCGATGTCGTGCATATCCTCGATTTGTGGCAACTCGCCACGATCTCGAAGAATCCTTATCTCATCAACCATGACTTTGATAGGCAAACCGGATTGCCTGTCTATGGTAATGTCGCCCGTAACCGCCACGCGATGCTTCCAGCCCTTCAAAACCATCGGCTCCAACTCTTCATTTCGGAGATAGCAGTGCGTCACTTCGCCGGTAAGTTTGTCGAGCACCCCAAGTTTGTCGCGGGAATGCGATTCGCTGAGTTCTCGCAGCCTTCCCTCGATCGTTCCATATTCGACCAAACGCGATTTGCACATTTCCAACGTCCTTCGCGCTCGATTTGCGTTCACAGCCATTGCTTTGGTGATTCGCACTTCCAACTTTGAAGTCGAATAAACGGGCTTCAAGCGATGCAACTTGGCCTCGGAAACGATTTTCTCCACATTTCTAAGACTGTCTCTTCCAAAACCTGCCGGACAAGTTTTGTCGCGGTTTAGCTTATCGAGCCCTTTGACGAACGCATCCGCAACCCTGTGGCTATGCCTTCCATTATGCGACGTTACATCCCGGCCGCGAATGGTGGCGTAAATCGGACTATTCGAGCCGGCCTCGACCACTTCCCACAGAAACGTCTCAGTGCCGTGGGTCGAAAAGCATCGGTCGATTGCCTTGAGTGCGGCAAGGGTATCCTGGAAAATATGCACGAAAGCATCCGCATCCACGGGCCTCCCGGGACTGCCAACCTGCAATTTCAACCAATCTGGTTTGTCTGCCATGCCAGAACCCCAATGTAATCCAGCGCCCTCATTCTATCGTTATCGGCACAGACAAGTAAGTGCCTTGATCGGGGGGGAGATATCTGAGAGTTATTAATCGAATTTGCTACGTGGACGCAAGGGCTTCAGTTTTCAATGCACCCCCTCGTTCCATCGTCTTCCGATACAACTCCACGTACTCCTTGGCGCTACGGGTCCACGACCAGTCTTGACGCATGCCGACGGCGATCAACTGTTGCCAAACTTCCGGCCGACGATAGGCGTCGCAGGCCTGGCGCAACGCCTCGTCGAGCGCCGACGCACTGTATTCCTGAAACGCGAAACCGTTGGCGGCCGCGTTGGGTAACTGCGGATCGTAGCCGACGATTGTATCGGCCAGCCCGCCGGTGGCGCGGACCACCGGTACGGTCCCGTAGCGCAGGCTGTAAAGCTGGTTCAGCCCGCAAGGCTCGAAGTGGCTCGGCATCAGGAACACGTCGGCGCCGGCCTCGATGCGATGGGCCAAGGGAGCGGAAAACTCCAACCGCACGGCCACCTTTTTCGGGAACCGCTCGGCCAGCTTCTTCAGGGCCTTGTGATATTTCGGCTCGCCGGTGCCCAAAACGGCCCACTGCACGTCGCTCGTCTGCACCCAGCGCTGCATCACGTCGATGACCAGATCGAACCCCTTTTGGTCGGCCAGCCGTCCGACGATTCCCACCAGCGGCGCGGAAGATTCCCGCGGCAATCCCAGTTCCTTTTGCAGCGCGGCCTTGCAGATCGGCTTGGCCTGATCCACCGTGTCCGCGTTGTAGTTCGCCGCCAGGTGCGGATCGCTCTGTGGATCCCACTCCTGCATGTCGATGCCGTTGAGTATCCCGGACAGGGTGGCGCGGCGGTGCTGCAACATGCCCTCCAATCCGCAACCCTGAGGGCTGCTTTGCACCTCTTGCGCATAACGGGGGCTGACCGTGTTGATCGAGTCGGCGAAGACCATGCCGGTCTTCAACAAGTTCAGGTGGCCGTGAAACTCCATCTGACGCCAGTTGAAATACTTCCAGTCCAAGCCGGTCAACAGCATGTCCCAGTGCCAGAACTGGCCTTGATAGGCCATGTTGTGGACGGTCAACAGGCTGGCGATCCGCTGGTAGCGGGCCAGCTTGCAATACTCGATCTTCAAGTAGGCGAGCGTCAGTCCGGTTTGCCAATCGTTGGCGTGCAACACGTCCACTTTCAGGTCCAGCAGCCGGATCGCCTCCAGCACCGCCCGGCTGAAAAAGACGAACCGCTCGCAGTTGTCCACGTAGTCCTTGCCGTCGGCCCCGTAAAGCCCGTCCCGGTCGAAATAATGGTCCTGCTCGACCAGGTAAACTGGTACCTCCGTGCCGGGCATGACGCTGCGCAACAGGTGGCCGGAGACCATCTTGCTGCCGACCGGAACGATGAAGTCGATACCCAGCGGCTCGATCGGCTGTCCGCAATAGCGGGTCTGGCGGTAGGCGGGCAGGATCACCGTCGGGTGGTGCCCCAGCCGGGCCAACTCAACCGGCAGCGCGCCGCAGACGTCGGCCAATCCGCCCGTCTTGGAAAATGGCACCGCCTCGCTGCTGGCAAACAAAATGTCCATTATCAGCTTCCTTTGCCGGGGTGGCAGAATAAGTGCCATCCCTTTTGCCGTTTCGGCGCGGATTGATTATTGCCGATCTAACCCCGACGCAACAGTCAGAATCCGTGCAACCGTCACTTCGTCCTCTCGGAACCCCATCTTGCTACATATAATAAATACCCCATTCTTCGAGCCTTGCCAAAAAATCCCGCACGCCGGTTCACCAACTTGCGGTTCCGTTCCCATCGGAACGTGGTGGGCACGAAGTTTATCGACTCCCGGAATTATGGGTCTTCGCCGGAATTTGTGAGTGAATAACGACCTTCCTGAGGCTCCGCCCTTGTTGTTGCACACAAATGGTTGTGCGATTGTTCGTTCCTTCGGGTCGAGGTAGCGGCTATTTGTGTGTAACAACAAGGTGTATTCACCCGGGACTGAATACGGATATTTGATATTTCAATTCCAAAACACGTTCCGAGTCAACAGACGAGGCGGAATGGGTTGCCTGGGGTAATGGCCGGTCCTTGGCGCGGCTTTCGTCGGTTTGTTTCTTAACTGGCCAGCCCTATCTTACCAGTGTTCTCAACCGCACTAGCGAAAATTGGCCACTGCGACTAAACTCTGATGTTCGCGCCCGACTTTTCCGATTAGGGAGATTGTGTAGCCGCGCACTCAGTTACTGATAAGAACACAAGGAGCCGCACTGTGTCCCGTTTTTGGACCTTCGCTTGTTGTTGGATTGGATGTGTGTTGCTGTGTGTGGGCGTGGGCGGGCTGTTTGCCGAGGAAATCCGCCCCAGCGAGAGGCTGCTGCCCAATACCACGCAGGGTTTTTTCGCCGTCTCCAGCGTCGAAAAGTTGAATGAACACTGGAATAAGACCCAACTCGGTCATTTGATGGCCGATCCGGTGATGGAACCGTTCACCAAGGACGTGCGGCGTCAGTTCGAGGACCGATGGTCGAGTGTCCACGAGCGGCTGGGGCTTACGCTGAGGGACATGGAGGGAGTACCGGGTGGAGACGTGGGGATCGGTCTGATTGCCCCAGGGGTGGGGAAAGCCGCCCTGGCTATCGTCATGGACGTCACCGGCAAGCTGCCCCAGGCACAAGAACTGCTCGAAAAGGTCACCAAAAACCAGTTGAAACGAGGGGCCAAGCGGAGCGAGTTGAAGATCGAGGGTTGCCCGGACGTGGTGATCCAGTTCGATCTGCCCGAGCCGGAAGAGGAAAAAGAGGCGAAAAAAAGCAATTTGCTTGACGACGCAGACCAAGCGCCGGTCGATGGCGACTTAGCCGAGGAAGATTCGGCCGAGGAAGATTCGGCCGAGGAAGACTCAGCCGAAGACGTAAGCGAAGCTCCAGCGCCGGTCGAGTCGGCCGGCGATGGACCGGCAAACGACAAGCCCGCGGCCGGCGACGACGATTCGGCCGAAACCACCAGTGAAATACTGATCGAAGACGTGGTTGCGGACGAGCCGGCTGCGGTCGAGAAGAGCGACACGGAGGAAGCCGACGCCGGTCTCGTCGCGGAAAAATCCTCGGCCCGGCAGGCGTTCTATTGTCTGACGGGCAACCTGCTGGTCGTTGCCGACGATCTGGAGGTTCTAAAGGGTATTTTGGGCCGGAAGACGGGGGATACCGACGACAGTTTGGCCGATCTGAAGCCGTTCCAAATCGTGATGGAGCGCTGCGAGGTGGACTATGGCGAGATCGCGCCGCAGATGCGTTGGTTTCTCAGTCCGTTGGGATACGCCGAGGCCGCCCGCGCCGCCACGCCCGCAAAACAACGCCGCAAGGGAAAGACCATTCTCGAGGTAATGCAGAACCAGGGCATCGGGGCCATTCAAGGTCTGGGCGGATTGGCCGACTTCTCCTCCGAGGGTTATGAGTTGATCCACCGCACGGTGGTTTACGCGCCCAAGCCGTACGAGAAGTCGATGAAGATGCTGGTCTTGCCCAACCGGAGCGAATTCACGCCCCAGGACTGGGTGCCGCGCGACATCGCCACGTACACCACCTTGTACTTCGACATCCTCAACGCCTTCGACCATTTCGGGCCGTTGTTCAACGAGTTGTTCGGCCAGGGCGCGCAGGGTATCTGGGAAGAGACGAAGGAGAGTCTCAAGCTGGACCCCAACGGGCCGCAAATCGATCTGCGCGAAGATCTGGTTGTTCACCTTGGCCAGCGGGTGAGCATGTTGACCGACTACCGGTTGCCGATCACCACCACCAGCGAGCGGCTGTTGTTCGCCATCGAAGTAACCGACGCCGAGGCGGTGGCGAAGGCCCTCGAAAAACTGCTGAAGGACGACCCCACGATCAAGCGGCGCGAAAAGGCCGGGCACGTCATTTGGGAGATCGTCGGCGAAAAAGCGCAGACGCCGGAAATGAAGTTTGAGTTCGGCGGCGTCCCTCCCGTCGCGCCTGCCCATCCGCCGAAGAAGAACGATCCCTGGGGGGGCGAGGAGGATAAACCGAAACCCTTGCTCCCCAACGCCGCCGTGACCGTCTGCAAGGAGCACCTGTTCGTCGCCTCGCACATCGACTTTCTATTGAAGATAATCGCTCCGGAGAAGGAGCCGGGCTTGCTCAGGGACGACGTCGATTATCAACTGGTCACGGCGGAGATCGAAAAGTTCGAGCCGAAAGAGAAGTGTTTTCGCTTCTTCTCGCGGACCGACGAGGAGTATCGCCCGACCTACGAGCTGATTCGCCAGAACAAGATGCCCGAGGGCGAGACCATGCTGGCCCGAATGCTGAACGTCCTATTCGGTGAGGGAAAGAAGGGGACGCCCCGGGCGCAGAAGATCGACGGCAGCCAACTGCCCGAGTATCAGGTCGTCCGCCGCTATCTCGGCCCGGCCGGAATGCAGATATCCAGCGAAAAGGACGGCTGGTTCCTCAAGGGGTTCACGTTGAGCAAGGAGACGGAGTGAGGGGGATTTGAAGAGACAAGGAGAGAGGGAGACAAGGAGAAAGATTCTATCGCCACCTAGCCGTCTCCTTGTCTCCCTATCTATTTCTGACTCTGCTGATAGATTGCCTCGATCAGACTCTGCACGTCCTTGAACTTTTTCTTCGAGCCGAGGGCCGCATCAAGCAGCCGCCTGGCGTCGCTCTCCGAATGGCCCAGGCCGCGGAGTAACTGGAAGGTTTCGGAAATCACGTCCGGCTCGACTTCCGCCCCGCGCTGCTGTCGATCGACCATCAGGGCGAACTTGGGCACCTTGCGGCGCAGCTTGGCGATGATCCGCTCGGCCATTGCCGGGCCGATCCCCGGCAGGCTGGAGAGCGTCTTGGCGTCTTGCTCCTCGATGGCCGTGGCCACCTCCTTGACCGGCCGGATCATCGCGCGGAGCGCCTTTTTCACGCCCACTCCGTCGACCTCGCAGAACAACTCGAAAAACTCTCGTTCCGCTTCGCTGAGGAAACCGATTAGCCGTGGCGTCATGCGGCCCTGCATCGGGTTGCCTTCGAGGTACTCGATCGTGTGCAGGCTGACCGTCTGGTTCAGTTCTCCTTGCAACTGCCGCCGGGTGAACTCGGGGATTCGAACCTCATGCTCGAAGGCGTCGATCCCGAGCGTCAAGGTGTTGTCGCGCAGCGCGGCGAGTTGGCCGGTGATTTTTGTTATCACGGGTGTATGCTTATGGGATGAATGGAAACGTCGAACAAGCCGGATGCCCGTCCCTAGCGAAGGATATCCGCCTCGATGGCGTACGGAATCCCGCTGGGATCGTCGGGGGCGACCTTTAACCGGCCTGCCACGCCGATCAGATGAGTAGTATAGTTGGTCTCCATGTCGCCGCCTAGTATCACCCGGATCATCTCGGTGGGTTTCGGGTCGGGTGTGCAGAACTTGCAACGGCCGCTCGACGGGCAGAGGATGAACTCCTTGATGTGCGTCTGTTGACGACGCGGCTGCATGTAGCCTTGAACAAATATCTTTTTGTCATCCATTTCCAGCGCCACTTGTGGTATCGGTTGGGTCGGATGCGCCGGATCGGGCTGGAGCGTTTCGTATTCGATGTGCTGATAGCCGAAAGGAACTTCACTAACCTCGGCGAACGTCAGCCATCCGTAGCCGGCCAGCCACAACGCGGCCGAGAGCCATATCCCCAGTTTCGCCAGCCACAGTCCGGTCAACACGTCCGGGGCATCGAGTATCCGCCGCCGCGATCGCAGGCCCAGCCCAATGCCGACCAGCGGAATCGCCGCCAGCCACCAACCGAGGAACGTCAGAATTGACAGCCCGCCCATCACGACGCCAGCTACCGCCAGCGGGTCGACCGCGCGATAACGCGCCGGCGGCGGAGTCGGGCTAATCGAACTGGTTTCCTGGAACAACGACATTTATATCCTTAGAATCCCTCGCCCCTCATTACGGCGTTGTTATCAGAGATTTCGACACGTCGGTGCGGTATGCCGCCAGAGCAGGCAAGTAACCGACCGCCGCCGCCAGCACAATCAGGCCGGGGACCAGTATCAACTCGACCGGCTGGAACTGCAACAGTCCGACGGCCACGCCCGTCCACTCGGCAATCAACGACGAGCAGGCCCAGATCGCGCCGTGTCCGAGCAACAGACCGAGCGCCCCGCCCATCATGGCCAACAGGATCGACTCCATCATGATGACGAGCATCACGGTCGTCCGACTGGCGCCCAGGGCGCGCATGACGGCGATTTCGTGTCGCCGGTCGCTCATCGAGTTGTAGATGCTGACCATGATCCCGATGCCCGCTACGACGGTGGTCAGCACTGCCATTCCCAACAGAATCCATTGCAGCTTTCCCACCACGCTCTCGAACAGGTCGGCGATCACCCGCACGGGAACCACCGCCTGCGCCACCTTGCCCCTATTGATCGCCCGGGCAACCACGTCGGTCTGCCCCGGGGGATACTGCTGAATGCAGACCAACGCGGCGGTGATTTCCTTGATCTGGTCGGAGTGCTCGTGGTGATCGTCACCTTCGTGACCATCTTGATGTTCGCTTTCTTCGCCCGAGGTCAGCGATTCCGCGTGGTGTATGTCGTGGAAACCGTACATGTTCACAAACACGGCGCGGTCGACCGGCGTACCGGTGGGGGCAAGGATGCCGACCACCGTGAAATCCTGTTTGTGGGAGCGGCCGCCGATGCCCGAGCCGTGAACGGCTTTGAACGTCTCGCCGATCTGCAATTTGGTCCGGGCGGCGGCCGCGGCTCCCAAAACGCCGTCGAAATGGTTCTCCGCCTTGAAGTTCTCGCCTTGGGCAAACTGGTATGATTTGTTGCCGCGGTATTTCAACTCGTCGAACATCTCGGGCACGGTGCCCACCACGCGGAAACCCTGGTAGTTGTGCCCCATGCAGACCGGGACGGCGGTTTCCACGACGGAGGCGAACTTGCCGATGGTCAACTCCTCGAAGAAATCGTAGGGGATGTTGCCCACCGGCTGACTGAGGTAGAAGACGGTGTTCAGGACGAGTTGTTCTCGGCCTCCCTTGGCCCCGACGATCAAGTCGTATCCCTCGCCGCCGCGGTGGAACGACTGGTAGACCACGCCGTAGACCACCAACACGGCCACCACCAGCGCCACGCCCAAGCCCATCGACACTACCGTCAGCGCCGAGACCAAAAAGCGTTGTTGAATACTTCGCCAGGCAACCTTCCAGAGACTCATTGTTAATCAGAGGTCAGAGGTCAGAGGTTAGAGGTCAGAGATCAGCCGCTTGCGGCTTCGCAACTATCGATCGTGTTAATCCTTTTGTACATAACCCACGGCCGAACGGTTGAACTCGTCCAACTGATCGACCCGCGGGAACTGCTTGGCCACCTCGTCGGAGTGTGTTACCATAACCAGGGCGATATTTTCCTCCCGACAAGCTTCATGGATCAGATCGAGTACCTGTTGCTGGTGGCCGGCGTCGACGTTTGCCGTCGGCTCGTCGGCCAGCAGCAGTTGGGGCTTATTGGCCAGCGCCCTGGCAACGGCCACCCGCTGCTTCTCGCCCACCGAAAGCTGCGCGGGCCGATGCGTTATGCGGTGGCTCATGCCGACCCGATCCAGCAGGTGCTTGGCCCTGTCCCGATCCGGCCGACCGTGGGCGAAACGCATCGAAAGAAGCACGTTCTCCAGTGCCGTGAAGCCGGCCAGAAGATTGAACGTCTGAAAGACGTAGCCGATCCGATCCGCCCGGAAGCGGTCGCACTCGGCCTCGGGCATCAGGGTGATGTCCCAGTCGTCGATCCGCACCTTACCCGAGTCGGGCCGTCCGATCCCGGCGATCACGTGCAGCAGGGTCGTCTTTCCGCAACCACTTCGCCCGACCAGCACCATCTGCTCGCCGGCGGCCACGCGGAACTCCGGAATATCCAGCACCGGCAACACGCTACCGTCCGGCTGGGTGAAGGTTTTTACTAATTCTTTCAGGAACAGCATTGGTATGAATTATTCTTCTGGTTCCCATGCTTCGCGTGGGAACGAGGGGTTTTCCCTAATTATACAATCCAACTGCTACACTACGTGGCCGCTTGAAAATTGGTTCGGAAAGTCGCATAAAATCGAGATCAACCCCCGCGAACAACCGCACCAAACCCACCCTGTCGGGTTATTTCCGCTGCGTCATCTGCCGTTGCATGTCGCGCGTGGCCTGGGCCTTCTTCATTACCTCCCGCTTGTCGTGACGCTGCTTTCCGCGGCAGATGCCCAAGACAACCTTGGCCAGACCACGCTTGAAGTGCATCTGCAAAGGGACCAGCGTCAGACCCTTTTCGTGGGCACGCTGGGCAAACCGCTTCAACTCGCGGCGGTGCAGGAGCAGCTTGCGCGGGCGGCGGGGATTGTGGTTCAACCGGTTCGCCTCGACGTATTCCGCAATGTCGCAGCCGATCAGCCAGACGTCGCCGTCACGGACCCGCGCGTAGGACTCCTCCAACGATACCCGCCCATTGCGCAGACTCTTCACCTCGCTGCCGACCAACATGATACCGCATTCGAGCGTGTCGAACACGGTGTAGTTGTGTCGGGCCTTGCGGTTGTGGGTAATCACCCGCTCGTTCGGATCGGCCGCCGCGGCCTTTTTCTTCTTTGATGGTTTACTCGTGAGCGCACTCCTCGCTTCTGAACACTGGTTCCCATGCTCCGCATCGGCCAAGGGCACGAACGCCACGTATCCACGGAACACATACCTCTTTTTTACCGCATCCCCCCCGTAAACTCAAGTTGCATCAGCCAATAATCTCATCTCGGGGGCGGTTGAATTGTCGCATGAACCGGCCGATAATCGCATATCATGTCAACTTCGCCTCCCCAAACCCTCCCCCGCTGGCTGAAGCGGAACGTGCCGAAAGGCGGTGCCGGACACTTTACGGCCAAGCTGATCGGACAACTCGGCTTGCAGACCGTCTGCGACCATGCGAAATGTCCGAACCGGATGGAATGTTACTCGCGGAAGACGGCCACCTTTATGATCCTGGGCGACGTTTGCACTCGCGGCTGCCGGTTTTGCGGCGTGAAGAAGGGCAATCCGCTGCCGCCCGACGTGGACGAGCCGCGCCGGGTGGCCGAGGCCGTCAGCCGGCTCGGGCTGAAGCACGTGGTCATCACCTGCGTTACCCGCGACGACCTACCCGACGGCGGTGCGGAGCATTTCGCCCAGGCCATCGCGGAGATCAGGAAGGGGCGAGGGGCGATCTGTGTTTCGGATTCCGAGGGGTGGCCGCTTCAGCGGCCACTTGGGACGCCGACGATCGAAGTACTCCCCTCGGATTTCGCCGGCAACGCGGCCGCGGTCGATCGGCTGATTGAAGCAGCGCCGGAAGTCTACAACTACAACACCGAAACCGTCCCGCGATTGTTTCCCACGGTGCGCGGCCGCTGGCGAGGAGGTTTTCCCGACTATCGCTGGACGCTGGAGATGTTCCGCCGCATTCGCCGGGCGAACCCGTCGATTGCGCTAAAGACCGGCATGATGCTCGGCCTGGGCGAAACGACCGACGAATTGCTCGACACCTGGGCCGATCTGCTCGACGCTGGTTGCCGGATGTTGACACTTGGCCAGTACCTTCGTCCGTCGCTCGCTCAGATGCCGGTGGTCCGCTACGTGCCGCCGGAGGAGTTCGAGTGGCTCGGCGAAATGGCCCGGCGAATGGGTTTCGAGCAGGTGGCCAGCGGCCCGTTCGTGCGTTCGAGTTATCACGCGCGGGAAATGCTGAACGCCGAATTATGAGTAACCCAGGCTGATCGGAGCAACTTTCGACATGCCGGAACTGCCTGAGGTTGAAACCATGTGTCGTGGCGTTGCGGCGGCGGTTGGTTGCCGCGTCCGCGACCTGCGGCGGCCGAAGTCGCGGCTCCGATCCATTCTGATCTCGCCGAGGATCGACCATTTTCGACGCCGCGTCGTGGGCCGACGCATTGCGGCCGTCCGGCGAGTCGGAAAACGGGTGGTGCTGGAGTTGGAACCCGCTCGCGCCGGCAGCCCTCACCCTAGCCCTGGTCTGATTAAAACGCTAAGTTATTGCGGCTGTTTTTGTTGCGCCTCGGAATTCTTTATACGTAGCGAGACGTTTGGAGGTCAAGGTATCGCCAAGGTTCTTGCGAACCCAATTGTGAACATCCTTGGTTGACACTG